>DJMA01000025.1:14595-18538 GCA_002436415.1 Bdellovibrionaceae bacterium UBA6502 | reverse complement strand
TTCTTGTCTAAATCTCGTCGTTTACTTTTTAATTTTGCTGGCGCGGGGGGATGGGGCGGCTTTGCCGCCGATGGCTGTTTGAGGCTTTTGCCTCAAAGGTGCTTTTGTTTTGTTTGGTTTTTTTTTATTTTACCTGTGGGTGGGCTTTTGTTTTTGATTTTGATTGTTGGTTTGGTAGAGTTTTGTTTTGGGGGAGTGCTTATGCCGTTTGTTTTATCGCCAATGATTGAAGAAGGCCTTGAGGGAATGTGGTTTGAAGGAAGTGCTTATTCTAAAGAAAGCATTTATAAAATTAATAATGCTAGTATGCCTCCTGTAAATTATGATCTTCATAAAATTGCTTCGCATAGTTTGACACATGCTGAAGCTCCTAAGCATACGCAAAAATATGGGGCCGGGATTGAGGCTTATTTTTCTAGGCCAAATTTGTTTTTTGGAAAAGCTAGAGTTCTGAGACTTGAGGGCAATGGCTATCGATTGGTTGATAAAGAAAAGCAAATCTATCATTGGGAAGTTTCTTTGGAGGAATTGAAAAAGCAATTAGAATCGGTACCAGAAAAATTGCTTCTTACTTCAGATCATTATCCAGAGAGCGATCAAACTCCTTTTCATGATCCTAAGTATGTTCTAACTCTATCAAAAGAGGCTGCTAAATATTTGTTGAGTAGTGATTCATTTCATCTTTATGGAACCAGTTGGAAGTCTTCTGATTTTATGCCTGGTTCAATGGAAAGGCCTATTCATAATCTACTGTTTGAAAAAGCTATGATTTTAGAAAACCTGGATCTTAAAAATGTTCCTGATGGTGAGTACTTTTATTGTGGTGCACCCTTACCAATTCTAGGTGCATCAGAGTCTCCTATTTGCCCGATGCTTTTTTTATATGATGAAATTTATTAGATTCTTTGAATTGGCAAATTAAAGCTGTGGCATTCGCTTTGATCTAAAATTATAAAGACTTATGAGAAGTATATTTTCTCCAAAAAGTGCTTCTTGCTAAAACGCGTCAAAGTTCGTTATCTATATAAAAAATTTAAGTAGTGGTTTAAGTCTGGACCTCCCTAAAGTGTTTTTGTTATACGCTAATTACATTTTAGGGGGGGAATATGGGGATAATCCTTTTTTTCGTTGCGTTCTTTGCAATGAGTTTAAACGCACAAATTGAAGATGCGAATGTGTTTCAAGAAAGATTTGTAACCAAAGATTTCGCATACTCTAAGGTTTTTTCTTCCGAGAGAAACCCTAAGGGCATGGAGTTTGACCACACAGGTAAGCTTTTGTTTGTTGCTAATCTATATGGTAAATCCAAATACAAGGCCAATGTCACAGTGATCGATGTAGAAAACTTACGTCTTTTACAAGACATCATCACTCCAAACGGAACCATTCCAACCAAAGAAAATTATGCAGCCAACGGAACGGTGGAAGTCACAATCACTGAGGACAACAGGTTTGCTCTTATAACGAGACTACAAGGTTGTACGAAAAATTGTGGAGGGGCAGGCTCATCTGAGTTAACGGGTTCAGCAATTATCAGTGTAATCGACATAAATAGCTTAAAACCGGTCATGTACATTCCAACTGGAGGCCAAGGGTCTAAAATTATGGGAATTAAACCAGGCACGAATTTAGTTTATGTGACAAACTGGTTTACCAATAGTGTATCAATGATCGATATCTCTGCTGCCTATGAATTACCAGAACAGGTAGAGCCAAGCCTTTACAAATCTGCTCTGAAAAAAGTGATTCGTTTTCCGAGAAAATCTGCGCCTCGTGGTATTGCATTTGGTAAAGACCCGCGGGTGATGTATGTTTTAGGATTCACATCTAAGAAACTTTATTTTGTGGATACTGAAAAAAATGAAATCATAGCGGAAACACCTCACTACATAGATTCTCAGGTGGGTGAAATTAATTTTCGCCATATGGTTTTATCCTCTGATAAATCCAAAGCATACATTTCTCATATGAAGGGAGATGCGATTTCAAGAATCGATATGAGTTATGTAGATTCTTTAGCTATGGATATTATCAATGGATATAAGCAAAAGCTTGATGAAGATTTTTGGCAGAATGCTTTTATTCCTTGGCGGGATAGAAGCAATGTTTATCGAAACTTATTGGATCTAACAGACTATTCCAAAGAGCATCCTGAAATGAAGGGAGCCTCCTATTCTTTGGCAGATCCTAACACAATTGCTCTTGACCCTACTAACAACTGTTACCTTTACGTTTCTTTTCGATCTGGAAATATGACTGGAACAAGTGCTCTGATGCATGGAAAAGTGGATGTAATCGATGTTTGTAATGATCGCCGAGTGATTAGTTTAACTGCTGGTAAAGGGCCAACTGCATTGGCTGTTTCTAGAGACGGAAAAGTTTTAGCTTCTTCCGGCTTTTTTGATCATAGTATTCATTTATATAACTCACAGGAAATAAAGTTTCAGTATGAGAGCATTTATGGAACTCCGTCGCCTGCTATGAAACATATGTATTAAAAGAAAGTATTGGGGGACTTCAAAGATGAAAAATATATTTTTAGGACTAGTTTTTGTTTTTACCGGGCTACACTCTGTGGCTTCGGAGTATTGTCTTAGTGAGAACTACCAAAGTGGTCCTTGTCGACCACCACAATTTGTAAATGTAAGTTTTGATGGTAACTATAACTTAGACTTGTGGAATGAGCTGATTGATTTTGGAAATAGAAATTCTGCAAAGTTTACTTTTTTTATAAGTGGTGTGACTTATCTACATCAAGATGTACATGATAGCTCAAACCCTTTTTCTAGAAATCAATACGAAGCGCCTAAAATCTTAAAAAGAGGTCATTCTAGGGTATTGTTTGCTCGCGATGGAATGGCCTCAACTGCATCATCAAAGACTCTCGCATTTTATGAAAACTACGGACTGGATAAACATAATTATTTATCGCAAATTCAAACTCGTTATCTTACTGGGTTAAGAGCTGTCTATGATGGCCACGAATTAGGAACACATGGAAATGGACATTATTATGGAGGATCTCCTGAAGGTGGTATTCCCGGCTATGAGAATGCATCTGATTCCCAAAAGCGCTACAAGGCATATGCCTTAGATTGGTCCGAGGAAGATTGGGCTTATGAGTTTTCTCAGTTTTTTAAGTTTGCTTTTGATAATGCTGAATTGGCTAAAATTGAAAATGTCTTTAAAAATGTTTTTTCTAGAGAAACGGAATTAAGTCCTATTATGGATTTACATAATGTAGTTAGCTCAGTGAAGTCTTCCGTTAAAGGAATGCGTGCACCATATTTAAGTAATAATGAAAGTATGTACAAAGCATTAAAAGCAAGTGGAATGACCTATGATAGCAGTGTTGTTTCTCCTGATCATCGTTTATGGCCTCATAAAAAACATGGAATCTGGCTCTACGGAATTCCAATGTTGAAGTTTCCAGGGCATTCTAAAAAAATCTTAGGAATGGATTATAATATGGGAGTTTCTAATGTTTCAGAAGAAAGTGCATATTCTGCTTGGATGGAAAGCTTTGAAGAACTTTATGATGGCAACCGTGCACCGCTCAATCTAGGGATGCATGTGTTCAATATAAAAATGTCTAAAAACCCAGGAGCTGGTGCGGTTTATTTAAAAGCAATGAAAAGAGTTTTAAAGGAAGTCTGTCATCGACCTGAAGTGATCTGTGGAACTTATACTGAATTGACTGCGTTTTTGAATCGATTTGAAAGACAGATTGGGGAGTTTCAAAATAGTTCTGCATTTGTTGACTCTGGAGATGGAATTGATTCTGAGTATGTACTTCGTCATGGGGAATTTAGGCAATTGCCTTTGGATTGTGGGCATGTGCATGGGGGAGAGGTTCTTTAAGAGGATTTTTTTGGGTGTATTGGGCCTACTCCTCGGTTTTGATCTTTGGATGAGCCGGTCTTCTGAAACAAAAGTATTTTTC
>DJMA01000025.1:0-14220 GCA_002436415.1 Bdellovibrionaceae bacterium UBA6502 | reverse complement strand
TGATCCAAAAAGGTCTGAGAAAAATACTTTTGTTTCAGAAGGCCTCTTTCTCACTTCTTCTTGTCTAAATCTCGTCGTCTATTTTTATTTTTGCTGGCGCCGGGGTGTGGGGCGGCTTTGCCGCCGTTGGCTGTTTGAGAGCTTTGCTCTCAAAGCTGCTTTTGTTTTTTTTAGGGAGGACGGCTTTATTTGTGGGTTAGGATTTCTTGGAGGTGTTTTTTGAAGTTTTGGATGTCTTGCTTTGTGGTGTCGAAGCTCGTCATAAGGCGACATTCATAGGTCTTTTCATTCCACACGTAGAAGTAGAATTTTTTTCTAATGGCTTTTAGGTGTTTTTTGGGGATTATGGCAAAAACGGAATTAACTTCTGATTTCCTAGTTACTTGAATTTGTGGAAACTCTCTTAGTACGGCTTCAAGCTCTTGAGCGCGATCTAAAGCGTTTTTTGCGTATTTTTGCCAAACTCCGTCTTCAAGCCAGGCAAAGAAAGGAGCGCTTACGAAACGCATTTTTCCTGCGAGTTGGAGGTTTTGTTTTTGGATGAATGCAAAGTGATCTTGTAATTCTTTGTTAAAAATTATGATTGCCTCACCTAACATCAAACCATTTTTAGTTCCTCCAAAGCATAAAATGTCTATTCCTATCTTTGAACTTAAATCGGCAAGGCTACAACCTAATGCGATAGCAGCGTTGACCAATCGGGAACCATCCATATGAACATAAAGATCATTATCATGAGCCTTTTTAACAAGGCTCTTTAATTCTTCAATACTATAAAGTGTGCCAATTTCTGTTGGTTGAGTAAGTGATACTATTTTTAGTTGAGAACAATGCGGATCTCCTCGTCGAACAAAAAACTGGTCAATATGTTCTGGTTTTAGTTTTGCGTCTTGGCAGTCCACATTTAAAACCTTCAGACCAGCAATTTTTTCTGGAGAACCACATTCATCCACATGAATATGGGCATCACTTGAACATAAGACGCTATGAAAAGAACGGCTCATTGCCTGCAAAGCACATACATTGGCCGCTGTGCCGTTGAATACAAAATATACTTCAGCATCCCTCGAAGAGAAAGTGTCCTTGATTCTATCTACGGCCAATTGTGTGATACCTTCTCGGCCATAAGCAGGAAGGTGCCCTTGATTAATCTGTGATAATATTTCCATTACCTCTGGTAAAACTCCAGAGTTGTTGTCAGAGGTAAAACTTTTCGAAAAGTTTATGTTCGATAAATCCATTTAAGGAGCTTATAAGATCTTTGTGGGCCAGGCAAGTTCAGAGTAGTTCTAGTTTTTTAGAGTTTTTTCAACTAAGTTTAAAAAAGCCTCAGATTTTTTAGTTAATGGCTTTGTCTTGTGCCAGGCCATAATTACTTTATAACTACTCAATGAAAGATCTTTAAGAATAAACTTTCTTTCATTGGGTTTTACCAAATAGTCAGGGATTAGAGCAATTCCATGCCCTTCGTTAGCGAGTTGTTTGAAGATTCCCCAAAAATCTCACCCCAATATATTTTTGATTTTTTTGATTGGTCTCTCCAGGATTTTTTTAAAATTAGAGAACTCTGAGGTTTTGTTTTTTTGATGTTTAAGCAGCTTTTTTATAATTTAACTTTGGTTACAATGAGGATCGGTTTTCAATAAACTATTCGGCCCAGTGGACATTTTCATTTGGACCTTCCCATTGATTGGCTTTTTCAATAATCTCTTCTTTTTCTCTTAAATCGCTTTTGGATGGTTCCTTTGAAGAGTTTTGTAGGCCTGAATGTTGGGGACATAGTATAAAACTTGAAAGAAAGGGCAGATGATCGGAGCCAATATTTTTTCCAGAACGGAAGTCTTTTATAAAAATACTTTTAGAGTGAAAAATGTGGTCAAGAGGGAATCCTAGTAAAGGTGCCTTTGCAGGAAAGGTATTGAAAAAACCTCTCCCTTTCCGTGGGTCTAGCAATTGAGATAGCCTTAAAAAAAGACGTGTCGTATGAGACCAAGCAACATCATTTAGATCTCCAACAACGATTAAGTTTTCATTTGATTTTATACTTGAAGCGGTTTTCATAAGCTCACCATCCCGTTCAGTAGAGTAACCTTCCTTGGGACGTGGTGGTCTCGGATGTAGGCATATCAACCTTAATTGTTCTCCAGATCTAGACATTAAGTATAAATCTAAAGATGGAACCTTTTTGTCGACGAGATATTTTACTTCAAACTTCTCAATGGGAATTTTGGAATAAAAAAGAATTCCGTAAGTGTTTTCCTGAGGAACTAATATATGAAAGGGATACTTTTCCTGAAGTTCTGCAGTTGCCTCATTCCAGTCTTGATTGGCTTCGATTAGGAATATAATATCTGGTGAATTTTTATCTATAAGGCTGAGTAATTTAGAATAGCTTTTGTTTTTAGCACGTACATTTGCACTCAGTAAGGAAAATTCAAAAAAATCTTCTTTACTGAAGTTTTTTAATTTTTTTGATTCTACAGGGAAGAAAGGAATGTAAGGATAAATTCGATAAATATCAACAATGATCGACATTGAAAGAAGACTTAAATTCCAATAAAAAAACTTATTTGAAGAAAGCCAAAAGAGATTAATACATACAAATATTAATGAAAAGGTCATGAGATGAAATCTAGGAAAGTCTAAGGCCCTCACTAGCCAATGCCCACTATTACTTAAGGGTAATAGTGAAAGAATAAGAAGTAAAATTGAAATTGAAAGAAAAAGCATAGTCATCTATTAGAATTACTATGACAACTTTCTCAAAGGACCGCTTGAATAATTTGTTTCTTTTATATGTAGATTCTTAAACATTCATCCTGAAGATAGCAGCACCCTAGCAAATTCAGATGTATTTAACACAAACTTAGCCTTTAAGTATTGTAGCTATTATCATTGTTTATAGGAATTACTAGATAAAGACAAAATTTGAATAATATCTCATATGAAATGATTAAAAGAGAATATGCATAGTTATATTCAGGTTTAGGAAAAGGAACGGTGAGTACGTTTACAAATAGAAAAACTCATTTACAGTCTAATGTTTAATCTACTATATACGGAAACAATTCCTTTTAAACAAAAACTTCTTGAAGCTTTTTCGCCAAAAAACCAACAAAATCATCTTTATCATTCACAGCAGGCACCAAACTCAGTTTGTCTCCACCATTCTCCTGAAAACTTTCGTCTCCTTGAATGGCAAGTTCTTCTAATGTTTCAATGCAATCGGCCACAAAAGCGGGGCTTGCGATACTGACACGTTTTTTGCCTTCTTTAGCTAGGCGTTCAATGGTTTCGTCAGTATATGGCCGCAACCATTCTGTAGGACCCAATCTAGATTGAAAACTAACACTAACTTGGTCATCAGATAGACCAAGCTTTTTCTGTAAAGCTTTTGAGCTAGCAAAGCATTGTGCTCTATAACATTTTGGGTGATTGTCTTTGTATTTGTCACAACAGCCAGAGCTTAAACATTTTCCGCTTGGATCATTTTTTTTGATCATCGATTGCGGCACTCCGTGATAACTCATAATCAAATGTTCGCTGTTATTTTCTGTCATTGTTTTTTTGATATTATCGGCAAGGCTGTTAATGAATCCCTCGTCATCACAAAAATCCTCGATGCAACAAAGATCACCTTGGAAACTTTGTTCTTTCAATAGCTTTTTTAATTGATTGATCGAAGATCTGGTAGTTGCGGTTGCGTATTGTGGATAGAGCGGAAAGAAAAGGATTTGCTCGTAGTTCTCGTTGATAATTTTATCTACAGCTTGATCCATACCAGGGTTTGCATAGCGCATGCAGAAATCAATGTCTGCATCTGGCATTAGTCGTTTTAATTTTTCGACTTGTTTGATTGTGTAGACCATTAGTGGTGAACCTTCGTCGGTCCAAACGCTTTTGTAGGCATGAGCGGATTCTTTTGGTCTCTTCGGAAGGATAAAAAGTTTAACGATCATCCAGCGAATTGGGTAGGGCGCAGCAATAACTTCTTTGTCCATTAAAAACTCGTCTAGATAAGGTCTGAGAGCTTCCTCGGTGGGAGCATCTGGAGTACCTAAATTTGACAACAAAATAAGAGTTTTTTTGTTTTTTTGTAAACGATCAGTAAGTTGCATAAACCAGCCTATTAAATAAAAAATAATGAGCCTAATGTATTAAGGCTTTTGCAAAATGGCAAGTAGTGCCTAACTTATCTAGGGATTTGTTTTTTCTATTGGACTGCCTCTCGATAGAGTCAATATTTTCCGAGCTTTTCGGAAGATAAGTGTTTTAGCCATATGCCGTGCTTTTGGAACTAATAAGCGGAATGCATAATAGCTAGACGAACGCATGGATCTAGGAAAGACCTAGATCCTAAAACTCGCCTTTGATATGTATAGAAGACCAAGTTTTTTCTTTGAAAAAACAGGGCTAATTTATACGCAAACTAGACCGTATTTTTTGCATTGGTTGAAGGTCTAATCCGAGCATCTAAAAAGCCTTTTGGACTATGGTTTTTTAGGTGGCTTTGCTAGCATTAAACTAGTGAATATTCATCACTTTTACAAAATAACAAGGATGTCATGAGTAAAAGCAAATTCTTTCTAAAAATAATTGGTTTTGTGGTTTTTTGTAGCTCAGGATGGGCGAACGACGAATTGGCAAAATTATCCAATGTTTTCGTCTCTCAAAATTTTCAGTTGGCGGAAAGCATTATTAAAACGCGAATTGCACAGATCGAAGCGGAGAACTCTGAAAAAGAGACAATGAGTGATTCGAGTAAAAAAGATCTAGCTGGGTATTTCTTTGCACTTGGTAAAGCACGTTATCATTTAAAAAACTATTCCAGTGCAGAAGCTGATCTTCTACAGTCCCTGGATTTGAGTAGTATTTTTCCAGACTACAATTATCACTATCTAGGAATGTTGGCTTTTGACCAAAAAGATTATGCGAAGGCCAAAAGGTATTTCAATAAGGTATTGAATTATAGACCTCGATCACATTTGCATTTAGAAGCAAGACATCGTTTGGCAGACATTGCGATGGAAAAAAAGCATTGGAACACTGCTCGAAAACTACTTCGTTACATTGAGCGTAAAAAACGAAGAGAGCCGGCTTATCCATTCATTATTGAAAAACTAAGTACAGCAGAGGTAAAAAGAAATAATTTTTGGCAAGCATGCCGATGGATGAGAAAGCTTTATCGCTCCTATCCCACGCATGAGATTACTTCAGAATGGGGAACTGATTTATCACAAGTTAAAATCGGTAAGTTCTCACCAAAATGCAAAGAAACCAACTCTGATCGTAGGAGTCGAATAAAGCGACTTTTATGGGCTGGCGAGGTTGAGAAAGCACATACTGAAATCGAAAGTTTTCGAAAAAATACGAAAAGAGATTATGACGCCGATATTTTGTTAGTTCGCTATTTCAATCATAAGGGGGATGTGGCTCAGTCTTTAAAAGTTTTGGAAAAACATTTTGAGTCTAAGCGTTATGATTTTGAATATTTAAATAAACTCGCTTCCACTACCGCAAAATTAGGTAAGTTTCCTCAAGCGGTAGGCTTATACTATAAGGCTTATAAGTTGAGACCGAGAGGTAAAAAGGCGAGAGACTCCTTGTTTCAAGCGGCTTATTTGAGTTACCAATTTCAAGACTACGATGGAGCAGATCGAAAGTTTGAAGAGTTGATAAAAAAGTTTCCAAGAAGTGGAACAGCTAGAGATGCTAAATGGCATATTGCCTGGATTCGCTACCTAAAGGGCGATTATGCTGGAGCAAACGAGCATTTAAATACCATGTGGAAGCAACGTCGAAGGTATCGTTGGTCACGTGCTGTAACAAATGACAAAATTATATATTGGCGAGCTATGACTCTTTTAAGAATGGATAGAAAAGAGGAAGCAAAAAAAGACTTAATGAAATTAGCGGGCAAGCAAGAATATAGCTTTTACGCTCTAAGTGCCCGCTCTAGAGTGATGGAACTCTTTAAAGAGAGTGTGAATCGTATTCCAGCAAGCATGGATTTTACAAAATTTGAAGAGAGCGTGGCTAATCTAGAAATCGCACCAAGTAGCGAAGATGTGGCTAAAGCTCCTGAGGATTCAGAAGAGCAAGCTGGTATATTGTCTGACGAAGAGGATTTAGAAAAAGAAGAAGAGAAGCTTTCTAAGTTAGAAGATGAACAAGAAAAAATGGTAGAGTCGAAGAAAACCGGCTCTGCAGGAAAGGGGGCCTTGGCAATGAGTGCTCCTGAGTCTAGTGATGACGTGGAGATTGAAGAAGAAAAACTAGAGGTAACTAACTTTCGCAGCAAGGTCATGAACCAAAGGTTTGAGAGAGCCTTGGAGTTGATGAAGTTTGGAATGTTCGATTTAGCTCGTTGGGAGTTGTATGACATTGAGAGAAGAACAAGTAATCGAACTTATCTAAAAACTTTAATGGAAGCCTACCATCGCATCGGCGCTTATCATCGATCAGGCTATATAGGGCAAGTGTATTTTTCTAGTGAAAGATCTAAGCATGGAATTGAAGGAGCAAAGTACCTTTGGGACTTCACTTATCCGCAGGCTTATAAAGAAAATGTGGTTGCTAGTGCCAACAAGTTTGGAGTGCCTCCAGAGTTAGTTTGGGGAGTGATGAGACAGGAAAGTCATTTTCGCCAAGACATTCGATCACCAGTGGGCGCGAGAGGTTTGATGCAAATCATGCCATACACGGCGGATAAATTAGCTGCCTTGTTAGGTAAAGGAGATTATCGAGTAGACCAGTTATCTACACCAGAAATCAATGTTGAATTTGGTACCAGATATCTACAACGCTTGAATAGAAAATTTGATAACAAATATCCACTTACCGTCGCTGCCTACAATGCAGGGCCTCATAGAGTAGATGCTTGGCTTAAGAACTTTGGTCATTTAGATATGGATGAGTTTATTGAGCATATTCCATTTACTGAAACGAGGCTTTACGTCAAAAAAGTGATGACTAATTTTCATGTTTACGAGTTATTAAGAGATCAGAAGCAGTTTAATCTAGATGTTGCCATGTTAAGTCGCCCTGTAGGTTTGACCTATGTTGGTGATCTTCCGACCAAAGAAAATTGGAACTAGAAACCAAAGAAAAGTTAAAGCAAGACGGCCTTTATCCGAAGGCCGTTTTTTTTTAATTTTAAAAGATCTGTTTTTGATCAAAAGTGACGAATAAGCCATCTAGGTATGGATTTTTTCATATTTTTGGCTTGTGAAATGCATATTTAAGGCGGTAGCTATGGTCTTCATTGTAGATCTACAAATAATGGAGCGAGTTTCAATCATGAAAACAGTGACCTAAAGTATAGAGCTTTTTTAATGTTCAGAGCAAAAAGAGCTAGTCATTGGAAAGAGACTTATCAAGCAGCTTTTCCGACTGGTAATCTCCCGGCACTTGGTCACAGGACCAAAGCATTTTAGGAATAAAGGGCACAATAAAAACAAAAGCGATGATAACAAAAATTCGCATAAAGCCTCCAGGTATTAAGCCTAGCAAAGCTTTACAGTTTTCCTAAGGAATACTATCAATACTAAAACCTTAGTCGGGCAAAAAAAAAAGCTCCTGAAATATTTCAGAAGCTTTTTTGTCATTTAAATTTTAAATCTAGTTCCAATCTAAAATCACTTTTCCGCTTTGTCCAGAGTTCATGATTTCGAAGGCTTCTTGGTAATCATTTACCGAATAGCGATGAGTTACAATGGGAGTAATGTCTAAGCCGGCTTGAATTAAGCTTGCCATCTTGTACCATGTCTCAAACATCTCTCGACCGTAAATTCCTTTAATTTGTAATCCTTTAAAAATAACTTGGTTCCAATCCATAGGCATATCTTTGGGAGGAATACCTAACATGGCAATTTTTCCACCATGATTCATGGTATCTAACATTTGTTTCAAAGCGCTAGGAACTCCAGACATTTCGAGGCCAACATCAAAACCTTCTGTCATACCTAAGTCATTCATTACTTCTTTTAGATTAGTGTCTTTAACGTTTACTGCGCGAGTGGCACCCATCTTTTTAGCTAAATCTAGTCGATACTCATTCACATCAGTAATAACAACATGCCTTGCGCCGACGAATTTACAAATTGCAACAGCCATAATGCCTATCGGCCCAGCTCCGGTGATAAGAACGTCTTCTCCAACTAAGTCAAAACTTAAAGCCGTATGAACTGCGTTTCCGAAGGGATCAAAGATTGAAGCGATTTCGTCACTAATTTCTTGAGGCAATTTAAAAACATTGATTGCTGGCAAGGCTAAGTACTCTGCGAAAGCACCAGGTCGGTTTACACCTACACCTTCCGTGTTACGACAAAGGTGTCTTTTTCCAGCGCGACAATTTCTGCAGTAGCCACAGGTAATATGGCCTTCTCCACTTACGCGGTCTCCAATGTTTAGACCCTTTACCTCTTGGCCTAGCTCGACGATTTCTCCAACGTATTCATGACCAACTGTCATAGGAACAGGAATCGTGTTTTGCGACCATTCATCCCAATTATATATATGAATGTCTGTTCCACAAATGGCTGTTTTTTTAATTTTTATCAAAACATCATTGTGACCTAGTTCTGGCTTTTCGGTTTCGGTCATCCAAATTCCAGGTTCTTTTTTTAATTTAGCGAGACTTCTCATGAAATCACTCCCATCTCTTTACCAATTTTAATAAACGCATCAACGCAACGATCAATTTGCTCAATACTATGGGCAGCGCTCATTTGGGTTCTAATTCTTGCTTGTCCTTTCGGAACAACTGGAAAACTAAAGCCGATTACGTAAATGCCTTCTTTTAACAATTCGTCAGCCATTTTACTTGCAAGGGCTGCATCGCCAATCATCACAGGAATGATAGCATGGTCTGCTCCTGCTAACGTGAAACCAGCATCTGACATTCTTTTTCTGAAATGAGCGGAATTATTTTTTAATTTATCTCGTAGCTCATCACCTTCATTTAACATTTCTAAAACTTTCAAACTAGCTCCGCAAATCATAGGTGCAAGACTGTTTGAAAAAAGATAGGGACGGGATTTCTGACGTAAAACATCGATGATCTCTTTTTTTCCAGAGGTATAACCACCACTGGCGCCACCCAATGCTTTACCTAGTGTTCCCGTTAAAATATGTACGCGATCCATACATTTGGAGTACTCATGGGTACCTTTACCCTTATCACCAACAAAGCCAACGGCATGAGAATCATCAATCATTACGTAGGCATTGTACTTTTCAGCAAGATCACAAATTCCATTAACGTTGGCAATGATTCCATCCATCGAAAAAACGCCATCAGAAGCGATTAAAATGTTTTTGCAATTTGCTTCTTGAGCTTCTTTTAATTTTTGTTCAAGATCAGCCATATCATTGTTTGCATAACGGAAGCGTTTTGCTTTACACAAACGAACGCCATCGATGATACTAGCGTGGTTTAAAGCATCCGAGATTATTGCATCCTCTGGTCCTAAAATGGTTTCAAAAAGACCGGCATTAGCATCAAAGCAAGAGGAATAAAGTATGGTATCTTCTGTTCCTAAAAATTTAGAGATTTCTTGTTCTAATTTTTTGTGAATATCTTGGGTCCCGCAAATAAAACGGACCGAGGCCATGCCGAAGCCATATTTGTCTAGAGTGTCTTTTCCTGCTTGGATTAGAGCGGGGTGGTTGGCAAGTCCAAGATAGTTATTTGCACAAAAATTTAAAACATCCTCTCCATTTTGCACATGTATTTCAGCGGATTGTGAAGAATCGATAATTCGTTCAGCCTTAAATAAGCCATCTTCTTTGATTTGCTTTACTGTTTTTTCTAAATCAGAAATTAAATTGGACAAAATATCTCCCAGTTTTTCACAAACCAAAGCTTTGCCTTTTGGTTTGAAAGAATTAAATTAAAAAGCCCCTCAGGTATACCCTTTGCCAGTTGAAGAATCAATCCTAGCGATTCTAGAAAGCAGAAGATTCACGAGAAAAAGACTAGAAATAAATTCAAATTATTACCTTTGTTTTTACTGAGCGAAATGGCTTTACTGTAAAGAATGAAACTTCTTCATAATGATTCTAAGGAGTTAACTAGCTCTGTACTCAGGCGAGCAAATGCGTCATATTGATCGAAATTCTAGAGGGGAAGGCTAGAAGAATCTGCTTTGAAGTGCTATAACAGCTTTCTTTGTTTTTTCGAGTTGAGGTAGGATCGTTGCATCTTAAAAAAATATTTTATTTTGTACTAAGTATGGGGCTTTTGATGATCTTTTTTGATCTATCTGAGTTTGAAGGACCCATTGTAGATTTCGCAAATTTTTCCTTTGCTTTTGGAATCATTGCTTTGTTTATTTACCAGGTTTTCGCAAAGAAGATGTCCTACTATTTTTTGAAAAGATTGATGGGCGCGAGCTTCGTCTTGTTTATAATCGCCACAACCACTTTTTTAATGTTGCGCTTAATGCCTGGTGGCCCCTTTGATTCAGACAAAGCTTTACCACCTGAAGTACTAGCTAACATTGAAGCTAAATACCATTTAGATAAACCAATGATCGAACAATATGTATTTTACCTAGGTGACCTTGTAAAAGGGGATTTAGGGGAGTCTTATAAGTATATTGGTCGTAGTGTTACGGATATCATTTCTGAGAGCATTCCTAATTCAATTAAGTTAGGGCTTTATTCCTTGCTTCTAGCTTTTTTACTGGGAATTCCTTTAGGTGCTTTAGCAGGTGCTAAACATAATACCGTTTGGGATACCAGTGCCATGTTTATGGCGATTTCAGGAGTTGCGCTTCCATCCTTTTTGGTTGGGCCCTTGTTGATTTTATTTTTTACTTTCTATCTAGATTTATTACCTCCAGCTCTTTGGGAAAGCCCTGTACATTATATAATGCCGGTGGTGACACTAGGATTAAGACCAGCGGCAATCATTGCCAGGTTAACTCGCTCAAGTGTTTTAGATACTATTCATTCCGATTTTGTTCGAACTGCGAAAGCAAAAGGCTTATCCGCGAGTGTTGTTTTATTTAAGCATGTTTTAAAAAACTCTTTAATCCCTGTGGTGACGATGTCAGGGCCTTTAGTCGCAAATATTTTATCTGGTTCTTTTGTCGTAGAATTGATTTTTGCCGTACCTGGAATGGGGAAGCATTTCGTACAGAGTGTGACCAATCGAGACTATCCTTTGATTTTGGGAGTTACACTTTTGTATGCGGCATTGTTGGTGCTCGCAAATTTAATAGTAGATTTACTTTATGCCGTGATTGATCCACGCATTCGATTGTCAAACTGAGGCGAACTGTGAAGAAGCAAAAATCAAAATCTCTTTGGTATGATTCCTGGCGTAGGCTTAAAAAGAACAAGGCCGCAGTGGTATCTGCGGTATTTCTTATGATCGTTTGTTTTTGTGCTTACTTCGCTGATTGGGTTGCTCCCTATTCTTTTGAAGCCCAGGACGCATCAAAAATCCTTTTATCTCCAGGCGCAGAGCATTGGCTAGGTACAGACAGCCTTGGACGAGATCTATTGTCTCGCATCATTTATGGTGCGCAAATGTCTATGGCTGTGGGTATATTTACATCCTTAGCATCGCTAGTAATGGGAGTAATTTACGGAGCTATCTCGGGCTGGTTTGGCGGAAGAGTAGATTCCTTCATGATGCGCTTTATTGATATTTTGTACACCATTCCTGCCTTGGTTCTATTAATTCTTGTGATGGTGTTGTTTAATTCCCTCGCCACTGAATTAGATCCAAAAGACAAGGCTCTTTATGGAACCTTTGTCGCTTTGAGTATCGTCGGTTGGGTGAATATTGCTCGTTTAGTTCGTGGTCAGGTGCTTCAGGAGAAGCAGATGCTTTACGTCGAGGCAGCTGTGTCCATTGGAGTGCCTTCTTATCAGATATTAACCAGACATATTTTACCAAATATTCTAGGACCTATCATTGTAACATTAACCTTTCAGATTCCTGCCAATGTAATGTTTGAAAGTTTTTTGAGTTTCATTGGTCTTGGGATTCAGCCTCCCTATGCAAGTTGGGGAACTTTGGCTGCCGATGGCTGGCGAAGTCTTAGAACTTATCCTCATATCATCATTAGCCCCGGGGTAATATTGTTTTTAAGCATGTTAGCGTTTAATTTACTAGGGGATGGTCTTCGGGATGCCTTTGACCCGAAAGCTAGAAAGTAATTTATAAAAGCTCTAGTTTTCGGCAATAGCTTTTGATCTGTCACTGTTCGGTGAGATTCTTTCTTAAATATTATTTTGGTGAACAAAGTTTCTATTGTAGGAATTGTATGAGTTGCTTTTTGAAAGAGCTGGGTTAAGAAAAAAATTGCTATCTAAAAAACAGACACAATTTCTATCCTTAATGGAATTATAGTTTAAATGAGTCCAACTCGTGCAAATGCGCCCGAGCCATTATCAAAAATTATAGATGAGGATATCCACAATAAATGTGGAAAACTTTTGTGTTGACCGGTGTTTTTCTAAGCAAGCTTGAGAGTGTTTTTGAGGTAAGGGCTTTAAATTATTTCAGCCACAACAGGCCTACCTTGTCTTTTACGGGTAGTGGTGGTAGTTAAAAATCACTAGGAGAGAAATATGAAAAAATGGATTCTTGCAGTTTTGTCCCTCGGACTAATCATTTCAAATGCATCTTGCACCAAGAAAAAAAAGGCTACGACAGAGGCTGAGAAAGACGCAATCGTTGTTCGACTTGAGGCTGAACCACCTGCTTTAGACCCAAGTAAACAAGTGGACCACGTATCTATGGTTCCAATGCAAAACTTGAATGAAGGCCTAATGGCTCTTGATAAAGAGATGAACCCAGTTCCAGGTTTAGCGGAGCGCTATGAAGTTAATAAAGACGCCACTGAGTACACTTTCTACCTTCGAAAGGGTGTTAAATGGAGTGACGGCCCAGAATTGACTGCTCATGATTTTGAATATGCTTGGAAGAGAATGTTAGATCCAAAAACAGCGGCTGAGTACTCTTACTTTTTGTACGATTTAGTGAATGCTGAAGAATACAATACCGGTAAAATAAAAGACCCAGCAAAAATTGGTGTTAAAGCCATTGATAAATATACTTTAAAAGTAAACTTGAGGTCTTCAGCTAGTTATTGGTTAAATATCCCGGCCTTTGTGGTTGCTTACCCCGTTCGTAAAGACATCATTGAAAAGTATGGCGATCAGTGGACTGAAGCTGGTAACTTTCCTAGTGTTGGCCCTTACAAACTTACAGCTTGGGAGCATGATAGTAAGATCGTAATGGAAAGAAATGAGAACTACTATGGTGAAAAACCAAGTATTCGAAAAGTGACTCTTTTGATTATTACAGAAGATGCTACTGCGGTTAGCCTGTATGAGTCTGGAAAGTTAGATTTCTTCAGAAAGATTCCAGGGCAAGATACCGAGCGTTTTCGAAAGCAAGGTAAAGTTCATGATGTGCCTTATTTGCGTGGATATTACTATGCGTTTAACGTCGATAAAAAACCTTTTGATGACGTGAAAGTAAGAAAGGCTTTTGCCTTGGCGGTAAATCGTAGTGTATTTCCCAAAATTTTAAAGGGCGGGGAAGTACCGACTTCTTCGTGGATTCCTAAAGGTATGTTTTCCTATAATGCGGACCTAGGTTTAAAATTTGATGTTGAAAAAGCAAAAGCATTGTTAGCGGAAGCTGGGTATCCAAAAGGAATGGGATTTCCTAGGATTGATATGGCTTATGATTCTAGAGACTATAACAAGCCGGTTGCTGAAGCTTTACAAGCAATGTGGAAATCTAGTCTAGGGGTGCAGATCGATGTTGTTAGCATGGAATGGAAGGTTTATCTTTCAAAAATGCGCCAAGACGCCAACCAAATATATCGCTTGGGTTGGGGAGCAGATTTTCCAGATCCACATAATTTTATGGATTTGTTTTTAAGTAAGAGCGGTAATAACTACACTCGTTGGAAAAACAATCAATACGACAACCTGGTAAGAAAGGCCTCTGAGGAGCTTGATCGTTCCAAGCGTAAACAACTCTATGATAAAGCCCAAAAGCTTTTGCTAGAGAAGGACGCTGTCATCATTCCATTGTTTAATGAAAGTTTGAATTATATGGTGAGTGATCGTGTTGATCAGCACTTTTTAAACAGCATGGGTGATGTGTTCTTTAAGAACTTTAGTTTGAAGAAATAAATTTTAACAAATAAAAAAGCTTCCCTCGTGATCTGTACCCTATAATTTGGA
>DJMA01000026.1 GCA_002436415.1 Bdellovibrionaceae bacterium UBA6502 | reverse complement strand
ACGATTTCTTATGAGTAAATTCGAAGACCATTGCGTCAGAAGAACATTGGCACAATTCATGAACTACTAAAACTGAAAAGAAAACAAATCCCTATATAAAGCCCATTTCCTAAAAAAATGACAGGCTTGTATAACAATTTTTGACCATCCACCCATTGGAGGAATTATGAATTACAAAAGCTTATTGATCGCAATGTCGATTGGCGTAAGTAGCAGCCTTGCTCATGCCGATAATGCCTGTGAATCTCTACTAAAAAAAGATTTTTACCAAAAGAACGAACTAAAAACCTCCATCGAAAACACTGAAGAAGG
The DNA here is from genome assembly GCA_002436415.1 of Bdellovibrionaceae bacterium UBA6502. Taxonomy (GTDB): domain Bacteria; phylum Bdellovibrionota; class Bdellovibrionia; order Bdellovibrionales; family UBA840; genus UBA6502. The sequence continues at coordinate 74,473 of DJMA01000026.1, read as the reverse complement.
ATGCGTAGTTAGTTTTGAACTAAAAACAGCCCGAGAATATAGATACGCTGAGCTCAAAGAACTTTCAGAAATTCCACATGATGATAGAGAAAAAATGGGAATTTTTTGGGATGATGTTGGTTTTAATATTTGGCTTTCCAACCAAGAATGGGAAGAGGGAATGGCTGAATGGGACCGCCCTCTCAGCCCAGATTCAAAATATTTCAGCTCTCTACCTGAGGACATTAAAGCAGACATCGAAGAAGGAGCTTATTACAAACTTCGAGTAAAAGATTTGGATACACTTAAAGACACTGCAAAACTTCAATACTCTTTGAACGCTGATGGAGTGCTATTAGGAACAAAGCTCAGTCTTCAAGCCATTGCCGAACTTCATGCCGTTGGTGCTGAGAAAAATTATACAGGTGGTGGATACATTAAAGGAAGCGATGCTTTCCTGTTGAGTGATCACAACGAAAGAACTTTTCAAATCCCAATGTATTTAAGCTATAGCGTTGAGTATCAATTTCCCGTTACATTTTTTGCCTACAGTCCTGGGGAATCATATTCAAAATTTATAGAAAGCTTCCAGTTTGAAGATGACCTGGGAGACAGAGTGATGAGCTCAGTCATTGGCAACTATTTTTCTAGTAGTGATGTCATTGCAAAATACTCCTCTAAAATTCTTATACCTAACACTCAAGGTCCCGAAGGTAGTGTTGTAAGCCCAAGTCGCATAGGTCATGATTTTAAAGAACAAAAGGAAGCGGCAATTTTCTCTGGTTTCATCAAAGCCCAAGAAAAAAAAGCACCAGAGCTAAATCAACAACCCTAATCTAGAAAAATTAAGTCTTACCAAAAGAACGATTAGTGATCTAATCGTTCTTTTTTTTGATCTAACAAATGTTTTGTCAGAAATAAATAGACCAGAACTCACTCCATAAAAACTGGCTCGGTATTTGCTCTAAATATTACGTAGAAGGTTAGTTTCTAATTTATTCCAATGTGGGAGTTTTCTATGAACCTCAGGCGACAAATTCTGCCTCTTTTTGTTATTCTTACTTGGTCTTTTCATCTGACGGCCGCTCCAGTTGCTCCCATAGTAGCCTGCACTTTATCCCTCCAGGAAGCTGGTGAGCCTCATAAAGATAAAATTACCAACCAATACGCATTGACCATGAACTCTTTAGAATCAATCCTATGGCATCGTTTCAAACTACCGAAAGCTGAACCCAACATTCAGGCTGTGGATTTTGATTCCACTCTAGACTATAAAAATAGGAAAAAAATTTCAACTGCAGCATCGAGAATCCAAGGGATACTTAAATTCCAGGAAAACTCCGCTGACACAGAATCCGGTATGAGAAAGCAGACCAAAACCTTTAGTATCATTGGGGATACTAAAATAAATAGTTTTTTAGAACGTCATTTGCTAAAACTGAATGATTTAGAAATAGCCAAAAGGAGAGAGACTTTCCCTCAATACTTGATGAATACATTTTTTCTTTCTTTTTTAGTTTTAGATTCTTTAGTTTTCCACGAAGCCACAAACGGACTGCTCTCAACTGTTTTGGTTCCGATGGGGCTATTGGTTTTCCATCCCTTAAATACTTTACTTGAGATACTAAAATGGGATTGGCAGTACGAGAACAGAATAAATAAAATGAAAAATTTCATAAAAAACGCAGATGTTGGAGACATCAATTTGTTGTCGAGAGATTTTAGTATTACCCAAGGAAGTTTAAAAAAACTTCAGACCTATGGTTCTGATACTGCATTAGAAGAAATTGGTAAAGACCTACATAATGAAGAATTGACCCATTCTCCACCATTAATCTTGCGCATTATAAGGGCTTTTGAGGGCAAATTTAAAACTGAGAAACTATGGGTTGGTTTAGACCTAGTTCTAGAAAAAAAAGAAGACGGCCAGTCGGAACTACATTTTGTAACTCGGTATTCTGAAAAAATGCCTATTTTCCCTAAGAGTATTCCTGAGAAGAAAAAAGAGACACTACAAGGTTTAAAACCAGTTTATATTCCTGGAGAAAGATAGACCTAAAACAGAGAACTAATCAATCGCCAACTGGCGGTTTCGTTGGATGGCTTTTTCAAAAGACATTGCCAGGTTTCCTTCTACTTCAAACTCACGCATCTTTTCTAAGCCAGCGATGGTAACGCCTTTTTTGGATGTCACCTGATCACGAAGCTCTTCTACGCTTAGATGCTCGGCCTGTTTGGCAAGCTCTGCCGCACCAATAAAGGTTTCGATGGCCATCTTTTTTGCGATCTCTTCTTCGTAACCACGGTCTTGTAACCAATCTTGCCAATAGTGAAGAAGCTCTAAAACAAAGCCCGTACCGCTAGAACAAGCTACGGTTAAAGCATCGAACTCTTCTCCTTCTTCAGCTGCTACAACTAAACCCAATGGCGAAAAGAGTTCTAAAATATAAGACTCATTTGCTGAGTTGTTATTTGTGCTGCAATAACCAAAAACTCCCCTTTTCACACGAGCAGGAGTATTGGCCATTACTCTAAAAATATCGCCAGCCTCAGGGACAAGACGTTTTAAATTTTGAATTGTAACACCAGCTGCTAAACTGATAACCAATTTAGACTTATCAAAGACATAAGATATTGGCTCTACCGCATTTTGTAAATCTTGAGGCTTCATTGCAAAAACAACGATATCACAGGTCTCAACCAATTCTTCGTTGTTGCTAAGGTAATTGATCTCTGGAAACTTCTTCTTTAACTTTGTAGGCTTTCCAGGAGTTCGGTTGGTGATATAAATATTTTCTCTGGCAATGCTATTCTCTTCTACTAGAGCCGTGATGATTGCTTGTGCAAGGTTTCCTGTTCCAATGAAACCCAATTTTTTTCGTTTCAACATTGTTTTTGCAAATAAATCTGACATAGTCTCCAATCTATCTAGAATCTCTAGACTTGGCTACTCTATTCGACTTTTCTGAGGTAAAAAGCGCCTTTTCTTTAGAAAATTAAAATTTTACTGGCGCTCCCCCATAATTTTACTACCGATTCTGACTAGATTTGCACCAGATTCAATCGCATCGAGATAGTCACCCGACATCCCCATTGAAAGTTGGTCAAAGTGAATCAGACTTGGGTTTTTTTCTTTTATTTTCATGAATAGATCGGCTGTTTTTTGAAAACAAATCTTAGCATCTTCCTCAACGGGAGCTACCGTCATTAGGCCACGAACTAAAGTGTTTGGAAAGCCTTCGTGCATCTCGAAGAAACTTTCAAGTTTATCATAGGCAATTCCGCCACGATCTTCTCGTTTCTCCCAATCAATTTGCAAAAGAAGTTCTTGAATCACACCCATTGCTTTTGCCCTTTTATCAATTTCAGCCCAAAGCTTTTCACTATCCAAGGTATGGATCAAATCCACTTTTCCTACTAGGTATTTTACTTTGTTGGTTTGCAGTTGCCCGATAAAATGCCAATGAACCTCTTGCCCTTGCAAGGCTTCGTATTTTTCCCGCCATTCTTGGACATAGTTTTCAGCAAAGTATTTATAACCAGAATCAATGATAGACTGAATTTTCTCGAGGCTCTGCTTCTTACTTACCACCAGAATTTTAGCCATAGTAAGATCTTTAGCTTTACAGAAACTCATAATTTCTGACTGAACTTCGATAAAGTTATCCACGACACTCATTCTTCTAGCCTCGACAATAGGTCAGGTAAGAACTCCACAGGAAGACCAATGACTGTATTTAAGCTGCCATCAATTTTGTCGACAAAGTTTCCAGCTAGACCTTGAATACCGTAAGCTCCAGCCTTATCGATCCACTCCTCAGAATCTAAATAATCTTCTATTTCTTCGTTTTTTAAGCTCCGAAAAAAAACTTTGGTAGTGTAAACCCCTGATATATACTTTCCAGTTTTTGGAATCCCTAGTAAAATCGAAGTTTTAACTTCGTGGGCCTGGCCAGACATAGACTCCAGGAAAGATTTCGCTTGCTCACGGTCTTTAGCCTTGCCTAAAGCCTCTCCCTTATCCACCACCATTGTATCAGAACATAACAGGACTTCAGTACGTTGCTTTAGTTCAGGATACTGGGCCAAAGCCGCTACCCACTTTTGTCTAGCAATGTCGATCAAAGCATCATCTAAGCTAAGGTTTTTATTGAGAATTTCCGATAACTTAGGTGGGAAGGTCTCAATATGGTAACCCGCCTTGACTAGCAGATCGTGACGTCGTGGTGATTGGGAAGCAAGTAAGATTTTTCTCATGAACATAGTTGTACTACCAAGGATGAAAAATGGGTAGCTCTGAAATGATATTAATTCTATCGCTCTTGTTAGTAGCCTTCGCTGCTTACAATGTGGTTTTTATTCTGCTTTCAAGCAGTGAAAACCAAGAATTGGTATGGGATGAAGACAATGCTCCAAACAAATCCAAATCAAAGTTTATCGAGATCTCTCGTCCACTTGCACATTTCTTTTCACTTGGAATTGCAAAAAAAATTACCGCAGAAAATTATCGTGCAAAAGTGCAAAAGAAAATTAAAACAGCTGGTCTCTCTAGAGAGATTAATGTGGATGAGTTCATAGCCATTCAAATCTTTTGGGGTTTTGTTTATCCCCTACTGATGAGCATTTTAGATTTTGCATTGCAAATGGGTATACCACCTCTTTTCATCATCGGCTTAACTTTGGTTGGAGCCTATTTCCCACACATCCATGCAAAGACAAGTAAAGACCAACGCTATCAAAATGTAATTTTAGATATGCCATTTTTCATCGACTTATTAGCACTAGCTACAGAAGCTGGTTCAGATTTTTTCACAGCAGTGCAAAAGGTCATTGAAAAGGCGGAAGATGGCTCAGTACTCGCCGCAGAATTAGAATTGGTTTTACGTGATATTCGTTTAGGTAGAAGTCGTACAGAATCTTTGAGGGATTTGGCGGAACGATTGGATATTCCTGAAATTACGGCCTTCGTAGCCATGGTGATTGACTCCGATCAAACAGGACAAGGGATTGGTAAAGTACTACAACAACAATCCGAGCAAATGCGGCTCGAGCGTTTTACGAGAGCAGAGAAAGCGGGAGCGAAAGCATCACAAGCTATGTTACTACCTCTTGTGATTTTTATTATGCCGGCAATTTTTTTAATGGTGTTTGGCCCTATTGGCCTACAAATGTTGAACTAGGAATGGAAATGAAGATGTTGAAAAACAAAAGTAAAAACATAGCCCTTACATCAAAATTAGATGTAGCGGATCATTTCTATAAAAAATTAGTCGGCATGATGGGAAAAAGTAAATTCCCAGAAAACTATTGTTTGTGGATAAAGAAAACTAGCAGCATCCATACTCATTTTATGAAAGTGCCCATTGACGTGGTTTTTGTGAACCGTGAAATGTGTGTAGAAAAAATTTATTGGAATTTAAAGCCATGGAAAATTACCTGGCCAAACTTTAAATATGATTCTGTCTTCGAGTTTACAAGAGGAACTCTAGACAAACAGCAACTTGAGATTGGAGATCAGTTAAGTGTGGAAGCTTAAGATACTCACAGGAGATTTAGCGGGACAAAGTTTTTCGCTACAAGAGGGAGACAACGGTGTTGGTCGCTCCCCTAGCAATCAGATTCATCTGAAATCTACCGGTGTGTCTAAAACTCATTGCGTATTTAAAGTAAATGGTAGTGCCATTGCAATTAAAGACCTTGGCAGTAGCAATGGTACTTTTGTAAATGGCATTAAAGTAGATCAAAGCATTCTCCAAGTTGGCGATCGAGTTGGAATTCATAACATTCTATGTGAAATCACTTATGTCATTTCCCAATATACCACAGGCTCAAACTATCAGAACATGGGAAATATGGATGGCGCTGCAGCTCCTGATATGAACTCCATGCCAGACTATGACCAAGCAATTCCTGACTATGCAGAGGACGTTGCTGGAGATGGTACTGGCGAAGAGCATCAAGCTCCACCTAGCAACGCCAAAGAAAGCTTTTTGCAATACATCGAAAATGTAATGCTGCCTGGAGTTTATCGCCTGGCAGAGATTTTTGAATTTAAAGCGGTACTCTTTAGCTTCGTACTCACCTTTATTTTTGTCACAACTCTACTCTCTGTAATACCAATGTTGAGCATTACAAAACAGACCATTGAAAGAGAGTCTGGCAGGCGTGCTCTAGGAATTGCTAGAAGTATCGTTCGAGTCAACCAAGAGATTTTAGGAAAAGGTTTTCGATCACAGTTAACCACTCGCTTTGCGGAAAGAGAAGAAGGCGTAAATGTGGCATTGATCATTGATGCTGATGATGGAAGCGTGATTGCTCCAGCCAATGAGATTGGAGCTTATCGCAACGATCAATTTATTCACGCAGCTCGAAAAATGGATGAAGAGTTTGTCTCACAAATCAATGATAAAACGGTTGGAGCAAGCGTTCCTATAAGAACTTATGATCGTAAAACTGGAAGTTACAATATTTCCGCCTACGCTGTTGTACTATATAATATGGGTAGCTTATCTATCAGTGAAGGACGAACGATCAGTTTGTTCATCCAAACTCTAGCCATGGCATTGGTTCTAGGAGCGATTCTTTTCTTTTTTATGTATAAACTTATTGAAAGACCTTTTAATCACCTTAGCTCTTCAATTGATAAAGCGATTAAAGGAGACACTAGAAGTATTGAACCAGTCTTTCAATTTCCAGTACTCGATCGACTCTATACCAATGTAAACAGCCTACTAAATCAAAGTTTAAGTGATTCTGGCGGCGGTGATTCCTTTGCTTACCAAGATCCAATGGAAAAGCAAAATGAAGCTAAAAATATGACCAACATCATTGCAAGCCCTTGCTTAGCCTTGAATGCGGATGGACATTTTATTGCAATGAACCAAATGGCAGAGTCCTTGATGATGGAAACAGAAATGAACCTACAAAATCAAAGTTTTGAAGCCATTGGTGATATGAGCCTTCAACTTAGCTTGAAGGATTTATGGGAAAGATGTGTCGCGGATACAAGAAGTACACATTCAAACAATATTGAAATGGGTGGAGTTGATACTGTCATTGAGGCACAAGCGATTACCACTTCATCGAATATAGACTATATTATTGTAACTTTTAATCATTTAGCAGAACAAGGAGATTACTAATAGCAAACGCAGTTAACTTACAAAGTCAAAGTGTCTATACCCTGAGAGTTATTTCAGGAAATGACCGCGGGAAGGCTATCAAACTTCTCAAACCTAGGATCGTCATTGGACGTAATCCGAACTGTGACCTTGTGCTTAACGACAACCGTTGCTCTAGAAAGCATGCTGCTATTTTATTAGAAGAAAATGGGGTTTTCGTGGAAAACTTGAACCCTAAAAACAAAACCTATATTCATGGCCAAGAGATTCAAAAATTCGCACTAATCCCTGGAACAGAAATTCAATGCGGTGACACTAGCCTATTCTTTCAATTAGAAATCTTTGAAACGCCAGCGCCGAAATTACAATCCGTTGGCAAAGCCTCAAAAAGTAAAAATACAGCTCAAAGCCAAGGCATTAAGCCATTCCATATTATTCTTGGTTTGGTCATAGCGGCCTTTGCAGGGCTTCTGTTAATGGATGAAGAAAAAGTGGACAATGACATTCAATTTAGAAATGAAGAGTCCATAGCCGAAGAAATCACAGAAACCTTTAAAAGAAAGCAAGAGCTAGAAACGCAATACTATAGCTCTGGGAAAGATAGCCGCCAGTATTTAGAAGCAGAGGCAAATTACCTTAGAGGTTTTAGGGAGTACAGAGAGGCCAATTACAATCGAGCCATTAGCTATTTTTCAGCTGCTTTGAGTTTGTACCCACAACACGAACTTGCCGATCGATATTTAAAACAAGCACACCGAAAACGTGAAGAAGAGATTCAATATACCCTGGGTATGGCAAATAGTTTAAAAGAAAAAGCCCAGTACAAAAAAGCCATTTCCTACTACCGTCATGTTATGATTTTAGTGAATGACAACTCTAGCCTCGCCTACAAAGAAGCTCAATCGCTACTTGAGGAATGCCAACTCAAGTTAAAAGGAGGCTTCTAGTATGAAATTGCACATCTTATTAAATGCCATTCTAGAAACCGAAATGAATTTGTTCGAGAACAATGAATACATCATTGGACGTGATCGAAATGCCGATATTGTATTGAATAACTCACAAATTTCTAGAAAACACGCTCGTATCTTTTTTCAAGATGCTAGCTGGCAAATTGAACTTTTATCAAAAACAGGTTCCCTAAAAAAGAACCAACTAGATATCAATATTGCTCAATTGGAAGATAAGGACAGCATACAAATCGCTAATTACACCCTTAGTTTCTCGGATGGCAAAGCACAAACTAGTTCTTCGGACCAAGATTTTGACTCTGACAATCTAGGACAGTCTGCGAACAATGGCGAGCAGAGCTACGAAGAGTCTCATGAGATGGAAGCCTCTGCTGTAGAAACTTTTGAAAACACCTACACCAAAACTTCCCACAAAGAAGAAGAGGAATTTAATGATGAGACCACTGCGGGTGGAAATGTTCAGCTATTAAATCAGCTTCGAATTGTTTATGAAGGACGCCAAGAAGAATACGTGAAAATCATTGGCAATTTTTGGACTCTAGGTAGAAGTGATAATTGTGATGTTAAACTAAAAGACTCAAAAGCCAGTCGCAAGCATATTGTGATTAAAAATACCAAGGGTGATTTCAAAGTGAAAGACCTAGGAAGCTCCAATGGTAGTTTTTTAAATGGAAACCAATTAAACTCAGACAGAGAGTATCCTCTTGTGAGTGGTGACTGCATCGAAATTGGCTCTACAAAAATATACTTTGAACAAAAGGATGAAAGGTTTGAAGATAAAATTCAACGCCTTCCTATACAGGTTCACCATCATGCAATGATTAGCATTGATAATCAGGAACTTGCAGCCAATGGGAACTTCCCAATGCCAATGATCGATGGCGCTGGTGGAGAAATTGGATTCCTTCGCCCTAGCGCCTACTTCGGTGGAGACAAAGAAAAGAAACGCAAGTTCATGATTTATGGAGTGGTTGCTCTTTTAGTAGTAGTTGCATTTCTAGGAATGGATGACTCAGAGGTTAACAAAACTGGTTCTAGTGAAAAAGCTAGTACTGAGCCTAAAAAGCTAATGTCCACTTTTGAAGCTTTAAGTCCTGAGCAACAAGATTTTGTACAAGCCTCTTACTCGGCAGCTCATCGATTTTTTACCGCTGAGCAGTGGGATTTATGTATTTCTGAAATTGAAAAAGTACATCGTTTTGTACCAGAAGGTTACTCTAACCCAAGTTTTCCTGATGCATTGCCTTCGAAGCAAATGCTAAACATTGCAGAAACTGCTGCTGCAACTTTACGGGATCAGGCTAGACTTGAAGAAGAGAAAAAGGCAAAAAAAGAATTTGCACAAAAACTAGAGCGAAGCATTCAAATGTGTGAACAACAAGCTTCACAAATGAGTCTATCACAAGCGGAATCTTGCCTTGAATTTGTATTCTCAGCCAGCCCAGATAATCCTAGAGCAATGGCGATTTTGGAAAACATCAAAGAGCGTAACAGACAAAAACAAATCGCTGCCCGACAAGCAAGTAAAAGAAGATCTTTGGTTAGCCAGGGAGAGAGCCTTTACAATCGAGCAAAGGCGGTAGATCGTAAGGGTGATCCTTTAGATAGTATTGAAGCCTATGAAGAACATATTAAATCTAGTTATCCTGATCCAAATAATTTAAAAGCAAGATCTCGAGCAAGAATCGATGAAATTCGTGCCAACATCTCGGCCGTCGTAGATAAACTAAGAGACCAATTGCAAGACTATTTTGAGTCTGAGGATCAATTGCGAGAGGCCATTTTAACTGCGGATAAAATCATTCGCTTAAATCCAAACCACACCGAAGCCACTGACAAAAGAGCACAAGCGGTTACAAGGTTAAACGCAAAATTACGAGAAGAATACCAAGATAGTATTTTCAAAGAAGCTCATGGTGACATCGATCGTGCTAAAAAAATCTGGCGTCGTATTATTAGCTTAGATGTTGAAGGTGGAGAATACTTTAACAAAGCACAAATTAAACTAAAGAAGCATGGAGGATAGGAAGATGAAATTAAAACAACACTCCTATTTCCATAAAGGCATGAGAATTCCAAAACCGGAAAATTTAGAACTCAATCGAGAAAAACTAGTTATAAGTAGTTTGCCTTGGGGACATCGCGATAATATCGCCAGTTACATCCAAAAACTGGCAGACTTTTTCGTTGCAGCCAAAGATGATGCTGAGGCGACCTCCCCTTTTCCTCGCTATCCACAGTATTCAAATAATTTAAACAATCTGCAAATTGCAATGCAAGTGGTGAACGACAATCTTTTTAAACAAAAAAACCAAGAGGAATTACAGTCAGGTTTAGAGATCATAGCCTGTTACAGAGAAAACAACGAGTTTGGCTGGGTTAGTTATGGTGGACCCGATATTCTACTTTGGAAAAATAGCGGTGAACTAAGACTACTTCATCATGCAAATAATTTAGCGAGCCATAGAAAACAGAATTGCTCTCCTCTTCCTAAAAATATGCTAGGAGTTTATAGAAGCATTCATCCTCACATTGAATCCATTCAGCTAGAAGATGGTGATAAGCTTTTTCTTTTATATAGCTCTCGGCTAAACCCTTTTCACATCGAGAGCTTTCAATCCAATGATAGAAGTCTGGCAAGCTTGGTAAATCAGTTGTTTGAAAAGGATCCTAAAGAGAGTTTCTGGATCGCAGAGCTTGAAAGTATCGCCTAGTAAGTTTGTTTTGAAAAAATCGAATTAGGAATTCTTCTTGTTACAATATTTTTCAATGACTTGTTTTCTGGTAAAGATAAATACATTTCAACCGCGTGAGGCGCTAAAGTATTAGTTCCTTCCACATCCATCAACATTCCTGAAATAAAATTTTGAATACTAATGTCTCTTCTATAAAGAAAGAAACGATAGTCTGAGAGAAACTTTTCACGCCAGTAATCTGCTTGCTCCCCTTGTGAACTCTTCCACAGATAAAGATTTTGTACCAGACTGGAACCACATACATCTTCTGGGAAGCCAGAACTATCTTCTTTAATTTGGTCCGCCAAAAGTAACACATCAAAACAATCTCGAACTCGAAAGTTTTTATTCAGTTTGATTTTCTTTCTTTTTGCGAGCATGCGCCAGTTTTCTTCGGAATGAGTCTCCCCTAATATTTTTAACTTAGCCCACTCTTCTTGCTTTAAACTAAAAAACGCTAGCCAATTTGCAACCTCACGGGGATTTGACAGTCGTTTTGTTAAAAAGTTTAACTCCGCAAATAAGTAATCATCCATTTTATCAGACCACAACAAACTTCCTAATTTCCATTTACGAATTTCAAAAAAGTTTACTCCACTCCAAAGATCTAATCCAATGTTCTCCAATAACTCATACACATAAAGTTTTTCGATGCTTGGAGTTTTTTCATTAAAACTAATTGGTACTAATTCTTTACGATCGATAAGAGTGTTATAGTAATGGATTGGATCTTCAAACAAATAAAGACGCTTCCCTACCAAGAGAGCACTTCGTGTGTTGCTTATGTTTTTCCACTTTCCCCAAGAGCTTTCGATTAAAATTGGACGATCTTCAGGCCAGGTGACCTTATTTTTTTCAACGGCCGTTAACAAAGAATATGACTTAACCACATTGCTCGAATGTAATTCCTGTCCAAAATGTTCAAAAAAACTAGCGCCAATATCTGCTAATGCGACATTCGAATCAATGGTCCAAGTCAAACCTCTATCTCTTTTTTTCCGAGGAGGTTTTATGAACATGCTGACTTGTGTGTTTTCTGAATGAAGGTTTAAAGCCGATATTTCATTTTCTCGATCAAAAGGAGTATGACCATTTAAACCCACCACTACAATATAACTTTGGTCCCAGATTTGTCTCTTTTTCAAGGCGATCATTAATTTTGCGACCGACTCTTTCCACTCCTTAATTTGAGAGTCTCTCCCCTTTGATCTTTCGATTCCAAAATCGTCAAAGGTAGGTTCATTGGGAAATAGTAAATCTGTAAAATGAATTACCGAAAATTGAGATTTTTGTGAGTAAGTCCCCGACCATCTTAGAAAACTACTCACCAAAGAGTCTGCTGGTGAATAGGCCTTTTGGTCTAAGTAGTTGTCATACTCTTGGAACAACTCAAAGCCTTGTGCAAAACCAGACTTACGCCAAATACTTCCGCCTCCGCTAAAAAAGGCGGTGTGAAAATTTCTATCGTAGGCCAGTTCGGCCAAAGTCCAATTCTTTTCAGACAAATAGCTACTACCGTTATCACTAAGTTTATGTTGGTAAGGATATAAACCAGTCAGAATACTGGCCATACTAGGCACTGATAAAGGAGAAGTGGTGTGAGCGTGAGAGAACCTGACAAACTCCTCGCAAATACTTTTCTCTAAAGAACTTTGAGATTCGGTCAAAAGGCAATTAAATGCGGAACCATCTAAACCATCCACAGCGAGAATAAATATATTCTCATTTTTTTCAGCAAACTCGCAGGAAAGACAAAAAAAGCAGAGCAATAGGCTGCCCCATAACTTTCTCTTAACCCAGTCTTTTGTCGGTTCCTTTTTCAATTTTTTCACCCACCCTAACTATCTTGTGAAGCTTGCTTCTTAGAGTATGCCATAGGATAATAGGAAGTGTAAAATTGCATTTATGGAAAAGGAGACTTCGCAATGTTAACGCAAAAAATATTCTCAGCAGCACAATCTGGAGCGGAAGGTGTTCTATGGTTTTTAATTGCCCTAAGTATCATCAGTATCGCTATTATTCTTGAAAGGTTTTTTACTCTTTCCAAATACACAAAAAATAGTGATCGTTACCAATCTCGCCTTGCTGATGCCTTGCAATCCAATTCATTGGAAGAATTAGAAGATTTTGCTCGCGACAGAGACACAATCGAAGGACGAGCAATCAATTACGGTTTAAGGCACGTAAAAGAAAGTGGCGTAAATGGTTTAGATGAAGTGATTAGTGGTTATGCACTTATGGAAAAGCCACGATTAGAAAAATCTTTGAACTTCTTAGCTACAGTAGGAAGTAACGCTCCATTCATCGGTCTTTTAGGTACTGTTTTAGGGATCATGAAAGCATTTAAAGACTTGGGCGTTAGTGAAGGAAATGCCAATGCGGTTATGACAGGGATTGCAGAAGCCTTGGTGGCAACAGCAGTTGGTCTTTTCGTAGCGATTCCGGCAGTTATCGCCTACAACTACTTTCAAAAACGAGTGAAGAAATGCTTAAACGGATTAGAAGTAATTAAAGAACTTTGCATTGCATATGCAAACAGAAAGGCCTAATTATGGGAGCTTCTTTCAACAAAGACGATGAGGCAATTGCGGATATTAATATCACGCCATTTGTAGACATTATTTTAGTGGTTTTGATCATTTTTATGGTAACAACTCCAATCATTATGAACCCCGGCATTAAAATTCAGTTGCCAAAAGCGGCTAGTGGCGAGGAAACAAAGCAAACAAAATTAAATGTTTCCATCGCCAAAGACGGGAAAATTCTACTGAATGGAGCGGTTGAAAATGACAACAGCCTTGCTCAGAAGGTAAAAGATTTAGTAGCAAAAAATAAAGAAATTCAGGCGATCATTGCTGCCGATAAAGATGTAGCGCATGGAACCGTTATCCGTGTAATCGATATCGTAAAATCCAATGGAGTAAGCAAGTTCGCTATCAGCACTGAAAAATAGAGGCAACATGAGTTCTATTAAAGAAAAGGCACTAAACATTAATCTTGATCCTTCCATCTACGGTAGTTTCGCCGAGATCGGAGCAGGCCAAGAGGTCGTTCGTAAGTTTTTTATCGCTGGCGCATCCTCAGGAACAGTGGCAAAAAGTATGTCAGCATACGACATGCAGTTTTCCGATGAAATTTACGGAAAAGAAGAGTCAGGAAGATACGTTTGTGAAGCTCGTTTATTAAAAATGTTAGATCACGAATACACTTTAATAAACGAAAGACTAACCGAGAAAGCTGAGCATACGAAATTTTTTGCCTTTGCAGACACCGTAGCCACTACTCCATATGGCTCAACCGCACCTGGACATGGTTGGCTTGGAATTCGCTACCAAACAGAAGCTCACGGCCCTTTTAATGAAATCGTTTTACACATTAAGATGCATGACCCTAGTAACCAACTTCAGGCCGACGCCATTGGAACTGTTGGTGTAAATTTAATTTATGGTGCAACCCGAGAACTTCCAGCGGAAGAATTGATTGAACAACTCATCGACGAAGTGGGACAAAGAAGAATCGAAATCGATATGATTCGTTTTTCAGGCCCTGCTCATAAAGAGGTAGATAACCGTATTATGAGTTTAAAGTTGGTGGAAGAAGGCTTTACCAGTGCAGTCCTGTTTACTCCACAAGGCGAAGTTCTACAAATTTCAGATTACCTTTACAAGAGACCTATCTTGGTTCAACGAGGAAGCTTTAATCCTGTGACCAAAATCCACTGGGATTTGCAAGAGTCCGGTATTGCTCAATTTAAAAAAGAGTTTCCAGAGGATGCCGACAAACTAGCAGTTTTAATGGAGATAACAGTTCATAATCTAAATTCAGCTTCAGGCATCGATCGCTTAAACTTTTTAGATCGTATGGATGCTATCGCCGCATTGAACCAGCCAGTTTTGATTACAAACTTTTTCCTTTTCTACCAAGTACGTCAATTTTTACAGCAATTTACCAAACTGCCAATTCGTATGGTTTTAGGCGCAAGTCTTTTGCAAAAGCTCTTTAACCGCGAACACTATCAAGATCTTAAAGGTGGGGTTCTAGAAGGCTTTGGGCGTCTAGTAAAAGGACAGACGAAACTTTATATTTACCCACAAACCGATAGTAAAACAGGTGACCTAGTAACTTCAGACACTTACCGTCCAAAGGCAGAGCTATCCCTACTTTATGAATACTTAATGGCGAGAGGGAAGTTTGTCGATATTCTTGGCTGCGCAACCGATCAATCCAGCTACAACTCTCAAGAAATTCTAGAGATGATTGAAAGCGGAAACCCTGATTGGGAAAAGCTAGTTCCAAAGGAAGTTGCTAGTATCATTAAGCAAAAAAAGTTATTCTCCTTCAATGGATAATACCGAAGAATGCAGGCTTTGCAATTGCCACACTGGGACTCATCAACTTTTAAGTGATGGGTCTGAATATTACCTATGTCATAACTGCGGACTCATCTTTCAAAAAAGAGATCAACTCCCCCACTACTTTGAAGAAAAAGAAAGATACTTAGAGCATGAAAATGATTTAGAAAGACAGGATTATATGTCCTATCTGCAAGAGTCCACTAAGCGCATATTCAATTTTCCCATTTCAAAAAAGTCCTTATTGGACTATGGCTGCGGCCCAGTGAAAGGCCTAGAAAACATTTGGAACAAGGAGTTTGAATACCTTGCTAGCTTTGATGCTATTTTTCATAAAAACACAGATTTTAAAGTTAAAACCTTTGACGTTATTTGCTGTATCGAAGTCATCGAACATTTCTATTGCCCAGCAAAAAGCTTTGAACACATAAACTCTCTCTTAGGGAAATCTTCTTTTGTTTTATTTCGTACCGAGTTTTTAGAGTCATGCGATAAGTTAGAAAAGTGGTGGTATAGAAAAGACCCTACACATGTTTGTTTTTACAACTCACAAACATGGAAATATTTAGAGAAAAAAATGAATTGGAAGTTAGTTTTAGAGGAAGACAGCCGCTATGCTATCTTCCAAAAACTTTAATGAATGGCCTGAACCAATACAAATGGTTGGATAATTATAAAAACGTACTTTCTATCCATTGGAATTTCTTCGGCCTCTTCCTTCGTGACTTTCTTAAGATCCCCAGATGCCATCAAGGCCTTGATTTTTTCCACATTGTCTTGTGCCAAATCGATGGCAATTTGGATGATATCTAGTTTAGGTCGACAAACGATTAAGGCGTCACGATCCACATGAGGTTTTAACGCATCAAACTCTACCGTTTGCAGTTCAGTTTTCAATTTTTCATACAAAGATTCTTCTTGCAAAAAGATCCTCCAGAATCTTAAAGCCCAATTGCCTCAGGAATATGAGACTTTACTTCCTCATAAATTGCAAGCACTTCCTCAGAGGACATCATGGTCTGAGTACAGGTTAAACTACTGTATTTCCCCGTTCGAGACTCTTTCCAGCTAATTAGCTGTTGTGGAAAAAAATTTGCCAGGTCATCCTTCCTGCTAATAGGAACGACAAATTTAAAGGTATATTGGGCCGGCCAATTGTATTCTTGATCTAGAGCGTCTTTCAAACTTTGCATAAGCCCTTTTTACTGAGAAAGCTTGCAATGTTCCAGACTTTTCTTGGCTTTTATGTAAAAGCGTAATATCAAAACGCTATGAAGTTTACTGATTGGGGCTTGGTCCCTTATAAAAATGCCATGGAAATGCAAATTGATCTTATTGAGAAGATTGCAAAAGACCAAGAAGAAGAGCAAATCATCTTCTGCAAACACCCTAGCGTCGTAACACTAGGACGAGCCACCGAGGCCGGAGACCTAATGGGCTGGCAAGGAGATGTGGTGGAAACCCAAAGAGGTGGCAGAGCTACCTATCATGGCCCAGAACAATTGGTGATCTATCCTCTAATCAATTTACAAAATAGAACTAAAGACCTTCATCTTCATTTAAGAAAACTTGAAAACTCACTGATAGATTGCTTGAAAGAACATTATGGAATATCTGCAGAAGGTGGTCGCAAAGACGCTACTGGAGTTTGGATTGAAGAGAAAAAAATTGCCTCATTAGGAATAGCAGTTCGCAAATGGGTTACCTATCACGGTATGGCTGTTAACCTAAACCATGATCCGAAAGCCTTTACTGGAATTTCACCATGTGGTTTTAGTACTAAGACTATGGTTCCTCTATCTCAATTCACTGAAGAAAAGATTTCTTACGAAAGTTTCAAAGAACAAATAAAGGCATTTCTTCTGAAAGAGTGGCACTAAAACCTACTAAAAACTATCAGGTAATTGCTAGAAGCTTTACTCTAGCCACACTAATTACAGTACTAAATCAGCCTTGGGCGCTAGACAGCTCTCCAAGCTTGATACAGTTTGGACATAACTTGATTAAGACACAATTTTCTATTGAAGCTTTAAAAGGAAATTACTTACACAGCGAAAATTCTAGCCATCAAGCACAGCAATACTTTTAAAACTAAATTTAAAAAGATCTTAGAAAGTTGATTGCAAACTGATCTTTCTCAACACTTGGATACAACAAACCATTTTTATCAGGACTTCCAAGATCCAATTTAGAAGAAGCATGTGCCCAAAAAATCCCTAAAGTCGCCCCTGCCATTACATCACTTAACCAATGAGCTTCTTGCTGAATTCTTGATGCTGAGATAGCTCCGGCAAAAGCAAATGAAAATATGCCTACCTTATCCCCATAAGCATTTTGAAGAGAAGCTGCTGTGGTAAAAGCCGAGGAGCTGTGCCCTGAAGGAAAAGAAGACGGAAAAGGCAAATAGGTTAATTTACCATGTGGCCGATCTCTCTGAACGATCGCCGCCGTAGTAAAGTGAGTGGTTGAAGTCAAAAACAAAGCCCATGCGTGTTTGATGCCATTTTCTCTATCCCAAAAAAGTTGAGCCACTGCGATGCCGATACCTAGTTTGCCGTCCCCTGCATTTGAGAAAAAATGGGAAGTAGAATCATCCATATAGCGATTTGGATGATCTTTGTTGAACTCGTAAACGGAATTATCTAATGCAAAAGCAAGTAAAGTGGCAATTCCACCATAAGTTAAAATGCTCTTTCCCGTATCATCCAAAGACTGCTCAACGATAGGACGCAATTGACGGCGGTAAGTTCTAGAAAAAAAGCCTTCCTCTTCTTCTTCTTGAGCTTCATCATTTGCAAAGGAAAGATTAGTGAAAGAGAAGGATATAATAAAAAATAAAAGTAAAAATTTACGCATTACTTTCTCCCATTGAAAATACAAATTTGCCAAGCAAACAGCCTAGTCCATAACCTAAAATAGCTCCAACCAAGACATCGCCAAAATAATGAATTCCACAATACACCCTAGGTATAACCACCAAAACCGCCAAAACCCACCAAAGAATTTGTCGTTTCCAAGAAAACACCGAGAGGATCCCTACTATAAAAAAGGAAACACTTGAATGCCCAGAAGGAAAAGCGTAACCACCAACATCCAAACATCGTTGCCCTAAATCCAATCCTAACTCTATAAAGTCTGGTCTCTGCCTAGCAAAACTTTCTTTTAAAAAATGTACCAAACGATCAAAAGCAAATCCTCCAATAAAAATTAGCGGAAAGCGCTTTATGGATACTTTTAAGCGAGGAAAAACACTGTATAAAAAGAGAATAAAAAACAAAAACTTGAACAAAGGGCTGTTTAAAAAATCTGTCCACCAATGAAACGCATTGGCGATTGTTTCAGAATATAAATTCTGCTGTATAAAAACCGTGATGCCTTTGTCGATTTGATCCAACATAACTAAAAAAGTAATACTCCATAAGTTAAATGAATATGATAAGCTCGAGAATTATCAGTTACCACATCATTGGCAACTACCACAGGGACGTCATTTTGAATGTTCACCGCTTCTCGGTTTTTTAAGTAATGAACGCCTAAATTTAACTCAAAGAAATGCAGTTGTTTACTTTCGGTTTCCCAAACCATTCCAGTTCCCAAACCTACAACTTCACCACCAAAGTGGATACGATTAATGTCCCCATCGTAACCCAACTCACTCAAAGCATCTCTGTCCACATAGGCCACCGAGTGACCGTAGCCTAAGTAATACCTCGTAAACCAAGTGCCATTAAAAAAGTGAGAAGGTCCCATAACCTTCCTAACTCCTAAAGTTAAAATTGTATCCCAAACTAGAATGTCACTAAATTCTTTAAAAGAAGCAATACCACTCCACTCAACGGCCCAGTCTTGATTAATAATATAGACCACATCAGCCTTCAAACTTGGTCCCAATTCCGTTTTGGAATCTTGCGAATCATTACGATAAAAACTTTGATTCATTCCCAACCCCATCAAGATATGAATGTCTTGCAAGAGGTTTTCATGCCCATTTAACGTTTCTCTATTCGGAATTTTTTCGGTAACGATAAGTCCGTCGGAGTTTGATTTTTTTTGCTCTAGCTTTAAATCTTCAGCCTTTGTTTGGGGCTTAGTGTTGCTAGTCTCAGATGCTGGCTTTTCTAATTCTTGTTTTTGATTCTCTAAGGCTTCTTGTTTACTAGTTATCAAAAGACCATTTTCATTTGATTGTTCCGTTTCCAGAGCAAAACTCGTAGCTGTGAAAATCAATAAGCACAAAAAGAAGTAAGTACTCAAGCTCTTAGAAAGCATAGTGAACCCCCACTACTTTTTGATTCCCAATCATATTGGCAGAAAAGTACACATCTTTGGTACTTGGTAAAATGCGAAATGGATTAAAAAGATACGAAAACAGGCGAATGAATTGATAATCACTATCATGAAGGTAGTCACTTAGGCTCTCAGTATAATAGCCAAGAATACTTCCATATACTGGAGTCTGATAAACGTCTTGGTGACTTGGCGGTTCTGTTAAGGTTTCAATCGTGTACTCAAAGGCCGCCGAAGAAACGAAACTCCATAAAAATGAATCTCTTTGTGAATAACCTCGAGAGCGGTAAAACAAATAATAGTATTGCCCTACAAAAGTGTGCTTATAAATGTTGTAATGGTAGTCATCTTTATCAAAGGTTGTTTTAAAAATATTGCTTCCCCAAGATTCAAACGAGCCATGCTCTCTAATGGTATCTTCTTGATCAATATAATAAACAAGCCATTGCACGCCAAATACTGTCCAAAAATTTGCAGAAAGCTCTCTTCCCGGAACATCATTTTGGTTAAACCATTTTCTTTCAATGGCATTAGCTTCCATTGAAATCATAAACAAACAAACAATTAAAATTTTATACATAGGTGTCCAAAGCTGATCTTTTTCAAAGTGGAAAGCTTCTACCTCTGAGGAATTTCAGTCAAGCTTTAGAAAAGCGAAAACACTCTGTTTGAGGCTTTCATAGGCAGGTTTTTCGAGTAAAAGCGGGTCGCTTAAATATTGATTAAAATTCTTTAAATTAATGCAACAAGCTGAACTCGTAATGCTCACTAAGCAGACAATAAAATCCCAATAAAAAACCCTGAATTATTCATTCAGGGTTTAGTTTTATTTATAGATTTTTTAAAAATTTTATTTTTGAATAATGTGAATCGCATGCCCTAGAGTAGCTTCTGCCGCCTCCATCATTGTCTCGCCTAATGTAGGATGAGGATGAATCGTTAGAGCAATGTCTTCTAGACGGGCACCCATTTCGATGGCCAAGGCAGCTTCACTAATTAAATTACTAGCTTCTGGACCACAGATGTGAACACCTTTTACGATATGGTCTTTTTTATCCGCAATAATCTTCACAAAGCCGTCCGTCTCACCGATGGATACCGCTTTACCGTTGGCACCAAATGGGAATTTACCCACTTTTACTTCGATACCTTGGGCTTTACATTCTTCTTCTGTAAGGCCAACGCTGGCAACCTCAGGATCCACAAAGATCACAGCAGGCACAGTTTTAGCGTCGTAAACGCGATTTTGACCTGCAATTACCTCAGCCGCTAAAACGCCTTCATGACTCGCTTTATGAGCCAACATTGGCTGGCCAGCGATGTCGCCGATAGCATAAATGCCTTCGATGTTTGTTTTCATTTGCGGGTTCACTTTAATACAGCCTTGCTTATCTAGCTCGATACCAATGCCTTTTAAATTTAGCTGATCCGAATTAGGTTTACGGCCAACCGTTACCAAAATCTTTTCTACTTCGATAGTGGATGCTTTTCCGTCTACTTCGTAAGTTAATTCATAGCCCTTAGAAGTTTTCTTTTGAGACTTTGCAAAAGCCTTCGTAATCACTTTTACGCCTAATTTTTTAAGCTTACGACTTACAACTTGTACACAGTCCTTATCTACAACGCCTTTTAAAAGACCATCAGCAGCTTCGATTACAGTAACTTCTGTTCCAATTTTGGCAAGATAAGTACCGATCTCTAAACCGATATAACCACCGCCAATGACTGCCACACTTTTAACCGCCTTATCTATGGCTAGTGCACCAGTTGAAGACATAATGCCTTTTTCATCAAATGAAAAACCTGGAATCTCAATAGGACGAGAACCTGTTGCAATGATAAAGTTTTTTGCTGTGATTTTTTCTTTACCAGATTTTGAGCTAACTTCGATTTCGTTTTTTGAAACGAAGTTTGCCTCACCCATGATTTGCTCTACTTTGTTTCCTTTTAAAAGTTGAGCCACACCACCTGACATACGATCACAAACCCCTTGTTTGTAGTCTTGCAATTTCTTGTGGTTAATCTTTGGGTCTTTCACTTCAATCCCCATTTCAGGAAAGAAGTCTTGTGCTTTTTTAAAATAACTAGAAGCTTTGATCAAAGCCTTTGATGGGATACAGCCTACATTTAAGCAAACTCCACCCCAAAATTCTCTTTCGATCACAGCTGTTTTTAAACCTAACTGCGCACTACGAATGGCAGCAACATAACCACCAGGACCAGCACCAATAACAACTACATCAAAATTTTTAGCCATCTTGCCACTCCTTTCTTAGTACATATCCAGCATCAAACGAGCTGGGTTTTCTAAACGATGTAACATGGAAGTTAAGAACCTTGCAGCTACCGCACCATCAATCAAACGGTGATCCGCAGTACAGCTAAAGTTCATAGACTTAATTGCTCTCCACTTACCTTCTTTTAAAATTGGTTTGTCAGTCATTTTGTACATACCAATGATCGCCACTTCTGGGTGGTTGATGATCGGAGTTGCGTAAGTTCCACCAACACTACCGATATTTGTGATCGTGATAGTAGCACCTTGCATATCCTCAAGAGCAAGTTTTCCAGCACGAGCTTTTGTAGCAAGCTCAGTGATTTCAGCACTGATTTCCCAAATGGATTTTTGGTCTGCATTTTTAATTACTGGAACCACTAAACCGTTAGGAGTATCCGCGGCAAAACCAATATTGAAATAGTTTTTGTAAACGATTTCACCAGCAGCATCATCAATGCTAGCGTTCATCATTTCAAAACCATCACGACAAGTAGCAATGATCGATTTCATTACGAAAGGAAGGTAGGTGATTTTTACGCCACGTTTTTCAGCCTCCGCTTTTAAGTCACCACGCATTTTGTAAAGACGAGTGATATTCACCTCATCCATCAAGCTAAAGTGTGGGATGATCTGTTTGTATAGCTGCATGTTTTCAGCAATCTTACGACGAATACCACGAAGAGCTACGCGATTCTCAAGCTCCCCTTGCTGACTCTTAAAAGCAGGTTTAGGAATATTCGCTTTTGGAGCCACTGCCTCAATCTTACTAGGTGTAGCTTGTGCTCCACCACCTTGCCCCATTACATCGTCACGAGTAACACGACCGGCAAGACCAGAACCGTTTACTTGGTTAATGTCTACATTCATTTCACGAGCCAATCTACGAGTAGATGGAGTTGCCAAAACATGGCTTTCTGCTACTGGAGGATTTACCTCTGCACTTGCAGAAACTTGTGCCGGAGCCGCTTGTGCTGCTGCCTTTGGAGCCTCTTGCTTAGCTTCCGCTTTTGGCTCTTCTTTTTTCGGAGCACTGCTACCAGCAGACTCTTCTAAAACCAAAAGAACTTGCTCCACAGGAACAACGTCCCCTTCTTCTGCTTTTAATTCTTTAACTACACCAGCTTTCGAACTAGGAACTTCCACAGTCGCTTTGTCTGTCATCATTTCAGCAAGGGGTTGGTCTACCTCTACTTTGTCACCAACGCTTACTAGCCAGGAAACAAGTTCCCCTTCTGTAACACCTTCACCTAATTCTGGAAGTTTAATTTCCACATCTGCCATGTTGTTTTCTCCTTATACGTTCGCAGGAAGAGGACTTGGACCATCGCCTTCGCCTCTTCTTTGTCGTTCAATCATTCCTGTCATAAAAAATTCACCGGCACGGTAAGAGCTTCTTACCATGGGACCGCTTGCACAATATAAAAAGCCCATCTCTAGAGCTTTGTCGCGCCAGTAATCAAATTTTTCTGGGCGCACATATTCTACCACTTTTAAATGCTTTTGCGTTGGCTGTAGGTATTGACCAAAAGTAATAACATCACAAGCAACGCTGCGAAGGTCTTGCATACAAGCAAGTACTTCTTCGTCTGTTTCCCCAAGACCAAGCATTAGAGAAGTTTTGGTATACATATTGGGATTAATTTCTTTTACTTTTTTAAGTACGTTTAAAGTTTTCCAGTATCCAGCACGAGGATCACGAACATATCTAGTTAGTCGTTCTACCGTCTCCACGTTTTGCGCAAATACATCTGGGCCACCTTCTACCATGGTGCGAATGTGAGTTTCGTCTCCGTTAAAATCAGGAGTCAAAACTTCTACCAAAAGTTTAGGGTTATTTTCTTTCATCACTCGAACGGTTTTCGCAAAATGACTAGCACCGTAATCTTCAAGGTCATCACGATCCACAGAAGTCACTACGACATAATCAATATCCATTTGCGCTGTTGCAAATCCAACTTTGTAAGGTTCGTCTTTATCTAGTGGAAGTTGGTTTCTAGGATTGGCTGTCTTTACGTTACAAAAACGACAGCCTCGAGTGCAAGTGTCACCCATGATCATAACCGTTGCTGTTCCACCGGACCAACACTCTCCTAGATTAGGACATTTGGCCTCTTGGCAAACCGTCGCAAGATTTAGCTCTTTCATCATCGAACGAAGATTCGTAACTCTTTCCCCACTGGGCAGTTTCATTTTTAGCCAATTGGGTTTTTTCTCAACAAACTCGCCATCAACCATTGGTGGGTTTGGATAATTCTTGCTCGGTGTAATTGGTTCACTTGCCATATTTCTCAACTCTGTTTTTAGTAACTTCAAAAATTCAGGACGAATCTCTTGGCAATTACATTTACCAATTTAAAAAACAAAAACTCAGCTTCACAGCAATGTTTTTTTCAGCTTAAAAAATCCGCCTATATGATTGGAATGGTTTAACATTTTTATGATTTGCTGTCGATCTTTATGCTCTAATCAAAGTTTAGAAAAAAGAAAGTATTACCACTTACGCCTAACGCTTTGCGCCACATGAGAAATAGGAACTAGGATATCTAATTAAAACAGGAGCTTACACACAAAACCTGGTCAACTAAGCCTTAGCTTACGAAGAGAGATATCCCTGCTCTCCAACTATTTCTTTTTATCCACATGAAAGAAGCCAACAAAATTCTCCGCGTCATATACCGTGCCCGATATACCAATTTCAGTAATTTTTTGGGTATGAAAATAAAGTTTTTTACTGAAATGGAAAATATAGTCTATTTTTTTATCGCGTTCGTTAACAAATACTTTGTTGAGGCTAGAGTTTCTGGACTTGAACAATAGATCCCCATCATCATTCGAACCTTCAATGTAGTAATCTATAACGTTCTCATCTTTCGATTCCGAGGGGGCTATAATTAAACTTATTTTTATAGGATCAGTTTTTCCTGGAGATACCCATTCTCCTTCATATTTTCCAAAGATTTTGAACGAGGATGGGATTTCCAGAAAAGAAACATTACGACTATTTTGTAGTAGTCTTGTCGTATTTTGAAAAAAATCTCTTAAACCATCATATTTCTCACTTCCCAAAGTAACACCTCTTTCTGATAAACCTACAGAATTCTGCATAGTTGCAGATTCTTCTTCAAAACTTTCTAGATTAGACAGCCTTGCATCGGAGCTCTCTTGCAAATCTGTGTTTTTATCTAGGGAAGAAACTGAATCTGATTTTTTTTTTGGTTTTAGCTCATTTAAATTCAAGTCTATTGCTTGTGGCTTAACCATTCTCTTTGAATGCAAATCATTCTCTATGGCTTTGCTCTTAGTTTTATCCACCACACTCACTTGAGATTCAGGATTTTCCCAAGCTAAATAGAGTGCTGTTGATAGTACCGCTAACATTATGATGACTTTTTTCATTGGATTGAAACTAACTTAAAACAAACCCAAAAAATATGTCGCAGCTTTTTGAATATATTAATTCCAAGGTTAAATATAAAAACTTCACTTAACTAAAAAGAGTTTATCCTAAACTTAAAAAGTTGGTAAAGATCTACCGGAATCAAAAAATATAAGGAGCACTACTATGAAGTTTTTAGGTAAACTTTTTTCAGCGATCGCTGGTCTTTTATTAATCCTTTCATCAAATTCTGCTACTGCTTCGATTTCTACTGAAATCAAAGACTTGCAGAACACC
The DNA here is from genome assembly GCA_002436415.1 of Bdellovibrionaceae bacterium UBA6502. Classification (GTDB taxonomy): domain Bacteria; phylum Bdellovibrionota; class Bdellovibrionia; order Bdellovibrionales; family UBA840; genus UBA6502. The sequence goes on along the minus strand of DJMA01000026.1, from coordinate 49,077 downwards.
ATGGAAGACCAGCAAGATTTTGATATGTTGCAAGCAAATCTTTCTGGCAAACCTTCAGAAATCGCACAATGGGTAAACTGGGCTAACAGATGGGCCGATTGGGCGAACTGGGCTGACTGGAATGATTGGAACGACTGGAACGACTGGAATGATTGGAGCGACTGGGGAAATCATTGGGCAAACCAATGGGGAAATCAGTGGGGTAACTACTAAGTCTATTCTCCTTATTATTACCAAAGGCCCTAAGGGCCTTTTTTTTCACTCTTTATTTAACGCGGAGCAATTAAAATGTTAAGAGACCAAGGTGCATTTTCTCGTTTTTTTCATCTTTTCAAAGGTTTAGATCCTTTTAACTACAATCATCTTGGGCCTTTGGACCTTTTGGTATTGCAACCTACTCCATTCTGTAATCTCGCGTGCGACTATTGCTATCTAACTGAGGAAGCAAAAGCCAATACATCTAAAATGCCTCACGAAATTTTAAGGACCACTTTACGTAAAGTTAAGCAAAGTAAACTCCTCAATGCAAAAACTCCACTAACAATTGTTTGGCATGCTGGTGAACCAATGGTTGCCGGTTTAAGTTGGTACAAAAAAGCCTACGAAATTATTCACGAAGAATTGGATGAAGTCTTTGAGGGCAGCATAAATACTTCATTCCAAACTAATGGAACCTTAATCAATCAAGATTGGTGTGACTTTATAAAAAAAGAAAACATTGCTGTTGGCGTTAGCGTGGATGGCCCTGAAGAGTTAAATGATATAAACAGGAAAACTCGGACTGGTAAAGGTACTTTTGCAAAGGCCGAAAAAGGCATGAAGTTACTAGAGGAAAATGGAATAGAATTTCATATCATTAGTGTTTTAACCAGCAAATCAATTGATAAAGCAAACTTATTATACGATTTCATGAAATCAAAAAATGTGAAACAAGCCTGTTTTAATGTTGAGGAGTCAGAAGGAGTTAATCAAGTCTCTTCTTTAAACTCAGAGTCTTCTTTTAAACAAGTAAAAGATTTTTTCTCTACCTATTACGACCTATCTCAAAAAGATAAAAAAAATTGCCGTGAGATAGATTCTGTTAAGAAAGCTCTAGTTCATTGGAAGCCTGGAGCAGCAAAGTTTATCCCATACAATCAAGAGAATTGGCCTTTTAAAATATTGAATGTTGCCTACAATGGTTCCTTTTCAACTTTCTCTCCTGAGCTTTTAGGACAGAAAAATGCTGAGTTTAATGATTATATTTTAGGAAATGTTCTATACGATAACTTCGAAGATTGCACAAAAACAGATGTTTATAGAAGAATGACTTCTGACATTAGAAAAGGTGTCAAACTCTGTAAGAAAAATTGCCAATATTTCGACCTTTGCGGAGGAGGAGCTCCTTCGAATAAAATTCACGAAAATGGTAGTTTTGCTTCAACAGAAACAAATTTCTGTAAACTACACAAGCAAGTTCCAATTGAGATCGTTTTCGAAAAGTTTGGCAAACCCATAAAAAAACATTAGTAAACATTTAGTCCTTAGAAGCGCCAATATTCTTTCCCCATTTGGGGTGGCGCTTTTTTACAACCTTCGTTTTAAAATTTAATTTCAGGGAATCATTTTTATAAATTAAAAGGTGAATTATTCGCTCAGCATGCTACGAGATTCGTTCGAAAATCTAATTTTTAATCTTAGTTTTATTTTCGAATAAGATTATTTAAAACTGAATTCTATACGTAACAGCTCGGTCCCACAGACTACCAATCCCTTGATCCATTATTTCGTCATTGATCAATCGTTGGGTGTTGGCATCGAATAAATTGTAGCGCTCCTTGCCAGGAGAAATGATCATACTAAATCTTTGTTTTACGCGGTAATTGTCTCGTTGGTTCTTGATCTCTGATTGCGATGGAAAAGCATGCCCCTGCCCATGGGTTCTCCCTAAGGTTCCCATATAATACAAAGTCTCAGATTCACGAGTTTCCATCTTCAACACGGGAGCAATTTCTTGGGTTTGTGGAAAACCAAAATCGTCTATATACCGAAATGATGACAGACGAATAAAATAACGAACTTTTGCTTGGTTCGTTGCATAGGCAACAAGTTCAAAATTTTCGTGTGGCTTTGGGCTATCCTTTGTCGCTGCTTGTAGTAACTCAATCACGTCTCTGATTAGAACTATATCTTTAACTTCAATGATTTTTGATCGACCTTGGCCATTTAAGACTCTCAAAGTATAAGGACTTCCTGTTTCTTGAAAAAGTGCATCTTGAATTAAAGCTAAATCCCCTTTTCCAAGAGCTTCCTTTTGACTAGCGCCAAAGAGTCTGTAGGTTTGCTCGTTTCGCAAAGTATTTTGTAAAAACCGCAAATATGTAAACTGAATGTTTTTAAAAGAATGATTTTCGAATGGACCTTTTTCGTTTTTTAAAATGTGCTGAGTAGCTGAAGCCTTACAAGATAGACTTGCAGCAAAAGTGATCGAATTGGCGAAGCCAACACAAAAAAATAAAATGAATGGAAGGACTTTTATCATCACTTTGAAATATCCTCTTTCAAAAAAGTGTTTCAGCCTTATCTACTAAGAATCACTACTCTTTTCCAGTATTTTAACACAATCGATAATTTCTAAAAGAAATGCCTGTTAATGAGCTGCTGCTTTGAAACTATACCAATATACTTGGCAAAAAATGGCACCTGAGCCTCTTTACAGTCCGGCCGATGCCAAGAATCTCAAAGAAAACACCTGTTTTTACCAATTCTGGGTCAATTGCACTAGGCCTTGGTCTGGGCTAGATGCAACATATGTACTTCCTTTCCTAACGAATCTCTATAATTTCACTATACCAAAGGGGGGAAAATGAATTTAATGAAATGGGGCTTATTGATATTGTTGTTTCCAATATTATCAGTGGCGAAAGCAAAAGTAGAAGATGGTTACTTTGCTGTGAAAACTAAACACTTAGATAACTTTAGAGCTACCTACCAAAGTGTAAGTGTTAAAGAATTAAAAAGAGATGGTGGTTACAGCTTAGTTCGTCTTAATAACCAACAAATCATGCAAATTACAACTCATATCCACCAGCTTGAGCACAACTGTGGTGGTTTGATTGATTTAAGCGTTGATGTAAAGGCGAAACGCTTATCTATCTTTTCAGTCTTTGATAGCTTTATGGATGTGCCAGCTATACCGGAAAAAGCTTTTACATTAGACGATAAAGCAAAGGTTCTAGAAGTGGTTAATCACTTAAGTAAAACTGAGTATGAAAAAACATTACGCGCCTTTACTAGTTTTCCAAATCGCTATGCCAATGGAGCTCATGGCTATGAGGCTGCCTACTGGTTGAGAGACACAGCTTTAAAATACGCCAACGATCTTGGAAGAAAAGATGTTAAAGCCACCGCTTTCCAAACACCAAGATACCAACAGCCATCCATTTTGATTACGGTTCCAGGTACGAAGCCAAGCCTTCCTGGTGTATTGATCGGTGGACATATGGATAGTTACTCTGGTAACAAACCAGCCGTTGACGATGATGCTTCTGGAACTATAGCCGCAATGGAAACTCTTCGCGCTGTTTTAGCTTCTGGAAAACGTTTTGAGAGAAACATTTTTATAGCTTTCTATGCTGCTGAGGAATGGGGTCTACATGGTTCAAAGGTAATGGCTAATGAATTTAAAAGACAAAACATTCAACTAGAAGGAATCATGCAACTAGACATGATTGCTTATAGCCAAAAAACCAATAAGCACTTTACATTTGTAAGAGACTTTACAAATGATGGTCTTACGAACTTCACAAAAACTCTAGCGATGGAATACTTAAATACTCCTGAAGATAAAATTGGTGATACCGTTTGTGGCTACGGTTGCTCTGATCATGCTTCTTGGCACAGAAACGGCTACCGTGCTGTGACTCCGTTTGAGGCTCACTTTGATGGAATGAACGATGACCTTCATACCTCACGTGACACAATGGCTTTAGCTGATATAGATCATGCATTTCGCTTTGTTCAGCTTGGAACAGCATTTATTGCTGAGTTGGCGAATCCACAATAATTTTTTTAAATTTTGATTTTAGGGACCCAGGCGTTTTTGCATCTGGGTTTTTTATTTGGGTGTAGTGGAATAATTCTTTCGAGGCTTTAGTGTAGGTGGATTCTTTGCTTTCAGCTTTTAGGTGGAGCTATTACTCGATACTCGCCTTCATTTTGTATATTCATTTTTTTATTAAATATTGCTCTCACTACTCGTTTATTTCACTTGAAGAATCGGCCTTCTAATGCAAAAGCCGATTTCCAATTACTTCTTTGGACTTGCAGATTTGGAACACATTTTCTTACCAGAATAAACTTTTTCTGTGGCCTGCCTAAATTGCTCAACATAAAGCTCTCGTTTTTCCTTGGCCGACAATCTATCCTTACCAAATTTGTTCTCTTCCGCTTCACTAAAGGCACTTAACTCATAAAGTGGAAGTCGATCAGCGAGAGCCTTGCTAAGCCTTGGTGTGGGATCTACTAATTTAAAATCATGCAGAGGTGCCTTCAAGTCTAAAAGTTCATAAAACTCCCTTTCCTCCATCTCACCCTGCTCGGCGAGAATCTCAATCTTTTCTAGATACCATTCTTTAGAATGTGAAGCCAACAAATCTCTCACCATGAAATCTTCGACTTCCTGTAAAACTCTTCCTAGCCGCTCGGTTTCTTTTTCTGAAATTTCTTCGAAATCTACCTTCTTATCTGATCGATTAACAGCTCCACCTTGTCTGCTTATAGCTGGTCCATAGGGATTGAGACCTAGAGAATGAAAAAGTCCAACGATCTCTTCTGTTGCAGATAAAAGATCTTGCCCTGAACCTAGACCAATTCCAAAAAGAGATGTCGGTGATTGGGCATTCACACCGAAAATAACCCTCTCCATCGCGCGAGATCCAAGGCCAAAATAAATCTTAGCAATTACTTCATTTACATTCGTTGACTTTTCAAAGTCTTTCAAGCTTACAAAGCCACCAACACCACTCATAGGGGATACAACTACAACTCTTTCAATTCTTAGGCCAAGAAAAGTGGCGGCATAAGCATGTCCAAACTCGTGCACGGTGGTTTCAAATCTTTCGCGAGAAATATTACCATAGGCTTTTACAGGTGGGAAACTTAGTTCCGCTTGCCTTTTATATTCTACCTGCTTAAGTCCCTGCCTATCTCCCAATGACTCTATTTTCGATACAACTATGGAATCCTCCAGAGAATACTCTAAAGTTAAACCAATTGGCTCGCTTCTTAAACTGCCTTTCAATTCTCGTAAAGCATATTCTACGTCAAGTCCTAAAGTCTTTTTAACACTGTCCACCGTATAGCGTGGACCTTCTGAGGGAATGACATTTTCTCGATAAAGAAAATCAACGTAAGACTCCGTCAAAATAAGCTTGACCTTTCCTATTTCTTCACCATCCACACCCTTGAAGCGTTCTTGTGTATAAATCTCCACCTGGTCTCTTATAATTTGATAGTAATCTTTTTCTTCTGGAGGTTTCACCACTATAATTTTGGATAGAATTCTACTGATGGTTTCGGCGCGAAATATTTTACTGAGAATTTCTCTCAGTGTTGCTTTTGAAGAAGAGATTTCACGCCAGCTATTAATCATTTCTTGTACGCTAGTTAATCTAGGGTCAGCCTGAAAATCAAATAAATTAGAATTGAAGTTCATGGTACCAATTAGGTAAGCTCCCCTTACGTCGACTCCCCTCTTCTCAGTGCTCCATTGAGCCTTTTTCGTTATCTCAGACCTTCCTGTATCTAAAAGGTCATTGAAAATGGTTAAGACGGGTCTGTCAATTGGATTTCCATGAAAATCAATCTCGAAGAGTTTGTCCACTTCTTCTAAAAGCAAAATATATTTTCCGCTGGGACCAGCCTCTGCTTTTGCCTGTTCAACGGCTTCGACTAAACTATCCAAAAATAAGACTGAAGCCTCTTCCGAACTCGAGGAAAATGCACGGAGATTTACTCTTGCGATGGGAATCCCCAATGTTTTGGCAACAATCTCAACGCCACTAGTTTTACCAATCCCTGGGAAACCCGAATAGATACTAGCCTTAGGCTCTCGTAGACTATTAATTGAAGCAGACATATAAGAAGCCATTTCACCTGAGATGTGTTTTGCAAACTGTTCTTGTCCTCGATTGACTTTTAAAATTTCATTCTCCAAGAACTTGGGATCGATTTTGGTATTTGGAAAACGATTATTCCGAATCTCAGTAGCCGAAAGCTCTTTGGAAGTCCATCTTTTTGCTTCGTCTTGAGAGAGCTCAGTAAGTTGCTTAGGTTTTTTGATCACACCGCTTACTTCATTAAAATCTAAAGCAATACTGTGAGTGTCAGCCACAATCCTTTTACCGTTGATTAACTTTAAATTTTCAATCTTTAATTTTAACCTTCCCTTTTTATCTAGTTTGATTTCAACATTTCTTGGACGAACCAACTCCTTCCTATTTTGAAAAACAAGGCGCGAGGCAATGGACTGTACTTGATCGATAAAATCTGTAATACCCATGATTAGTCCCCTCGGTCCAGCAGCAGGAATAAAATATTGCTGAAATAAAAATTCGTTAAGTTTTTTTGAATAAGTAATTTTCAAATAATTTGATGAATTGGATGTGACTTCAATAATACGTTGCTTTAATTTTTCATCAATAATATTTAAATAAGTTTCTTCGCTATAAGAAGGCATAGCGTACAAGTTAGGAGCCAATCGATTCACTGTATTTGTACGAAACATCTCTGCTAGTATCCGATACTTATTTTTTTTATCTTTACGAATCCATGAAGAAAAACGCTCTAAATCTTTAAGGCTAAAATCATAATATACCTTTTTTTCCCGCAATACTTCTTGGGCAAACTTCTCAAGTACTTCTGTTGGATAATTCATAGTACTTACTAACATCACATGGGAAAGATCTAAGGCTCTATAAAGCTCTGACTTTCCAGAAGAGAGTACTTCGTTTAAAAATCCTATAAAGCCCTTGGTCGTCTCCTCTTTTGCAAAATCTAGCTCGCGAACTTTATCGATCTCTTCAAAAAGTAGAATAACAGGCCTTTTACTGCTTATCTTAGGGTTATTTGCAAGTAAGTAGTAAATCCGGTCCCACTCCTTCGGATCAGAAAATGCTTGGGCATCTAAACGTACCACTGGTATAAACTCTTCGATTGCTTGAAAAAGAGCTGACTTACCAACCCCAGGCACGCCTATATAATGTAGCGCTGTAGGTGCGCCTCTATGACCTGTTGGGAAGCCTGATAAGTATTGATTGGTTTTAGAAAATAACAGTTCTACAGCCTCATCTTGGCCAATCAATTGTTGTTTCACTTTTGGTTCATATTCAGAGATCTTTTCCAGAAGCTTTTGCAGTTCTTGATCACCGAATCGCTTTTCAATAACATCACGGTAGGTAAATTTCTCACTAGCAATCACAAATAATGGAGACAATAAAAGCACACTAGAAATGAAAAAACGAAGGATTTGGATCATTTGAATTTCCTGGTCAAAATTTTACGGTTAAAGCATAGTTTTATAGCTGTTCGCGTAGGATTTACCTATAAAAAAGATTACAAAGAAAAACCTAATAGCCTAAGGACTCAAGAGAAGACAAAAAGCTTCGTAACAGTGTAAGGTTTACAGGTAGGTCAGGCCTTCTTTGTTGCCTTCTGATCCCATTCTCTATTTTGTTCAACGTGATAATTAATAAGGAAGGATCAACTGCCAATTGATCTATTTTACTCTAGATGTTGTATCACGGGTTCTTTATTTTTCTCTAGGGCCAAGTTTGTTTTAACTCCTCGGTTTATTCTCCGAATGAGCCGGCCTTCTGAAACAAAAGTATTATCCTCTGACACGTTTCCGGTCATTCGCCTGCGGCTTCTTCCCTCACATCCATGTTACTCGTTTTGGATCTTCCTGGGTGTATACCGAACACTTTTGTTTCATACGGCCTCTTTCTCACTTCTTTAGTTCTAAATCTCGTCGTCTTTTTTATATTTGCTGGCGCTGGGGGGTAGGCTAATAAACTCTCAGAAAATTCTAAATAATAAAACCTATCGATTTGAATAGAAGTATTAATTCCGAAGAATCAATGCTGTGAGTTTATTTCCATTACTAGGTAAAAATTTAACTCTTCTACGAGATTTGCTTATGATTTATCATAACAAACTAAGTTTGTGCAAGGCGACAGGATTGCCGCCTATTCAACTTTCGTTTTTTAGTTTCTACAGCTAGGAACCAAATCCGTTCTCAACTTTTCACGAAATTTAGCTCGTGGTAAAAAATTATCCATTCTTATTGATTCTTTTAATGCAACATTTATTCTGTCTACAGAGTCTTCAACAAGAGAATAAAGATATAAGCCTTTATTTAACTTAAAGTCTGGAAACACTCTACAAAGTTGAATCTGCCTGGAATCAGGCTCTATGCCCGCCTGTTTAACTTTTTCAAACTCATTAATTCTTTCACAGTTTATTACTGGGTCATAATATTTATTTGACCAAGCCTTGAAGTATAAATATTGACTGGACCCTGCTGGGTAATATTCATCAGCAAGCTTTACACCTTTTTTCAGTGGAGATTCCACTGCGGCAATTATGAATCGCATTTCTTCATAAGTTTGAATAGCTCTTTCGTAGTCTTTTGGCGTGAGAGGACTATACTCCCCTAATTGACTCTCCTGGGTTTCTTGCAATAGCCTCAAATTCAAGTTTGCAAATCTATTGCTTAAACTTAAAACGGCATAATCAACCCCCAAACCAGTTTCCGAGTTTCTGAAATTATTCCCTGGATTAATTTTAAACCTCCTCGTCTTACAACGGTTAGGATATTGATCTTCAAAGGCCTGACAAGAGTCATAAAAGTTTTGGGGGCGACTGTCACAGCTTAACAATGATCTATAGTCACCATATTCAGATGGCTGATAGAACACTGTCCAATGTAGGTTTTCAGAAAAATACTTACTAGAATAGCCGTCGACAGCCCTTCCGATATCCGAAGCGGGAACAAAAAGCTGAAATGATTTTTGTAAGATTTCTGCTTTGGTCTCTTCCGTTTGATGTTCTGGGTCAAATTTTTCTAGAAGCTCATGTGCGATCAAACCCAGGGCTGCAGGAAATGCTGTCCAACGATCAAACTGTTCGATGAGTTCTTTAGCACTTATACAAATTTCCCCTTCAACACGTGAGCTACCAGATTTCTTCTTTCCATTATGTGAATAACACGAGTCATCTGAAACAATTCGTAAAACTTCTGTATCCAATCGTTTGTAAATTTCATTTTCAAAAAATATCATTGGGGCAATTTCGTTCATCAATACTTGATATTCCTCTATGCCAAAACCAAGTTTTGAGAAATACGCTAAAGACACGTATTAGGATCTTTATCGATTTTTTCATAAAGCTCATGGGCGATTAAGCCCAGGGCTGCGGGAAATGCCGTCCAGCGGTCAAATTTATCTTTTAAGTCAAGAGCACTGATGCATATCACACCTTCTTCCAAGGAAGAGCCTGACTTTTTTTTTACCATGTGGCCCCTCGCATTTTTCATCCCTTAAGATTTTAAGCTCAAGCTTCTTAAAATCCTTTAGCGCTTGGTTGTCACGAAAAAGAACCGGAATCACCTTAGAAGTAAGTCTTTTGTAAGCTTCTTTTCCGTAATCAAAACTTTCTAAAGACTGAAGTATTTCTAGCTCAGACACTGTAAGTTTCGAAGGTCCTTTATCCCAAATACTATTTTGGTGATCCACCGATAAATAATATGCAAGCTACCCATTTAAATAGCCGGGTAATCTTTCATGTGCTTTGTGGATGATGTTAATCCCTTCTTCAGGACTAATTTTATTATCGAAAAGAAACTATGGATTTCTACAGAATTAGCAATTATCGCGATATTATTCGCTCTGAGAGTGAAAAAAAGTTTACCAAAAGCCATGGTAGCGGCCGTAAAATCGCAGAATTTCTAGGCACTACGCCGGTATTTGTTAGTCAGGTAATGAATGAGGATAAAGACTTTACCCTCGAGCAAGTTTTAGAGCTTTGTCAGTTTTTTGCCCTCACCGATTTAGAGGCCGAGTACTTTTTAAACTTGGTTGAAATCGCTAGAGCTGGTTCTGTAAAATTAAAAAAACATTATCAAAAAAAACTCGATGAAATTAGAGTTCGAGCTAACAAAGTTAAAAATAGGATCAAAAACACCAAAGAGTTTTCTGAAGAAGCAAAAGCTCACTACTATTCCGAATGGTATTATGGTGGCATTCGTTTGTTCTGTGCCCTAGATGAAGGAAAGTCTTTGGCAGAGATTTCAGACTTTTTGAAGCTCCCCCATCGACAAGTAAAACTAGCCGTACAATTTTTAATGGAATACGACCTACTCAAAAGCCAGGATAACCGATACCACTGGAAAGCTCAATCCACCTATATCGCCAAAGGCTCCCCTCTTATCCCTAGACATCATAAAAACTGGCGAATGAAAGCCTGTGAAGAGTGTGAGAAAGACAAGGAAGAAGATTTATTTTTCACAGCACCAATGGTCCTATCCAGAGAGTTAAAAGATCGACTAAAAACGAGGATTCTAGATTGGATTGAAGAGTTATCCAAGGAATTAAAAGACTGTAACAATGAAGAACTTTGCGTTTTGAATATTGATCTTTTTAAAATATAAGCTAACTGTCTAATTCGCTAAACACAATCAATGCATCAGAACTACTTTAAAGTAGCTCCAAAGACATTTTTAAGTTTTGGTATTCTTTGATTCCTTCTTCTCCGCCTTCTCGCCCATATCCACTTTCTTTTATACCTCCAAATGGAGCTAAAGGTGAACTGATTCTTCCCGAGTTTATCCCCACCATCCCAAACTCCAAAGCATCATGAACACGCTGAATCTGGGCACGATCTTGGGAATAAAAATAAGAAGCCAAACCGTAAGGAGTACTATTGGCGAGTTTTAAAACTTCCTCTTCTGATTGAAAGGGATAAATGATTGAGATCGGTCCAAAAATTTCTTCTTGAAAAGCATCAATTTCTAAATCATTGGAAACCAAAAGAGTCGGTGGAAAAAAGAAACCTTCTTTTTGAGAAAGCTCATGCGATTGGATAACTTCTGCCCCTTTTTTCTTGGCATCTTCTAATAATTTATTATTTTTATCGACCGCCGCTTGATTAATAAGAGGACCAATTTTCACCGAGCTTTCTAAACCCGAACCGACTTTTAACTCACTAATCGCCTGCGAAAACTTCTCTTTGAACTGACCCAAGATTTTTTCGTGTACAAAAAAGCGGTTACTACACACACAGGTTTGCCCTGAGTTTCTATATTTACTAGCCAAAGCTCCTTCTACAGCTTTATCAATGTCTGCAGATTCAAAAATGATAAAAGGTGCATTTCCACCTAGTTCTAAAGACAATCTTTTTACCGTTTTAGCACTTTGTTCTATCAAAAGTTTTCCAACTCGAGTGCTTCCTGTAAAACTAATTTTCTTCACAACGGATGATTCCATCAACTCTTTTCCAATCATCTCCGAATCACCCACAAGAACACTGAGGGCCGCTTTGGGGACTCCCGCATCTTCACAAATTTTTGCCAAGAGCAAAGCGCTTAGTGGGGTTTGGTGATCAGGCTTTGCTACACAAACACAACCAGCAGCAAAAGCAGCGGCTAGTTTCCTTGCAAGCATAGCCTGAGGGAAATTCCAAGGAGTAATCATACCAACCACTCCGACCGGCTCTTTAAGCACTTGCAGTTTTTTTTCGGTGCTTTCTTCGATGACTCGGCCAGAAATTTGCTTGGCTTGGCCGGCGTAAAAGTCGAAATAACCAGCCCCATACAAAAGCTCTGCTTTAGCTTCCGCTAAGCTTTTTCCATTTTCTAGAGACAGAACTTCTGCGTAGTCATCGGCCCTTTCTTTAATTAGCTCCGAAATTTTATTCAGAATCTCTGCCCTTTCTGAATTGGAGACCTTCTTCCAAGACTGAAAGCACTCTTCAGCCGCTGAGATAGAGTTTTTGACATCTTGCTGAGACACCTTTTTTATCTTAACTAAGACTTCTTTATTAGCGGGATTAATTATCTCAGCGAAATCTTCGCTTCCACCCTCTCGCCATTGACCTGCGATAAAATTTTTAGAAGGATACTCAGCCATAAAAACTCCTTTTGTTTTGAGCAGTTCATTATAGGCTAAGCAATTAGCTTTTGGCTAGCGCTAAACAAAAAGATATTCTAGCTTCTATAAATACGAATCCCTACAGTAAATAATTAATCGACACTAAAACCTTAAAATTATTTTAATTTTCATTAATAAACGAAAACAAGATTATATACAAAACGAACAAACCCAAGAGCAGTCATTTAAAAAAAACAGAAAGCCTCTTTAAAACAAAATTAATCATTTATTTCTTAGCATTCTCTATTTTTAATGTAAAATCAGCTTCATGAAAACTTCTAATAAAAAGCTTTTAATCACTGGTGGAAACCGCGGTATTGGTTTTGCCCTAGCCAAAGAGTTTGCCCAAAAAAATTGTAGCTTGGTTATTGTTTCAAGAAGCGGTCTCAGCCCTGATAAACTAGAGATATTAATGGAGGCTGGAGCCGAAAAAGTAACTTCTTTGAATTACGACCTATCTGATGAAAAGAGCTTTGATCAGTTCTTGGAGTTTCTTGACTCGGAGAAAATCGAAGTCGACATCTTAATTAACAATGCAGGCCTGTTAAGCGGTGGATTGTTTGAAGAGCAAAAACCAGAACACATCCGCAAAGTTTTGCGAGTAAACACAGAAGCAAGCTTACTCTTAACCAATTTCTTTTTACCCAAGATGTTAAAACAAAAATCTGGATACATAGTTAACAACGCAAGCGTTTCTGGAAAAATGTTTTTACCAACGACAAACACATACGCCGCCTCAAAAGCAGCAATTGTTGGCTTTACTGAGAGTCTAGAACTAGAATTGAAAAACTCTGGTGTAAAAAGCTTACTTTTAATCACACCAGGCGTACAAACGGATATGTTTGAAGAAATCAATCAAGTCTATAAGAATGTTGATTACGAAGCAAAGAACGGAATGGCCCCAGAAAAATGGGCCAAGCTAATTTTGGATGCAATCGAACATGACCAGAGTGTTCTCACGCCAAATATTAATGATGAAGCCTGGTGGGGTCTACAAATTAATCGCCTTATACCAAGTCTATTTAAAAAAATCGCCTCTTCAAAATTTAATCGATAGAAAAAGCTTGGTCTTCAAAAGAGTCCAAGCTTTTTATTGCATGAAGCGATTTAGTTACTAAATTCAATCACTCTACGGTTAAACTCAGGCTTTGTTAGGCAATCGGTTATCAAATTAGCCACATCCTCACGACTCACGGAATCTCCTAATGAATCATCGGTCTCGCTCTTGAAGTGATATTGTCCTTTAGCGTCCTCGTCTGTCAACGAGACCGGTCTTAGAATACTATAGTTTAATGAACTATTTTTTAACGCAAGGTCGGCATAGTGCTTAGCAATGTAATAAGGTTTTAAGGCTGTACGGTCCCAAAACTCTCTTTCATCAGCATAAGCAGCACTAACCAACACAAACTTTTTAACATCGGATTCTTCCGCGGCTTCCATACACTTTACTGCCGCATCTAAATCTATCTCTAAGGTTTTTTCTGCGCCAGTATTGCCTCCTGAACCAGCCGTAAAAACCACTGCATCAAAGTTCCTTATAATATCTTGTAAAATCTCCTTCGAGGCAGATAAGTCTTTTTCAATAAAATCCACCTCCATTCCTTTAAAAAAATCTGCTTGGCTTTTTTTCCGAATCATCGCTGTCGGCTCCATGCCTTTTTCACTTTTTATTTTTTCAACTGCCAAACGCCCCACTTTTCCGTTGGCACCAATTACTAATACTTTCACAATGCCCTCCTAGTATTCGTGACGACCACGAATTGGATAATTATTTTCTCGAATATAGTTAATGCCTTTTAGTAATGTCTTAAAGTCAGGGCGAGAAAAAGGATTATTCGAAATATCGACGATTTGCATTTTACCAGATTCATTAATTAAAAAGACTGCTGGCTCAGAGAAAACACGATCCGTTTCTGTAGCATCCATTGGGTCAGAAATATAGGTTCCTAGAGTTTTCATATCTTCTACACTAAGATCATAGGCTACATCAAATTCCACTCCACACTCCTCTACAGCATGTCTTTTCGCTTTTTCTTTGCTATCCGCTGAAACGGCTAAAATCTCTACTCCCGCTTTTTCAAAATCGGAATGCATTTCCTTTAGCTCTTTCAACATTTTCGTACACATTGGGCAGTGGGCTCCTCGATAAACGACAAACATTCGCCAATGATCGTTCTTCGTTTTTGAAGGATCAATTGCTTGATCGGTCAATAACATGGTTTTAACTAATGGAAACTGAATCCCGGCTTTCATTTTTGTAGTTTTCATACTGTCTCCTTTCAAGGGGTTAAAGGCTCTATTTTACAAGCTCATTGCTCCACTTCAAGGAGGCCAGCTAGATGTGTACAAAACTAAACAATAATAAACCGGCTTCTTTTTTAGCTGCCAAAGTCTTTTTACAATTTTTAGCGAAGAAAGCTTCGCACAAAGCCTTTCTCCTTGTAACAGCTGAATATCTGAGATAAATAAGTTAAATGCGAATTCGTTTAGATATCTCCTACGATGGAACCAACTACCAGGGCTGGCAAAAGCAAAAACACACCGATGAGACCATTCAAACCAAGTTAGAGTCTTGTTTAAAAAAGCTTTTTGCAGCCGACATTCAATGCATTGGTTCTGGTAGAACAGACTCTGGAGTGCATGCTAGGCAGCAAAGTGTTCATTTTGATCTAGACGACAGTATCCAACTCGAAAAGTACAAAATATTATCAGCCTTAAACAGTATGCTTCCCTCTGACATTTCTGCTGATCAGGTTTATCATGTAAAAAAAGACTTTCATGCTTTATCTAGCGCTGAAGAAAAATACTACATCTACCAGATGTATTTAAGCAAATATCCAAAAGCATTGCGAGAACGTTACTTCCATCAAGTGCACCAAAAAATTGATTTTAAGCTTTTTAATTCTTACCTTGATGTATTAAAGGGTAAAAAAGATTTTAAAAGTTTTCAAACCGCAGGAACTCCGGTGCCTGACACAATTCGCGAGATCCGTCAAATTTTTCTAAGAAATTTAGACGATGGCATCTTAGAATTACACATCCAAGGTGACGGCTTTTTAAAGCAAATGGTTCGAAACCTAGTTGGTACATTGCTAGATTTAGACAAGAGATTAGCCGCCCCGGAGGAACTCTCCGAAATTCTGCAAGCAAAGGATCGCTCCGCAGCTGGAAAAACAGCACCAGCAAAAGCCTTATTCTTACATAAAGTGAGCTATCCAAGTGCTTACATCTTAAAAAAACTGAGCTAATTCCTAAAATAATCGAATCAATCCTTGCCACACCAATTCTTTATTTCCTAAACTTTTAGTGTCTTAAGTTTACAAAAGTATTTTAAAGCAATGCTTTGTATTTAGGTCACTGGGGGGCACAATTGAATAGACTACTTTTATGCATAGGCATTGGCCTATTGCTTTCTAATGTTTCTTTTGCGTTTACAGACATAAATTGGGAACGTGAATTTCCTATTCCATTAGAAGGTCGTTGGAACCCTTACGAACTTCCAAAAGACGAATTTTACGATGCTTATCACCTTGGAAGCATTTACAGCTCGCAATGGCCGGTTGAGATCACAGGAATCCTTCTGCCCACTCGGCCTATCTATAAATTTATGGAACGCAAAGACGACAATGCATTTCGAAAAGTACTACGAGAAGTTTTCTCACAAATATCTGATTACGATTCTATGGAAGACGTTTGGGATTGGATGGGATTAAATCCCTACCCAAAAGCCATTGGTGACATTGATAGCCCCTATTACACGCCAAACCCACCAAAAATTTCTAGAAAAACACGAATGGGTTTTAGCCTTATCGAAAGAAACAACGCAAGAGGTTTTACCTTCTCTTGCAGCGCCTGTCACTCTTCACAACTTTTTGGAAAAACTGTAGTGGGCTTAGCAAATCGCTTCGTGCGAGCCAATGAGATTTTCGTCAAAGGAAAAAAAGCAGCCCAGATTGCACCAAACTGGCTCTTTCACGTAGGCACTGATGCCACTCCAGAAGAAAGAGAAATGTTTCGCGAAATGAAAGAAAACATTGAAGCTGTTGGTGTAAAAACTCCTGTGGTTCTCGGCTTAGATACAAGCCTTGCTCAAGTATCCTTGTCACTAGCACGAAGAAACAAAGATGCATATGCAACTAAAAACAAACAACTAGAAAAAAAGCCTCGCCGAGAAGCTTTAAGTGCCTTTGTAGCCGACTCAAAACCTATGAACTGGTGGGCTTTAAAATATAAAAATCGCTGGCTTTCCGACGGCTCCGTAGTTTCTGGAAATCCAATTTTAACAAATATATTGTGGAATGAAATCGGCCGAGGAACTGACCTTCATCAACTGGAAGATTGGATCGACAATAACTTTAAAGCCATCCAAGCACTAACCACAAAAACCTTTGCCTCGACCCCTCCAAGCATCCAAGATTTTTTTGAGTTTAGCATTGAAGACCTTGAAGCCGCTAAACGCGGAGAAGTTCACTTTGAAAACACCTGCGCCAAATGTCATGGAAGTTATATGAAACTGTGGAATGCACCTTGGGCAAACATTTTACCACTTAGTGAACAAATTAAAACAGTACAAGTAGATTATCCTCAACCAACAAAAGTTAAAAACGTTGGAACCGACCCAAATCGCTGGATGGGTATGAAATCCTTAGAGCAGCTCAACGAGCTTAGCATCTCTAAACGTTTTGGAATAAAAATTGAAGCCCAAGAGGGTTATGTGCCACCACCATTGGTAGGCATTTGGGCTCGATGGCCTTATCTGCACAACAACTCTATCCCTAATCTCTGCCAATTACTAACTCCTGCTAATCAAAGAGTGATGGGATTTTGGATGGGGGAAGCCATAAGCAAAACAAGAGATTTTGATTTCGATTGCAATGGTTATCCACTAGGAAACAAAACTCCACAAAAGTGGAAGAAGAACAGCGATTACTACTACAGTACAAACAATGATGGAATGCGAAACTCGGGTCATAGCAAAATGCTAATGAATGAAGATGGTTCAGAAAAGTTCTCAGCCCAAGATAAATATGAGCTGATTAAGTTTTTACAAAGCCTTTAGTTCGCTGCCTTCGATGGCCCCTGGCTTTCGCCTCCTGTTGGAGTTTTATGAAAGCCGTGGCCTGCCAATTCGCATTGCCTTTTTGCGTACTTTAAAAATACTCCTAGTGCTCTACTTTCTCTGTCTAGCAAATATCCCCAGCTTTTCTGATCAGCAATTTCTATTTCCTCTTTTGGAAAAACTTTGGATAGATAATCTAAATTTCGCACGTCATTTTTTTCGAAATCGTCATCATAAAAAGCATTTGGCTCTCTTTGTAACTTTTCTCCACTTGGGTCCTCAGCCAAACGAACTTTATCTTCAACAGAGTCGTATTGCCCTTCTTCTTGCGGATCTGAAAACGAATCTACAACAGAGCTAATCGATCCTATAACTCTCGTTACCCAACTCTTTTTTCTTATCTCTTCAGAATGCTTTGCTACCAAGCCATTAGCTGCCCCTCGAAATCTAGCAAAATTTTGTAAATTACTTTTTAAGACCCTTTGCTCTTCTGTAAACCGCTCCCCAATTGCACCAAAACTTACTGTGTTAGCCACCGAAACAGCAACTCCAGCCACATTCCCATACAAGCTAGTTTGCTCACTAAGCTCGTTGCCATAGACTAACTTTGCATGTTCCATCAAATTGGCTGTGTCTCTACAGCTCGTAGCATCTATGTCCATACAAAAAAGCTTACCAGCTTCTTTAGAGTCTTTATTTTTTCCCACACAAAAACCTGAGCGCGTTTTATCTTGGCCACTTCTAGAAGTTCGTCCTATTTCATCAAATTCAGAGTAACTAACCACTGGATAACCATCAGAACTAGCTTTTGCTAAGCACACTTCTTTTTCTACCAGCTCACTTCCCGCTTTAAAACTCATCCACTCCAAATACTCTTGGCCCGTGTTGATTTTTGCCGAACTGGTGAGTCCAGGAAAATCTTTACTGGAAATGTTTTTTGAACAATCAAAACCCGCTTGGTTTTGCTTAGGCTTATCGCTGCTTCGATAATTGCTAACACTATAGGGAAAAAAGAATTGTTCCCTACCAGCTGCATCACAGCCTTCAAGCCACGAATAACTACTCCCATCAGCTTCTGAATTGGCAGTCTTTAAAATAGATTCCGGAAGACTACACATCTCTTTTTTCAAGGTATTTACTAGATATTCCCCATCTTGCTTTTTACAAAAATACGATATCCCTGTCTCCAATTGTGAATTGTAAGTTTGGTTTCTACAAAAGTGATGAGCGTCTTTACTAATTTTACAAAGTTCTTCTGAAAAATTCTCTCCACAAAACTTTGAAGAGTCTAATAGCTGATAACATTCGTGAGGGTTTAATGCATGAAGTGGTTTTTCACTTTGCTTTTCTAAGACAGGACACAAATCACTAGGTGATGCGGCAAACAGTTTTAGACCAAACAAAAGTAAGACTATAAATAGGCCAAGATTTTTCATCATTCGTATTTCCCTTCCGAATTAAACTCGGAATTTTTAGGGACTTTTTAAAGACTTAGATGTGATTGCTAGACTTGAGACTGGCCAATTAGAAGGACGATTTAATGGCATTTGATCAAAACGAGAAAAACTTAAAAACTCATCGAAAGAGACAGTAAATCATCCACTCTTTCACCGTTTTCAATGGCCTTTAGTCCTACTAAAAAATTGACCCAAAAATGCAGTGCAATCCCTTGAGAAATCTCATAATCATTGCTCACTTGTAAAATTCCAAGACCAAGGCCAGCAGCACCAGCCACCATTGAGTTTGCTTGAATTCCCTGTCCTTCATGAACCAATGCAAACAACAATGCCGACAAGGGAACGCCAATCCAAGGACTAAAACTTTTAGAAAGTTCTGTGTTGAGATATCCCCGAAAAAACATCTCTTCACTAACTGCCGGGGCGTAGGCAAAACGTGAAAAATTATAAAGATTCATATCAGAACGTTTCACATTTCCAGACCATTTGTATTTGTAATCATCATTAGCTCTTAACAACAAACCACCTGCAATCAATAAACTGGCAATACTTACTGGTCGAAAAATTTCTTTTGGATTAAAAGGAGCAATCAACAAACTAGAGTAATCTTCCTTATGTCCTCCCCTTAAACGATATGCATTGTAGGCACTCATCATTTGTACACCGGCAAAATATGTTCTAGAGGTATCTAACTCTAAGCCTCCCTTGGAAGGAACATTAATGGTAGATGATTCTTCGCTACTATCGCTTAAGTAAAGTTTCTCTTCTTTGTCATCTTTAGAGTTAACATTGGCATCCAAACCTGCTGCTACAGCAAAAGTTCCAAGGCCTTGCAGGTACTCCCCTTCGTAGACTTCAACACTTCCCGGCACCACATAACTAAACAGTGGTACAAAATCAAAAGCCTTAGCTGGTATTGAGAAACATTGAAATAGAAATAAAAACCTAAGAATTTTCACAACTTATATCATAACAATTTAAGTCCCTCAGGCTAGTCCAGAGCCCTACACTAAGGAGTTTCGTCGAGTCCTCACAAGATTTTTCCTTTCAAAAGAAGCTTAGCTCAATTAAAACAAATTTATTTAGACCAAAAGCGCAACGGATGTCTGCCGCCTTTTCTGTCAAGAGCAAAAAACTTATCCACGAGTTACCCACAAATTAGTTCACAATTAAGTAGTTTTTTCGACGGGCCTGCATTAAATTTTTGAAAAAAAATGGATGATGAATACTTAATCATTGCGTTTATTTTCACTTATTCTTAAGTTGTCTGAATGAGCACAACGCTAGTTCCACCACAAGCCTATACCAAAGCAGATTTAGCGAAAGCCTATGAATGGTTGCAGAAACAACCAGATAGCATTCAAGATCTAGCGACCAGCGCAGAGACTTTAATGGGTCTTTATCGCAAGGCTTTGCTTTATGGTGCTTCTAGCATAAGCCCCAAACCCAGTGCATCTACCAATGAGTTTAAATCAGAGCTCAAACAATTGGCTGGGCAAATTTCTAACTTTGATCAAGCAAAAACAGGACAAGCCACTTATTCAAGTTCAGTGCAATACAATTCTACAAAAAGCCCTCTTCCTCCTTGGGCAGAGAGCAAAATCGAGAACAACTTAAAATCTCCAAGTCAGGATTATTTCTCAAAAAAAGAAGATAGTTCTGTGGTTTTAGACACTTATAATGGCACTGCTAGCTACTCTCCAAAAGTAGAAGCTGAAAAACCGAAAATGCCTGAAGCACCACAAGCTCCAACACAAAGCTCTTTTCAATCAAGCTTTGATATGTCTAACAGCTTCACTCATGAGCCAAGTTATGAGCGAACTGCTCCGACAAAAGCGGCACCAAACATGAATCAACAAAGCTTTGAGGTACCGATAAGAACAAAAGCCTACCAATATCCGGTAGAAAGTTCATATTTTGCACAAGAATCAGGCCTAGACTTAGATGCAAACTCAAAAGCCATGATCCAAGAGGTAAAAAGAAAGCTAAATTTATCTTCTGATCCTGAAGCGATTCGCATGATGTTAAGCATCGGTTATGAGCGAATCAAATCCTTGTTTTAAGACTTTTTCAAAGCCGCCACCTGCCATTGACCAAAGCTGTTTTTCACTGTAATTTTCTTCACTTAAAGACTTTTTAGTGAGGAAACCGTGTCTGAAAACAAAATCGATTACAAAGACAGTTTAAATTTACCAAAAACCGCTTTTCCAATGAAAGCAGGCTTAACTGAAAAAGAGCCAAAAATGCTTGAGGCTTGGAGCAAAAATTCTACCTACGAAAAAATGGTAGCAAAGAACATTGCGAAAAAACGCTTCACTCTTCCGGATGGTCCTCCCTATGCCAATGGAAACATTCACGTTGGGCACGTTTTGAATAAAGTTTTAAAAGATATCATCATCAAATATAAAAACATGGCAGGTCACTCGGCTGCTTTTATTCCTGGTTGGGATACGCACGGTTTACCCATTGAATTAGGTGTAACGAAAAAGCTTGGTTCCAAAAGAAAAGAACTTTCTGATAACGAGTTTCGTGATCACTGTCGCGAATACGCTCACTCTTGGATCAACACACAAAAAGAACAATTTAAACGTTTAGGTGTTTTAGCTGAGTGGGATAATCCTTACCTAACTTTAAACACAGCTTATGAGGCTGAAGAAGTTCGTCAATTGGCGAATATGGTAGAGACTGGGGCTTTCTATAAAGGTGAAAAACCCGTGTATTGGTGTTGGGCCCTACAAACTGCATTGGCTGATACAGAAGTAGAATACCACGATGTAACTTCGCCTACTGTATATGTAAAATTCGAACTTACAGAAGGCTTAGAAAAAATCGGTAATCCAAAAAAGAAAACTTCTCTTGTTATTTGGACCACAACTCCTTGGACCTTACCGGCTAACCTTGGAATCTGTTTGGGTGCCGATTTAGATTATGCATTATATGAGCACGGCGACGAGTATGTGATTTTTGCCAAGGGCTTAGTAGAAAAAATAGAAGAAGACACTGGCATGACTTTCAAAGAGGTAGAAGGCTCTACTTTTAAAGGTTCTGCTGCTGATTTAATGAAAGCAAAACACCCGTTCATTGACCGAGACTCTTTAGTTATGCTTGGAGATCACGTTACTCTTGATGCAGGTACAGGCGCAGTACATACCGCTCCTGGGCATGGTGGTGAGGATTATATGGTTGGAAAACAATATGGTCTTCCCGTTTATAGTCCTGTAGATACTTACGGTAAATACACAGAAGAAGTTCCTGAGTACCAAGGTACTTTGGTTTTCGATGCAAACCCTTTGATCGTAGAGAGACTTAGAGAGAGTGGGCATTTGCTTCACTCTGGAAAACTTCATCACTCCTACCCGCACTGCTGGAGAACAAAAAAGCCTTTGATCTATCGTGCCACTCCACAATGGTTCTTACAAATGGATCACGAAGGACATCCTGTTCGCAAGATGGCATTGGATGCAATTAAAGACGTGCAGTGGGTACCGGCTTGGGGCCAAAACCGTATCACTGCCATGGTAGAAAACCGTCCTGATTGGTGTTTGAGTCGTCAACGCCTTTGGGGTGTGCCGATTCCTGTTTTCCGTTGTACTTCTTGTGATGAATATTTAGTAAGCGCTGAAATCATGCGAAAAGTGGCTGATAAAATGGAAGCCGGCGAAGGAATCAATACTTACTTTGCTACAGATGCCTCTGATTTTACAGAAGGTCATTCTTGTTCGAAGTGTAATGGAACTAATTTTGAAAAAGGCCAAGACATTTTAGATGTTTGGTTTGATTCTGGAATTGTTCACGCTGCTGTTCAAGACAAGCGTGAGGCTCTTGAGTTTCCTGCTGACCTTTATTTAGAAGGCTCTGACCAACACCGTGGTTGGTTCCAAACTTCTCTTTTAACTTCTATCGCTTCCAAAGGAAAAGCTCCTTTCAAAGCGGTTCTTACCCATGGTTTTGTAAATGACCTTCAAGGTCGAAAGATGTCAAAAAGTTTAGGCAACACCGTTGATCCAGCCAAAGTGATCAATAAATTTGGCGCTGAGATGCTTCGTCTATGGAGTGCTTACGAAGACTATTCTCAAGATTTAACTTGTGGTGACGAGAGCTTTAAACGATTGAGCGAAACTTACCGCCGATTTAGAAACACAATGCGTTTCTTGCTCGGTAATATGGATGGTTTCGATCCAAAAGCGGATCGCGTTGAATTTAAAGATATGGAAGAATTAGACCAATGGGCTTTGATCAAGTTAAACAATTTGGTAGAGACTGTTGGAAATCACTATGACAACTACGAGTTCTACAAAATTTATCACGCTCTAAACCACTTTTTTACCGTAGAACTTTCTGCAACTTATCTTGATATTATTAAAGATCGCCTTTACACAGCTGGTACAAAAAGTCAGAAGCGTCGTTCCGCACAAACTGTATTGTTTGAACTTGCTCACAAGCTTTGTACATTGATGGCTCCAATCCTTAGTTTCTTAGCTGAAGAAACCTATTCTTATCTTCCTGGAGACAAAGAAGAGAGCATTTTCTTAGTAGATTTCCCTAGCAAAAATGAGGATTGGCAAAAAGCAGGTCTGGAAGAAAAATTTGATGCTCTACTAGAAGTTCGCTCAGAAGCCTCTAAAATACTAGAAGGACTTCGTCGTGAGAAAACAATTGGTTCTAGTTTAGAAGCAAAAGTCCTTATCACTGCAAATGACCAAAAACTAAGCGTTTTAAAGGATTATGAACAAGATCTTGCTGACTTTTTTATTGTCTCCCAAGTAGAATTAAAGGCCGGAGACGAATTTAAAGTAGCTGCCGAGAAAGCAACAGGTGACAAATGCCCTCGTTGTTGGAAAGTGAAAACTGACATCGGTAGCAATGATAGTCACAAAGACATTTGTGGCTCTTGTGCAGAGGCGGTTTCTTAGTGAAATGGAAATATATTTTAACATTAGCAATTAGTGGTGCCGTGGTAGCAATTGATCAACTGACTAAGTTGATGATTTACACCCAGTACCACCTGGGTCAAAGCACTCCTGTGGTGCAGGATATTTTTCATATCACTTATGTAAGAAACTACGGAGCCGCTTTTGGTTTTTTAGCCAAAGCTCCTGAAGTTTTCAGAGATAATTTTTTTCTAGCCATTCCACCTATCGCCATCATTTTAATTTTGTACATCCTTCGTGATGTTAGCGATGACGACAATCTACAAATTACTTGTTACGCAGGAATCCTTGGCGGAGCACTTGGCAATTACATTGATCGTTTACACCTTGGCTATGTTGTGGATTTTTTAGATTTTCACTACAAAAACCTTTGGTCTTTTCCAGCGTTTAACGTAGCCGATATGGCAATAGTTGGAGGAGTTGGGTGTCTTTTAATCTTAACTTTGTTTGAAGGTAAAAAGAAAAGCCCCACCCCAGATCCTGAACCAGGAGACTCTGATAAAGTAAGAAAAATCAGCGCTTAATTATTCTAAGAGGAGACTTATGTACTATACTCACAACATTGATCCGACCATCTTGCACTTAGGCCCTCTTGAAATCCGCTGGTATGGTTTGTTTTATTTAATTGGATTTGTAGTCGGTTACTTCATTCTCAAAAAACGTTACCAAAAAGGCTACACCAATATCACTCCCCTACAAGTCCAAGATCTGATCACTTACCTAATGGTAGGGATGATGATTGGCGCTCGCATCACTTATGCATTGGTCTACAACTGGGATTATTATTCCAATCATTTAATTGAAGTCTTTTACATCTGGAAAGGTGGATTAAGTTTTCATGGAGCGGCCTTAGGCTTCGCTGCCGGAATTTATTTTTACAGCCGAAAATACAAATTTCCCTTTTGGCATATCGCTGACAATGTTTGTTTAGTGGGTGCCTGTGGTGTCTTTATCGGTCGCTGGGGAAATTGGACCAACGGAGAACTTTGGGGAAGAATCACAGATGTTCCTTGGGGCGTAATCTTTCCAGCAGCAGGTCCTGAGCCAAGACATCCAAGTCAACTTTATCAAAGCTTGGGTGAAGGTCTTTGTGTTTTTTTGATCCTTTTACTTTTGGACAAAATGGAAAGACGTAAGCACTTTCGCATTGAAGAGTCCAAGAAAGGCAAAGAGATCAAAGCAAAGTGGGATCGAATTGGCTTAATGAGTGGTGTGTTTTTAATTGGCTACGGAATTGCTAGATTTATCGTAGAGTTTTACCGACAACCAGATGCACAGCTTGGCTATTATTTTAATTACTTTTCAATGGGACAAATTCTTTGCGCATTGATGATCATTGTCGGATTAGTAATATTAATTCGAAGAATGAAAAAACCTATCTCCTACGAATATAAAAGGTCTATTGCAAAATAGGCCTTTAAAAAGACCTTAATCTTTAGTGCCATTTTCGATTTTGTAGCCTTTAAGTTTCTGGATTTTAAAATCTAAGAACTCGTGGAAATTGTCCCAAGCCTTATTTACAGTTTGTCCACTAAAACTATCTTCCGACTTACCTTTAAACCTTTTTAATAAATTGGGCTGAAACATTCTTACTGGAGTAAAGATAAAAACCTCATCCTCTTTGATTTCAATTCTTGGAAAAGGAGTCTTAGAATCTCTCAAAATTTTTTGATCATAATTTGGATGAAATCGAGAGCTCTGATAAATACCACCTTTTATAAGAACTAAGTTTCCAGTAAATGGGTCAACTACATTCTGAAGAGCTAAAATTGTGTTTTCACCTTGAGAGCCATACCTAAAGCCTTTTTTGATTGCGACAGGGCCTTCGATACCTGGTAAATAAATAGCGATGCCATCAAGTTCTTCCATAGATTCTTTTTCCAGGAAGGATTTTTCAAAATAGAGCTCAGACTCAACACAAGCAATGGCGCATTCATACTTTGATTTTATCTCGAGCCTCAAATTCTTACTCGACACGATACTTGAAGTTTCCGGTAGGTAGAGTTTTCTCAAAAACTGCCAATAGATATGTTTTGAAGTTTGAACCTGCTTGATTGGTGCACTCAAAAGAACTTCTATCGCCAACAAATCTTTCGGAAAATAATTGAAACGAACAACTTGTTTTTGCAGTTGCCAAAAGCGCCTAAACCGAGCGGAAAATGCTTTTTGTAGTTCTGGAGAATCTAAGGCAAATTCATAGCCTTTTAGCTGAAGTCGACTCGCTGACCACGAGCACAAGCCTGCATTTAAAGGATCTGGTACAATAGCCAGAGTCAAAAACACTAGCAATAGTATTGATCTTAAAATTTTTGCCAATGAATCGCTTTTAATTTTTTATCTCCCTTATAAGCTTCTCGTTTATTAAAAAAAGAACTGAGATCAATCTAGAAATTTGTGAACAATCTTTGGTAAGTTTCCTGTTTCATAACTTACAAGCTCAGTTTTTGGAAAACTTAGTTTTTTTGAAGTTTTGATAATTTGATAAGACAAGATCTCCCCTTGTATTCTTTGACCAACCAACACTTCAATCCCTTTTACACGATTTAAAAAAGCTTCAAAACCAATTTGTTCGCCATTCGCCGATACAAAAATCACATTAGAGCTATCTTTTAAAAATAAACTACCGCCCTTTTTTAAAGAACGAATATACTTCTTAAATACCTTGGCAAAATTATTGCTGTAAGATGCAGGACCAGACAAATCGGTAATCAAATCCAATTCCCCCAGTTCTTTGTAAGGAATCTCTTCAAGGAACCTGCCTTCTAAATCCGTATGCTTAAAATCATTCAAAAATCGATCGTGAGATTTCCTTACAGAGGTTTCAATTTTTTCATGATTCAAAGCAATCGTAGACGCAGACTCAAGCCCGTCCAACTTCTTTAGCTCATGATAGCGAATGATAGCGAGCCGAGCTCCTGCACCTGAATCTAGCCATCGCTGCTTGGCTTTCAATCCCATTAATAGACTTTCAAAATTAGGGCCAAAGGTATCAAAATAGCTAGATGCCATCAAACCAAAATAAGTTTTACCATCTACCTCTAAATAACGATCGAGTTGCCTTTGGATGATCATTCTTCCATTACTTAAACTACTAGAGACCTTACAATCAACGGCATAAACATTGAGAACAGGAAAACTAGCAAGAACTATAAATAGCCCGGGAGTAATTTTTTTTGTGACTTGTAGGTATTTAGTAAATTTCATTCAAATTCCTCATCAAAGCCAAGCCAAGGATTTAAAGCTTGTTGTGCCAAAAAAAGGCGATCACTGTAAATTAGATTTACAGCCAAATGGAATCCAAGGGCTTTCCAAAGTTCTAGTTTTAATCAAATATAAGCAATGCAAATTCAAGTCCTTATCTAGTCATGCTATTAAATAGTTTTTACTGAAAAGCCTATTTTCCCTATTTGCCTTTGAAAAGCCCCAATTTACTAATAAACAATGCCGACAATAGCTAGACCAGCCATCAAACAAATGATGAAAAGGTGACTCTCGCTAATATCAATTGTTAGAATGTTCATTATGCATCCTTGGATTGAGATATTTGGCGAGAAAATACCGACCTATCTGTTGTGGATCAGTTTGACTTACTGTTTTGCATTGATCTACTTGTACAAACGCGGACAAAACAAAGGATATTCTAAAAATATCATCTTGGATTCGGCGCTCATTGTTATGCTAGCAGGTTTTGTTGGCGCAAGGTTATTTCATGTATTTTATGAAGAGGCATCCTATTACCTCGAAGATCCGCTTCGAATCTTTTATATTTGGCAAGGTGGTTTTGTATATTTTGGTGGAGCATTGACTGCTTATCTATCATTGAGAATCTGGGCTCGCAATAAGCCCATCGATTTTGATCAACTCCTTGATATTTATGCTCCAGTGATTGTTTTAGGATATGGAATCGGTAGATTTGCTTGCCTCTTTGCTGGTTGCTGCCATGGAGCTGCCTGTGATCTGCCCTGGGCAATTGTTTATCCCCCTGGAGTTGAGGCTCCAACAGGAATTCCACTCCACCCTACGCCCATTTACGCAAGCTTATGGGCCTTCGCCAACTATGCTTTGCTCTTGTTTTTAGAAAAAACCTATTCCCCTAGAACGAATCGAAAAGACTTTTTACCAGAGGGAGTTTTATTTTACATTGCTGTTGTGACTCATTCCTTCGGGCGACTTTTAATGGAACATTTTCGTGGAGACCACCGAGGTGCGGATGTCTTTGGATTTAGTATTTCCAGTATCATTTCTATCGCACTGATTTTTCTAGCTACTAGGCTCATTAAAAATAAAACAGAAAGTAAATAGCAGCCCAACTAAAAAAGCCCTCGCAATGGCAAGGGCTTTTAAAATGAATGTCTTTATCAACTAAAAAATTATGATTTCATTATGTGGTATAGCTAATGTGTTTTTGGTGAAAGTGAACTTGAACATTTCCACCAGATTTAGAAGCATCTTCTTCCCAATCTTCAACATGCTCTTTAACCACAGGACAAAGATAGTTTACACCACGTAGATCCAATACAATCTTTTTATCGCCCTTTTCGTTTTCTGCAATTTTATCAATTACTTTCGGTAACTGTAGGAAAGAAAGGTTACCTTTATAAGATAGCGTTACAGCCTCTTCATCTTCATGAGTCTCAGCATTATGCTTTAACAATCTGAACAGTAAAACACCTAGAGATAAAATGAATCCAGCAAATACACCAGCTAATAGATCAATACAAACCATGAAAGCCAAAGTACTTCCATAGATCATGAAATCCCCTTTGTCCTTACGAAACAAAGCTGGTACTGACATCACATCCCAAAGTCTCCATCCAGTGTGAATTAAAATTGCAGCTAATCCACAAACAGGAATCAACAGAAGAACCTGTGGCAAAATGAATACAAACAATAGTACCCATACACCATGTAAAATTGCTGAAGCACGATTATCAGCTCCCGAAGCAACGTTAGCACTACTTCTTACAATCACACCAGTGATTGGTAAAGCTCCCAACAGACCAGCTACTAAATTACCAGCTCCTTGGGCAAAAAGTTCTTTATTATATTTAGTCTTATGCTCTGGCGCTAGTTTTTCAACCGCAATACTAGAAAGCATAGACTCTGCACTAGCAACAATTCCGATTGCCAAAGCCATTAAAATCATTTTTCCCGATAAACCTTCAAAGGCACCTGTCGGTAGAATTTCAAAACTGGAACCTAAATCTTCTGGCAAAGTTAAGTAATTCAAGTTTGGAAAAAAGCTCTGCGCAATTATAGTTGCAAAGATAACCCCAGCAAGTGATGCTGGAATTTTAGTCAATGCTTTCACTGGAATTTTATTCCAGCTAAACATTAAAACTAGCGTTAAACCCAATACCAAAAGGCTACCATCAAAATCAGTAACTGATTGGATGATCGCATTGGGAATCATTATAATGTTTTGGATTCCGTCACTCATTGGCTTTTGACCTAAACCAACATGAATTTGACTTATCAAAATCAAGAAACCAATACCAGCCAACATCCCTTTGATCAATGCAGGACTAACTGCTTTAAAGTATTGACCTAGCTTTAATCCACCCAAAACCATTTGGAAGATTCCAATACAGATCCCTAGTGGTACCAGTGCTTTCAAACCAAACTGATTCACAAATTCAAAAACCATAACAGCTAGACCAGCTGCTGGGCCACTAACTTGTAGTGGCGCTCCTGCCAATGATCCAACCACGACTCCACCAATAATGGCAGAAATCAATCCAACATGCGCTGGAACACCAGATGCAATTGCAATCCCTAATGACAGAGGTAGTGCCACAAGTAACACCACCACTGAGGGTAAAAAGTTATTTTTTAATATAGTCGACAAATTATTCATTGTTTCTCCCTACGAATTCGCTAAATCTTTAGAACTGATTTTGTAACTAATTTTACCGTCTACAAAATCCCAGACCCAGCCCCACACACTTAACTGACCAGCTTCCACTCTCTTTTTCACGAATGGATAGGAAAGCACATTTTCCATTTGCTTTCTTACATTCCACTCAATCAATTCGCTTAACTCTGGAGCTGCTTTGAACTCTTGTTGAAAAACGGAGTGAATTCCAGAAAGACCTTTTTGAACCAATGGCAGGCTTGATAAGTTTTGAAAATCCAAAACTCCCCCCATCGCTCCACATTTACTGTGACCACAAATCACGATTTCTTTAACTTCAAGTGCCTCTACACCATACTCCAGAGTTAAAGCTTCGTTTGAAACTTCACCTTCTGAGTAAGCAGGAATTAGGTTTCCAGCATTACGAATGCTAAAAATCTCGCCTGGACCAGCCTGAGAGAACTGGTTTGGTAAAACCCTTGAATCAGCACAACTCACCACCAAAGTTTTTGGACTTTGGGAATTTTCTAGTTGTTTATAAACATCTTTTACTTTATCAAATTCGTTTTCTTGAAAATTGACTACTTTTGGATACAAGTGCTCCATTATTACTCCCCTGTAATAAACATTTAGTTGTTAATTTGAATGTAGTTTTAGAAATTTAAAGCGAGCGAGACCGTTAGATTGGAAAAACGGTTTCGTCTAAAAATTGAATGCTCTTTAAAAAGCTTAAAGACACGCCTAGTTCTATTGGATAAGAACCTGCGATTGGTGCTTCGTTCATGATGCCGTCTTCTACGTCAGGATCACAATTACTACAGTCTGAGGAAAGTAAAAATTGGTTGTCATCGAAATCTTTCTTTAATAGATTTTCGAATTCTTTTTCTTCTACTTCAGATAAAGAGAGTTCTTCGCTTTGACATTTGGTAGTTTCTAAATGCTCAATATTAGCTGTGGCCACCAATGATAGCCCTAGCACACTTAAGCATAAAAATATTGAAACTAATTTTTTAATCAAAACGGAAATCCCCCTATTATTATAGTACCTCTAGAATAATGAATTCATTTTCACAGTCAATAGCGTCTAGTGAAAATCAAACAAAGCTTTTTTAGAAATAAAAAATATTCATCCCATAAAAGCCAGTATTCATAAGGCTTTCAGCTAGTTTAACTAATCGGCATTGCTGTGTTAGAGTTTAGTAACAAAAGGTAACTGTTCTATTTTGAGACAGTTTTAAGTAATGAAATTCACTATTTGCATATCTTTTCATCTTTGTTTTTTTAGACAATATTTTCTAATCCTGAGACAAAATCATTCTGAGATTTGTCCCCCAACTTTTAAGAAATTTAGTTATTGTTAATGAACAGGAAAAGATTTCATCACTCTAGTTGATAGATATTTTTTTAAACATTGTTTGTTTTAACAGCCACGATTTTGCAATTGATCACTGGGGCAATTGGGTTTTGGTGAATTAAAAATCTGCGACCGAGCCACTCACTAAATTTCCAAAAAAAAGCCCAGGAATAACTTCCTGGGCCCATTGATTTATGAAGGTCATATTTTTTTATAGAATGTTTTTCTTGTACATTCTTGTATTCAGAACAGTTGTTAAGGCACTTGATGTACCGTATTGTACTTTTACGTCAGCATAAGATGGCAATCCAACTAAGTCATCAATCGTAATTACGATGATTTTGTCGTAGCTACCAGTCCAGTGAGCTCCACCAAGGGTGATCTTAACACCTCTTCCACCAATTGTGGATTGCACTTCATCTCGGTCATTTGGATCAATGTCATCTACCGTCCAAATTGCAAAATGGTTAATTCCACTTTGAGAGTAGTAGTAATCAATGGCTTCAAACATCAAACGAATTCGAACCATGCCTGTGTCTTTTTGCTCAAACCAAATACCAACTTTTCCGTTGTTATAAGAGCTACAGTCATAAGGCCCACCATAATATTGAATTCTTTTACCGGTATAGTCGTAAGGATCACACATTAAACTGGTACGCATATTCGAATATTTTGACTGACATGTAGGTTTAAAAAATGCCCAGACATCACAATCAGCATCGCCTTCTTCTGCCCAATAGTTATCATAAACTTCAAAAATTCCAGAACCACCATCGTTGTATTCGCCATAAGCCATACCTGGTAATAAATCCCTTACCATCGCTTTAGTAGCTGAACTGCTAGAATGTCCTCCTTTACCAAAATAACTTAAGCTAATACCTTCTTCAGTAAGTTGGCCACCGGATGATGTAATTGGTTGGTCACTGCCGATTGTAGGAACACCAGTAGGAGCTGCTCCAGAGCCTCCTCCGTTTCCACAAGCCACTAACATAGTAGCGATGATCGCAGAAACCACTACATTAGATAATAGTTTCAAATAGTTCATATTTACCTCCATAAATCACTATCACCACTTATATATTCATGCTTTGTGCCAGCCACAGGGCCTTAATTTTGATTTGAGAAGGTATTTAGAAGGCTAAAGCTCGAAATGCCAATTTCTGTCAGTACAGTGTAAAAAGTTTTTTTCTAGTCTAATCTCGACTTTTTCACTGAGATCAATTCTTTGATAAGATAAATTAGAGCAATGTTTAAAAGCTTTTTGTTGTTCGCATTTACAGTATCTCTCCTAACATCCTCATTTATTGGGAATGCTGCTGAAACGCACTCAATGGTTTTCTGCAGAGCCAGTGCCTCTAAAAGGCTTGAACCTGAATATTTGTTTCCCCCTGCAGAAGGTATACAAGGTGAAGTCACAGCAAAGCACCACGATGACTTTATAAATTTAATTGCTTACCTGCAAGAATCCCCCACGAATGATTTTCAAAAACTTCAAGCTTTAGGAGTGGTAAGAAATGGCGGCTTAATCGCTAAAGTAGAAACTTCTCAGAGTGAATTTGTTCTTAAACAAATCACTGACAAGACTACAGTGCGAAATGACATTTTAAGTTTCGAAATCATGAAGCTCTTTTTAAAAGACAATCCAGACATTCAAGTGAGAATCGCAGAACATGAATACCTTCCTGGTTTTGGTTTTAAATTAGAATACATCCCTGGCGTTACCATGAATCACATTGGCTACGAGGTGGAAAGACCGGCCCAAGAGGTTTATAAATCACTAAAATTCAGTCCAATCTTTGAAAGAATAGAAGAGACAGAAGTCCCGCTTAAAATAGCTACCGAAGCCTACGAAAACTATAGACAATTTCAACTACGACTAGAAACTTGGGTAAATGAGCAATTCCCAAATGGACAAGAGTTTGTAGACGACAATGGTTATATGAGATACCAAATGTATAAATTAAAGCTCGATGACATCCGCAAAAGACCCGAAACTAAAAAATTATTAAGACTGGCCTATCAGAGTTTTTTTCATAGAATAAATCCTTTCATTCGCCCTACAGTAAGAATCTTTCCCCATTCAAAAAACATTTTAATAGATGCTAGAGATGGCTCACTCGTTTTGATTGATCCCTATTAGCTGCCTTTTTTTGCTCTTCCTTTGTTCCTTTGTAAAAAGTTTTTTTGCTAAGAGCTTCAGTAGTAAATACCAGGATTCTACAAAACTCGATGTTTTTTGATTAGTTTTTAAAAAGCTGCATTCCTCGATCAATTAGTTTCGTAAGAACTTCTGATTCTTTCTTTAATTCTTCTAAACTGGATCGCAATAAAGAAACTTTATCATCTTCTGGGCTCACCTGATAGTAAAGCTCCAAAAGCTCCATCTTCAATAGCCACTCCTTTGGAAAGCTATCTTCGATAGAAGCATACAATTGATCCAATTGCTCTTTCTTCACAGCATTGGACTCTCTAATTTCACGTAAGCTTTGGTACAATGGAAAAAGCTTTTCGCTATTTTTCACCGTATTCACTTTTTGATCACGAATGAATGAATGGTCTGGTCCCACTTCATCTAGATAGGCACCTCGGTCAGCAGCACCACCAAAAACAGATTTGATCTCACTATTCCCGCAAGCCATGTCAAAGGTTCCCCAGGAAGGTTCAAATAGAACTTCATCCTCTAATGTCACTTTGCAGTTCTCAAAGGCTAGAATTAAGTTCTTTCCATCTTTAGAAACCACCTCTTTCAAGCTTCCTCTTACGATGACTCCGGATTCAAACTCTAAACAGCCCTCTGCATCGTCTTTGAAACCTAAACTTTCTAAGTCTGATTGGCTCAACTGACTTGGGTCTTTAGCTAGGCCTTTCAACAAACCTAAAGCCGTCCCAAAACCTTCCTTATGGTAGCTAGGACCTTGGTTCTCAAGTTGCGTTTCTTGGTAGGCCAATTGTGTTGGCCCTGTATAATGAAGGTAACTAATATTCCCCTCTTTATCGGTACGATACTTTACTAATTGTCCACCAACTTCTAAACCCGAACTAAGAACACTGGTGCATACGGTACGTGCCTTTATAGCTTTATCCAAACTCTCTTTGCCACCTCTATAGTAAGCGGTAGTTTTTTCGTATTCATTTAAAACCTCAACCATCTCCTCAAAACTATTGGAGTAAAAAAGTTGTGGCTGCGGTTTAGTGATATCATAGTCTTGACCAATGCAATCTAAAGTAAAAGGAATCTTTTTAATGTGATCTTTGACACACTCAAAGCTTTCCCCTACCGAAGACAGTAGACCAGCGCCATAAATTAAAAACTTACCAGTCTCTTGATCTTTCACCAATCCATATTCAATAGACCACCAACCAATTCGAGAAAACTCGGTGGCTTCACTATCATAGCTCACTGATTTATAGGCTTTTTCTAAGTTTTCTTCTGCCTTTTCAACTTCTTGTTTTGAGCTATCAGGCATTTCTTTAATTTCAGACAAATCTAAAATGGCCTCGTAAACGTCGCAATCCTCTTTAGCGAAAATTACTCGCCTTGCTACTTGCCCTAATTTTTCTAGATATTTTGCGTAACCTGGATCAGCAATAATAGGCGCATGCCCAGCTGCTTCATGCACAATATCAGGTGCTGGCGTATAAGAGATATTCTCAAGCTTACGCATATCGCAAGCAATAGGCATAATTTTTAAAGACAACATTTCAGAAAAAACCGCTGGTGGAATGAAGCCAGTGATCGATGCAGCTCTCCAGCCAAATTGTTTTAACTTATCATCCATTTCAGATATTTTAGGAATTCTCTCTGTAGTGATTCCAGTTTTATTTAATCCTTCAAGATAAACAGGATGGGCGTTGTCAGCAAAAAAATCTTTCGACAACTTCATGATATATCTCCAGCAAGCGTGATCTATAGGTGTGTATTGATCATACTTTTGAGGAACGATATAGGGCTTCAGATGCTTTGGGATTTCCTTTAAAATTTCCATGAGAGAAGCCTAACATAAGCACAGATTCTTGAATAGAATAAAACCTCACCAGCTCTGAAATGATACTAAGTTTGCTTGATTATAATAACGCAGAAAGAAAACTCTAAGATTTTTGTTGAAACAACAAAACTGTCTCAGAGCATTAAAATGGTTTAGTGACTGCCAAGATAATTATGCTGATTAAAAAAAGAGTAGGAACTTCATTTAACATTCGGCATTGTTTGGACGTCAAATAAACATCATTCGCAGCATAGCGCTTAAGAGTTTTACCTACGAAACCATGATATCCTGATAAAACAAGGAGCAGTACAAACTTTAACTGAAACCAATGCGCACTCATTAAATAGCTTGCTTGGCTTAAAGTGCATAATCCAAAGATCCAAGTGGCTACCATTCCCGGGGTAGTAATGTACTTATACAGGCGATAGGACATAATTTTTAAAAGCTCAACACGAGAGGAATCGTCCTTGTTTTCGGTGTGATAAACAAATAACCGAAACATATAAAACAAACCAGCGAACCAAGTAACCATGGCAATTATGTGCAAACTCTTAAACCAAATATACATGAAAGAGAAGATAGGCTTTGAAAGCATTTTGGTCAAATAGAAAGCCCTTGGAGAAGTTCAAAAAGTAAAGTCTTTGAGTTTCTTGCACGCCCTCGAAACCAGCTTAGATATAATACATTTTCTCATTCATCTCCCCTCCTAATCCCTTTGATTTTCTTAAGAATTGACTTTCTGGCTCAATGCCATAAAACAAATCATGCGTGAAATTCTAATGTATCCTCATAATGAATGGATTGAAGTTGCTGGACGTAAACTTCATGTTGAGCAAATCATAGCTATTTTAGAACCTATTTTGACTGAGGATCGAATTCTTTCTATTGATAAAATCCTTCCAAAAAGAACCCGAAACATAGCCGTGGTGTTGGAACAAATCTATGATTTAGGAAACATCAATGCTGTGATTCGCAGTATGGAAGGAATGGGCTATCACGCACTTCACAATATCAAAAACGATAAACTCACTAAATCAAACCGTATCACGCGAGGCGCTGACAAGTGGCTGGACATTAACCAATGGGATCACACCAAGGAATGCATCGAAGACTTAAAAAGCTCGGGGCATAAGATTGTAGTTACGGCTCTAGATGAACGAGCGGTTCCCATCGATCAAATTGACTTTAGTGAAAAAACGGCCATTTGTTTTGGCTGTGAAGGTTTTGGTGCTAGTACAGAACTTCTAGAGCTTGCCGATCAGACTTGCGTTATTCCGATGGATGGTTTTTCGCAAAGTTATAATATCTCCGTTGCGGCTGCTTTAAGTTTGCAATACATCCAACTACAAAGAAAAGATAAGCTTGGCTTTCATGGAGATTTAAGCCCTGAAGATGAGCGTATTGTTCGTGCGAACTACTACCTACAGTCTACAGCAAAGCCGATCGAGTATTTAATGAAACATTTGTTGGCTCATCCTAGTAATCAGGACATTTTAAATCGTAGTGATTTTTGATTTCTTTTTTCAAGAGAGGGCGCTCAGTCGCCGCTTGGGCTCTTTGTTTTTATTTAATCTTTGATTTTTTTGATACTCTTTTTTTTTATTCTTAAGTTTTACTCTCTATTTTTTGCGCCTTTAAATTCTAGTTCTTTATTTGCTGAATCTAGTTGTGAAGTCTTTTTATTATCTTTTCTACTTAAATTGATCCGTAAAATCCTCATGAAAAAAACATTGTCCAGGCTTCAAACAGTCCTCCTACGCCTTCGGCTTCGTGCGGAACTCGCGTGGACAATGTTTTTTTCATGATGCTTTTACTCTTTCTTGTTACTGTATCAAATGCTTTTTGGCTTACTAAATCACTAACTTATTAACTTATTAACTTATTAACTTATTATTTTACTTTTTTATTCCTATCTAAAAGGGAATAATATTGAGTTAGACCTGTTTTATTTTTTTATTAATTAAAAACTGAATTTAGACAAGCTTCACTGTTTTGAATGGCGCTGCTAAGAGCTTCCAAATAGCTATGGATGTAAAAACAAACTTGCATTTTTTTGACTGAAGCTGGGGAATGCCTGATCTGTCGTTTATAATACTCCGACGATATTAGGAGTTCTTTAATAGAGGGAAAAGCTTAACAAGTGCAAAGATTGTAATTTTTTACTGCCTTGAGGACGTTTTTTGTTATTTGCTCAATGAAATCAGTTTTTTAGTGCTCAAATCAAAGCTAAGTAGGCTTGAAGACTTTCATTTCAGTGTTTTCAGGCATATAGATTGCTCTTCTAAAAGGCGGAGCAAATTTATGAAAAAAACTTTACTTATCGCAAGTCTATCGATTCTTTTTAATTTACCCAATGCCTTAGCGGAGCAGGTGCAGATACAAGGGGCTGATAATCTATGTCCTCATTGTAGTGGACATTACCTCCAGTATAAAAACAGGCTTACCTACAATAAAGAAAAAATCGCTGGCTCGGTGAACTCTTTGATTATAAAAACCAATCGAGAAAATTCTTTTGTAGGAGAAAATGGTAAAGTAATAAAACTAATTGAAGATTTAATGACGAGAGTGTCGGAAAATTCGAAACTTGGTCCTGCCGGAAAAAAAGTCAGCTCCATCGCCTTTAGTGATCTTACAAAAAAAGAATCTCAGTATTCTTTTTTCTATCAAGTATCTAACAGCCCATCAGAAAGAAATCTTTGGGACGAGGTAGCTCATTCCCCTTACCAGGTCTTTGCTACATCAGGACTAGCTTACGATAAATTTATAATGAGCTTTAACGTAATGTCTAACTATCTCAATGCTCTTTTAAGTTGGGGACATGAGATTTATCATTTACTTGATCCATTGGTTATAGATTTCTATGAAGATAAATCCTATAGTCCTCTAGAAATTTTCATCCTAGAGTATCGTGCTAGTCTTATTGAGAGAGATCTATACTTACCTGTAAAAGAAGCCCATAATGATCATATTGGTCATGCAGGTATCAATACTCCTGCTTATGAAAAGTTAGCTAAAAATGATCCACTTGATTTAGAAACAATTCAGTTTGTTTTAAATCGAATTTACCCAACACAAGAAGATAAGCTCCCTAGATATCTCCCTGTGCAACAAAACTCCAAATCTAAAGATGATGTGATTTTAGATGAACACAAATCAAATCAGCAGATTTTTCACGCCATTGAGAGTCAGTCACTAATTGAGTTTTCCAATCATTATGGCCTTACAAAAAATGACTCTGCATGGACAATATTGAAAGAGCTTGAAACTTTTAAAGCTAGCTATAAGATCATTACCCAATTACTAAAAGACTACGGCATTAAACCCGATGATAAAAAACTTGCTCAGCAACTTCATGATCTTTCAAACAAACTATCTTCTCAGATCTATTTCCCCACAGAAAAGAGCTCAAAAATCATTCACTATGCAGCTGCCGACGAATTAGTAAATTTAAGAAACTTCTTAGAGGAAGTTGGGTTCTATGATCCAAATAAAAACATCGTCCAAAACTACTATAATTTTCAATCTCACTTAAAAGAGACATACCTTGCCAACAATACAGCTAAGCGAAAAGAGATACTGAAAGACCTAAACAAACTCTCGCCGAAACTTTTTAGCCGCCTTAGTAAAAAGTTTTTTACTAAGAACAAAGAAGCAAACGCAAAGCCTCTGCAAAACAGCTCGGACTCCTACCTTGCCTATTTATTGAAAGGCTTTATTAAAGAATATAACTACCATGTATTAGATTTTTTAGAAAAACTAAATAAAGACTCAAAATACATTGGTCCAAAAGGAGCAAATGGTGGAGATTAATTTATCAAAATTAATGGAGCAAAAGGCT
Source organism: Bdellovibrionaceae bacterium UBA6502 (assembly GCA_002436415.1). Classification (GTDB taxonomy): domain Bacteria; phylum Bdellovibrionota; class Bdellovibrionia; order Bdellovibrionales; family UBA840; genus UBA6502. The sequence continues at coordinate 10,413 of DJMA01000026.1, read as the reverse complement.
TACGCAGATGTGTATGAAATTCTCTCCAATAAAAAGTCCTTAAGTCTTGAGGAACATAAAATGTTGGCCATCTGTATTGCATATACTAAAAAGCAATCCGATGCTTTAAGCTACCTTCTTCAAGAAGGAATTCACTGTGTTGATAGTCAATTTGAAATTTATTTTCTAAATGCAGACTACGATGCTTGTCTGAAATTACTCAACAAGATTACAAAGCCCTTTTTAGCATTGGACTACCATTTGGCTTTAAATGATTTTGACAAAGCCTTAGACTCAATCAAAGGCTTGTCCCCTAGTCCGCGATGGAATTACGAAGTGGCCCGAGTCTATGGCCATCAATCAAACTACGATTTAGCCATTCGTTTTTTGGAAAAATCTGCGGAAGGCTTTCTCAGTGAAAATAATCAACTGGCTTATCTTCAAAGTATTGCGAATTGGGCTAACTATTTAAACTTAAATAATCAGATTGAAGAGGCTGACTTTCTTTTTGAAAAGCTAGCTAAGGAACTCAACAAAAATAGAGGCAAATTACCCAGCTTCCTTTTGGCCAGACTTTCTATGAACCTAGGTCATTTTCAACTGGAACGTGGAAAATTCTTCTCTGCCTTAATGAGTCTTAGTCGTGCACATAAAGCTTTAGAAAAGAACTCGAATGCCAATGAGTATACTAGAGCAAGTCTTCTTTTAGCAAACTGCCTTCTTGAGATGGGACATTACCAGAAAGTGATCCATGTTCTAAATTTTTTAAAGCCCAAAAAGACCTATCAAATTCTAGATCGAAATCGATATATCGCTGTGGCTTTAATGAGAATGGGTCAATTTTCAGAGGCAAATCTCTATATGGATGAAGTCAAAAAGCATTATACTGAAGCCTTAGATTTTCACTTAGATTATGCTCCCATCGACTTCATAGAGCTCGAGTTTTTGAGCGGTTCTAGCAAAAAGGCGAAAGAAGACTTAAAAAATCACTTAGTGAAGCTTCAAGCTAAGAACCAAGTGGCCATGTGGTATTGCCTAAACCGATGGAACTGGCTAACGGCAGGCACTGAAGGTCTTAGTCAAAGCTTAGCCTATCACAATACCAAAAATTTAAAAATAGAGTGGAACAGAGATAATCTACTTAGTCTCGCTCAGAGCATTGGCAACCAACAAGAGCATCGCATTGAATTTATTCTTTCGAATCTAAAGAAAAGTACAGCTCTATGCAAGGAACAAGCGATTGAATTGCAGTTACTAACTTGCTTTCAAGAAAAGAAAGGCCCAAGTTCTCAATTAGAAAAGCTAGTTCTTAACTCCCCTTCTATTCTACTTAAAATGAAGTATCTAGCCTTAGACTTGAGCATTCATGCTTCAGCTAGTTATGAGCTAAATAGAGCCTTATGGTCTGAACTAAATTCGAAACTGGGTAAAGCAAGATTAAAACTCATGCTATCGTCTTATTTGGAACTATTAGGGATACAAATTCGCGTGGCCGAAAATCCGAAAAATAATTTGGACCTTTTCTTGGATCAAAAAGAAAAGCAAGTTTTTGCCAATGGAAAAATGGTTCTCGATGGAGAGAAAAAGCCAAAGCTTTTTGAACTATTGAATTACATCTGTAATGCAGAAGAGGCGACAAAAGAACAAATTTGCCAGAAAATATTTGCTAGACCTTATAATCCCGAAACAGACAATAACAACATCTATGTGAGTCTAAACCGACTGAATAAAATTTTGGGCAAATATAAGTACATCCAATTTGAAAATGGAATTTGTAATTTGGATTTTTCAACATTACGAATTCGTTCGTAGTATTTAATTATTTAATTTTATAACTGTTAAAATATAAAGCATAGAAGTAAAAAACTAGTCCACTACTTATTGGCATTGGAAAACAATGTCGTTTTCCTGGGTATTCTAGATTTTTTTGTAATAACAACTCTTAGATACTAGTGCAAAGAATCCCGCATTTGCTCCATAAAAGCCTTTTCCAATTCTTCCTCATCAGGAACTTCTTCACTGGCTAGGCTAAATTTTTCTTCCGCCCAATCCCCTAGATCAATCATTTTACAACGCTTACTACAAAAAGGACGATAGGAGTTTTCTGTGGAATATTCTGATTCTTCTCTACATTGTGGGCATTTAACTTTTCTCATCGAAGACCTTTCTATGATTTTTCTGCCTAAACTTATCTCAAATAAATAGATTTTGAGCAATGCCTTTGCGAATAAACTAAAAGAGATTGACGCTCATTAAATCCTATGGCTTTATTTTGGTCAATAACATTACAGGTACTTGATTTTATTCAACTTCTATTTATGTTATGGGGTACGACAACAAGGTATTTGCAGGAGATAATATGAACAAAGCCCAGCTTATCGATCAAATCGCTGCGCAGACAGGATCAACTAAAACTCAAACAGAAAAAATTCTAGACGCTTTACTAGATACAATTCAAAAACAAGTTCAAGAAGGCGATGGAGTTAAATTAGTTGGTTTCGGATCTTTTACCAAAAGTAAAAGAAAAGAGCGCAAAGGGCATAACCCACAAACTGGTGAAGAAATTCACATCCCAGAAACATGGTATCCTAAATTCAAGCCAGGTTCTGATTTTAAAAGTTCTTTGAACTAAGTGGAATTGCTTTAAAGACCTCAAAAGAGGTCTTTTTTTGTGCCTACAAGGCAACTAAGAAAAGAATCGAAACATCATTTTCTCTTTTATGACTCTCAATTAATCATTTCATTCTTAAAACATCTACAGAAGCAATTAAAAACTTTTAAAGCATAGAGACTTTTGAGCTTTAACATCACATATAAAATAAAACGAACTCCCTTCATTTTGCAAAAACACTAGATCTATTGAGCATTCTTTCCTAAAATAGTAGCTCTTGATTTGTCTTTCTAAGGAGATTCAATGCGTTTTGGAGTTTATACAAGTGGTGGTGATGCGCCTGGAATGAATGCCGCAATCCGTGCAGTGGTTCGTTCTGCCATTTCTCAAAAACATAGTGTGATTGGAATTTACAACGGCTATGAGGGAATGTTGGCAAAAGAATTTCAAGAATTAAAACTTCGTTCTGTGGCTAATATCATTCAAAGAGGTGGAACGGTTTTAAAAACCGCTCGCTGCGCCAGCTTTCATCATGCAGAAACCAGAGAACAGGCTTTTCTTAATTTAAAAGAAAAAGAAATTGATGCTTTGATTTGTATCGGCGGAGACGGAAGCTTTCGCGGAGCGATGGCTTTACACGCAGAACACAAAATACCTGTGATCGGTATTCCTGGAACTATCGACAATGACATTTACGGAACCGATTACACCATTGGCTTTGACACGGCCACAAATACTGCCTTGGAGGCGATCGATAGGATTCGAGACACTGCCTACAGTCATAATCGAATTTTTATTGTAGAAGTGATGGGAAGAGACACTGGCTTTCTTGCCCTAGACGTTGGAATCGCCGGTGGTGCCCAAGATATATTCGTACCTGAGAGAACATTAGCGGTGGATAAAGTGGTCTCCCGCATTGAAGACTCAGTTAAACGAGGAAAATTAAGCAGTATCATTGTTGCGGCTGAAGGACAGAAACCTGGAAGAGCCTATGACCTAGCCGAAGCCATTCGTAAAAAATCTGGCCAAGAGGCAAAGGTTTGTATTTTAGGGCATATTCAACGAGGTGGAACTCCTACGGCACGCGATAGAATGTTAGCAAGTGCTTTGGGTGCTGCCGCAGTAAATGCTTTAGCAAGTGGTTTTAATTGCCATGCTGTAGGAATTGTCCGAAATGAGGTGGCGCTCACTCCTCTTCAAGAGGTTACTAGCAATAAAAAAAGTATCCGAGAAGACCTCTTAAATTTATCACAAATATTAGCGACATAAAAAAAGAAGAGCTATTGCTCTTCTTTTTTTTCTTTTAACGAAATATAGAATCCTTATCCTTAAAGACCTTTCATCATATCAAACTGAAATACCTGTTCTTCGGAAAGCCAATCACCATTGGAATTTAAAACCCTTAGGTACATTACATTATGCTCTCCATGATCTAAATTGTCTGGAAGAGTAATTTTAATGTTTTCATAAACAAAATTAGCGCCATTGATCACTCGGTCCAGGTTTTTTACACCTTTCAAAGGAATGCGGTACTTACTATAGGCCTTCGTTTGTGGAAGAACTTGTCGAACCTTAGAGCGTGGAGCATTTCTAATGATTGAGTAAAACTCTTTAATCTCAATTTCTAGTCGAGAATTTTCTGGAAACTTATGTGTCGCAAATAGCTCTAAACGCAATTCTTTTGCATTTTTTTGGCCTCTTTTTCGTAGCAACAAACCATTGGTCAATCTCTCGCGAGTGTCTTCAAAGTACTCAACATCAGCCACATCATCCTCGATGCTCGTATGAGTCACCTCATAGGCATCACCATTTGTGTATCTAATTTCTTCCAGTAAATTAGAACCATCCACACCATAAGTGTAGCGCACAGGATTTTCAGCCGTTTCCCCCGAAAGCCTTTGCATCAATACAGCGACAGCAAAAGTCACATCCTCTGAATAATAACTTTCTGTCATACGTTCTAAGCGTTTTAACACATTCTTTTGGTTTCTAATTTTTGAAATGCCTCTTGCCAATCGATCAATTACTTCTGTCACGAGAGTAACACAATAATTGGTTTGCATTTGAGCGTCGGCATAATAGAGGTGTAAATCTCGAAAACCCTTTTGCGGATTAATAATCCCTTTTGTGCTATCACACCTTTCTGGAGTGTATTTATCAAGATAAACTGGATAATAATTATCTTTGTACTCCTTCAAAACATGTATGATTTTTCTATAACCTACTTCTTCCCATTTTTTACGAGTTTCTGGTCCCATAAAAATATCAGCCAATTCATACGCGACTCTTTCATAGCTAGCTTTTTCTAAAATGGAGTTAATGTGTTCATAGTTAAAACTTAACTTAGAAACAAAATTCATCTCTCCTGCAGCTCGTAAATCAAGATTTTCCAAGATATTGCGAAACTCAGGCTCAGCCTTACCATCAGTTAACATTTGCGCCGTATCCCATGCCTGCATTGGCCACTCTTTCTCAGGGTAGGCCTCACTATGATAACAATCTAGGTTTAGAGCAATTTTATCACTAAGCTCACCGCCCAAATCCAATTGCTTTTCACAAAGGTCCTTATCCTCTAGAGACATAGTGCTTGCATCACAACTGGCATATGTTTTTGCATTGAGATCACAAGTTGTACTTCGGTCTGTTTTTCCAAAGACGTTCGGTAAAATCTTCCACAAATTTTTATCACTAAACTTTCTTTCAGACTCAGCTTGCTTCGAATGTTCGCCGATTTCTGCCATTTGGATTCTTTCAGCACTTGATCCATCAATATTAAACAAACCAGGAAATCTTAAAAAGAAACGATAGTTTTCATATTCACCATCAATAGCGATCGGATCTTTCGCAATCACTCCCTCTGGAATTTCTATCTCTTTCCAATCGTCAGCATCTGGAAAAATTGGTAACTTTCCAAACTGTTTAGTAACCCAACCCGCTTTATTAAGTTGCTCGCTAACCAAGCCTAAATCGATAAGATAGGCATCATCTAAAATCTTTTTTACAAAGTCATAATGAGTATCAATGCTCAAATTGGCACGATAAGTTCTTTTATGAGTAATGGTCCTAAAGTTTTCCAATCGCGATTGACCAAAACGATACTTTAAGAAGAATAAAATTCTTGGTCGGATTTGAAAAAGCTCTAAGTCCTTACCTATAGCTAAATACTCTGTCACTTGAACAGTTACTTCGTTATTTCCTTCTTTACGAATACGAATGTCCTTCGCTGCTCTCGAATTGTAAAAGGAAAATGAGAAAAAATCTAAAAAGCGAAATGGGTTCAATCCCAGAAAGGCCGTATGTTGAACGCTATCGCCTTTTACCAACAAGCCACTGGCATCATAAAAGGCATCTAAAGTCACAGGAAAACCAAATCGAGAGTAATTGGTTAAAGGTTCAACCAACTTTTCAGCAAACATTCGATTCGCAGTATTGTCCATGAAGTATTCATTTAATGTGTAGCGTATTGGATAGTTGAGCCAATTTAAAAACTGCTCATAATAGGTATTTTCGTAATCGTACTCTTTTTGGTCGTCTGGTAAATGCTCAAAACCCTTTTTGACCACAGGAGTACAGTCCATAGATTTTAGTAATGAGAATCTCTCTTTATTTAAAATAGGATTAAAAGTGTCTCTAGTTCTTTCGCAAATATCTTTATAGCTTTCATCAGATTTTGGATCTAGGTCTCTAGTACTAAAAGAAGGAAGCCTTCTACTTGATACAGAAAATAAAACCCCTCCCCTAGTATGTGGACGCCATAGGCCATGGGTCTTTTCTATTTCAATACCAGTATAAAGAGAGTTTGTGATTCGATACCATCCAATGTCATTTTCAGAAAGGCTCTCTCCAGAAACTTCTGGGTTATCTACATTCACAGCCCTTGAAACACGGGAGATTCCATTAATGGCCGGGTTAAACTCAATGTCGAAATCTAAGTTTAAACTTTCAAATAGCTTGTTTGACTTAGACACTTCTTCAAAAAGTTCAGCCGTAAGCTTTGAGCCAAAATCGTGATAGGATTTTGATCTGAAACTTCCAACAACATCATAGTCTTGGACGATTTCTTCCTTTAATTGTGCATGAGCAAAACTGAAACAAGAAAAGAAAATTAGTGAGCTTAGAAAAGTCTTAATTACCATAAATACACTCCAGATACGGATTTGAGCAACAATACCAAAAGTTTTGCCAAATTATGGTTTTTAGTAGCCTTTTACCGGATGCAATTCAATGAATTTACTTTTTTTCACGCTTCGCATTGAGTGTACCCCAAATAATTTTCAAGAAAGTGTTCTGAAAACAAAAAAAAGGAGCGCTGAACACTCCTTTTCGTAATCATTTGTGCGAAAAATAGATCTAGATTTATTTGAACCAATAGAGCGGTTCAAAACCAAAACCATCTTCTTTCTCTATATTTCTACCCGATAGCCATTGGAAAATCGTAGGTGCCACCGAGCCATTTTCTGTAGATCTAACGGCCATTCCTTTATTTCCAATCGGATCACCCCAAACTCCGACAAAGGCATCTTTCTCATGGAAACTTTCCCCAGCATGACGACCTGGAACTTTCGTATTATAACCCACTCCATATTTTGGAAATAAGTTAACAGTTCCCGCTCGATCCGAATCATAGATATGACCAAGTTGAGAGACAGCGCCAGGACGATCGGTATAGCTAGTCAATTGCTTCCATTTTTTCTCCGTGCACCAACTTGCAAGATCGTTAAAATCTGACTCTTCAACACACTCTATGTATAGCTGTTTGTAAGTTTGCAGATCCCTATCGGAAACTATATTGTACTTAGGAAAATTATTAGCTAGGCCCAATAAATCTCCCTCACTAGGTTTGTAAAACAAAATGCTTTCAGGAAAGTTACCAGAGTCTTTGCTTTGATCTGCCACTCGAACAATTCGTTCTCTGTAGATTTCGCCCCCTCTAGGTCCGATGATATAAACATCCTGTTTTTCTTGTAGGCATTGCTCATAGTCTTCATCTCTAGAGGACTCTTGTTCTGAACGAGGAATACCGGCAAATTTTCGTGGACATTGCTGATTTCTCACCACTAGATAGTCTAAGGAATCGCTAAGACGCTCGGTGATTTCCTGTATCCAATTTACTGGCTTTCCATCTTTTAAAAGAGGATGAGCAATCAAATCATTGTAAGTTGGATGTACTTTCCATTTACCTGAATTCTTCCCAAAGAAAAAATCCATCATATAGTTACCACCAGCTGTCGATGCGATAACAACATCATAGCCATCAGCAGGATTTGGCTGAATCGCATTATTTAATTTAGGCCCCTCACCTTCATCCGATGAAATTTTCTTTACCAATACTTCTCTACCCGATTCTTTCGCAAAATTTTCTAGAACAACCACTTCTGGATTTAAAAATTTATAGATGGGAGCCAAGCCATGATCGCCTGCCATACCAAAGAGTGTTCGCTCAGAAACACCTAAGCTTCTATATACAGCATTCATTTTACCAATCCAATAATCCAAACGGTTTAATTCACCGGTAGGGCTCGTAATGGCATCAGAAAAGGGACCATAAAAATGAGCAAAATGATCAGGCCAAGGATTGTACCATAATACATACTGCGGCATTCCCTCACCAAGTCTTGGTAAAATATCATCTTTTAATAGATCTCTAATTCTATCTCTTGATACCCAGTCGTAAGGGTAACCTAAAGTTTTATTAAAAATATCATCAATATAACCAGACATTTCTTTCCAGTATCCGTCTAACTCTTTTTGAACCCGAGCACGAGCTTTTAAATTGTGGTAACAAAGCAACTCGCCAAAATCCCTAGATGCTTCACCAAGACCTAGATTAACTAAGCCATCTAATGCCGCATTTGCAGACCAATCGTACTGAGCATTACAATTCATACTCTCAATCCCTAGTTTATTCATGCGATCAAACTGAGTAATCATTCCAGCTTTTTCAGTTAAACTATCCAATTGCAAAGCATCGTTTCCAAAGAAGTAATAGGCACGGTTAATTTCACGATCTACGAAATGAAAGTTTGGAAGACCTGTGGCATGCTCTCCAGAAGATTTCGTACCAGTAAAAATAATTGGTAAGTTTCTAACACTAATGGTTGGCGTTGTGGAAATACCATTTGCCACAATTCCTTGGCTATAAGAAGGATTGTTTAAAAGTTCTTTAAAGTAAGGTAAATATAAAAAATCATCATTTGAATTCTTCTTATTGTGCGCGTACTTAAGAAAGTCATGTACTTGCTTTTCTTTTGGTGTTCCTATTTCTTGCGTATCAGTTATTTTTAGATTTTGTAATTTCTTATCATCGGAAAGAATTTGCTCCACAAAAGGATTTCCCTGTCCCAGATTAGTTAAAGCCTGTAACAAGCCTCTTTGTAAACCATCTACACCAATTTGCAGTGCATATCGTTTGTCTCGCAACTCCATTTTAATGAAAGCTTGCAGTTCACGCATCGGGTGTTTATCTGGATTGCTTTTATCATAGTTTTCATCTCGCCATTGATGTATTTTTTCATAAACATAGTCTTTCATCTGTTTACGAAGAACCCATTTGGAAAGATAGATTCGATAAGATTTATGCGCCATGGAGGCTACAAAATCGATCAAGCTAACCGTGATGGCTTCAAAACGGTTTCTAAGTACTTTCCCCTCGGGAGAATTGTCATTATTTTCATAGGCAGAAAGCATATCCAAAAAGCCACCAATGCTTTCTTTAACCTCTCCCTCAGCACTTCTTGCAACATTACCTAAGACATCTTTTAACACATTTGCAACAAGGGGTTTTACACTTTCTAAAACCATTTGATCTTCTCGATCATTCGACATTTGTTGATAAGGCTTAAATACCTCATCAGGACTTAAAGCCTTTGGACGATAAACCTTGAAAATTTGGTGGGCAATACCGATAACATTTTCAACCAATTTTTTAGTCACTATAGAAGGAGCAGATTCCTTTGCAGAAGCTCTCTTTCTTTCCTCTTGAATTGATCTCCTGGTTCTCACAGAACTATTACTACTTTCTTCTAATTCTACCACATCCTCACCATTTACAAGTTCGTCTGCCTCTTGCCAATCGAATAATTGATGATTCGTTCCTGGAAGCTCTAAAATTCTTCTATGATTAATTGCATAGTGGTTAAAGCTATCTCGTTCCTGATCCGCTGCAAGACTATAGTTGTCTTTCATCATTAAAATAAAAGGAATCATTCTTGCTACATAATCATCGTCTTTTAGCATTTCAACAATGCCGTCTTCAGTCTCTTTATCAAGGTTCAATTGAGTTCTAATATAAAGGACTCCTACCTTCTCCACCGCTTCTTCTATAATACGTTCTTTGGTATTACTCAAAGCGTTTGCAAGATTATCATAGCTCACTGCCTTTACTCTTCGATAAACGGCATCTCCATTATTGGAAGGTGATCTGGAAGATAATTGCGACTGACCTTCTTGATGGTTTTGAACTAAAGACTTCACTCCCGCCATAATAGCAACGAAAACAAAAGGGATTAAATATGCAAAACGATTCATGAGACTCCTCTTAGGTTACTCCTATCTATCGGTAAACATTAAAGGTTAAGAAAGTCCAGCCAGACCAAATCCTCAAAGGCCTAAACCAAAGCCAAAAAACCCAAGACCAAAGCCCCAAAAAAACCAAAGCACCTTTGAGAGCAAACGGCGGCAAAGCCGCCCCCTACCCCCGCGCCAGCAAAAATAAAAATAGACGACGAGATTTAGATAAAAAGAAGTGAGAAAGAGGCCGTATGAAACAAAAGTGTTTTTCTCAGACCTTTTTGGATCAGGTGTACGTTTTAACACAAGGGTTA
>DJMA01000051.1:8744-65173 GCA_002436415.1 Bdellovibrionaceae bacterium UBA6502 | reverse complement strand
ATGTTGAGATATTCCATTTCAAGATTGGTTCGCAGAACTTGGACCACTACAAAACTTGCAGAAAGGCTGCAAGATCACATTGATATTTACATCACTTATCATAATCAAATGCTTTTGGGTTAAATATAATTTTGCCGGACATTTTTGATCGAAAACCCCCTAGTGCTTTCTTATTCATCCGCAATTAAGGGGGTCAATTTCAACTATTTAAGAACATCTGGATTAGGGTGCTTAGGTCTTTTCGGCTTCCCTCTATTCGCCTTTACAACACTATCAAGCTGCTTACTAATTTCAGACTTATTGCTTTCTTTATGGAACCCACTTGTGGCTGCCATTGCACTAAAACTGAAACCAAGAGAAATTATTAATAATAATGTTTTCATCAATTACCTCCAAATATTTCTGACTTACGGTTGCAATGGGTATACCAGGCTTAAATGCAGTTAAAGCCATTTAAGCTATCTAAAGTGTCTAAGCATTAGAAACTGTCTAGATCTTATCCACTTAAAGCATCTTCGCAACAGTAGCGTAAACTCCTTTTGTACTAGTTCCACGATAGGTATTTTTAAACTGGTCCCTTTAATTGCGGATAGGCTTTAATAACTACTGAAAAAGATTTGTTTAAATGAGCTTGTCCGAGTTTTGATTTTCCTTGCAATGAATACAGAAAAGAATTTCAAGCCTTTAACACTCGTTCATCCGCAATTAAAGGGGCCAGTTTAAAAAAAACAAACAAATCATCTATTATCTCTTTTGCCTATAATCCCATAGTCAGCCAAAGCGCCCCAGACCTAGACGCTCTTTGGCTTTTACTTTCCCTAAAGCAAACTATATGAAAAAATAAACCATGTCTGATTTAGAAATGAATGAAAAGCACGAATACATTAAAATCCGCGTAGGCTCCCTTTTGCCAGGACAAGCCATTACCTTCAATTTATACGTTTTATTAAATACACGTCACGTCTTGTATTTGCGAGCCGGTGAAGTTTTAGCAAAAGAAAAAATCACTCAATTAGAAGACAAAGGTTCTGACTCATTTTACATTGAAGCAAAAGATCGTCAGGCTTTTAAAGACTATATCCACAGTAAAATGAATAGTGATGAATTAGATGCTCGTCAAAAAGCTTTCCTCTTAAAAGAAAGTTCTTTCCACTTAGTAGAAGAACTTTTTGAAAAACCCGATATCGATGAAGCACTTAGTGAATCCAAAGAAATCATTCGTGATTTTGTTAGCTATGTGGATCAGGAACCAGAAGGCGTAGCTCATTTGATTGGTCTATCTAGTCATGACTTTTATACCTATAACCATTCCTTAGATGTAAGTATTTACGCCATTGGCTTAGCTAAGATCATCGGTTTTTCAGGCGATGAATTAGTAGAAATGGGTCGCGGTGGAATTTTCCATGACATTGGTAAACGCAAAGTTGACCCAGCGATCATTTGCAAAAAAGGTCCTCTTGATGATCATGAGTGGGCACAAATGCAAAAGCACCCACAATACGGCTTAGAAATATTAAACGAACACGATGTATCTGATGCGGTGATTGCCGCCTGTTTTGAACATCATGAGAATTTTTTAGGAAACGGCTACCCTCAGGGATTAGATGGTGAGGACATTCATCCTTTCGGTCGAATTATTTCTATTGTTGATTGCTATGATGCCATGACTACAAAACGTTCATACAACGAACCTATGGCGCCTTTAGAAGCGATGGAATTTATGAAAACAAAATTAATACAAAAATTTGATCCCGATTTTCTAAATGCAATGTACTCAATTTTATTTCAGTTGGGGAAAGTCTCTTAAGAGGCATCCCCTAATCCAAGTTGATTATTTATATCCAACCTTAATATCTCTTCCACAACTTTTTGAATATCATCATTCGGCGCTTTTTCTTCAGCCTGACCAAAACTTTCTTGCATCAAATAGTCCACTCTTTTTTGCAACAAAGCGTCTCTTTCATGTAGTTCAAAAGCATTCTTCAACTTTTGATCAAAGAATTTCATAAGCAACATTCCCTCTTGCTCAATACCTGGGGTATCTAAGTCGTCTTCGATAAACTCTTGAACAAAATTAGGCAGACTAACAATTTCTTGATACTTTTCTTGAATTTGCTTTTGATCTTTAACAACTCTAAGGATCGTCATTAAAACAGCATCAGGCATTTGGCCTCTAAATTTTTCAACCAAATAGCGAAATTCACTTGGAGTATCGTAAGTCAAAAGTGAGAAAACCACTACACCAAGCAATTCCCTTTCCAACTCCACAGACTCAGGAAGCTCTCTCTCAATTTTTTCAACCAAATCGACAATCATGGAGTCCCTATAGGCCACATCCAATTTACCGTCTATGATCTTTCTTAACTCAGGAATGCGGTATAACTTTCTCAAGCGCACGATATGGTAAGCAAAATCATCCAGCTTTCTTTTTAAGGAAATGTTTTTATAAAACGGCTGACGATCACGAATGCTAATTGACCACTCATAAGCAATTTCTCTAAAAGCTAACGTTCTATATTCTGCTAGAAACTCTTTGGTCTCCAGCATCTTCACAGCACTAACCTCACTTGGAAGACCTTCCTTATACCACCATGCTCTTTGAAGGTTTAACCAGTCATAATAAACCTTTTCAGACCATATATGCAGGTCACTACCATTTTGATTCATCATCACATAAGTTGTATAAAGAGAAGTACCCACGGGTAACATAAACGCCCAAGGAATACGGTTCAAAAACCTTCCGAACACTCCTAATTCCCTTTGGGTAGGATCTAAACTATCTACTGTAAGATTTTTACCTAAGCTTCGTTTTTTAACAAAAGGTACAACGGCCTTCAGTAAATCCCAGGATTCATAGGGAAGTTGAAACAAAAGAAGTCGATTCTGCAAATCTACCCTAGGACCTTTTCCTAAGACTTTATTCATTAAATCTAAAACTTCCTGCTCCTGAGCATTTAATCCCCTAGCAACCTTTAAACTCTCAAGCTTCTGGGCACTGATGCGAATCATTTGATGATCTAAGGCGTATTGATAAGACTCATCCAAATACTTAGACCACGCCCCGGATTCATGCACAATGCTACTAGAAACAGAACTAAAAGCTTGAGCTTCAAGTTCAGAAAGTCGGCCCTTCAAATCTGAAATTGAACCAAAGGAATCCAAAGCCTCAATTTCTTCACCATTACCGTCACTGATCTTTCGATAAGACCAACGTCTTTTACCGTTTTCTATAATTCTAAATCGAACCGTTAAAATTCCATTTTTTAATTGCGCTCCAGGAAAGCCGGCCACATTTTCTATGGTCGCTTTCTTAGAAAAATCACTGGACTTCAAGGCTTTGAAAATCTTTGCATAACGTTCTTGAAGCATACTAGCGTTGAAAGCCATATCGGTATTTTTAACCAAAATGTCCATTCGAGAATCCATACTCTTTAGACGTTCAATTAGATTTTCTAAATTCTTTTTACCGCGAGCGGTAGCCTGAATGTTGCGACTTACCACAGATAAATATTCGTCCAAATTTGATTTTTTGCGGTAGTAAATTGCGTAAGCAGGCCAATCATAATTAAAGTTGTATTGACCAATCTTTTCTCGAATCGCCTGAAGAGTGTCAGATATCTTGTAGCGAATTTTCATTTGAGTGATGAGTTTAGTCTTCTCCATCATCAATTTATAGTATTTGTCTCGACCTTTTACTCCGCCTAATTTAAAAAGACCTTCTTTAACCTTACCTAAAGCTAGGAACTGATAATTCACTAAGGCAGGCTTAAGATGATGTTTTACAGGATCATATGCCTCAGCCATCTTACGCATCAACACAGAGTCTAAATAATGAAGGGCATAAATTCCAAGCCCACTGAATCCTAGTTCATACAAAATACTTGTAACAATCTCTCCTCTTTCGTTGAGGTACTCTTCGTATTGCTCAGCATTTAAATAACCATGAGGGACCAAACTAAAACTAGAGCTCAAAAGACTACTATTCAAACTTAGTTCATCCCAAGAGTTCACGGCAAATAAGGCAAAGGCAGCCGAATAGAATTTTATCGCCCAACTCCACCTTCCACTGACAATTTGCGAAATGCTCCCTGCTCCCGCTGAATACATGCCGTATTTTTCTAATCTACTAAAAACCGAGTTTGAATAAGGAGGATCATTTTCTAATAAATAACAATAAGCAGCCTGATCCTTCACCGTGAGTTCTTTAAATAAATGGCTACTAAGATTCTTTTGGAAAATCGTTTCCACCAATTGAGGATTATAATGAAGCTTGTGTTCATCATCCTCGCAAAGGTCAAGGCTATTATCTAAAATTTTATTTAAGTAGTTTTTCGCAGAATTTTTGGCGGCCGCTCGTAAGTTTTTATCTACTATTTTTCTATTAAAGTACTTCTCCAAGGCTGGGGCCAATTCAGGCGCCATCAACAAATCAGGAAGCATCTTTAAATCCTGACTCATATTTAAATGATTTTTCAAACCCTTCCACACATCAGGATCAAGGTCTTCTATCATCATTTTATAAAAACCGCTTGGCTTGATATATGTTTTCAAAAAGTTCATCAAACTAAAACCAGCGCCATAGTCAAAAAGCAAAGGGTAATTTTGAATAAGATCAAAACTCTCTATTCGAAGACTTGCTAAAGTTCCCTCTTTATTTTCTTCTAAATACTTAATTTCTGTTTTAATGGCTTTTAATTTTTTTTGATAACGAAGGCCCCGACCTCCTGCTAAAGAAAGGCCTTGCTTTGTTTTTTCTGCAATTGCTTTATCAAACTCATCGATTACAAATTGTCTTCGGTCTAATATGGCTCCTAAACGAATCGTCCCGATAAAGTAATCACTTAGCATCACTTCAAAGGCCTCATTATCAACAGCTAGCTTAGCAATCTCAGCATTTCTAGATGCTAAGGTACCAGAGACTCTTTGCTGTAAACAGGAGTTTAATTTCTTTTCTTTTTTAGCAAGACCAGGGAAAGCAAAGGCTGAGTAAAACTGCCTTTTCGATTCAATGTTTAAGTAACTAACCCAGGTTAATAACTTTTTCTTAAAATGTTCGCTATGAACTTTTAGTCGATAAGACTTAGCTGCAAATCGGTATTTAAGAAGATCACTATAGTTCACCACCGCTTCTGAGCCATTAAAGCGATAAACTTCTAAATCGGCCTTCGTTGAGCTTTTGATTTTGTTTTTGGTTTCTTTCACCACAGAATCGTCATTGATATCACGATAATAAGAACAATATGGAGCGATCGCATCGATTTTTTCTTGAGCAGTTTCCTTTAAATCAAAAAGTGCCCAAGAAGCCTTAGACCAAAAAAGAACCAGCAGACACAAATACCAAAAACTAGATTTCAAAACCCTTCTCCCATATAGAAATAGTTTTAAAACACATGCTGGCAGAAAACCATAAAATTGAATTTCTTCTAGAGTTTAAGACTCTGTTTTTGAATCCTTTGTAATTTCTTTATAACTCCTCAAAACTTAAACATTTCTAGTAGTAAGCGAGAGACTCTAAGCTGCTTTTTCCTGCAAACATCTATGCTTTAGAGAAGCTCAAAAAGCCTTCTTCGCATTAAAGCTTTTCTTTCATAGACATCTAAAAAGATATCTCTAAGAAAAATCATGCCATTAAAAATTTGCAAAACCTAGCTAGCTTAAGTTCAAATGTTTTCACGAAAACCCCTAGCACTCCTTTGCAATTGAAACACAAATTTGACAAGCATAGGCAGCCTTGTGATTTCATTTGCCCCCTGTCACCATTGACCATTCAAATAGCTAGTAAAAAATAAGTTCTAAAGCAGCTAAAGCAAAGTCACTTTAAAGCTTTTCTCCTAGTCCTTATACGATTTTAAAAATGTTAAAAAATAGATAGTAGTGAAACTAGCTCCCCTTCCCTGAATGGATTAATATTTTCAAACCCACTAACGAAGAGCTAATATTGGGGGCAAAAAACCAAAACTTCGCTCTGATCCAAAACTAAAAGAGGACCAGAAATAAAGTTCTCGTATATACATTAGACAGGAGCCTAAAAGATTTTCCAGAAACAGGCTTTGTTTCCCCAACTTGTCATTTTTTTTGTATGTTGCAGGCACGGAAAAAGGAGTGGATTGGTGTATCTAATTAGAACTAGTCTTGTTTTTAGTCTTATCTTATCAGCAATTGGTTTACCTATCGAGTCAGTAAATGCGAATCCAGGCAAAAAAGAATATGATTTTTTTGACGGAAGCCTGCAGTCAACCTGTGAAACAGTAGATCGCATGCGCGACTTAGATTATCTTTCTGACTTTAAAGAAAATCATCCCGACGAAATCGTCTACCGAAGCAATTATAGAGGTCTTGAAGCGGTGATCACCGTTAAAGATCTTGCCAGAAATCACCACGAACTTCTGGAAATGAGAAACCAAGAAACCTCCAAAAACTTTCGGAAACGCCTTTTAGTTACTGCTCTGGAAACAGCTGTTGCTAGAAAAAAAGGCTTGTATTTGGTGAATAGAAACACCCGTGCCAAGGACATTATCGATTCCGAGTACAAACTAAATTATAATCTTGTAACAGACAGTCGCCTCTCTTCGGTGAAAACTCTTAATGATCAAGTTCGACAAACTGAATACAATGAAGAAGTTAGATTAAAGTTTTTAGCAGAAAGCTTAGAAAATATCATTCGTATTAAATTACTAATGGATGATATTGAAAAACTTGAAAAATCTATGGAAGTAGAGTTAAACGACACCCCACCAATGTTAAAATCGACGGGTAGAAACTCTATGCCCAAAATGCTAGAAACTCCAGAACGAGACGCCATCCGTAATTTCTATAAAAACATTATCGCTCAGAGACAAGCTCACCTAGGTCAGTTGAAGGTTGATTCAGGAGCTTTGTTAAACATTAATAGTAACTCAGCCTGGAGAGGTTTTTTGTTCTCCGACTACGATTTCGAAATATCTGAGTTTGGCGAGTTAATGGCAGATCTAGTTTCCTCAGAAGAATATGAGAAAATCAAAGCCGAAATAAATTTGACCGACGGAGTTTACAAGAGTACAAGTCCTGTCGATTTTCCTAGTATAGATAAACTTTCAGTGAGTCTAGCCATAGCGCTTCACCTTGAAAACTTTGAAAGCATTGGTCAATGGCTTTTAGATAAAACTCAAAAATATAGTACTTTTGAGCAAGAATTAATGTGGGGAATCCAACGAGAAATTGTAAAAATAAATGAGGCCGCTGCTGGCTTGGCTGATAAGGGTACAGAATGGGAGTTTAATTCCAACGACTCAGGTGAATTTCAATTGCACCACTACGACAGTTTAGTTTCGAGAGTCCTACAATCCAATTTAATCTTAAAGACTGAGCTCAACGAGTATGGTGAAAAAATTGTTTATGAAAACCCTTACGCCAAGCATTTGCTGTACAAAGACCTTGGCGCTTATTGCTATTTAAAACAACGATTTCCTCGAGAACAATTTGATCCATTTGTTCCAGCAAATCTACTAGCTATGGGCGCAGTGGGTGTCGGTACAGTTTTATCCTCTACTGGACTCATGACAGGCCCGGGAATGTTAATTGCCTTTGCTGGTTCTGGCTACTTAGCCTATGTTGCTGGCGATGCTTGGCTCTTACAAGACACTATAGTGGATACAGAAGAAACTCTTTCCCAAGGTGGATGGCTTTCTTATGAAAAAACTTTTGAAAATATGAACTCTAGGTATTCATCCGCCTTAGAGACCATAGCTTATGCCATTGGTGTGGGTCAGGTACTACCTTTGGCTGCTAAATTTGGACCAAATGCAATGCATGAGATTCGCTTTGCCGCGGCTAAAAAAGGGCGAAACAGCGTTCGTGACGCTGCAAAGGCAAGTCAACTTGTAAACGCTAAAAGAAACCAACGTTGGCTAGCCGAGAGAAACTACAAGAAGTACCTCGAGGCAATCATGGCACGATTCCGCTTCTTCAAAACCGATGAGTTTCAATTTAAAATCAACTATTGGCGAGATCTTAAAGATTGGTTAAAAAGCGGTGCGGAAATAGATTTTTCGAGAGTAAATTTCCTAGATTATCTCTTTGAGGGAGTTCGAAGAGCGACAGGTAAAAAACCTAGACTTCGTTTTAATCTTAGAAAACCAAACACACTCTCAGCAATCCACCGCGCTTCACCTAATGGTAAGAATGCCATTAAAGAAGTAGACGACTTGATTCACAGTAAGTCGCCTGCCCAAGAAACGATCGATGCAATGGAAGCTCGTCTTAATTATTTTACAGGAAAGCCTTCCCCAAGAAGAAGACTTAGTGCTGTATTTGACGAAGGAGCATCCGCCAATGAACAACTTCCACTGGTAAAAGCGAAGTTAGACGAATGGACTCCCAAAAAGTTTGCTGAAGAGGGTCCTCTTAGAATTAACCTACCCTATGTGGAAAATGGCGAAATCTTATATAACATCAAACCGTCGGTTTTTCACAAACGCTTTGCTCTGAAAAATTTAGAAGATGATCTAGAAAACAAAATCGACTACATCTTTGCCAACACACCTGCTAAAAAAATGTCGAGAAATGCAGAGATCGATAGAAGCTTGGATGATTGGGCTGAAAACTTTAGACTTCTTGAGTACCAAAGAACAGAACTTTTAATGGTTCCACATAGAAGTCCTATTCAAGACAGTTTCCTTCAAAGGATTGAGGCGGTTCTAGAAAACCCAAAACACTTACCCCGAGGTGACGCTGAACTAGCATTATTGCGAAAAGAAGTCTTTGAAGAAATTAGAGACGTATTTCGCTCTAAGGCTGCGAAAGAAAAAATATACGGGCAAGGTTTAGAGGATCTTCACGGACTTACTCGAGCAAAAGTTAGTCAGAGTAATTTCTTAGCCAATCATTTTAAAACAATTTTACTAGGTAGTACCGTTTTTAGTGGTTCAGGCTCTTTCTTTATCATGCGTAAGAGTTCAACTTTTAGAGTTGTAAGCGCTAGATGGGAGTATATAAAACGGGACCTCTATCGAACTGAAAATCTAAACTTTACCAATGCTGAATTTGATTGCGCAACTGAAGGTCGCTCGTTTAGCTTTATGGTGTGCTATCACGCTCAAGCCAAAAATGAGTTTGCTGTAAAACTAGCAAAGGCTGAATCCTTAGATGATCGTATCTCCTTAATGAATGATAAAGAGTGGAAACGAGATTTACGCAACTACGCCTATAAAATGATTAGCTTACGTCGACGCTTTAGAGCTGCTGAATTTTTTAATATGGCAAACTTGATATTAGAAAGAACATACTCTGACTCAGCAAAAACATGGTTTGCAAACATCATCGAAGAAAAAGAACAAGATAACCCAGAAATGTCGACGCGAGTTTTAGAAATTTTAGGTTCAGAGACTAAAGAAGAAGCAATGATGCTATTAGAGAATTTTGTTGCCGACTATGGGGATCGTTACCTAAACAGTCTTAAAATTTACCTAAAAGCTCCAAAAGAGCAGACGATGAACTTCAAGGAAAGCACTCGACTATCAAGAAGTATCGAAAATGACTTATTAGAATTTAACTACTTAGTTGGTCAAACTGGTTCCCTAGGAGAAGAATACAATAGCTTTATGGGTGGCTTGTTTGCAGAGCTGGAGTATGACATTAACAATGCCTTACGCTTTAGATCAGCAGAGGAAATTAAAGTAGAAGCCCAAGATTTGCAACCGGATCTCGAAGAGCACTCCAAGAAAAATGGGGACGATTCAAAGGAAAAAGAAAACGAGCAAAACGACGGCGATGACGAGTCCAGTGAATCCCCTGAGGATAAAGCGAGTTAATAGGGACACTCAGTGAAGCTTGCTTAAAAAAACTAGACTCTAGTTGTTTCAAAAGGAGACCGATAAAGTAGTATGCTTTTATGGTCTCTTTTCTTTTTAAGTTTATTAAGTTCCATTTTTTGTCTTAGACAATTTGGGAAGCTTTTAATTAAAAAGCCTTTGTTTTACTTAAGCATAGAGTATTCAGCAGACGCGTTGCGCTTTGAAAGAAAAATAAAAGCTTTGGCCTATGGAAGCTTTAGCGCCGTATCTATGATTTCTTTTTTCGCCTGCCTCAACCAGTTGCTAAGAATTTTCGAAAGAAACCTATCATAAAAAACAGAGCAGCACGATTGAATCTCTAAATCTCTTTAACTCAAAGTCTTACAAATTGCCTTTAAATATTTGCCCAGGAATCGGTGATGTAAAATTATCTATTTTTAATTCCTTGGTCTTTTTTTCAATCCATTGAACCGGGGCATCTCTACCCTCATAAGTAAGCTGAAAACTTCCGAAATGCATCCCAATGCTTAGATCAGGTTCCAGGTCTTTGTGAGCCTTGATACTATCGTCTGGATTCATGTGCTGGTCTTTCATAAATGAACGAGGCTCATAAGCACCAATGGGAAGTAGAGCAATATTGGGGCGCCCTAATTTTGATTTTGTTAACTGAAAGTGCTTTCCATAACCGGTGTCCCCAGCATGATAGACTGAGAAGTTTTTGTACTTTACAAATAAAGCTCCCCACAAAGCCTGATTGGTATCAAACATTCCCCTTCGCGACCAATGCTTAGCAGGAGTAAAATAGAGATCTACCTCTTTTACAGTGGTTTTTTCCCACCAATCCAGTTCAATGATTTGATCAGAGTCTACGCCAAAATCTTTTAAGTAATGTGCATTGGCAAGGCCCACTAAAAATTTTGGTTTAAACTTATCATTTAACATTTTGATACTAGCTTCATCCATATGATCAAAATGATTATGAGAAATAAATACTAGATCAATTTTAGGAAGATCATCCAATGCAATTCCTGGCAAATGAACTCTCTTCGGTCCAACAAAACTAAAAGGAGAGGATCTTTCTGTAAAATGAGGGTCTGTGATTATATTCAAATTACCAAGCTGAATTAGAAAACTGGCATGAGTGATAAAACTAACTTGGTACTCCCCTTCAGGTACTAAGTTGGGAATACTGCGATTTTGATCAACCTCAATCCACTTAGGCCATTTTTCCCACTTTCCCCACCAAAACTTCAAAACATCCGAAAACTTCTTTTCCGGAAAGGGCTCAATGTTTTGAAATTTACCATCTTTAACATTGGGGCTTTGTTCGACTTTAGAATCTTCCATGGCTGCACATCCTACACAAATGAAAACTGCACTAATGATAAAAAAGACTTTTTTCATTCATTCATAGTGCAGCCAATTAGGATGGATTCCAAGTCATTTGAGAATAGTTTATTTACTATCGAAATAAACTTCTACTGAGAGTCATTGGGCCACGGTCATATAGCTCAGTGCGAACACCGGTAAGATCTGAGTTTTCAACTTCACGTACTTCGAAAAAGCGTATTTTCATTGAGTTTACTTCGAAATGAACCTTAGCAATAAATGGTCCCTCAAAAGTTTTACCGATACAGTCTTCTTTTAGTAGTTTCCTGCGCTCAAACATCTCAGGAGTTTCTACGATGTAGAAAACATCATCAATCGCTTTAAAGGAAAACAGCTTGCCTGATGGAGTATAGAATTCCGCTAAATTTCCTTCGGAATCCAAAACCTCAAAAGCCAAACTACCACTAACCCCTTGGTTTTTAGAGTTTCTTCTCCAAGACCTATCGTGCGAAGAAGCATCAAACACATAAGCGCCTTCTTCCAAAAAGTCTTCATCCAAAACGGCATAGATTTTTTCATGCATATTGCACTGATTAAATCCCATAGCATCTCCGGTCCACTCACCTAGAAATCCAAAGGGGATATACTTTTCAAATCGAGTTTGTGCGGGGTAGTCCGCAGCGAATGAACTAGAGCCAAATACTAAAAATAGGAACGTCAAAACCAACTTCATAAATCCCTCCAAAACCTCAGATCTATAGGCTCTAATATTTGGCATTTTTGCCAAAATAAAAAGGCAATATTTAAACAATTGAAATTTATATATTGATGATTAGCTTTAGATGAAAGCTTTGGTAAACTATTTATTTTTTAAACAAGGCCTCAGCAGCAGAAAGCATCTTATCTTTCTCCTCATCCTTGCCAGCATTAGAGTTTGCCACAAAATAGTCACAATGATTGGAACGCTCTTTATCGCGCACTACATCGGCGCTTGTTTCTCGGCATTCGTTATACGAACCAGTGTCGTAAAACTTACAACACTTACAGCAATGCAAGTCGCTTCCACACTTTTCACACTCTTCCCTAAGCGCCACACGCTCAGGGAAGCTGTTCACATAGTGACAAGAAAAACAAGCGACTTCGATGGCCATTTACAGGACCCAAGCCTTTCCATCTACTCGATGGGTTGTTTCAATCTTACGAATTGTGCCGGTCTTACTACGCATCACTATGGAGCTAGTTTCTACGAAACCACCCGACTTAAAACGCACTCCTTGCAAAAGAGGACCTGAAGTCACACCCGTTGCAGAAAACATTACTTCGCCACTTGCTAAGTCTTCGATATTGTAAATTCGATCAGAGTCTTCAATTCCCATTTTTAAAGCTCTTGCTCTTTCTTCTTCTGAGCGCCACTTTAATTGCCCTTGAAAATCACCACCCAAACAACGAAGGGCTGCAGCAGAGATCACACCTTCAGGCGCTCCCCCGATACCCATTATCATATCAATTCCTGAGTCTCCCCAAGAAGTAGCAATAGAAGTAGAGACATCCCCATCACTAATTAAAATGATGCGAGCTCCTTCTTTACGAATTTCTTTAATTAAGTCTTGATGTCTGTCACGATCTAAAACAGAAACCGTTAAAGCATTTACTGGCTTTCTTAGAGCTTCTGCCACTTGATGGAGATTTTCTCTAGGACTTTTGGTAATATCGATTGCCCCTTTGGCTCCAGGGCCAACAGCAATTTTATTCATATAAGTATCTGGAGCATTTAAAAAGTTACCTTGCTCAGCAATTGCAATCACTGATATGGCTCCCACATCTCCCGTTGCGCAAAGGTTGGTTCCCTCTAAAGGGTCTACAGCAATGTCGATTTTAGGAGCTTCCGGACCTACATCTCCCACTTTTTCGCCGATGTAAAGCATTGGAGCTTCGTCACGCTCACCTTCACCTATTACAACCGTCCCATCAAAATTAACACGGTCAAAAGCTTTTCTCATCGCATCTACGGCTGCTTGATCCGCAGACTTTCCATCCCCAAGGCCAACCCATTTACTACAAGCAAGGGCGGCTGCTTCCGTTACACGAACAAACTCTAAGGCAAGGTTTCTATCCATGCTATTCTCCTAAAAGCTGAGCGATTTCTTTGGGAATTCGCTTTACATTCATATTTCGATCGACAGTAACATGGGAGCTAGTACCTGTACAGAGAAGCTCACCTTGCATTGAGTGAATCTCGTATTTAAAATGCAGTTTTGCTCCAGTTTTATGCAGCCCCATCGATATCTCAATTTCATCTCCATAACGTGCTGGTTTTTTATACTGTAAATCCGCATTTGTGACGGCAAATTGTAAGGAGTCCTGGCTCTGAAAGTCTTTTAAAAACCCACTTGCACTCAACCAAGCCAATCGTGCATCTTCAAAATAGCGTAAATAATTTGAATGATGAACAACACCCATCGCGTCCGTTTCATAAAAGGCAACTTGCCGTTTTATTTTAAATTTTTCCATTTTCAATGGCCTCCAAATTTTTCTTTAAAATGGCAAAACTATTTTCAGTGATGCTAGCAGTGAATTCGCGAATGATCCATCTCGGAATCAATTTAGAGTGAATTTTAAAATGACTATAAAAATAAATATCCACCCCACTAACCGTTTTTTTCACTTTGATATATCCTTTGGAACCTAAAAAACGTCCTGTGATAAACTCCCAGTTGAGATGATCCTTTTCCCATTTCATTAAAACTCTTGGCTTTCCACATACAAACATGAAACAGGCCTTAAAATCAGCAATTCGAGTTTTTTGGTCATAGTCACTTTTTAGTAGATATCGGCTAAACTTCTTATAAGCATTTACATTTTTCATTAAACGCATTGTCAACTGAGGGCTCGCTTTGATTTTACTATTTCCGGTAACGAGAAGAATATCTTGCTCCTTATCCTTGCCAAACAAAATTTCATAATCCACCACCTCACTGGCAAAGGAGCTATTTGAAAAAACGAGCAATACTAATAAAATTGAAAAAATAATTCTCATGAAAAAATTATCCCAGGCAGCAAGCAAAAAGATCAACGAATAAAGTAAAATAACACATTTTCTTTGCTTCAAGGCATGCTTTGAGCAAGAATAGGATAGTAAGTTTTTCGGGGATTAAGGTTTTATATGAAAAGACAAATACCAAATTTTATAAGCTCTTTTAGAATCCTCTTAATTCCTCCCATTCTTTTTTATGTTTTAAAAAATGAATATTGGTCAGCTTGGACCGCCCTTGTTTTATTTTTCTTCGCTGGTGTTTCAGATTATTTTGATGGCTACTACGCAAGAAAATACAAATGGGTTACCACTCTTGGAAAGTTCTTAGATCCCATCGCCGACAAACTTTTGGTAACTGCGGGCCTGATTGCTTTACTAGTTCTAGGTAAAATTCACTTCATTTTGGTTTTACCTGTTATTTTAAGAGACATTATCGTTGATGGCTTAAGAGCGGTTGCAGCAAGTGAGAACGTTGTCATCTCTGCCGGAAAACTTGGTAAATGGAAAACCGCCATTCAGCTCTTTGCAATGCCTTTTCTATTTTTTCCTGAGCCCAATATGGACCTTTTCCCCTACTGTGAAGAGGCGGCAATTACCGGTCTCATTATTGGACTCGCTTTGAGTTTAATCTCTGGTACAGAGTACATAGTTTCCTACATCAAAAATAAAGCCTAGAATGAAAAATAGTATCTATGTGATACAAAATATTGTGATTCCATAGTTTTTTCACATTTCTAGTGGGTTTTTCATAAGTATAACCGATAAAGCATATGGCCCTAAGTACTGTACGGAGACCAAAAAAGAAGGAGCTTCGCTATGAACGGAATAAAGATTTTAATTGTAGATGATGAGCCAGAATTGGCTGAAATCGTTGCCGACCAAGTCGATATGATGGGCTACGAGACATCAACTTTTACTGACTCCGTGCAAGCACAAGAGTTTTTGAAGTCTAATTTGGTGGATCTAATTATTTCCGACATTCGTATGCCTAATTTGGCAGGAAACGAGCTTTATAAATGGGCCAAAGAAAATTTAAACCAAGTTCCCAAAATCATTTTTATCAGTGGTTTTTCTGAATACGACAAAGAAGATATGTTGGCCATGGGGGCTGTGGATTTAATTGCCAAACCTTTTACTTTTGCAGTTTTAGAAAACACCATTCAACTAGCACTTGATGCTAAATAAACAATTTCTTCGCAATCAATACGTTTGCATTGATTGTTTTTTTTTCTTCTTCCTGTTTTTAGTTAACAATCTCGATTAGAATAAAATTCAAATCGAGGTTTCTATGAAGAAGAAAAATTCCTACCGAAATATTCAAGTTAAAAATTCTTATCGTCTATGTCCGCACCTTCAACGTGTCGAGTTTACAGGTGAAGACCTTAATGACTTTCCCGTTGGCGAAGAGGGAGCTTATGTAAAAGTAATTCTAGAAGCCGATAAAAATAATATTGCTCCAGATACAAGACCCAAAATGCGTTCTTATACCATCGCAAATTTTGATGCTGAAACCAAGACACTAAGCCTCGATTTTTTAGTAAAATACCACGAGGGTCACACAGCAACTTGGGCGAAAAACTCTAAGCCTGGCGACCAAATCGTAATCGCTGGTCCCGG
This sequence comes from Bdellovibrionaceae bacterium UBA6502, assembly GCA_002436415.1. Lineage (GTDB taxonomy): Bacteria > Bdellovibrionota > Bdellovibrionia > Bdellovibrionales > UBA840 > UBA6502. The sequence continues at coordinate 49,423 of DJMA01000051.1, read as the reverse complement.
CCCAAGAAAGATTTATGAGTTTCCAAAGACAGATTATTTTTTGATGGGCGATTTAACTTCGATCAATGCGGTGAAAGCATACCTTAATTTGGCACCCAAAGAAGCAACCGGAGAAGCTTACATTGCTGTTCCAAGCAAAGAAGATATTCATGAAATCGAGCTAAATAATGGCATTAAGCTAAACTGGCTTGATGTGAATGAAATGGAACATTTTATTAAGCCTCTAAAAAACTACTCCGAACTAAGTGAAAATACAGTGGTTTTTGGCGCTGGTGAGGCAGAAGAAATTAACAAAGTAAGAAAGTATTTAACCAAAGAAAAAATGCTGCCAACGGACAATCTTTTTCTTTCAGGCTATTGGAAACGTGGTATGACCGATGAAGAGTATCGCACGGAAAAAGCCAAAAATAGAAAGTAGCTAGTTTTTTTCTTTTAAACTTTAAAATCAAAGCTAGTAGGAACAAAAAAATATTCGGCACTTTAGTTTTCTTATAAGACATTTCCCTGTTCGTAAGAACGAGGAAACTTATAAACTTGAGATACAACAATTAAACTTAAAACGAAATAATTTTGTTCCGAAAAATTACACAAAAATTAAAGCTAAATTCTTTCTAAGCTTAACCTTAGTCCTGCAAATTTTTATAGAACAACTTTACTTAGACCAGTACTGAAATAATTTAAGCTCTCCCTATAAAAAGCCGCTCTAAGTTTCCGATAAGTCATTCAAATCCCAAAAAAAGGACTTCGATGACTTTCAAAGGAAAAATCTTAAGTAGCTTAGCACTTGTTGGTCTATTATCCACTGGCATATCCATTTTTGTTGCCTCTGTGCATCTTCGCGAAAAAGGTGAACAAGATTTAATCGATAAGTCTCGAGCAATTCTGTCTCGCGTTCATGTGGGCTCAAACTATGTCGCACAAATGAACGTCTTAAATGCAAGCATTAAAGAAGCAGTAGAGAAATTCCCAGATGGAAATTTAAGTGAAGAATATAAAACAAAAATTTTAAAAGCCGTTCCCATTTACGCAGCTTTCAGAATCGGTCAAGAAGGTGCAGAGAAAGAAAACTACCAGTTTCGCATTGCCTCTCCACAACCGAGAAATAGTAAGAATAAAGCCACACCTGAAGAGATGAAGGTGATCAACGAGTTTATTCAAAACCCAGACAAGAAAGAAATCATCAGCTTTGACGAAAAACAAAATGTAATTTTAATTTCTGTTCCTAGTAAAATATCAGAAAGCAAAAACTGTCTGAGTTGTCATGGTCACCCTTCCACCAGTCCTTTTGGTAATGGCAAAGATATCCTCGGCTATCAAATGGAAGATTTTAAAGAAGGCGACATTCGGGCCACCTTTTCTGTGATCTCCAGTTTAAATCCTGTGGATGCAGAAATTCGTTCTACTGTAATGAGCATTTCCTTTTATGGATTGCTAGCAACACTACTAGCCATTGCGATTGCGTTTTTGAGAATTAAAAAGCCGATAGAAGATATTCAAAACATTGCAAGAGCAATCGATAGCACAAGTAACACCTTGAGCGACCAAGCCGAAGCACTGTCCAAAGACTCAAAATCCATTGCTGATGCCGTAAACCATCAGTCCACAAGCGTTGAACAGGTCTCAGCAAGCATCACTGAAATCACCAGCATGATCAGCTCAACGGTCAATGAATCAGAAAACTCGGTAAAATTAGCCAACGACATTTCTCAGTTTTCCAATTCAAGTCAAGTAGCAATGGGAGAGCTACAAGGCTCTGTTAATGAAATCGCAGAAAGTTATAAGTCCATTGAAGAGCTAGTTGATTTGATTGAGAAAATTCGTGAAAAGACAGACTTAATAGATGATATCGTTTTTAAAACCACACTACTCTCTTTTAACGCTTCCATTGAAGCAGCAAGAGCTGGGCAGCACGGAAGAGGTTTCGCGGTTGTCGCTCAGGAAGTCGGAAATTTAGCACAAATGAGTGGTAAGAGTGCCACCGAAATTAGTAATATTGTAAATGAAGTAATTGAAACAGCAAAAAGAGTGGCCACTGAAAATGGCGCAAAAACAGATGCAAGCTTAGTTCATTTTGAAAACACCTCAGAACATTTGAACAAAATTAGTAGCATCTCAGAAGCCATCTCTGATAGTGCAAACAATGTACTTTCTGCAACCAATGAGCAAAACTTAGGTTTACGCCAAATCACTGAAGGTATGCATTTGATTAATGACAGCACCTCCAGCAATGCGAAAACTGCTGATAACACATTGGCAAACAGTACAAAACTAAACGAAGACAGTCATAACTTGCAAGAGATTGCTACAAAGTTAAACCAAATCCTTCAAGGCAAGGCATTGGATTTACCCAAGAACCAAAATGCCATTAAAAAAGTTTTAAACATCACCAATGATTCTAAAGAAGCTAAGGAGTTTCATTTTGAACTAGAGTCTGAGGATGACCTAAACGCCGACGACGATAGTTTTAACAAAGTTGGTTAATCAATATCTCACCGACTCACGCTGAACTTCACACAGCCTCGTTCGAAACTGGTATTGCTGTACACTACGCAAAAAAAAACTAGCTTTTGAAGCTAGGTAATTTAAATAAAAGTTGGAGCAAGCTGGACGCATGCGTCCAGAGGTTTGAACAGCTAAGCATTAGCGCAGCGTCGTTCGAAACTGGTATTGCTGTACACCGGGCAAAAAAAAACCTAGCTTTTGAAGCTAGGTAATTTAAATAAAAGTTGGAGCAAGTGACCAGGTTCGAACTGGCGACTTCCACCTTGGCAAGGTGGCGCTCTACCAACTGAGCTACACTTGCTCGTTGAGCTGAGCCAAGGTTTTATAACTAGCTCCCATCGAAGTCAAGCACCCAAACTCTATTTTTTCTTTTTATTTTTCATTTTCCTCAAAAGCCTCCACCATTACTTTTCTACTCGGTTGCTCATAAAAGGCCTATTACTTTTTTTTCTACAGGCTGAAAAACTAAGCTTATTTAAACAAAAGCCCTCCTTTGTTTTTTTCAAAACACGAAAAGACTTATAATTTAAGGGATTTACTAAAAATATAAAGTTTTTCCTTTAAGTTCATGACTCATCGTCAGTACATCGACGATGAGGGGGGACACATCATGAAAAGGCTTTATATAGCAAAAGCAATTTTACTAAGCATGCTCGTATCTGCATGTTCTGAGCAAAATTCAATCGAAGACATTCTATTAACAGAAGCGGCTGAAATGGGAGCAACTACTTCCTATATTTCAAAAGAAGACGTAATTATAGGCAAAGAGCTTTACCTTGTTTCAAACAATGTTCGCGTTCGCTCTAGTGCTGACTTAAGTTCAAAGGACAATATCCTTGGAAAGTTCATTAAAGGCGACAAGGTTAAGGTTTTAGGTGAACCAGAAGGGATTATGGTTCAAGTTGAACTTCTGGACATTCAAGCAAAGTTAAAAACTTCAGAAAATTATTATGTGGCTTACAAATATTTAACGGAAGCAACGGTTAGTCGTGGCCCAGATTGGGCGGCCAATCCAACAGAATTATCTGACATTTTTATGGTTCAAAATATCGCCACTGAAAAATTAAGAGTCTACAAAAAATCATGTGAATCAGGAATCTGTAAACACAAAATGATCTTTGAAGCAGACTTTGTTTCCGGTGAAGATGCTATGAACGAAGATGGCAAAGGAAGTACTCGAAGTGTCGTTGGACACTTTAGAGTTTCGTCTTGGATTAAATTTTATATGGACCAATACAGACGTTATCCATCTTGGTATGACCCAAACTACCCTGCCCTTCCTGAGCCTGGCGCAGGTGTAACGGATTGGTTATCTAATGACGACATTCTACCTGGTTACGGAACCTATCGCGGAGCATTTGGTTGGTATACTGCTAAAGTTGGTCCCGATGCTCATATGCAATGGACTCATGGAACCTACGGTTGGGGCGCCGATGGCAATAAGTTTATTGAAGAGACAAGAGGTTTTTGGGCCAATTTATTTGCAGACCCTAGAAGTCATGGATGCTCAAGAGTTTCCAATGAACATATCGCCTTTATCAGAGAGTTATTGCCAATTGGTTCAAGTGTCATAAAAATCTATGCTCGTGAAGCTTACGCAGATCCTAATTTATCAAACTACACAGGCTCTGAAAAAGGAGAGTTTGACTATATTCTTACGAAAAATGGTGTTCGTAGAGATGGACAGAAAGCTGGGAGAGACACGGTTTTAAAAGCAGGAACTCCTAGTCATCAATACCTTGAGGAAGGCACTCTTCACTACAAAAGAATTCCTGAAGCAAATGTATTCTTATCTGGAAGATCTGGAAAAGACAGTGGTTGGAACGGTAATGTTTACGGCCTGAAGCATGAAGATATGAAGGGAGTATTTTTAGTAGATGAAGGCCGAATCCTTAAGTACGCCCATCCAACTCATCATGAAAAAATTGGTCGTGGTGGTTTTAGAAATATAGAGTTTCCAAATGACTTCATAGCTGCGTCTAACACTGCCTATAGCTTGCCAAAATGTCCTCGTAGATATTTACCTAGTGCAGGTGGCGGAACGAGAAGACCGGGATCTGGTAGCGCAATTAAAAACAGACAAGCCGGTCGTTGCGCACCACAATTGGACTCAGAGGGAAGATATTCAGAAAAATAAAATACACAGGAGCATAGCTATCCTGATAGATTAAAGATTTATGCGGGGGCCTTGTGCCCCCCCTTTTTTTTGACCTTTTTTTCTACAGAATTAATCGCAATTGACTGATATTCATGGAAATTCCTAATATTACTAGTCTAATCAAAAGCCTATTGGTATCGTTTCATCATGGAAAATATAAAAAAGCCGGCTAAAAAGAACAACAATCGCGACGCTCTCTGGAATATGCTTTTTAGCATCATTTTACCAGTGGTGGTTTTAAATAAACTTTCCGATAAACTAGGGCCAAATGGTCCTTTAATCGCATTGCTTATTGCTTTATCCATGCCGATCGGCTTTTCCATCTATGAGTTTAGAAAAACAAAAAAGTTAAATCCAATTAGTGTTTTAGGTTTTGTGAATGTCTTAGCAACTGGTGGGCTGGCACTCTTTAAGTTAGAAGGAATGTGGTTTGCCGTTAAAGAAGGACTTTTCCCTCTAATTATTGGTATTGCAGTTTATCTTTCAAGCCAATGGAAAAACCCGTTGATCAAAGCTCTACTTTTTAATGATCAAGTTTTCGATGTTGATAAAATCCAAAAACAGTTGGATGAACGTTCAACACAAAAAGACTTCGATCAACACCTAAGAAAATCCACTAAATATTTTGCCTATACATTTTTCTTAAGTGCTATTTTAAATTTTGTCTTAGCTATTTATATTTTTAAAGACATTCCTTTAGATCTACCCGACCTAGAACGATCAACAATATTAAATGAACAAATCGCAGATATGACTTGGAAATCATATTTTGTGATCGTGATCCCTTCTATGCTTTGCATGTTTATTCTTTTAAATTATTTAATAAAAGGAGTAAATCGTTACACGGGACTAGGTTTTCAAGAGGTCATTAACCAACCTGATTCAAAGTAATTAAGAGGCTGAAGTTTTTGTAGGTATGTCCTTAAACTCAGTTCTTAAACTTGTACAGTTTCGTCCCTTTTCTTTGGACTCATAAAGCGCATGGTCTGCTTGTCTCACAAGCTCTCTTGCGTCTAAATTGTACTCATTAATCATCAAAGCCACACCAATAGAACAAGTCAGCTTTATACTTCTACTTCCGTCATTAAAATTATAGGCCTCAACATTTTTGCGCAATCTCTCGCAGAACTTCTGAGCACCCTCGGCATCGATTTCAGTAAGACACATCAAAAATTCGTCGCCACCATACCTAGCGCCAAAATCATATTCACGAATGGTATCTTTAATGATTGCGCCCACCTCTGCCAGAACGAAACTTCCAAAAAGATGGTCATTATTATCATTCACAGATTTGAAGTGATCCATATCCATCATCACAATGGCAATTCCAGAGGACTTTCTTCTTCCTCTAGCAATTTCTTTGTCTACCTTATCGTAAATAGAGCGCATATTATAGAGGCCGGTTAAATCATCTACCTCTACCATGGCTTCAAGAAGCTCGTTCTTTTTCGCCAATTCCCTATGCATTTCGTTGTTTCTTAGAGCCACTTCAATTCTCGCCAAAAGTTCAGGAACACGAAAAGGCTTTTCGATATAATCATCAGCGCCTTCTTGTAAAGCCCTAACAACTAATTTGGTGTCTCTTCTTCCTGAAACAAAAATGACAGTAACGTAGTTTTCTCTTTTTCGTAAATCACAAAGAAGATCTATACCAGAAGAACCGGGCATGTCTTGATCGGTAATAACCAAAACCGGTTCCCAATCCTCGATGATTTCCTGACCTTGGTCTGCACTATTGGCAGTTTTCACTGAATATCCAACACTAAGCAATGACTCTTCGATCACTTCCGAAGTGAGAGAATCATCTTCAATCAATAAAATTTTTATCGCTTGCTTGGAAGGCACTTTTTCCATCATCCTATTTTAAACTTTTATTTTAGATGGCCCTACCACATTTTGAAAGCCTGGGCCAATATCTTAAGCTAAAAGGCTTGTTTTGCCAACGAAAAGTAAGTGAATTCCTAAATAATTCCGATAACTTATTATGGATAAACCTCTAATTAGCTTTTTGTCATTTTTGCTCCTAATTGAGCTAGCAGTACTATTTGCTGATCTAGGTTTTCTACCCGCCCGGTTTCTACCAACGAGTATAAGCAATCAAAGCAAACAAAACCAAAAGATTGGTCAAATCAGTTATCTAGAAAACAAGGTACGAAGAAAATTTGATCAAAGTATTGTTTGGACCGAAAGCAAAGCCCAGGAAGATGTATACAATCAAGATAGCGTCCTTACCCTTAAAGACAGTAGTGCGAAAATTAAATTAGATGGAAACATTCAAATAAAGCTTTATGAAAACACACTAATCGTTATTAAAGCCCCTGAAGAAACTAAAAAAGACAATGGACTAAAAATACAGTTCGCCAAAGGTAATTTGCGCAGTAAATTGAGAGACGAAAAAATTGCTTTAGAATCAGACTCATGGAGTTTTCAACCTTCCAAAAATTCTGACATTTCCTTTCGTTCGACTACAGACAAATCTTTAGAAATTGAAGTTAACGAAGGCAGTATTCAAATAAGAAACAAAAAAACTCCTGAAGAAATTAAGGAGTTTAAAAAAGGCAATAGCCTAAGCTTAGAAAGCTCTGGGGAAGTACAAACTAAAAGCATCAGTGCAGATTTTCGTTGGAAAAATACTGAGCAAGAATCTCGATTCTATTTTGCTGATAATCAATCTTCTCAAGTTCACTTAAAATGGCAAGGCAATGCTAGCAAGCTCTCTGTTTTCAGTAGCACGACCGGTAAAAATGATTTCGAAATCGATAAAAACACCAATGAGTTAAAGCTAGCCCTCCCAGCGGGGCATTACTTTGCTAAGCTTGAAAATGAAAATAAAGTTAGTGAAAGTTTTGAATTTGAAGTTGTCGAAGCTAAGTACTTTACCTATTTCTCTCCCTACCCTAGAGACCGAATATTAAATCAAGATGAATATCTCTTCAGTTGGGAAGCTACCCCCAATATTCAAAAATACAAATTAGAGTTTAGTCGCGACGAAAGTTTTCAAGAGATTGAAGAGAGTCACATCAGTGATAACAACTCCTTACTTGCCAAAGTACAAACCAGCGGACCACTATACTGGCGAATCCTTGCTTATGACGAAAAAGGTAGTTTCTATCCCAATAAATTAAAATACCCTATCTACTCAATCACAGAAGCACTTGCAGCACCCAATCTTAAAGGAATTCAAAAATCAAGAATTCCAGCTAGTAAGCAAGAGACATTAAAGAAAAAAAACAATGAGAATAAAAACAAAGAGAGTACAAAAGAAAAGGCTAAACTTAAAAGCACAAGCCAAATAGAATCTAAAAAAGCTGTATTAAAGAATGTAAGTGATCTGGAGTCAAATTCACCTAACAAAAATATTTGGCAGAAACTCAAAGACTCCGCTCGATTTATTTCTCAACTGTTTGTAATAGCATCGGCTCAAGCTCAGGACTTTGTCGCTGAAGACAAAAAATTTTTTAAAAAATATGAGTACAAATTTGAATGGTCCGCAGTAGAAGGTGCGGATTTCTATATCATAGAAATCTCTAAAAGTTCTGATTTCCAGGATTTAGTTTTTGAAAATCAAAGTACCCAAACTAGTTTAAATTGGGAAAGTAGTCACACCGGAAAAGTATTTTGGAGAGTCTCGGCTGGTGCCTACAACGGATTAATGGGAGTTTTTAGTGAACCTATGGAAGTGAATTTATCAGAAATTGAAATTCACAAAAAAATCGTCAAAATTAATAAGCCAAAGAAAAATCTCATTAAAAAACCAAAACAGTTCGTTGTAAACAAAGATCCTCTGCCGGAAAAACCTAAAGTTCTTCTCCCTAAAATGGAGGAACAAAAATTAGACCCTAAACTCACAAAGGCATCAAATCATTTTTCAATTGCCTATTACGCTTCGTATGGAAAAGCCAAAGGTTTACTTTTAGATGAACAGGCTAAGTATAAATTTACAGGCATTAAACCAATTGATTTTGAAGTTCAGTTTACAAGAAAGAGTAAGATAAAAAAGTATTATTCCAGCTCACTTCGCTACCATCGCAGCGAATGGGAAGCCGAAAGTGCTTCCTACAGTTTTCAAGAAAAAATCTCTTCTGAACAGATTTTTTGGGATCACTACTTTCTATTTGTAGGAAAATGGTCTTTCGGTATCAACTTACAAAAAAGGGAACTCCCCGCTCGTAGCGGCAACGAAAGTATCGACTTTCAATCTAAAAATCTCTATGGAATTTCCATCATGAATGAGCAAAACTTTCAGAAAGCAAATTTGCCTGAAAAAATGATTCTTCAAAACAGAATCTCTGGAATAGGATCTTTGTATGATATATCGGGATCTATATTGGCAAAATGGAATATCAAAAGTAACTCAAACTATCAAATTCATTTTGATGCTGGCTTTCAGTACAACCTTCGCTCCAATGACGCAAAGGACTTTTCCCACTACACAGAAGTACAGATTGGACTAAGCATAGATTGGGGAAGTTTTCCTAGCTCTCAAGAAGACAAACAAAACTAGAGGTAAAAGATATAAAAGCAGAAATGCTTTTGGAATTTGCGAGCTAGGTTTAATTACACCACAAGCAGATACAAAATTAAATTCATCTTCCTGATTTGGAGTGTATTCATAACCCAATCTTGTTATTTTACTAAAACTACCTGAAGTATCTTGAGATAAACTTAATTTCAGTCGCCAATAGCGAAAAGAATTTTCTTGATCGAAGCTAGAAAGACTTAAATAACTAGGTGTAAAACCCGAATTTTCGCCAGAAGCAAAAGTAATTGCAAGGCTACTCGAAGCACTAAGGCTCTCAGTACTTAAGCTTTGAACCAGCAAGGGTAGTGAGTTTTGTAAATCCATTTCACTACTAACCAAATCAAATGTTCCACTGGCCGCATTCACTGTTCCTCTAGCTACTAATTGTGTATCAGGATTTTCTAAGGTATCCCCTCCAGCCGTTCCACTGCTATCCACGACCCAAGTTCTTCCACGACCACCATCACCTCCGGCGCCACCGGTACTACTTGTGCCTCCACTACCTTCTACAGCCGAAACCGTGTTGTTAATTATGATATCACCAGCACTAAAAATAGCTATACTTCCACCACCGCCAGCACCACCACCACCGGCTCCTTGAGAAGATGCACCACCATCACCGCCGTTTGCTAGTACACTTCCATTATCAGTAATGGTCACATCACCAAAGGCGTAAATCAAAATGGAACCACCTCCAGCTCCGCCACCGCCACCACTAGCATCATTGGCAGGAGTTGCTGAATAAAAGCCGGCTCCTCCGCTTCCACCAGAGCCGCCACCAATTTCTGAAAATTCATCGTTTTGAAAATTCGTACCGGCAGTGCCTGAGTTTCCTCCATCTGGATTAACTCCTTGATCGGCTCCAGTTCCAGATTGACTATAAGCTCCGCCGCCAGCGCCACCTTTACCGCCATTAGTAGCATCACTTGCGGGATTTCCACCACCACTGACGGAACTTCCACCCGATGAACCACTAGCTGCATCTACTAAACTTGTCGAAGCTGTATTGTAATAGCCACCGGCCCCACCATCTCCACCACCGCAAACACCAGTACCACCACTGGATTGCTGAGTTTCATCATCATTTCCAGCAGAACCATCCTCTCCTGAACAATCGATACTTCCATCGATATAGACCGTCGACTGACTATAAATGATAAGGGGTTTTGATCCAGTAGGACGAATCGTCCAACCAGCATCAAGCCTAAAACTTGTAAAATGCAGGGCTGAATAGGTATCGGTGTCAATTCTGATCACATTTCCACTAAGGTCAGAATTCACACTAAAGTTTTCGTAAGTACTGCTATCAAATACACCATGGCTACCATCACCCACAGTAAATTGACTACTTGTAAGACTTGCGCTAACAGCTTGGTAGTTAGCCACCTGAGGTGGCCCATGAATCGACGAGTCTGCTAAATTTAAAACTAAATCACCGCTCGCCTTAATGCTAGAATCAGTAAGATCAAGAATGTAGTTATCCGCTCTCCCTATTGCAGAAGAAAGGATGATAAATATGAATGTAAAACTATGAAGCTTGCTCATCCTCTTGATTCCACTCTAATACATCCCAAATTTTATTTTTTAAAGTTTCAGCCCTAAATGGTTTAATAATATAGGCATCTACTTTTGACTTTACCGCTCGAGTGATTTTAATTCGTTCCATAGAACCCTGAGAGGTAACCATTATAAAAGGAGTTTCTTTGCGATGCGGATTTCCGCGCACCGCTTTTAAAAGGTCCAAACCACTTAAATGCTTCATTTCCCAGTCGCTGAACACAAGATCAATCACATTTCTCGTATCTTGGATATAAGTCAAGGCCTGCTGAGCACTAGAGAATGACTTCACATTACAGAGTCCAAAATACTCCAAGTATTCAACGATAACCTCAAGAACTTGCTTATCATCATCTACAACAAGAATTTGAATATTTAAATCCGTCTGTGCCATTAAGCCACCTCTTTTCTTGGGAGCTGAATCTCAATCACCAAGCCTTTAACTTCATGGTTATAAAGCTTAAAGTGTCCACTATGCTCGATTTCGACAATCTCTCTACAGATCGACAATCCTAAACCAGTTCCTTTTTTTCCTTTAGTAGTATAAAAAGCATCAAACACATGCTCTAGGTCTTTATCCGCAATTCCAGTTCCGTAATCCCTTACTTTTAAAACACAGAAATCACCTTGATCATAGACTCCAAGATCAATTTGACCCCCACCAGGCATTGCATGACTTGCATTAATAAAGACATTCGTCAGTACCTGCATAATCGATGTTTCATTCACAAAAACTTTGCCGTTGTCAGACTTAATTTTGCAAATTTTGATACCTTGTGTTTTTAGCTGATGTTCCATTAAATCTAAGGCACTGCTCACGATATTATGAATATTATGAGACTCTTTCGGGAACTCCGTGTTTCCAGGATTTGCAAGATGATTAAAACGATCTAAAATTTCATTCGCTCGAATACTTGCTTCCAAGATTTTTTCCAAAGAATGGGTCTTCTTGGCCTCATCCCCCATTTGTCCTAGTTCCGCTTTTCCCATAATTTGTAATAAAATATTTCCAAATTCATGAGATACACCACGAGCTACTGCTGCAACGGTAGAAAACCTTTCCGATTGAAAAACCTGGTTGCGTAGCTCTTGCATTTCCTTTTCTCGAATCTTACTCTCTTTTTGTAAGTTCCAAAGGCTAATGTAATTTCTTGCCTTTTGCAGGATTTCACCATTCGTAAATGGTTTATTTAAATAGTCCCATTGATCAACTTTGTCTTCACCTAAAAATCTGTGAATGCTATCTACATCCCGATCATGGTAAGCCGTTACTAGGACGCCATAAAAATCCTCATCCATTTTTTGCATTTCTTTTAATAGTTCAATACCATCCATGCCATCGCCAAGAAGTACATCAATAAAGCCCATAGCAAAAGACTGCTTTTTAGCTTTTGCCGCTTTCATTGCATCCAATGCCTCTGCGGCAGAGTGAACAATTGTTAGTTCGAAGGGAAAGTGTTTCTCTGGAGAGTCTTGATTAACACTTTCTATTCTTGCCGATCGACTGCTTCGCTGTAATGGAATGACTTTGGCAGAATGCTCAAGGATATCCGTATAACTCTGGGCCACTTCTTTTTGATCTTCGACAACCAAGATTCGATAATTCCATTGAAAGGAAGTATCTAAGGTTTGTTCATAGTTTTTTTGCAATTGTCTTAAAGCACTCATGCCGAAACTCTCCCCTGTTTCGTTTCTATTGGTAATACAATTTCAAATACACTGCCTTTATCAGGCTCTGAGGATTTTAAAAATAGATCGCCATTAAAAGAACGAATAAATCTGCGACTAATACTCAAACCAAGACCAGTTCCCTCTGCGGAACTCTTGGTACTAAATTGGCTTTCAAAAAGCTTTTGTTGATTCTCAAGACTGATTCCCATTCCATTATCAATCACTTGAAATTGAACCTCATTGCTTTCAAGCTCCGATAAACTTACGCGGATGAATCGCTCATTATCTGTTTTCGCCTTGAAAGACTGGATTGAATTACGGAATAAATTTGTTAAAGCTTGGACAAACTCATCTTTATCTACTTTTACAAATACTTCAGTCTGCAAAGGATTAAAATGAAATTGAATAGACTCTTCATCCATGGCATCGGCCATTATCTTATAGGATTCATCAATCAACCTATGGAGGGAATAAACCTGATGATCACCACTAGTTCGGTTTAAACTTCTCATACTTTGCACGATACGATTGATTCTATGTCCCTCACCTAATAAGAAACCTAGATCCTCTTTCATTTCTTGAAACTCTGAATTTAAATCTAGATAAATCTGTGAAACATTCTCCAAGTCTTCCTCAAGAAGACTCTTCGAGGGATCTATGTTTGATTGTTGATTCCACTCTTTCCAAAGATGCTCTTTCCCTGATTCCAAATCTTTTTTCCAGGCCGAAGTGATTTCATCCAATAGCAACAAGTCTTCTTTCTTTTTACTTTCGAGGCGTTTATCCACTTTTTGAATGCGGGTCAAAATGCTTGTGAGTGGATTTAAAACTTCATGAGCCGCTCTTCCGGCAATTTCCCCTGCCGCTGCCAAACGACTGGTTCGTAGTAAAGCCTCTTGTGCTTTTTTGACAGCTAGATTTTGTTCTTCTAGCTGCTTGGTACGCTCTTTCACTTTACCTTCAAGCTCTCGGTTAATATTTTCAAGCTCGTCTCTAGAGTTTTTTAAGTCATGAATCATTGTATTAAAATTCTCTGCCAATACTCTGATTTCATCTTTTGTGTTCAAGCGGATAGAAATGCTTAAATCTCCCGAAGCCACTTTTTTCATTGCTGCCAATAATCGATCGATTGGCCTAGTTAAGCTTCTAGAAAACAATATGGCTACTATGAATGCTAATGTTAAAAAGATAGAAGCGAAGAGTATTGAGCGGTAAACAAACTGCCAAACAACCGCCAATGCTTTTTGCGTTGAAACCCTTGAAACCACCAACAAATTGTTGGAGAAAGATTTAGAAAAGGCAGCTAAAAAATCCTGGCCTGATTCTGTGTATTGAAAAACGGAAGTCTTTACGTACTGATTTTTAGTCTTCTCTAAAAATGATAGATTAGAAAAAGTTTGCTGAGAATCAGAAAAAAGCAAGTCTCCATTTTTATTAAAAAGAAAAACCTCTGACAATCGATTTTGAATTTCTTGAATTCCTAATTTATCAAAACGAACTAGAAGTAAAAACATATAGGACTGAGGGCGTCCTGACTTCATGATGTTTTTTGTCGTAGCAAATGCAGCCATAGGTAATTTGGACCATGCTTTTGGCTTCCAAAGGTGAAAACCTTTTTCTTTGATGCTTTGCCAAGGAATCTCTTCTTCTAGTAGTAGTTCACTGTGAAAACTCTGTTTGCTATAGCCATAGCTTTCAAAAAAATCATCCTTCCACATAATGCTTTTAAAACTCTTTGCCCCCTGGCGTTTAATCCCCAAATAGGCTAAGTTTTTATCTTGCTCAAAGAGACGCTCAAGCAAATTATCCTGATCTTCTTTTTCTAAAAGAATGCTACTTAAGCGAATCTTGTCGTTGATTGCTTCGAAGACTTTATCCAATTCTGAAGATAAGTTGGCCACAAAACTCCGGTTATAATCAAATACCAGCTCCGTCTTATCTTCTGAAAAGACATGATTTGCTAATCCCAAATACCCCACAACACTTGCCAGTAGCAATGCACTGATAAGCAGTAGAAATTTATATCGAATTGAGAATGCAACTTTATCCATAAAAGCTTATCGGCACTAAGTATTTGAAATTTAAAGATTTTCCCTCTAATTCCCTGCAAAAAGGTCCAGATTGTTTAATCTTGTCTCTTCTTGGCAAAAGTCTTTTGCTTTGTTAGGATCATTTCAATCCACTGGGGGATCGATGAACAAGTTTATCGCGACTTTCGTAATAATCATTTTCTCTATTTCTAGCTTTGCCGAAGGTTTAGTAAACCGCCAAAGGCGACTTTCAATACATCATTTAGAGATGAGTCCTAGCGGCACTAAAGTCTTGGATAAATTTGAAAAACTAGATGATCTTTTTGAAATTTATCGCTTTGATCAAATCACTCAAAAAAATCCCCTACAACTTTATGAGATTCAAGAAACCAATACTGGCTTAGAGTTACGATTAAACTCAGAGCTCCTGGCTAGTTCATCAGTTTATTTGAGCTGGGTTCTTGCCATTGCAATAAGTGCCTTAGAAAAGCATTTCATCGAACAAAAGTACCAAGTGAAGCTTCCTCGTTTTATTGAGTTTAGCTATTGGACCCATTCTGTGGCAATGAAGCATTGGCAAGAACTGTCCTACCCTAACGAACACGATTACGCAAATCACCCCGATGCTCGAATCGCAGAGCTAGCGCTAAAACTACGCGCCTCAACTACCGAACTATCGAGATTTCATAAAATTTCTCAAAAGAGTTTTTTAGAAAAAATAAAAATCAGACATCTCGCCCTGGGCTACGACAATGTAAATATCGACTTCTTCATCTCTAACAACACAGGCAAAAAGAAAAAGGCCGCTGAAGAATTAAAACAACTTCTAAAATATTAGTTTTATTTAGTTTATTACTAAAGCTCGGTTTCTCTCTCATTTCAGAAAACACTATTTTTTTCTCGCAAAGACCACTTCTCTGAAGGAGTAACTGATTTTTTTGTAAAGCCCGACAGCCCCCCGAAATACCAGTATATTTTACCCAATCAAAGCCTCTAGCTTCTTTTTATATCTCTCAGACTTGAAAGCAATTGCCACTAAAGTTACACTTTGCCGCAAACCTAAAGTTATGAAAAAGACAAGCGCTTACCAAGATTTTAAAGACACTTTGCCTCTCGCACTGCCAATGATTTCAAGTCAAATCAGTTATATCCTAATGGGTGCGATTGATAATATCATGGTTGCAAAAGTGGGCGTAGATGAGTTGGCAACTACTGCCTTTTGCAATAATCTTTATGCCATTTTCATTGTTACACAAACTGGTTTAGCCTCAGCCGCAAGCCCACTAATTTCTAGTGCTATCGGTTCTGGACAAAATTTTCGCGTTGGAAAACTACTTCGTCATAGCATGGTTTTACTTTTTTTATTCTCCTTATTTTCTGTATTAGGAATGTTATTTGTAGGCTCTCATTTAGAGTGGTTCGACCAAACCGAAGCCGTAAACAATCTATTTTGGAGCTACTTCCCTTGGCTAATTGCTACCCTGCCTCTGGTTGCCCTCTTTCAATCGCAACGTCAGTTTTATGATGGTATCCATCACTCTAAAATACCGATGGCTTATAACTATTTAGCAATTCCGTTAAATGCTTTCTTCAATTGGATTTTCATTTTTGGAAAATTTGGTATTCCAGCAATGGGAATTTATGGTGCCGGTCTTGCTACTTTCTTGGCTCGATTGTGTATCTTTGTGTTGTTCACAAAGCATACCTTTTTTAACGAAACTTATGAAAAGTTATATCGTCTGAGTTTTAAAAAGTTTCAGCTAGAAAAAGACATTTGGAAGACCATTGTAAAGCTAGGAGTACCAAGTAGTTGCCAGTATCTTTTTGAAGTAGGTGCTTTTGCAACTGCCGGCATTCTTGCCGGTCAGCTCGGTAAAATAGAAATTGCCTCTCATCAAATCGCTTTAAACATTGGCTCTTTCACTTTTATGGTTGCTATGGGATGGTCCTTTGCTGCAAGTGTAAAAATAGGTGGCGTACTTGGCAAAGGTGAATTTCATCGAATAAGAGAAATGGGTTTTAATCATATCAAGATTGTTTCGGTTTATATGACAATCATTTCAATTCTATTTTTTAGCTTTCGATACCAATTGCCTTTAATCTATTTAGACAACGAGGAAATCACTAGCCTTGTCGCAAAAATTCTACTCATTGCAGGTGTTTTCCAATTGGCCGATGGAATTCAGGCTGTGTCTATTGGGATTCTACGTGGCCTCCAAGAGAGCTTACGACCTACCATCATTACTATGGTAAGTTATTGGGTGATTGCGATTCCCCTTGCAAACTATCTGGCATTTTATACTGATTTTCAATTGATCGGAATTTGGATTGCTCTGGCCATTGGCTTAAGTATTTCCGCCTCTGGCCTGGTGTTTTTGATTCACAGAGTTTCTAAAAATATAGGTGAAGTTGGCTTTGTAAGTAAGTAGCCTTACTTGTTGTATCCGACTTGGTCTCTTCTTGGGTTTTATAGTTAAACTCCAACTCCATGCCTGAATATAGAAATACTTTGTATCCTAAAATCATTTCATTGGCGCTACCTTCTGTTAAATCACTGGCAACATTAGAACTGGCATAATTGAACTGAAGGTAGTGTTCTCGCCAAACTGGGTATCTAAGATCAAAGGTCGTAACAGTTCCACCATTTTTATCAGAGTCTGTGGTTTTATCGTATCTCATTAACTCTGCATTGATGATGAATTTTTTAAACATTCCACCAAGATGCATAGACCACATTTCACGATCATAATCCGTTGAACCTTCAACCTTGGTTTTCCAATAAGAAAATACCGCAGAGGCACTCAGAGTTACAAATCTCGCTCCTGCGTTCAAAGCCATACCGCTTTCTTGGGTCGACTCTCCCGCCCTTGGCGTAATAAAATGCACGTTTAAAAAAGGTACATTAGGTGCTGCCCCAACACTAACTCCCTTAACTGTTCCATTGTAGGCAAGTCCATTTACACGTTGTGCAAGACCATAGTGATTCGGGTCATAGATTCCAAACATCGGTCGAAACAGACCATACATGAAGTAAGTGTTGTACATTAAATCATCTACCAAAAGATAGGCTGACTTCGTCAGAGTGGTAGAACCAGTAGTGCTATTAAAAATACTATCCCACTGACTACTTTGCGGACTATTACCATAACGAGTTTCAAAAACAAATTTATAGTTTGGTTTAAAAGGCTTTAACTCAACTCCCAAGTCTAAATTCATTAAAGAGATTCCAGAAAAATCTTCTTTGGTGGAGTTTTCATACTTTGCATTGATATAAAAAAATCGAGCATCCAAAGAAGGACGGAACCAATCGGTTTTTACCAATCTCAATGGATCTTTTTTGGTAACCGATGCCATGTCTACCACTGGATTTTTATTGTCCACTTTCCAACGAGTGTCATGGTACTTATCGTAATACTTTTCATTCACCTTGTTTTTATCGATGCCAACTAGTGGATAACCTTTTTCAGGATCTAAGATTTTCTTAGCATCTTTCTTCATTATGGACATCGACTTCTTTTTCGACATTTTTTTAGAGATTTTGGTGTGCTTTTTATCACTTAATTTATAAGCCTCTAAAAGTGGACCATAAACCTGTTTTTGATAAGGAGCCGGAGTTGGTTTGTTAATTTTTGAGCCCTTTGCATAATGAGATCTCAACCATCTTTCTGAAGTCCAATTTCCATATTGGTTTCTCATTCCCCCACCATTTGGATTTGTATGACAACCTTGGCAACTTAAAGTACATCTTCGATCTTTAGGAACTCGATTCACTCGGCCAGGAGCATGACAGCCGGCACAGTTTTGAGCATAGCGATTTGATAACCAAGGTTCAGCCTTAAGACTCTGTATCATTACGAAACAAAAGATGCACATCAAGATAGATTTCATTGTCATTCCATGGGTTTAGAAGTTTTTTGACCATTTTAGAATAATCTTTATAGCGTCAAGATTCACATTAGAAACCTAAAGATTAGACTAAAGTTGAGACGTATTATTCCGATAAAAATAAAGAAGTGAGGCTTAGATGATACGTACCCTATTTTTATTAAGTTTTTCATTTGTTTTAGTTGCTGCATTTCAGAATTGTGGCCAAATCAGTCCAGTCCATGAACTTGGAGATGGATTTGATTCTAGTAGTTCGGGTTCCATCGGATCTGTGATCGGTGGTGATTACGATGTTGATACTACAGAGATAGATGCCAAAATCGCCGCACTTTCTAAGCCCGCTTTAGAAACTTGGGACAACGCTTGTGGTGCCTGCCATGGTGGCGGTAATAATAGCGGTGGCCTTGGTGGTGGTTTTGATGAATATAGCCGTCGTATTTTCGAAGAAGAAATGTATGTAAGCATTCAATCTGCTTCTAATGGAACAAAAGTAAATTACAACGAATCCAATCCGATGCCACAAAATTTAAGTTTGCAGGCTCATCAGTCTCAATCCTTGATCGATTACACTTATGCTCTTATGGAGAAAAAAGAAATCATTGCTAACGATATCGTAAGTTGCCAAGAAAAAACTCCTTACGCATACAACCCGGACATTTCTGGTTTCCTTACAGAAGCTCAAATCGATTTTGACGGACAAGTTGGAATGAGGTGTTTAGATTGCCATGGTGCCAATGACACCCTTTCTTTAAACAACAGAAACGCTGTATTAAATTGGGTAAGCTCAAGAAAGCCAGAGGCCAGTGTGCTACTCGATGCTCTCTCCCCTCTTGATGGTAGCCCCGTTGCGGCCTACCACAGTGTTGATTCCTCAAAGATTGATATGATCACCTCTTGGATCGAGGGCTGCTTACCTTAATAGCCCTCTAAATTCCAGTTTTGGGACATTTTTCGCCTTACTTCCCATTCTATCTAAACTAAAGACCTTGCTTTTCTATGTATTTTTTTAGAACTTTGCTGTACATTAATGAAACAAAACTCTTAAAAACTATTAGCATTCATCAAAGAGTGACACCTGCAAGCTGGAATATATGCTATCCTTGAGAAGGACGAAATTGTACGTAAATAGGGATGAGAAAATGAGAAGTAAACAAGTTTATCTAGAAGAAATAGATTCAGAAATTTTTGATTTAGCTCAAAACTATATTGTGAAAACTAAATCTCGATATTTAAATGAAATTGTCCCCGCTATAAACAGTGAAGACAATTTAGTTGCTGTTAAGCTTACCCACTCCTTAAAAGGTACATCGGGATCTTATGGTTTTTTTAAACTTCATGAAATGGCTGTTAGTTTGGAAAAAATGCTGAAACAAAAACAGTGGGAAGACGCAAAGTCCATGATGTCAGACATTGAGGTTTACTTTGATAGCGTTGAAATGAAAGCAGTCGATTTAGATTAAGTTTTTCTTTTTTTAAAAAAAGGCCAAAAAAAAAGCTCACTATTTCTAGTGAGCTTTTTCTTTTTATTCTTAAGAAAGAGATTATTTTTTCTCTTCTTCTTTTTTCTTTTCGTACTCTTTAACAAGTTCTTTTTGGATGTTACCAGGAACCTGAGCGTATTTAGCGAATTCCATAGTGAACTCACCTTTACCTTGTGTACCAGAACGAAGATCAGTAGAGAAACCAAACATCTCAGTTAATGGAACTGCAGCAGAAATTGTACAGTCACCACCATCACTTGTAGTACCTTCGATGATACCACGACGTTGGTTCAATAGACCCATCATATTTCCTTGGAACTCTTCAGGACCAGAAACTTCAACACCCATGATTGGCTCAAGAGCGATCGGGCTAGCTGCTTTGAAAGACTCACGAGCTGCAGCCATTGCACAGATACGGAAAGCCATCTCACTTGAATCCACATCATGGTAAGAACCATCATGCAATTCAACTTTTACGCCAACAATTGGGTAACCAATTAGACCACCACGAGCGAATTGCTCTTGGAAACCTTTTTCAACCGCAGGGATGTATTCACGAGGAATCTTACCACCAACGATATTGTTTTCGAATTCAAATTCTTTTTCAGAATCAGCAGGAAGAGGCTCGATATAACCAACAACTTTTGCGAACTGACCAGAACCACCCGTTTGTTTTTTATGAGTGTAATCATAGTCTGCTTTAGCTTGAATTGTTTCACGGTAAGCAACCTGAGGTTGACCAACATCCACTTCACATTTGAACTCACGCTTCATACGCTCAACATAAACTTCTAAGTGAAGCTCACCCATACCAGAGATAATTGTCTGACCAGACTCTTCATCACGGTGTACACGGAAAGTTGGATCTTCTTTTCTAAACTTAGATAAAGCTTTAGAGAAGTTTGCTTGGCCACCTTTATCTTTTGGCTCAATTGCTAAAGAGATAACGGCAGGTGGAATGTGGATTGAACTCATAGTTACGTTCGCTTTACCATCAGTGAAAGTATCACCAGAAGCACAGTCAATACCGAAGAATGCAACGATATCACCAGCTTTTGCTTCCTCGATATCTTCCATCTCATCGGAGTGCATTTGTACGATACGAGGTACTTTTACTTTTTTGTTACCAGCAGATGTGTTGAAGATGAAATCACCTTTCTTCACAGTACCTTGATAAACACGAACATATGTCAACTGACCATAGCGACCATCTTCAAGTTTGAACGCCAAACCGATGAAAGGTTTTTCTGGATCACTTGGTACTTCAAATTCTTTTTCGTCTTGATCTTGATCGTAACCTAAGTTGGCAACGTCTAGTGGACTTGGTAAGTAGTGACCAACACCATCAAGAAGCTCTTGAACACCTTTATTTTTGAAAGCAGAACCCATGAAAACAGGAACGAATTGTAAAGAGATAACACCCTTACGAATCGCACGCATGATTTCTTCTTTAGAAATTTCTTCTTCCATTAGGAACTTTTCACCAACTTCATCATCAAAGTCAGCACAAGCACCGATTAAGTTTTGTCTCCACTCAGCAGCTTTTTCTTTGTATTCTGCAGGGATTTCTTCATAACGAATTTTCTCACCGTCTTCACCGTCAAAATAAACAGCGCGCTCTTCAACTAAGTCAATTAGACCTTCGAAAGCATCCTCTGTACCCATATTCATTTGGATAGCAACAGCGTTTAAGTTAAGTTTATCACGTAGCTGGGAAATTACTTTTTCAGGATCAGCACCAGAACGGTCTAATTTGTTGATAAAAGCAACACGAGGTACGCCATAACGTTTCATCTGACGGTCAACTGTGATTGACTGAGCTTGCACACCAGATTTACCGCAAAGAATTAAGATAGCACCATCAAGTACACGAAGAGAACGCTCAACTTCAATTGTGAAGTCAACGTGACCCGGAGTATCGATAATGTTAATTTGGTTATCTTTCCAAGTAGTGTAAGTCGCAGCAGACTGGATTGTAATCCCTTTTTCTCTCTCAAGATCCATCGAGTCCATCTTCGCGCCAACACCGTCTTTTCCTCTAACTTCGTGGATCGCGTGAATACGTCCAGTGTAGAAAAGGATACGCTCAGTAAGAGTCGTTTTACCCGAGTCAATGTGAGCCGAGATACCAATGTTGCGGACGTCTTTTAATTCAAAATTCTTTCCCATTAGAACAAGCCTTCCAAAATATTTGTGTTTTATAGTTAATAATAAAGTCCTAAGACCTAAAAAATACTTAGTCATCCAGCGGCCTGATTTTGGCCAAACCCGCGTTAGATATATACGTGTGGCAAATTAAATACCACAATGCCTCATGCTTTGCAAAACAGAAGTAATCGAAAGGATTGATTTTTCTTATGCAAATCCCTTTTGGAAACTTCGCTGATTTACTCCAAAGAGAATGAGTTTTGCTGAAAAAACACACAGCATTTGTAAGTTTTCAAAGCCCTTTGCTTGGATGGCCCATGCGTTTTTTCGATCAAAGCCAAATCATCAAATCCCACTATATTTACAAGACCGAAGTACTTGCTGTAAATTACTGAATTTACTTAAGTTTATTCCATCCATTAAATATAAACTGCCTCGCGCTATTTCTTCCTTACGGACGAAACGCAAATGAAGCTTTTGTAGCTCTGGGTTTGTAAGTTGATTTTGATTTGCAGCTCGAAAAGCCTCGTTCACCTTTTTGGAATAGCGCGATAAAAGGACCATTCCAATCCAACCAGGTACTCCAACAAAGCCAACCACCTTGGCAATGGAAAGCATATCCAAAAACATGGCCAAATAAACTGGTGTTAAGCCAGCCTTCATTAAAAATGCGTACCAGCGTACTACCTTTTCACTTACTAAGTCCTTTTCCATCAAATCCTTTAAAGCACCTCGAGCAATGGAAAAGCCCGCGCTAATAGACATCACTGCTCCCCACTTAAGAAACACATCCGCAGAAAAAGAACCAAGATCAGAATAAGTTAAAGGGAAACCATCTTTAATCATCTGGTAGGCCAAGATTATCAAAAGATTTACAGCACCAGAACTCAACAGCCGTGCCATGAAAACCTGCCTTGAGTTATCAAGCGTTTTATTGTCGAACGAATTCAGTTGAGGCGATTTTTTTAACGGACTCACCAGAAAGTTTCTTGTTTCCCTATTTCGAGAAACTCCTTCAGACTGATCCAACCTCTTTTTTTCGACGTAAGAGCTAATGCCTAACTTCCATTCTTCATAGGTCGCTAAAACTCGATTTGCAAATCCCATCATCTTTTCGGTTTTAAAGATTCTTCGATCCGAAAAGTCTTCAAAATAGATAAAAAAAGCATTGATTGATAGACTAATGCTTAGACCAGTTATCATTTGTGACGGGTTTAAGCTTTTGGTCTCGATTCCCTGGTACAAGGCATTTACATGATCCGCAAAAAATGTATAGCCCTCTTTAAACATACTAGGAATATTGCCGTTTAATTCTGCCGGCATCACTGAATCACCTGCTAATACACTGGCGGTCCAAACAAAAACAGATCCAGCAGCGGCGATGCTAAAGGTAGCATGACGTAGCACTTTAGCGCTTTTGCTTTTTCCTGAATACTCATTTTGGTAAAAGGTTTTTAGACCTTGGAGTAATCCCTTTTTTTGCAAACTCGATTGAGGGATTTCACGAACACTAATTTCTACAGGATAAGAGTCTACGATTTGCCTGCTAGTTTTTAACTTTTCAAATTGCTGCAATTGATCGTAGCTAAACTGGGCATCCATTCCTTCTTCGACTTGAATGGAGTAAAGAACATCTTTGCCGTTCATCTCTAAGCTTCCCCATTGCATCGAAGACTCAGGAGATTGCGTGAAATCATTTTTCTTCGATAATCCATGATCATCGACCGGTCCCACTACTACTTGGGCATAGACTTGCGCCATGGAAAAAGAGAATAAAATTAGTAGTTTAATTAACAGATTCACAGTGCAATTTTACTATAAAAGCAAAGCCTTAGACAGAAATAGCCATTTCAGCTCAGGGGCTTGGAAATAATGACAAGGAGATGGCGTAAATTGGCAGCAAAACACTAAATTGCTAGGGTTTAAAGGCTGCTGCAAAGGCTCTTTTTGGACCAATTGCAATAGGCTAATTTTCAGTCTTTATGGAGATTCTAATCCTTTTGAAACAATTTGTTACAAAACAATCCAATAAGACATTTCTTAGTCTTATCTACCTTTCATTTAATAGTTTTTTCTATTTGTTTTTTTAAAAAACTTGCGGGTATAGCAAGCTTCTTTTCTAATAGAAAGCATCGGAGATTATATGCGCCTGACATACCTTTTTTTAATGCTTTTTGTATTTTCATCTCAAGCTGCCTCAGCCAATTGGCAAGCAAGTCCCTGGAAGGAACTCCCCCACGGCCAAGCAAGGATAATTGCTATTGATAAAGAGAGTAATCAGTATGCCCTTGAACTAGCGCTTGAAAAAAAATGGCATAGCTATTGGAGAAACCCTGGAGATTCTGGTGCCGCGCCAGAAATCTACCACTACACCCAAAATGCGGAAGAAAAAGTCGAAATACAGTACCCTTATCCTGAGGAAATTTTTGTCGATCCAATTATGACTTATGGCTACGAGGAACAGGCCGTCTACTTTTTTGATTTGCTCGACAGCTTTGAAAAAATTAGGGCCGACCTCTTAATTTGCAAAGACATCTGCATACCGGGTTCTATTGAAGTAAGTGCTGATGAATTTTCAGAAGAGATGATCAATAGCCAAGCTCGTAGTCACATAGAGAACTTTGAGAAACGAATTCCTCAAGAGGCAGATTTTACAGCAAGCTACAGTCCTTCTCTGAAAACAACACACTGGGAAATCAAAAACAAAAACCAGTTCGAACTTTTAAATGTTTTTTGGTACCCCGAGCAAGTTGAGTCTCTTGATTCTGTTAAAATGATTCGTGTGTCACCGAAAGAGTACAAGTTTTTGAGCACTGATCATTTTAAAGACAAAAAAGCTAGAGAAGCAGTCATTACCTACAAGTCAAATGGGCAAATACTAGCAAGCAAGGTCGCTTTCTTACACATTAGCCCTAGCATATTGCCATTTTTCTTAATGGCTTTTTTAGGTGGGTTAATTTTAAACCTAATGCCCTGTGTGTTCCCTATCGTTTCCTTAAAAGCTTTTTCTATCGTAAAGGCCATTGAAGCCAGTGAAAAAAATATTCGTCAAAACCAATTCGCCTATTCCTTCGGAGTCGTATTTTCGTTTGTAGCTTTAGCTTTCGTTCTCGTTAGCTTAAGAGCGTCTGGGCAATTTGTCGGCTGGGGTTTTCAACTTCAGGATATAGGCTTTGTGAGCTTCTTAGCCCTGCTCTTTTTTGTATTGGGATTAAACTTCTTCGATCTTTGGAGCATCGATAAAATACCGGGCTTTGCCTCTAAAAATATTGCTACGAAAGACGAAAGAGTTAAATCCTTTCTCACGGGGCTTCTTGCAGTTGTCGTAGCATCTCCATGTACAGCGCCTTTCATGGGAGCTGCTATCGGCTTTGCCTTATCTCAATCTAGCCAAGCCATTCTTTTTATCTTCAGTGGTTTAGGGATTGGAATGGCCTTTCCTTTTCTGGTTTTTGGTTTGTTTCCTAAAGCGGCCAAACTATTACCACGACCAGGGAATTGGATGATTCTCTTTAAGAAAAGCATGGGGCTCTTATTGCTTGCAACCAGCATTTGGTTAGTATGGTTAGCTAGCCAACTAAGCTCAGGGTCAAATGTTCAAGACGCCAGTTATTGGCAAAGTTTTAAAGTAGAGAGCTGGGATAAGCTATCAGATACTAGTACGGCACGTTTTGTTAATTTTACGGCAGATTGGTGTGTGACTTGTAAAGTGAATGAAAAATTGGTTTTTCAAGACCAAGAAATACAAAAGTTTTTTAAAGATCAAAAGATTAAAACCTACAAAGTGGATTGGACCAAAAGGGACTCAGCAACTGGAATGAAAATAGCAGAGTACGGTAGAGCCGGAATCCCTCTATACCTTTACTACCCGAAAGGCTCAAAACAAGTAAGTATTTTACCAGAGCTACTAACCAGCTCTTTATTAATTGAAAAAATAAAAAATTTAGAAAATAAAACACAAGGAGAAACCAATGATTAAAAAACTAATCACGATTGCACTTTTCAGCCTTAGTTTAAACGCGGTGGCCGCTGTTGAAAATGGCCAACAAGCACCGGATTTTAAACTAAAAGGAAACGACGGTAAGACTTATCAACTTTCAGAAATATTAAAAGACAAAAAGTACGTCGTTTTAGAATGGTTCAATAACGAATGTCCTTATGTTGAAAAACACTATGGCTCAGGAAACATGCAAGCCCTTCAGAAAAAATACATCGCTAAAGATGTAAGGTGGTATTCAGTAATTTCTTCCGCCGAGGGAAAGCAAGGCTATCGTGATGCCGCAGGAGCAAGTGCTACTAAAAAAGAAAGAGGCCAAGCCTCTCTTGCAACTCTACTCGATCCAACGGGAGAAGTTGGTAAAAAATACGGAGCAAAAACTACTCCGCATATGTTCTTAATTAGTCCTGAGGGAAAAGTGTTGTATCAAGGAGCTATTGACAGTGATTCCTCTTATCGACCAGATAGCATTAAGAGTGCGAAGAACTACATTGCTATGGCCATTGACAATGCAATGGCTGGAAAGGCAATCGATCCAGCAAAAACCAAAGCTTACGGCTGCAGCGTAAAGTACTAGGTAAAAAGGGGCACTAGCCCCTTTCTTGCATTTTTCTATTTTTTTACTATTCCCCTAAAAAGCCTAAGTTTTTGCCTGTAACAATAATGGATTTGTTTTTTTGTTTCATAATGGCCCCTTTAATTGCGGATAAAAGCATTTTAAAACTCTGAATTTCTTTACAATCTTCATGGCAAGCAAAAGCAACATTCGGACAAATTCCATTAAAAAAAGTTTTCCAGTTGTTATTGAATTCTATCCGCAATTAAAGGGGGCAGTTCATGCTGTTCACTATGGAGCAATAATACTGAACGTATTTTAAAAATTCTCTTATGCTTTTAAAAACGATCACCCCTTCCATCAAAGCGATAGGAAATGGAAATCTCCTTCTTTTTTACCAAAAAAATTAAATACCACCAATAATGTCTAATATTTTGTAATTAGCCTATGCATTGATCAATTACGCAGAACAATATCTACTCTCTTTCAAAAAATGCTTACTGTTTTTAACCAAAACAATGCTAATCCTTTTAACTATCAAAAAAATAGACTTTAAAAAAATCCCGGGGGGGGCTTCTTTGAAAACTATCAAATGCACATTCTTATTTCTATTCCTATTCACCTGGAAACTCCAGGCAGCCACAAATTGTGTTGCCCATAGAGCATTAGGCTATGGCGGTTTAGAAAATTCATTAGAAGCCATTTCCCAAAATGTAGATAGAAATTCATGGGGCTTAGAAATTGATATTCATCACACCAAAGACGGAAAAACCATCGTATATCACGATCGTCGAATTAAGCGCTTTGTTCTTGGAAAGTTCTGCCCCATGAGAAGCAAAATTTCTAAACTTACTTTTGATGAGATTAGAGAAAACTGTTACCTTTCAAATCGCGAAAAAATCCCGAGCCTTAAAGAGGCATTAGAAAGGCTTTCATACGGCAACACAAAATTGTTTTTAGAAATTAAAGATAACAAGATTACCGAGCAAGATTATTTAGATATTTACGAGTTTTTTAACAATCGCCCTGAGCAAATTTACTTCATATCCTTTGATCGAGAGGTCTTGGAAAAAATTTATCGCGACTCACAACTCAATACTTTTCTAGCAAAAACAAAAATTTTATTATTAAAATACAATGGCAATCGCGAACAGCTCAACAGACTTGATGGCATCGACGCAAGTCGAATCAATGGCAAATATATTGAAAAATACCAGGCTGCCGGAAAATTGGTTGGTGTTTACACAAAGAACCGTGAATCAGATATTAAAAGCTATATTGAAAAAGGGGTTGATTTCATAACTACGGATAAAACTCCTTTATGTAATTCTTTGACTATTTAGAGCCTTAGTTTTAATTGTCAACGTGAGAAGTGTATTTCCACAACATAGATAAAAATTGAAGTTCAACAACATTATTGTCATTGCAACTGGTTCCCTATGTGAAAGGGGCTTTTTTTGTCTCGATGGCGCTAGGAAAGCTTTATTTTTATAGCTAAGTAAAGCTGAAATAAAAAATGGAAAAATGTACTCTGAGGAAAAACATATCTTACTAAAAAAGTACCCATTTAATAGATTCTTCCATACAGGACTTTTTCATTGTTTCGAGACTCAAAGCCCCTTAGAATATCATCATCATGTTTGGATTAGTATTTTACGTTACTTTAGCAATTTTAGTTTCTTTTATTTGTAGCCTTCTCGAAGCTTGCCTTTTGAGTATTCCACAAACCTATGTTAGTAGCCTCGTAAATCAGGGCCATAAGTTAGGTCCCCGTCTTCAAGTATTGAAAGAAAATCTTAATCAGCCCCTTGCTGCTATATTAAGTTTAAACACGATTGCAAATACCGTTGGTGCCGCCGGAGTTGGTGCTCAGGTGCTAGAAGTTTTTGGTAATGAGTATGTTGCCTTAGCTTCAGGATTACTAACCCTAGGTATCTTGATCTTTTCTGAAATTATCCCAAAAACCATTGGTGCTTTATATGCAAAACCGATTGCAAAGTTAGCTGCTTATATTTTACCTGTAATGATTTTTATCACTTATCCATTTGTGATTATCTCAGCACGTATCACAAAAATCATTAATGCTGCTGCTGATGAAGATGATCAAAAATTTACTCGTGATGAGATGATTGCCACTACCGAGATTGGTGAATCCGAAGGCGCAATTCAAGAAAATGAAAGTCTAATCATACGCAACCTTTTAAATTTAAATGAACTAAATGTTCAAGATGTTATGACTCCCTTAAGTGAAGTCTCTTTGTTTCGTCAAAACAAGGTGATTCAAGAAATACTTGATGATTACCCGGTCCTAAGACACTCTCGCTACCCTGTCTATGGAGAGAATTTAAACGACATCACGGGAATGGTCCTTCGTTACCAAATCATGAAAAATAAACTTAGTGAAAAGACGGACCAAACTTTAGAGAAACTCGTTAACCCTGTTCGAGTTGTTTCCAAAAATTTATCCGTTGCCTCAGCTATGCAACAGTTTATCAAGCATAAAGAACACCTTTTTATTGTGGTTAATGATTATGGCGCTACCACCGGAATTATTACGCTGGAAGATTGTATCGAAGCTCTATTAGGCGAAGAAATTATAGACGAGTTAGACTATGACAAATCCAATGATTTTCACCTAGAACACGATATGGATTCAGGAAAATTCATTATCAAACGCGCTAAAGAACAAGAGGATTAATATGGATTTAGCCTTAGCCTATGTACCTTGTAGTAACGAAGAAGAAGCTCACATTTTGGCTCAATCCTGCGTTGAAAAACGCTTAGCCATCTGCGCAAATGTCCTTCCACAAATGACCAGCTTCTATCACTCTGATGGGAAAGTTGTTAATGAGGCTGAAAGTTTACTCCTTCTAAAACACATTCCTCATAAATTTGATGAATTAAAATCTTACCTAGAAGAGCATCACAGCTACCACACTCCTTGTGTAACACAAATTCAATTGCACAACACACTTAGCGCTTATCTGGATTGGGCCAAATCGCAACAGTAATATATTGTGCAAAGCTTCAAAAATAGGCTGTTCCAAAACACTTTTTTATGGTTTTTTTAGCTCCTCAGGCAAAATTTTGCTTTTGAGGCCAGTTCTTTATTTTTTTCCTAATTACTTTCATTTATTTTTTGATCAAAATATTTTTTCTAGCTAGAGTCTAAGTATCAAGGGGAAATTATGAACTTTATCTACTCATTAATGGCAATCATTGGTTTATGTGTTAGTGCCTCTGCTCACTTTGAGTTAGGCGTTTACAAAGGGCTTACGCAAAACTCTGAAGAGTGTTCCTTTGAAATAAAGTCCGTAAGATTCGAAAACGAACTTCACCACCCTCTTAATGAACGAGTAATCATTGATTTAAAAAACTATCCAAACACTGAGTTTCGACACCTTCCTATTGTGAATTCAAACAGCGCAAGTGTGCGCCCGAAAAGAAAAGTGCTTAGTGCTGTGTTCCCTCACAGCAGTGGGGCAAGCGCCTTTGAACTTTTCATGAACGATAATGGGCCTTTTAAATTGGTGTATATCAATGATAACTACAAAACAGGAGCTCGAGAAACACAGGTATGTGATTCATTGAGTTTGCAAAAAAACAGACCTTGGAGCTAAACTCCACAGCAATTTAGTCTCATTTTACAACAATACCTTTTGAAATAGCTTGCATTTAAGCGTTCAAAACTTTGACATTTTGTATAAAAACAAAAGCCCTCAAAGCCCTACAATCACTAGCTTAAATGTAATTTTGTACAATTAATGATTCGACTAAAGCCTATACAAAACTTTGCCGAATCCTTGATTGATGAGTGAAAGACGAGTTAAAGCCTCCATTTTTGTCGTATGTAGTTTTTTGATGCTGATGTATCAAAACTGTGACTACCACAATGCGAGCCAGGAAATTTGCCCATCGACAGATTGCTATGCCTTAGCAGCTCCGGAACCATTGAAGATTGACTGGGAAACTACAATGAAAGCCCGTTTGATTTTTAGCAACTCAAAGGAGTTTCCAAAAATCATTGAAACCACTGAAATTGATTTTTTAAGTAATTCCGTGGTTCAAAACATCAGTGCCAATCAAGAATTATACATCAATATCGCTCACCTCACTGAACACAGTAAAGTATGCATTTATGATCTCAGTGATGACATAAATAATCATTGCCTAAAGAACAATGGAGAAGTTCAGTTAAAAAACTTTTACAGCTTAAGAGAGAGTAAAACCATTCACTCAATCCCATGGAATTTTGAACAAAGGCTAGAAACTACTTACGTAGAAGAACAGCCTTATGTGGTGGATTTTCCTTCCTGGCAGGGAAAATACGACATTCAACTGGGGGAAGAAAAAGTCATTTTCTTCTATGAACTTAGCTCTAGAGATTCTTATGGCCCATACTCCTTTAAAGTTACAGCGCCAGAGTTTGATATCATCTTTCGCGACGAAAGAGATGTAGCTGGTAGCTCTAAAGAGTTCGAAAGCAATGCTGTATTAATCAATTTTACGGAAAATTTTAGTGAGCAAATTTATGTGTGTGAAATCATCTTGTTAAAAGATGAAAGTCTTAATGACGAATCCTACTGTAAAGACATCAATAACTATCAAGCCCTTGATACTAGCCTCTCAGAAAGCATTATAGAAAGAGAAGACATCAGACACAATCACCTTTCTTGGGCCGAAGAGCTTTCGAAATATGGGCTTAAGGCTGGAGACAGAATTTATCGTTACTATATCGATAAAAATTGGTTCCCTGGATATTTTTCCTCGGATTCCGCTGACAAAACTTTTTTGAAAAAAGAGATCTTAATTAAATAATTCGAAAACTGTAAAATTAAAAAAAAAGCAAAAGAGAGACTCTTTTGCTTTTTATATCTTATCGTTCTCCGACAATATAGGCGATCCAAGCTTCGCACTCTTCACCTACTTCGACGCGATCAAAGACTCCGTTACCATCACCATCTTCATCACTTTGCTCCCAATAAACATGTGTTTTTGAGAAACCAGCTTCTTTCATGATTTCACGAATTTCAGGAATAGACCACATTCTCCAGTCATAAGTAAATGCTTTTTTGATTTTCTTATATCCATTGATTTTGAAATGAATGTGAAACAATGCATAGTTGGTCACTGGGTCGTAACTATCTTGATCCCAGAAATAAGAAAAGTCATCATGCTCAGTTTCTTCTTCATTTTCTTCTTGGCACTTTGGACCACCAAAACAATCAACGATAAAAATACCGTCTTCTTTACAGTTTTTATAGGCATTAGCGAAATAAGATTTTAAAAGTTCTCTTTCTTTAAAAATAAAATAAGAAAAATTGGAGGCAGAAACGATGTCAGTGGATGAAATTCCTTCGTCCAAAACATTAGCGTTAATAATCTCTACTCTCTTTTTTTGTTCTGCATTTAATTCAGAGAAATAAGTTTTTTGACCGTAGTCGATTGGCTCTTGATCTAAATCAATTCCTACAGCAGTTCTTTTCGCTCCCAGCTTTACCCACTCACAACTTAAAGAATGAGTTCCACAAAAATCCTCACGGAAACTTTGTGCTTCTTTACCTTTTAGCTCTTTATAAACCTTATCAAAAAACTGTACATCGTTTTCTGTGGATTGAACCGAACGGTGGTAGTAATAATACTTATCAAACTCCTCCATCGGCATTACTTTCTTTTTAGGCTTTTTATTCTTTTTGTCTTTACCCACAGTCTTTCCAACTTCTTGTAGATTCATAATTTTTCCAATCTTTTTATCAAAGTTAATTTGTTAAATACAAGTTCAATAAAATATTCTAAATCATTTCTAAAACGAAAGGCTCCAAGTATTTTTAGAGCCTAGATCATTATTAAGGTTTTTCAGCATGAAGCTCGCGAAGCTCTTTTTCAAGGTCACGTGCTTGCGGCACTGAATTTTCTTCTAGGTTGGCATGCAAGCCAATGCCTGGAAGGTTTTTACCCGCCAAAACTCGCGGACGAGCGTAGATATCGTAAAACAACTCTTGGTTTACACGAAACACTAAATGCTCTGCAAAATTGGTAACCTCTGTGTCTTCATTTAAAAACAAAACCTTTTTCGTTTTTTGAATGGAAGACTTCATCGTTTGCCAATCGTATGGATAAATACAACGTAGATCGATAAGTTCAACGGAAATCCCCTCATTGGCCAATTTCTCAGCAACTTGCTTAGCAATCAACACGTGACGACCATAAGTAACCAAGGTGATATCAGAACCTTCTTTTACAATCTTCGCTTTGCCAAACTCAAAGTCAACTTTATCAAGTTTTGGCCATTTGGCACTCCACTTAGTACGATCACCCAGAGGCGCATCGATCATTTGCTTCAATTCCTTTTCAGAATTTGGCTCCCCTGGAATTAACTCATCACCACGAACACGCATTAAAGCTTTTGGCGGCAAGAACATTACAGGATTCGGATCTTCGATAGCGGCAATCAACATCGCATAGGCATCAATTGGCGTGGAAGGCATTACAATTTTCCAACCAGGCAATCGAGAAGCCCAAGCATCAAAAGAGTGAGAGTGATAAACTGAACCGCGAATTCCGGCCCCTACTGGAGTCATAACAACCATGGGTAAGTTTAATTTGCCATTGGTACACCATAATGTATTTCCGGCAATTTTTAGTAAATCCATTGTGTTAAATATGTAGTCGCCAAATTGAATCTCTGCAACACAACGATCACCTGTCATGGCGATCCCCATGGCTGCGCTGATAATTCCTCTTTCATCCAATGGAGTATTCCATGTGGTTTCTAGACCTTGAGTGGCAGTGAAAACTCCACCCAATGGCATTCCTACGTCTTGACCGAAGATATCTTTAAGATCTAAATTTTTCTCTGCATAATGAAGCGCCATACGGATCGCTTGTGCCATACTTGCCATTAGAACTTCCTCCAATCCGCGTTTTCATTATTAACATAAACATGATCCCAGATGCTTTCTGCCGTAGGATCAGCCTCTTCTCTTACCATCTCTTGAATTCTTAAAGACTCTTTGTCGTAGGCTTTATAAAGTGCTTTCGCATCTGCCTCTTTGATAATTCCCGCTTTAAACAAGCGCTCCTCATAAAGCTTTAAGCAATCTTGTTCATTGGTAACAAAGTTAGCGCCACTTGCACTTGAGTGACCATATAGCCTTGAAACATCTGCTTCTAATAAAACTGGCTTTTTATTTTTACGAATGTAATCCGTTTCTTCTTTTAATCGCAAGTAAGCTTCTACTGGATCATTTCCATTAATGTGTGCTGTGCGAATCCCGAAGGCCTTTCCACGATCACAAATTTTTTCCTCACCATGAGATTCGTCGTAGCTTGTTGAAATCCCCCAGCGATTGTTTTGCACGGTAATTAAAAGAGGTAATTCATTGCCCTTACGTGATGCCCAAATCAAACAAGAAGCAAAATCCCCTTCTGCCGTTCCTGCGTCACCACCTGAAACAATGGAAATCCCTTTCGCTTTACTTCGCTTTTGTGCCCAAGCAGTACCGATGGCAATACCATATTGAACTTCGATGGGAGAAGTTACTGGAGCCACATTCCACTCAGGATAACAGTAGTGATTTGAGAAGTTTCGTCCACCGGTGTTTTGATCGGTAGCTTTGTTCATAATTAATCGAATGGCATCTTCCATAGGCATGCCCATGGCAATGAGTGTTGGTGAACAACGATAATGAAGATGAGTATAATCAAAGTCATGACCTTGACCTTTATTAACCAATAATCCTAGAGGTACACCAAAGGCTTCCTCACCCGGTCCACCAATCCAAAAATAGGCATCTCCCATTTTATAGATTCTGATCATTCTTTCTTCTAATACGCGAGACTTCACCATAAAATCATGCATTTTGATATGAAGCTCTTTAGGTAGCTTTGCTAAATCTTTGTCCGTAGGCTGAGATTTTTTTGTCGATTTCTTGGCCTTGGAGCCGCTTATTTTTTCAGTATTTGCCATCTGATCTGCTCCCCCTAATTTTATAGATACAATGCTGGTGAAGAATCGAAGATTGCTGAGCAAATGTCAATAATCGCCCCTTTTTATGCCTCTTATTGAACAATTACAGAGTGCGTTAAAGTCTACTTTTTGCAAAAAAGAGAGCTTTGCAGCTTGTAAACAAATAAAGTATCATTAGCCCAACAAGGAAGCTCAATGACATCATACATTTACGAAGTAACCATGGAAGGACCTGAAAGTATTCAAGCTGGTTTTCAACGCTGGCTGAATGAACACATTAGTGAAATGCTTGGTCTAAAATATTTTACTTCAGCGAATTTAATTCACCTTGGCAGCGCTGGTCCCAACCGCTTTCAAATCCGAGTTTTTTATAGCCTTCAATCTCTAAACGACTTGAATCTTTATATCAAAGAAGCAGCTGCGGATATGCGAGACAAACTTCCCAGTGAGTACCGTGAACAGATTAAATATCGTCGCTACCACTATGATGCTTGTGCACTGAAAAACATGTAGGTAAGCCTCCGGAGTGAAAGCTGTAAATAGATGACAAAATTTGCTCTTACAAATACTTTTTTACAGAAGTATCTATACACAAACAATTTAAATTATTTTTATGCTATATTAAGCTTATGTCTTTTTTCATCAAGCTTATTTGCTTTACCATGATAACCTCTATGCTTCAGGCAATGCCATGTCCTGTTGCTAGCTTTGTGGCAAAAACCCCGGTGGAGAGAGTGCAGCTAGCCTATTTGAGAGCAAATCTAAGTTTTCCACAAGTGGACACGGGAACCGGTCTTGCCATCTTAGAATCAGCAATTTCTAATTCATTAAACCCTTTAAAAATTATTCCTGAACTTACTCCTAGCTGGAAACAAAATGTTTATCAAAAAATGCTTCGCATGCATAAAAAGTATCGAGTTATTAAAGAAGTTTCGGCAGAAGATGCTGAAAGCATTTTTACAGAGCATTTAGGCCGAATCCAGGGTACTTACATGACTTTTATTCAAACCATAGCTTATAATCTTGGAATCCCTAGAGAAAAGATTGAGCTGGAAATCTTCGATGCTGAGTCTTTCGACAAGGGACAAATTGATCGCTCAGAAGCATTAAAACAGATTCATGAATACAACCTTAAATTCGCAGAAATTATAAAGATGGCGCTCTCAGACAAAGAACTATCAGCCCACGCGTTAAAATTTAAAAATGAGATCTCAGGAAAAAGGACAGCTTCTGCAAAGATTGATGAGCGAATTAAATTTGCTAAAAAAATTATAAGCGTATTGAAAGAAAAGGCGCTTCAAAAATTAAAAGAAAATAAAGACCCTAGCTACTCAGATATTATTGAATTTATAGACCTAGAGTTATAATTCAATAATCATTCCCCAACTTTGCAAAAATGTTTCTAATCCGTCTTCCTTGAATAATGTCAGCGGATTCACCTCAATGAGCAGTTTATGCCGAAGCACAATTCCATACTATTAGTAATTGGAAAAACTAGTTAATTAATATTTCGACTCTAAGCCTTGTAAATGTCTTCTGAACTGACAATTCTTGTATTTTCATCAGAAAATTTACATAATTTCAATCCATTGAAGATATCAAACAATCATTATGTTAAAATAAAATATGTCGTTTTTCGTAAAAGTTTTACTTCTTGCCCTGGCCCCTTGTTTACTGTCAGCAATGCCCTGCCCTGTCGCTTCTATGATGGCCAAAACTCCAGCAGAGCGAGTTCAATTGGATTATTTAAGGGCAAATTTGATTTTCCCGCAAACACGAGTGGGCACTTCTTTTGCGATTTTTGCTAGCGCGGTTAACAACAATCTTAATCTATTTGAAGTCCCTAGCAAGCTAGATCAAAGCTGGAAACAAATCGTTTACAGAAAGATGCTTCAAGTACACAAAAGATACAATGGACCGAATGATGTAGACATTGAGAGAGCTGCCCGAATTTATATTTCCCATTTAGGCTCAGCAAAAGAAATTTACAGTCGTTTCATCTCCCATTTTCAGGATACCTTTAAGGTTGATTGGAATTTTGCAATTTCTCATTACCGCTTGACGGAAGACTACTCTGGTCCAAGTCTTTTTGATCAAGGAAAAGTTCACCTAGGACAATACTTAAGACTTTATGCCAAAGCCATTGATGAAGCTTTGAAAGCCCCTGCTTTGATTGAATTTGCCAAAGAGTTTAAAGCAAGTTACAAAAATAAAAATCAAGAAGAACATATGGATGAATCCACTGCAGCTTACGCCATCAAAAAACAAGTGATGCAAAGCTTGTTAGAGCTATCCGAAAAAGAGAATCAAGATATCTACCTTGAACTATTGGAGTTCACAAGTTTCAAAACCTTTCCAGCCAGAAAGGTAAATTTAGACAAAGAAGAAAGTCCTTTCACAGTGGATTAAAGAATGAATAAATGCAAATGGTCGTTGAGCTCAGAGCTAATGGAAAAGTACCACGATAAAGAATGGGGAATCCCTCTAAAGGATGATCAAAAACTTTTTGAGTTTTTAATGCTAGAAAGTGCACAGGCTGGCCTTAGCTGGTCGACCATTTTAAATAAACGTGAAAACTACCGTAAAGCCTACCAGAACTTTGACATTCAGAAAGTAGCCAAATGGACTGAAAAGAAAATTGCTAGTTTGATGGATAATCCAGGTATCATTCGCAACGAAAAGAAAATTCGAGCGGCAAAGAATAACGCCCAATGCTTTATTGAAATTCAAAAAGAATTTGGCAGTTTCGCTAAATACCAGTGGCAGTTTGTTGGTGGTCAGCCAATCATCAATCAATGGAAAGATGCTAAGGAAATTCCTGCAATCACAAAAGAGTCAGAGGCCCTGGCAAAAGACTTGAAAAAAAGAGGTTTTAAGTTTTTAGGCCCCACTACTGTTTATGCCCATATGCAGGCTTGTGGAATGGTCAACGATCACTGCATTGATTGTCCTTGCCACGAAAAAGTCTCTAAAAAAATGCGTAGTTTCAAAATTTAAATACTATAAAAATTGGCCCCCTTAATTTCGGATGCATCAAAGCTAGGCCCTTAAGATCTCTTTGCTAAAAGCTGTAAGCTAATTCACGGTTCGGACAATTTAAAAAAAGCTTGTGATATGTTATTTTTATGCTTTGCCATCAGCAATTAATTGGACCAGTTTTAATATTATTTTAACTGGCCCCTTTAATTGTGGATGAGATTGTTTAAATCCTTGAAATCCTTTTCAGTATTCATTTCACAAAGAAACAAAATGCGGACATTTTAAATTTTACCAAGGATATTTTATAGTTCTTAGATTGTATCCGCAATTAAAGGGGCCAATTTATAGCGATTATTAACTGGCCCCTTTAATTGCGGATGAGATTGTTTAAATCCTTGAAATCCTTTTCAGTATTCATTTCACAAAGAAACCAAATGCGGACATTTTAAATTTTACCAATGATATTTCATAGTTCTTAGATTGTATCCGCAATTAAAGGGGCCAATTTATAGCGATTAAGCTCCTTTCAAAAAAGCTCCTAATCAAATCCAAAATAAACTAAGTAAAAAGCGCACACAGACAGGGCCATCCCTGCATTACTTACAATTTCATTCCTTTATACCATTCAAGTGATTTTCATTTAATCACCGACAACAAATTCTCCTGGTTCTCAAGGCCTTTCTCTTCTACTAATTCAGTTTCTGGAGGAAAATTCTATGTTTATAGCTAGATTGCTAATAGTTAGTCTAATGCTTCTTTCACCCCTTGTCGGATCAGCACAAAGCGACCTGCGTGTTCGAGACATTGGAGTTATAGGGCTTTTTTCGCACGACATTTTCACATGGGATCATAAAGAGAAAATCAACCTAGAAAACGGAGTATTAGATCTAAGCACCATTTTTGAATATGATGGAGGCTCTCGCTGGCAAAAAGGTGGCAATCCCAAAAATGAAGAGAACGCCCCTGTTTACACATTCACCATGGAGTTGGTTGAGTACTACCTTTGGAAATCAGAAAGCTTAGATCCTGTTCAAGCCAGAAAGGAAACCGTAAAATATTTTATCGCACAAGTGATTGAATCCTACCAAAGACTCACCGATGAAGTTTATTTCTTCGAAGCGAACTCTGAATCTGCAAACAATGTAGAACAAGCCAGTCTCCGAGCCATGCATGATATCCTTCCAGGATGGATTAAGCTTTTTCGTGACGGCGAAGTGGAAGATTATAAAGTTACGGGTTTTTGGGGTAGGAAGAAACGTCTGAACCAATGGGAAATGCAGCAAAGTATTTCCGCTTTCAATGGTGATTACGATGAAGAATATAAAAACATTAATATCATCATCAAAAAGATAAACTTAAAGAAAATTGATCGAGCCTTCATAGAGGATTTTTCACCTTACAAACAAGAAGATATGCTCGAAGAGTTGAAACTCTTTGGAGAAAGAAAAATCCGTTTTACCGACCTAAGCTTTGGTCATCACCTTACAGATCTTCTTAATAAGTCCCTTGATTCACGAAAAAGTGAATGGCTGCCAAGAAATCCACAGCAAATTGATTCCGTTTTAATCGGATTACAATAGATTCACATAAGGGGGAAAGATGTGTTTTTTAAGATTATCCATTCTATTTTCAATGTTTTTAAGCTTCCCTTCTCTTTTTGCGGGAAGCATGCCTTGCAAAAGCGTCTTATCTTTTCAAAGAAATGATTTAATGATTTTAAATGAGATCATCACTGAGCAACTGCGATACGATAGCTTAAATACTTTCAAAGAAGACTCAAGAATATTAGCTTATGAGTTTAACTCAATGCCAAACTACTATCGTAGTGGATATGAGTTTAACCTACATTATCGATTGATCATTCATTTTCAAGATTTTAGTACCACGATTATCTATGACTCAGTAGAAAGAGAAGTTCGCGATAATTTAATGCATATGCAGTGGTAACTGAAAACTTCTTTCGAATCTTTGCCGGCATTTAGTTTTTCTGAAATGCATTTCATCTCTCAAAAAAAAGACCTCCACAAGGAAGGTCTTTTACAAAAAATTGTTTTAGCATTTAAAATAAATAACCAATTCTGAAAAAAGTTAGATTCACAGTGCCAGACTCA
Source organism: Bdellovibrionaceae bacterium UBA6502 (assembly GCA_002436415.1). GTDB lineage: Bacteria > Bdellovibrionota > Bdellovibrionia > Bdellovibrionales > UBA840 > UBA6502. The sequence continues at coordinate 9,857 of DJMA01000051.1, read as the reverse complement.
CCATATTTTTCGGCAGCCTCTTTAGCATCTTGATACTCTTCTGAAGAAGTAGGAACTCCGCCAGCATCAATGTCTGTGCTCGTACCCATCGGAGATTGATAGCCTATATCCATTCCAAAATAAAAACCATCATTGGCAACTCCCCACATCCAACCTAGTTTGGTTGTTAATGCAGAACCCTCCACCTTTGCCTCAACCTGATTTCCACTTTGAGTGGCAGTAGCAGTCGTATTAAAATTTCCATAGGCCAATCCTAAAAAGAAAGCCCCACCAAAAGGATGATACTTCAAACCAATTTCGGTTTTACTCATCTCAACACCAGCCTCACCCAAAGAAAGATCAAGGCCATTCACCAATACCTCAGCCGAAAACTTATCACTCATTTTATAGTCTAAGCCATATTGCTGAACAAAAGGCAGTCCAATTCCCAAATTTATCCCTAAACCTGCGTTAGCATAATGAGCACTAAAACTTAATGTAACAAACACTAACATTCGTAAAACGTAATTCATCATTCCCCCAAAAATAGATTTTCTTTGTTTCATTATGTCAGCAAATGCAGTACTTAACATACTTATTGTGCAATCTAGACTTATAGCAAACGTCATTAAATTTGAAACAATCAAATACTGGTCCACTTAATTGCGGATGAATTTCGATAAGCATAGGTAAATTTTGGCTTTTCCCCATTTGTCCGCATTTCGTCCTAATCTTAAACATTTAAAGCTTATGTTTTCAAAGCATTAAGTGACTTTTATCCGCAATTAAAGGGGCCAGTTAATAAAAAACATAAACTGGCCCTCTTAATTGCGGATTGATCTAAGCTAAGTTCGCAAAATCTCTATTTGTATTCCTTGCAAATTGGAACCCCATTCGGACAAACCTCAAAAATCTAATGGTTTCTCAGTATTGTGTGTTTCTATCCGCAATTAAGTGGCCCAATTTATAAAGATTGAAATACCTGGCTCGAAAACTGATTAGATTATTCTAGATTAAAACCGGCTCCGAATATCGGAGGTTTTAAAGAGCTTCTAATATGAATTATTTGAACCCGTTAAAAACTTTGGCACTAGTTTGGCTTGAACCCTAGCTACTACTACTACTACTACTACT
>DJMA01000051.1:0-8430 GCA_002436415.1 Bdellovibrionaceae bacterium UBA6502 | reverse complement strand
ACTACTACTACTACTACTATGACCAAAGCCTAGACGCGTATACAAAGTCAATGATAAAAAGTTATACAAAAAATATCACACCTTAAATTTACGTAATAATATAAGTAACTTAAAGGATATATCTATTTTCAAACTGTATACAGATTGTATACACTTCCTTGACCCCTGGACTACATTTTTGCCATAAACTTCCGTAAAGTAAAAAGTATGAAAAACCAAAACATAGCTTTCGAAAATTACGATGACCCTATAAGCCTACTGCAAGACTTTATTGAGTTGCGCAAAGAGGCCGGGCAAAATTTTTCTTATCGATGGTTCGCGCAAAAAGCAGGCTTCAAATCTCCTAACTACCTTCACCTTATCATCAATAGAAAACGAAAAATTAACTTAAAAACGGCAGAGAAAATTTCAAAAGTTTTTTCTTGGAAACTATGGGAAAAAAAATACTTTCTAAAACTCACAGAGTTTCATTATGAAGATGACTATCTTCGAAAACAAGAGTTGGCTCAAAGTCTATTAAGTTTACGTCAACTACGATTTGGTAGCCAAATTGCCAATGGAGCTCAAATCGAAGATCTTTATTTGCATAGCTTGGGTCCAATTTTGTTTGAACTTTCTAAAACAGGTCTTCCCTTCAAACAAAACTTTTTAGAACAACTGTTTATTGCAGACTTTCCTTACCCACAAATTGAAAAAATCATTAAACATTTACTCCATAAAAATCTACTACAACTCAAGGATAATATTTTATACCCCGGACAAGAAATCAACTCTACGGGGGATGAAGTCTACTCTCAACTCGTAAAGAAATACCATAGTGATATGATGCGATTAGCCGTTCACAGCATGTATGAAGTGGATCGCAAAGACAGAGATGTTTCGGCCTTAAGCTTAAAACTGACTGAATCAAAGTTTCAAAAAATCAAAACAAAATTACAAGCATTCCGAAAAGAATTGCTTGCCATAGAATTAGAGACTGAATCCCAGGAAAATAGAATGGAAGAAAGAGCACACTATCAAACTGAGAGCAAAAAACATCAGAAACAAAGCTCAGAAAGACTTTACCAACTTGGCATTCAGCTATTTCCCTTAACCAAGGTGATCAAAAATGACTAGAAGCCCTTTATTATTAATTCTCATCAGTAGTTTTTTAATCTCTTGCGGTTTCGAAACTGGAAACCCTGTTCATCTTTCCGAGGAAAACAACAACTCCTCCCCCATTCACAGTGCTCTCTACGTTCTTCCCACATCCAGTTGTGATAGACTGAGCCAGTGCTTTGGTTGGAATCTTAATGATTGTCAAAATGAGCTTTGGGCCAATCCTGGTTGGGGAAGTTTTTTCAGCTTTAACCCAGCAACTTTAAATCAAATCTCTAATGCCGTTTACAACCAAGACCTAAATTTAAATACTGACTCTCTCGCTTCTTGTTCTGATGAAATCATTAACTTGAGTTGTGAAGATGAAGTTTTAAATAGAGCCGTCGTAGATGGCGAGCCAAATAATCAAGAAAATATCTTCCAGTTATTTGAAAGCATTAATAGCTGCAAAGATATAATAAGCCCATAAACTAAAGGAGTAACAAATGAAAAAACTCATCGCCTTAGGCCTAATTGGCCTAACAATGGTTTCCTGCAACCTAAATTCGAATGACTGTAACTCTAGCTCATCTTATTCAATAGAGCTCAGTAGCCTTATGTTACTACCCAGATTCTATTACTATGGAAATGAGACTGAAAAAATTGAGCCATTCAAAAACAAAGAAGAGTTCATCAAAAACTTATATACCAAAGTATACACTCCAAACGCCTACGATGACATCATCTATCCACAAGCAAATTGCTCCGACAATCCTCTAGCGACCCTCAATGTATCAAACCCAGAAAAATCAACTCTAGAAAAGGCCGACCATGTTTATTCTCCTGAAATCATTTTTAACACTGAAAGTGAAAAGGAATGGAGCTTTCATTTTAAAAGTGAATTTATAAAAGTCAGGCAGATCAACTATGTATATCCTTTTCTAGAATCTTCCTTTGATTCGGTGAAAAGCATCTCCGACGAAAAAAATAGAAATATAGAAATGCAATCTCAATATTTTCAAGAGTTCATCGCCATCGATGGTGAGCTATCCATCTATGAATTCATTCATTGCAAAATTCAATCGAAAAAAACGAGCAAATGCATTGCCAGCTATTGGCAGAGCAATCAAGAGTATTCACCCGTAATCACCAGTGATGAAGATAGGCTTATACTCAAATTTCCACCAAGCAATCGCTCTTATCAGGCATTAACCTATGACAGAAAAGACCTGAGTTTTTCAACAGTTTTCAATCACCAGGATAGTCATTTGTAATGCCCAACAAAAAAAGTCCTAGCTATTCGCTAGGACTTCAGGCTTCTTAACAGTATATTCAAAAATTAGAAAATAATGGAAACAGATCCATCTAAGTCTAATCCACCAGAAACTTCCGTTTCACCAGTTCCACGAACTTCATAAGTGGCTGTCGGTCCATAAGCGGCACCTACTTTAAATTTAAGTCCCATGCTATCGCCTAAACGAATTCCAGACCAAGAATAACCTGTACCTAAACGAGCACCAGTTACAGTTTCTGAGTTAGAATCAGAGAACTCAGATGAAAACTCTACTTTTGCCGTTTGCGCACCAGCAGAAATATACCAACCACTATGACGCTTGTTTCCTAATGGATAAAAATCCAAGGCCAAAACAGCTCCAGAGTTTTTAAATTTATAATCGCCATTTAAAAATAAATATTCCTCAAGAGTGTAATCATAAACTCGTGCCTGCAAAACAAACTTATTGCTCAATGCGATACCCGTGTATAGACCAGCACCCTTAAATAAAGGCGAAACCAAATCTAAACCCACTTCGATTCTACCGCGCTCAGTTGGAGCAGCAGTAATTTCAGGGGTAGTTGCTGTATTTGATTGAGCAAAAACCGCTGTAGACAATAATAAACTTCCTAAAAACATAGTGACTTTTTTCATTAATTATCTCCTCATATTAATTTCTCGTCGAAAGAAGTTTACAAAAAGTATGTTTATATTCAGAGGAAATAGCCAAGCTTTGAAATATCTCTTTTGAATGTAAACAATTTGACCAGTCTTAAATTAGAATTTAGGCTCTCTCGCCCTGAAAATCCTAACCAAAAGTTCAAGAATCTATCAGTCTCTAAACCCTAGCACTTCAGTCTTTGTTTCGCACTAAGGCGAAGGGAGATCTTTTCCTACATGCCCAGAGTTTTAATGGACTTTTTACAAACCGCCCTCTATAAAGTTGTCATGAGTCGTCTAAAATTTATTGCCGGAACTTCCAACCCAGAATTCGCAGCAAAAGTCGCCGAAGCTGCTGGTTCTACTCTCTGTAAAACAATGGTGAAACGCTTTGCTGATGGCGAATGGCAAGTTGAGATCCAGGAAAATGTTCGAGGAGCCGATGTCTTTGTCATTCAAAGCACCTGCCCCCCAACTAACGAACACGCAATGGAGCTTTTTATCATCATGGATGCCTTAAAGAGAGCCTCCGCAAGACGAATCACCGCGGTAGTTCCCTATTACGGATACTCTAGACAAGACCGCAAGGTCGCACCTAGAAGCCCGATCTCGGCAAAACTTATGGCAGACCTTTTAACGACCGCCGGAGCTAATAGAGTATTATCTATTGATCTTCATGCAGGCCAAATTCAAGGATATTTTAATATCCCAGTTGATCACATTTACGGAATACCAACTCTAACACGACACTTTCGTGAGCAATATGGTTATGGAGAAGATTTCGTTACCGTTAGCCCTGATGCTGGTGGTGTTGAGCGTGCTCGTGCCTTTGCAAAGCGCATTGATTCGAGTATTGCCATCATCGACAAGCGCCGCAGCGGGCCAAATGAGGCAAAGGCATACCATTTAATTGGGGATGTAAGCGGAAAAACTGCCATTATCGTGGACGATATGATAGATACTGCTGGAACTATTACAACAGCAGTTGACACATTGATAAAAAATGGTGCAAAAAGAGTCTTCGCCGTTGGTACACACCCGGTTTTTTCGGGTCCTGCGATAGAACGCTTATCAAATAGTGCTCTAGAGAAGGTATTGGTCACAGATACCATCCCATTAGCAGACCACGCGGCAAAATGTGACAAAATTGAAGTGATTTCAATGACTTCAGTAGTTGCCCAGACGATTTTAAGAGTGCATGGTAACGAATCTGTGAGTCAGCTATTTTTATAGGTAGTAAGGAAGAGGCAAGAATATGAGTACAATCGAACTAAACGTAGAACCAAGACAAACAGGTAAATCTGTAAGCGTAAAACTTCGCGCTAAAAAATTAACTCCAGCTGTTATTTACGGAAAAGGTCAAGAGAACCTTACTTTCTGTTTTGAAGAGAAATTCGGAGAAAAAATGAAGAAGCAACGTCACGAAGACGTAACTTTCGAATTGAAATCTGAAGATGCTGCTCTTAACGGTAAGAAAGCTAAAATCAAAGAAGTTACTCTTCACCCGTTAACACGCATTCCAACTCACATCGATTTCGTATACGCTTAATTTTGTATACATTTTGATTAAAGAAAGGCGAGCCAGTAAAGCTCGTCTTTTTTAGTTTGCAGACTCAATACAAAGAGGGCCTAATAGTTTCTCTTTTTGGTATTTAAATTCCTTCAGTATTAACTCACCAAAATTTAGAGTCCGAGGAACCAGAGTTTTTCTTCTCTGAGTTTTGTCATTTCTTGAATTATCGACATAGTCTTGCAGGACCCTAGGGTAAGAAAACTCTGAGAATTTAAATAGTTCAATAAGACCATCAAGACCAATTCGATCAATTAAATCCCGACCAGCCTCTTTTTCTAAAATCACATAAACAAATATTTTATCCATGTTTTTATCTAAAAAGTCTTTTTTCTTTTCTTTCTCTTCTTGCGTTTCAGCCTTTAGAGAACGATAGTCTTCAATCAATTCACGATGCTCTTCTAGCATAGATGAGCTTTTAATAAACTCTTTGAAATATTCTAGCATCGCCAATTTGTTTTCAGTTCGAACCGTAAAGTCCGAAATGTATTCTAAAAATTTAATTTTAGCCTGCTCTTCAGAACTTAAAGAGTCAAAATAGCTAGCTCTCGCCATTTTATCTTTCACCAAGTCTTCAATATGATTGATTTGACCTCTCAAATCTTTTAACTCGGTACGAATTATCTTTTGAACTCGCTCTTCTGGGTATAGCTTTGCTATCGTTGCATCGCTCAATCCAAAACTGAAAAGCAAACGAGTCGCTAAATCCACTTCATAATTTCCAAATTCGTTTTTAGGAAAATTTTCCCTAATGGTCTCAACAGATACTTTCAAAGTCTCGCGTAAAAATGCTTCCGCAATTTCAGGCTGCCACCCCTTGTATCCGAAAAGTTTTAAGTCATACATCTGCATAACTTTGGGCAAATCATGAAAATACGAATGCCTTTCTAGTATTTCTTGATCCAAACCAAAACCAAGATGAGTGTTTAGATATTTCATCATTTGAAAGACTTCGACATCTTTATGATAATTAAAATAGTTCCTGACATCATCGGCAGTTTGTGGAAACCAAATGGCAAATTTTAAATTTATTTTGCTGGTGCTTAATATATTCAGCATAGCCTTCTGAGAAACGCTCACATTTTGAATCATAATGTCTGGTTCAGCCAATCCCGGCAAGGAAACTCCTAAACAACTAGCCAGCAAGATTGCATGCATTGTATTGAATTTGAGAGACATATTTTTCATGCCCTCTTACAATGCAGAATTGATTCCACCCTATTTATACACCTGAAATCACTGATGTTTTTAAGAATATGCCTTTTGTCGCCCTTTGTTTTTCAGATCAAATCGAAATGGGACCTCGATAAATGCCAAACTTTTTAGGGAAAGGCCGTAGATTGGCACTAAATCATATAAACTGGCCCCTTTAATTGCGGATACAATCTAAGAACTATGAAATATCATTGGTAAAATTTAAAATGTCCGCATTTGGTTTCTTTGTGAAATGAATACTGAAAAGGATTTCAAGGATTTAAACAATCTCATCCGCAATTAAAGGGGCCAGTTAAAGCTAACTATCGGTATTTAGTAATAAAAATGTAATTCCAAAGCACAAAAAGGAAGTATTTTAGACTGGCCCCCTAATTAGAATCAAGGTATAAGCTAACCTATGTTTTTAATCGTTGGTTTAGGGAATCCAGGCAGAGAGTATGAAGAAACTCGCCATAACATTGGTTTTATGGTGATCGATGAAATTTTACGATCTCAGCCCATGGCTACCGAAAAGAAAGAAAAAAAGGCTCTCACCTATAAAGTAAAAATGGGAACCAAGGACTGTCTACTCGTGAAGCCTCAAACATTTATGAACCTTAGTGGAGAGGCTGTAGTTCCATTAATGAGTTATTACAAAGTAGAACCAGAAAACTTATTGGTTTTACATGATGATATAGATTTAGCTTTCACCCAAATGAAGTTTCAAAGCTCTCGCGGTCACGGCGGACAAAATGGCATAAGAAACATTCATCAACTATTAGGACACAACCAATACATGCGCTTAAAGTTAGGCGTTGGTAGACCTAGCCATCCAAGCCAAGATGTATCTTCTTGGGTTTTAGGAAAATTTAAATCTGACGAGCAAAATGACTTAGAGGATTTTTTATATCGAAGCACCAAAGCTGTTGAGTGTTTTGTCCAAGAGGGCAAGAAAGCTGCAATGGAAGAATTTAATCAAAAGACGAAAAAAGGAAATTAAACTATGGCACTTCAGTGTGGAATCGTAGGTTTACCAAACGTTGGAAAAAGTACGCTTTTTAAAGCATTAACAAAGGCACCCGCTGAGGCTGCTAACTACCCTTTTTGTACCATTGATCCCAATGTTGGCGTTGTGGCAGTTCCTGACCAGAGGCTGGATGAAATCACCAGTTTCGTTAAACCACAAAAAGTAATCCCAACCAGTATGGAGTTTGTAGACATCGCTGGTTTGGTTAAAGGTGCTTCTAAAGGGGAAGGCCTAGGGAATCAGTTTTTAGCAAACATTCGTGAAACGGATGCCATCTTACACATAGTTCGTTGTTTTGATGATGACAACATTATCCACGTTGAAGGAAGTGTTGATCCATCTCGTGATATCGATGTCATTAATACCGAATTAATGTTAGCAGATATGGAAAGCGTAGATAAGCGCCACCAAAAAACTAGTAAACTAGCAAAGAACGGCGACAAACTAGCAAAGGCAGAACTAGTTATTCTGGATAAAATTAAAGGCTGTTTAGATGATGGAAACCCAATTCGCAGTCTAGAATTAGATGATGACGAAAAAAAATTCATGAAAAGCCTTCATCTAATTACTTCCAAACCAGTTCTTTATGTTTGCAATGTTAGTGAGGATGATTTCTCAAATGGTGGAAACGACTGGGTAAAACAAGTTGCAGATATCGCTGAAAAAGAAAATTCAGAATACCTTATGATATCAGGAGCCCTAGAATCTGAAATTTGCCAGCTAGAACCTGAAGAGCAAAAAGAGTTCCTAGAAAGTATTGGCGCAGAAGAGCCTGGTTTGAACCGTTTGATCCAAGCTGCGTATAAACTTTTACAACTAGATACCTACTTTACTGCTGGTGAAAAAGAAGTTAGAGCATGGACTATACTTCACGGCACCAAAGCACCACAGGCTGCTGGCGTGATTCATACTGACTTTGAAAAAGGCTTCATCCGTGCAGAAACTTACCACTGCACAGATCTTTTTAACTTAAAGTCTGAATCAGCTGTAAAAGAAGCTGGAAAATATCGTTCGGAAGGAAAAGAGTATGTTGTTAAGGATGGGGATATTCTATTTTTCCGGTTTAACGTGTAAACTGACCCCTTTAATTGCGGATGAAATACTCTAAGCCATTGAATCGGTAAGGAATTTGCAAAATAAGGGGCGATGAAGCGAATTTGCCCCCAATGCCACTCTAAACCTAACAACCATATCCGAAATGGCTTCTTTGTCCGTGCAGGAGTGCGGACGCCTATTCAAAGGTATCGCTGCAAATTATGTAAAAAAGAGTTTTCTGATGCCACCTTTCAGTTGCGCTACAGACAGCGAAAAAGAAACATTAATGGCTTGGCTTTAAAGCAATTAATTTCTAGTGGGAGTTTACGAAGAGCTGCGAAGGTTTTAAATATAAACCGCAAAACAATGGTTCGAAAGTTTAAATACCTCGCCAATAAATCTAGAATAGAACAAGATCGATACCTTAAATCTCTAAGTGATATCACAGAGATTCAGTTTGATGATATGGAGAGTTTTGAGCATAGCAAGTTAAAGCCACTTTCTATCACTATTGTTGTGCAAAAAGACACTAGAATAATCCTAGGAGCTAAAGTATCACAAATGCCTGCTAAAGGCCTAATTGCGAAGAGATCT
>DJMA01000046.1:119040-169904 GCA_002436415.1 Bdellovibrionaceae bacterium UBA6502 | reverse complement strand
TCATTTTTCAATGAGGAAATACGTCTTTTTACTTAAAAAGTTTGGGTTTGGCCTACAAACTGCAAAGCCTAAGATATACTGGAGAATTTATGAAAAGTAGAGTCGATTTTATGAAAGTATTACTAGCTATGTAGGTCTTTTTTTGTCGCCAGCTGGTTAAGGCAAAAAACTTAAACTCGGGAGAATTAATTCCAAGACCAAAGCTTCGTGCTAACACACAGTTGTCTCAAGGAGTTTATCGAGTTTTGAGAGCAGTGAACGCGAAAGCTGAGGTTCATTTTGGCAAAAGCATTTATAACTCATTTTTACCATTTATTACGATCGACCCAACGACCAAAGAGATTCATGCCATCAGTGAATTAGAAGAAGGTTCTGAAGTACTTTCAAGACTGAAATACTACTTTGTAGGGAGCACTCATTACATTTAATTGACAGAATTGGATCTTAAAAGCATTTATGAATTTAATGTTCTTGCTCACAAGCATACTGGCTACGGAAATTTAATAGTGAATTTTGAGAAATACTTTATAAAAAAAGCAGATCCTAGGATCTGCTTTTTTAATTTCTAAATGTATAATCTCATTTAAGTAGAAACCGGTGAAATCGGTGCACTCGCTTTTCGATCTGTAGGGCGTGTGCTTGTGGTAGTAGAGCTCTTGTTTTCCACAAAGTCTAACTTAGGGGAGATGCTGTTGCCTTGCTCCAAAATCTTAAGGTGGGTATTTACTAATGCCTTAAGATGACTTTCAAACTGAATCTTTGCACGTTTAATATCTGTAATTTCTTGATAAACGGCTTTTAAAGAATCACGAGCATCTTTTACGATGATGTCGGCTTTTTGATTTGCATCGTTTAAAATTAATCGAGCTTCAGTTTCGGCATCTTCTCTTACTTTTTCAGACATACGCTGAGCTGTAACGATGGTGTCGCGAAGAGTTTTATCTCTTTCTTTGTACTCAAGAATGGACAATTCTTTTTCGCGCATTTGCTCTTTCAAGGCATTGCGTTCGCGGATTACATCTTCCATTTCATCAGCCACAGCTCTTAAAAATTCCATTACTTCTTCTTGGTCAAAACCAAAAGCTTTTTTCTTAAAACTCTTATGAGCAATATCAATCGGAGCTATTTTCATGACTTTTCCTCCCTGAGAATCTAGCGATCGGGGAGTCTTTTCCCCAGGATTAAATCATAGCAAAGCCATACCTTGGTGCAAGTCCAGAGCGATACTTGCCAAAAAAAATAGCCTCGGATCGAGGCTAGTTACAAAAAGGTCTAGTTTTATTAAGACTTTGAAAGTTTAGAATGCGCGAATGACGCTTAAGAACACAACCTTGGCGGTATAACCAAGCTTGCTATTGTTTAAAGTTTCAAACTTAGCGGTGGTCATTTTCATCTGGCGTCCTGAGATTTTTAGGCCGAACTCAGAGGAGAAGTCGATTTCTAAGCCAGCCTCAGCGTAGCTACCGCTATCAAAAAGACTTTCCTTGGTTTTAGCATCGCTCAAATTTCCGCTATCCACAGAACTTAGACTGTATTTCAAATTGTAGTATCCACCCACTACACCAGCTTCCACATAAGGGCGGAACCAGTAGTCATCGATAAATTTTATCTTGTAACCCAAGGCAAACTGAAACAAATCCGAGCTAAAGCTCACATTCGTCGCCGTCACTGTAGTTCCTCCAAGAGGAGTATAGGAGTAGTTGGAGTTTCCTTCTGATTTTAAAAGATTGATGGTGAAAGTTAGGTAGGAGTTTAAAACTTCGAAACCCCTTTCTCCAGCGATGCTCGCGCTTAATCCGCGATCCATTCTGAGGTTTTGGCTTCCGTCTTCGTCGATGCTAAACTCGGCGAAGCCAAAGCCAGCGTAGGCATTTAAACCCGCAGGGCGGATGTTTTGGGCATTGGCTGAAAAACTCAATGCCATAAAGCTAATAAGAAGTAGTATTAATTTGTTCATGCGGCCCTCTCTTAGATCGCTGAGCAAAGGCTACTACTTTTTCTTTTTAGCAGCTTCTGACTTACGCTTTTCGCGCTCTTTCTTTTTTCTTTGCTCAGTTTTCTGTCTTGTTTTTAAAGTTTTCTTGTTATCGCCACGTCCCATGACTCCTCCTATTTTAAAGATTCCTTGTTAAGGGATAAAGAGAAATATAAGATTGTCTCGATTACAGGTCAAGGGTCAGGGTGTTCGTGTCTTATCTAGCTGAGTCAAACCAAGGTCTTATCTTAAAACTATACGTTCAGCCAGCTGCTAAAAAGACAGAAGTCGTGGGCTTGGTGAATGATGAAATAAAAATTCGTTTAGCAGCTCCACCTGTGGATGGTAAGGCTAACAAAGTCTTGCTAAAGTTTCTGAAAAAAAGTCTTAAAAAATATTCGTTTCAATTGCTAAAAGGGGAGTTGAGTCGGCATAAATCGATATTTATTGAGTGCGATGATATTTGCCAGGCAAAAAAAGACATCCGTGATTTTTTTGATGCCTTTGGAGTTCGTTAATTATTATGCTTAGTTTTTTATATTAGATATCGTCTTCAATGGATTTTAGTTTTTTTCTTCTTGGTCTACGAATGCGACGACGTCGTTTTTTCTTTTTTGGTTTTTCGAAGTATTTTTCTTCTTTGTATTCATCCGCTAAAATTTTGAAATCACCAAATTCATCAATGCTATAGCCATTCATTCCTAAAGCTTCATTGGCAAAATCGTTTCCACCAAAATTTACATAAAAGTTAAAGAAGATGGAAGAACCTTTTGATGTATTGTTTCCGCTTAAGCTAGATTTGTATCCGATTCTTGCGGCCACGCTTTCACTGAAGGCATAATTTCCCCAAAGAACCAAATCCATCCGAGATGGGTTCACCGAGTAAAAATGGTAGCTTCCACCATTGACGTTCTCAGTAACATTGTCGCGAGTGATTTGGCTATTGACCAATTCATCATCGGTAATGGAAGTATAAGCTTCTACACCGATGGCTAAAATCAAAGGCATTGTGATAAGTCGCAGGTTGGCTTCATAAGTACTCAGATCTGAGCGACCATCTGTTCGAGACATATAGCCAATTTTTGTGTGTAGACCAAGGCGATTACCGATTTGAAGCTGGTACATTCCATACAAATGAATCAGACTAGCTCCTTCTCCAACTAAAGCCTCATCTGTATTTGCATCTACATTAAAGAGAGAGAAGTAATTGTTATTTCCAATGCTAAAGTTTCCATACTTGGTAGGCATGCCCCATTCTGCACCAAGATTCAAATTGTTCGGCAAAAAATTGCTTCGTTCGTCTATGTTATCCGAAGATCTCGCATAGTTAAGCTCTGAACCAATGAGAACTCGCCAATTTTTGTTATAACGATAGTAAAGATCAAGGCGTTGAGTATAAAGTTCATAAAACTTTCCTGTTCCCAAGCTTTCTTCTTCTTCCAATGTATTATAGTTAGCTTCCGTAGAATAAAAGTCGAACAAATATGCTGCTTGCCAGGAGCTAGCAAAAACCGATTGTGAAACTATGAGAAAGGCAAAGATACGTAGCATTGATATCTATTGTACCTCAAATTCAAAGCAAGAAAAGCACTCAGTGTTTTCTTGTCTATAAAGTAGTGTGAAAAGTTGATTGGCAAGGTTTCTCAGCTAGTCTAAAGTACTGCCAAGGGAGAACAAGAAATGATGAAAATTTACGCTATCCTTAGTGTCCTATTTTTTGCGCAAATAGCGCAGGCTTTACCAAGCAACGACCTGTGGATTCCTAGTGCCACCGTAATGCAAAAAAATTATTTAAGAATTGATGTTCAGCAGGAATATACTTTTGAAAAGAATGCCTCTGGAAACAATCATTGGTCAAGTTTAGGTGCGACTTTAGGAGTTTTTGAAAATGCTCAATGGTCGATGGAAGCGGGTGCTGATTATATGGAACCTGTTGGCGAAAAGTTTTCAGATTCTCTGCAATTAAATGTAAAAGGTGTTTATGCTCCTTCCGAAAACTCGCGATGGAAATCGGCTTTTGGCCTGAGAAATTTTGCTCTTGGATCTGATGGAAACTTTCAAATTCTTTATGGTCTTGCCGAAGTTTTTACTCGAAAAAATGAAAGTACAAGAGTTGGTTTGTATTTTGGTTCTAGTAAGCGCCTCGTTGATAGCGATGGTGAGAAAAGCAATAGTGGATTGATGTTTGGCTACTATCGCCAACTTACTGATGATACTGGACGACTGGCTATTGAATGGATCAGTGGTAATAATGCCTTCGCGTATTTATTACTAGGAGCTCATTTACGCTTTGCCGAAAATGTAAATTGCGTAATAGGTTATGGTTTCCCAAATGAGAGTGATTATAAACAAAGAATCATTACTCGTGTAAGCTTATTTTATTAAGGATCACAATGGAAAAAAAGGCTAGCAAAAAAGCTTTAGGAATTATCTTTTTAATCGTCTTTATGGATTTAGTAGGTTTCGGAATGATCATTCCTCTTTCGACCTATCTTGCCAAGGATTTAGGAGCAAGTCCTTTAGAGATTGGTTTATTGATGACCATCTACTCTTTGATGCAGTTTATTTTTTCACCATTTTGGGGGAAACTGAGTGATCGAGTTGGACGTAGACCAATTTTACTTTTGTCTTTATTCGGCTCTAGTTTGAGTTTTCTCTTTTATGCCTATAGTACTGAGTTGTGGATGCTTTATGCCTCACGAGCATTGGCAGGTATTTTTGGTGCCAACATATCAACGGCTATGGCTTATATCGCCGATGTTACAGATAAGGACTCACGTTCAAAAGGTATGGGTTTGATCGGTGCTGCTTTTGGTATGGGCTTTGTATTTGGTCCTTTCATCGGTGGAATCTTCGGAGACATCGGTAGAAGTTTAGGAACGGAAGCGCCTTTTGGTTTGAATTTTTCTGCTTTAATAGCAAGTGGAATTTGTTTTTTAAATTTTTTCTGTGCGATAAAAATCTTGAAAGAAAGTTTAACTCCAGAAATGCGCCAAAACTTGCCAAAACGCAGCTCACGAGTAAAACAAATTTCAAGATTTGTAACCAAGCCGCTTTTAGGAAGTTTGTTATTTACTACTTTGTTGTCAACGGTGGCAATGGCTCATATGGAGTCCACGATGTTTCTTTTTGTAAAAGAACAGTTTGATTGGTCTCTAAGTTTTGCATCCTATGGCTTTGCTTATATTGGTTTGATGATGGTGTTTACCCAAGGTTATCTGATTCGTAAATGGATGCCTAAATACGGTGAACGAAAGCTTCTGGTAATTGGATTGATCATGTCGGTAATCGGTATGGCGGGCATTTCTTTTACCACAGGCGTTTGGTCGATGTTGGTGGTTCAAACGATTTTGGCCTTAGGATATGGCTTATTAAATCCGTCTCTTTTAGGAAGTATTTCTCTTTCTGGGGAGGCCAATGAGCAGGGGCAATTGATGGGAGTGAATCAATCCATGTCGGCACTGGGACGAATCATTGGACCGGCAGCTGGTGGCTTTGTTTATCAAGCCATTGGTAAGACGAGTCCGTATATTGTTGCTGCTAGTTTGTTTTTCTTAGCGCTGATTTTTATAGCTAAGAACTATTCTAAATTGCCAAATCAGGGATTAAGCCGCAAGTAGAACTTTAAAAAGCTAGTTGCTTACCGTACCATCTTGTAGGATTAAAAGGTTTTTTCCTTCATCTACAGAGATGACACTCGGATTGTCTCCACCAAGATCTCCATATGCACAAGCCAGAAAGCTTTGGTCATCGGGATAGCCAGGATCACAAATGGCCTTCAAAGTTCCATTGATTACAGTTGCATTAGGAGAAGCTGTCCAGGCCATATGCTGCCCTAGGGAAGTTCCACTGGCATCACAACTTCCAGTCCTAAAAACCTCACAGCTGACTACGTTTGTGGTGAAGCAAGCTTCATTACAATACCAGTTTGTTGGGTAGAGTGGCGTATAGCCTCCAGCATCTTGAAGGTAGACATGGTAGTTAATTAATCCCTCAGGTCTAAAGCCAGCAGCCACAAAATCACCGGGGAAAAACTCCAACTGAGCTCTTGAGGTCCGCATATTACCGTAAAGACTCGCCATCATCGCTAGGCCTTCTTTTTGATTTGCTCTTCGGCTGTATGCGACAATATTGGGAACTGAAATCGCTGACAGAATGCCTACGATTGCAACGGACACCATTAGTTCTACTAAGCTGAAGCCAGAATCTGAGTTTTTCATACCTAAACTATCGGAACTACTGGGCTCAAGCTTTAAAGAGCATTGCTTGATTAGGAAATTAAATTTGTGGAAGCTTGTAAGAGTCTAATTGTCTCTCAGTATTATTAGATAACGTATTATTTTGAGACAAAAGACTTTTGTAAAAACTGTTTTACTTCAATTCGGCTTGTAATGCTTTCGTCTTTTAAAGATAAACACCAATAAGTTTTGGAAAAAACTTGTTGGAAAGGTTTTGTTCGAATTTTTAAATTCTCAAACAATTAGCTTTAAAAGAAAACCAAAGAATTAAAATGGTCTTTGTATTATTGAAAGCGCTGGATTTTACTCGTTTAGCAGATAATCTCACCGAGCTTTTTAAAGATTGCTGCCAATGATTGTGATTGCATATGCTGTAAAGCTTTTGCTCTTAAAGGAAATCTCTTCCACTTTTTATAAAGCTCTCAACCCAAGCATAAAGCCAGAACAATTTCCTAAGTAAAGCCTTGAACAAAGTTTTTATTATTGTCCAATATCAATTTTAGGGAATAAGGCCTTTGCCTCTTCGTGCTTTTCTGGAGGAATGTAAATACGGTCTACGCAACGAGTACCTTCGTAGGATTGAAACACCTTAGTTACTTGTTCGATAGGAAAAGGCTTTGTTTGGTGGTCGTATTGATCGGTCACATAGATTTGCAAAAAGTTATCCTCACTGGCTGTGTTGTGATATTTCGACAAGCGAGCGGTTGAGGAAGCAACGATTTTTGGTATTTCTGCTTCATCTAAAGTTTTAGAAATTTGATCGGTGCGAGTGGTTTCTCCGAGATGGTGAATCTCTAGTAATACTTTAAAAGGCTTTCTTTGTGATATTCGTTTTGCCCAGGAAGATTTTGCTAGGCGCAGGTGTTCGAATAAATGGGAGTCTGTATATAGTAAATACTCATTGATATCTGCCGGTAATTTATAAGAACACTCTTCTGAAGTTAAGTAGCGATGAAGCATTTCATCATAAACAATGGCTTTATGGTGAAAGTAAACTTGTAAGTACATATGGTGACGTGAAATTAAAAAGTCATCAAAAGTGTAGATTGCTTTGCGATTGATGGCGAGTTGCAATCTTCCATCTACTTGGTGATAGCTTAAGCTAGAAATCAACCAGTCTACATCCACTTTACCATATGGAGCGCCAGTAAAATAACTATCGCGCACTAAATAATCCATGCGATCTGCATCTAACTCTGAAGAAATGATTTGCGTTAAAATTGGTCGAAAATTGATGCCGTCTACAATAAAGAAATCATCTTCTGCCGGAATCTTACGATCAATAAGACTTGCGATATGAATAGGGTCAATATCAACAAACTGGCGACGAATTTCATTGGAAAGATCAGAATCTGTAACAAACTTGATAGTATAGTCTTCGTGAGTGGCTTGGCGATTCTCTCTGCCTTTGTAGCAAGGAATGTTCAAGTCAGCCAACATCGGCATAACTTCTTCAGTGGTATGACTTAAAGGTCCGTGACCAATATCATGTAAAAGGGCAGCAAGAACTGTGCATTGGCGTAAACGCCATTTTTGTTCCATCCGTTCAAAAGGGTAGCCCTGAAAAATACTATCAAACATTAAACCGGCAAGATGACCAACGCCAAGGCTATGTAAATAGCGGTTGTGAGTTGCCCCTGGAAAACTAAACTCACCGAAGCCCAGTTGTTTAATACTGCGTAGGCGCTGAAAAGCAGCTTGTTCAATGATTGCTTCAAATAGTGGAGTCACCTCAATTGGGCCATGAATTGGATCGCGAATTTCCACTGATACCTCCTGCAGCGCGTTGGCTATGAGCATCTTTTAAGCCGAAAAGGCAAATACTTCAAGTTTTATGATAACTTATCAAAGAAATCCCTGTGAAAAACCAACAAAATTCCCTTTCAATGCAAAGCCTCTAATGCTGATTTTAGTTTAAGACTCTGTTAAAGTTAAAAAGATTAAGCCAAGGAGCGTGGATGAAACAATATTTAAATTTAATGGCAAAAATAATGGAAGAAGGAACTTTAAAAGAAGACCGTACTGGTACGGGAACTAAAAGTGTTTTCGGCCACCAAATGCGTTTTAATTTGGCAGAGGGATTTCCATTAGTGACTACAAAGAAATGTCACCTAAAATCAATCGTTCATGAGTTACTTTGGTTTTTAAGTGGTGATACCAATATCAAATATTTAAAAGAAAATGGCGTACGCATCTGGGATGAGTGGGCTGATGAAAACGGAGATTTAGGTCCTGTTTATGGCCATCAATGGCGTTCGTGGGCGACAGCCGATGGTTCTAGTATTGATCAGATCACAAATGTGATTGAGCAAATTAAAACCAATCCAGACTCTCGACGATTAATTGTAAATGCTTGGAACGTAGGGGAAGTTAGCAATATGGCCCTTCCTCCTTGTCATGCGTTTTTTCAGTTTTATGTAGCTGATAATAAATTGAGTTGTCAGTTGTACCAAAGGTCTGCGGACGTGTTTCTAGGAGTTCCTTTTAACATTGCCAGTTACGCTTTACTGACGATGATGGTTGCTCAAGTTTGTGATTTAGAATTAGGTGATTTTGTTCATACCCTAGGAGACGCACACCTTTACACAAATCATTTTGAGCAAGCTCAATTGCAAATGTCTCGTGAGCCGAGAAGCCTACCTCAAATGAAGATCAACCCAGATGTAAAAGACATTTTTTCATTCAAATTCGAAGATTTTGAGTTAACTGGTTATGATCCACACCCTCACATTAAAGGGATCGTAGCGGTTTAAATCTGCTAGTTCACAAAAGCGATAGACTTCTAAGGATAGCAATTTAAAATATAGAGAAGGGGGAGATGGTCCTCCTATCATTCAAGGAACAAACAATGAGAGTAATTCAAATCGCCGCTATGGCAGGGAATCGTACAATTGGAAATAACAATGAACTTCCTTGGCATATTCCAAAAGATTTTAAATTTTTTAAAGACCAGACTATGGGGAAAATTTTGATCATGGGAAGAAAAACCTATGAGTCTATTCCTCCGAGTGGCTTACCAAATCGTAAATTAGTGATCGTAACCAGAAACTTAGATTATCGTCCCAAAGAGCGTGATGATGCTGTGGTGGTTACAAGTATTGCTGAAGCCTATAAGTATTGTGAAACACAAACGGATAAATTTGGAGATGAAGTTTGGATCGCTGGTGGGGCAGAGATTTACAAGCAAACCCTTGCTCATACTGACTTAATCATTTTAACCGAAATTGAAAAAGAGTATGAGGGAGATGCTTTTTTCCCTGAGTTTGATAAAGACAAATTCGAACTTGTAAAAAAGCAAGAGCACTCAGAGCCAGAGAACTTTTCGTTCTGTTGGTATCAAAAAAAGTAATGTCTTAAGGAGCTTTTAAAGCTCCTTTTTTTGTTTTTAGCCAAAATAGGGGCTCTATAGGCCTTTGAATCGCTTTGACTAGCTTATATTAGTCGGCCTTATAGAAACTTTTAATCCAGCAAAGATGTTTATCCTATAGAAAGAATCCACTAAAAAACTTGCAAAACCCTAAATCAAAATGAGTTATATACCTAAAATTAGTAGGTTTTTTGGGTACAAGATACTTCAAAATACCAGCTTAAAAAGTAAGCTTTTGAGGTATTTGCTTCAATGAGTTTTGTAATAATGTTTGTCGCAATGAAGCATAAGTTATACTTAGTGGCCGTATTAGGTGAGCTGTTGGCTTATAAGTATCTGTAATTATTGTTTAAATATCATTAAGATTAATATTTAAGCTTCTTATGTTATAAGCATCGCTGATAATGTAGGCATCTTTTCCTTGTCCATTTTTGGCATAGTGCTTGCTCTAGGATATTGCTGGGAAATCAATTTGAGGAGGGAAGGGTGTTAGCATCTAAACTTGCGCGCGCATGCGTCGCAATGCTTCTTTGTTTGTCATTTGTAACGGGGGTTACGGCAAACGACGGAGACAACGACAATAATAATTCGGGAAATGACAAAGAATCAAAATCAAGTTCAAAAAAATCTGGGATCAAAACTCCTAAGAAAAACAAGAAAATTCCGTTAACGGAAGAGCAGGTCATTGAGCAGAAATTAATCCCCGCGATGGAAAATGGCCCCAAAAAAGAGGCTGTGTCGGCCTACCGTGCTATGCACATTTTGGAAAGGTCGAAAAAGTATACACATACTCATGCAGCTTTTTCTGTTTTACTTAGATATAAAAAATACGAAACAGTTGTAGCTGGTATCAATCGTGTTTTTCGCGCCATTGAGAATACCAGTTCTGGTAGCTTTACAGTGGATAGTTTTTATTTCATTTCCGATTCTTTACAATCTATGACGGATTTGATTCAAGACAATGAAGCAAAAAACCCGCCCGCTAGATCGATGCCTTTAGAAAAACAAAAAGCAGAATTGCTTGCCACTCTTGATGTGATGATATGGATGTTTATTGAAAATCAGCAGGGTAGTTCCAATCATGAAACTGGTATTTTAGAAGACATCACTGAATTAAGAGCTACCGTTAATTCTATGACAAAACCGCTACCACATTACCTTAGCGAAACAATGAAGAAATTAGGTAATGACTTCTCATTGCTCCAGCCTAGCTATAGCTCTGAAGATCTTGATTTTATAAGAAATCAATTGGATGTTTATTTCTACAAAGATCAGGACAGAATGACTGCTTTGGATCGAATTGATAGAATCAAAGAGCAGTTGGAAGCTGGAATCATTGAACAACCTGAAGTGATCGAAAAGATCATCGATATTGAAAGAAAAAACTATCGTCGAATTCGTCGAGTTAAGCCCGAGCATTTGATGTTGATTGGTTTGCCTGGAACCGGAAAAGACACTGCGGCTGAAGCTTATGTTCAGGCAATGTTTCCAGGAGACGATCAAGCTCTAGATAAACATATGTATCGTGTAAAGATCATGAGCAAACAAGCGGATTTATGGTCAGAGCTTGGTTCAGCAACAGGCTATGTTGGTTCCGGAGAATTTCCTAAACTTCTTGATTTCGTAATAGAGCACTCAGGTGGTCGTTACATTAAAGTGGAAGAAAGAAGCTTATTTGAAACCAAGTACCACATTGAAGAGAACCCTGAATGGCGAGCCAATGGGGGAAGAAATCTTCCTGGTACTTTAGGCCCTGAAAGCGCAGTTATGTTCTTTAATGAGTTACACGACTGGTCTTACTCTAATAAAAATGAATTTTTGAAAGAATTTTTAGAAAAGGGAATCATTCAGGTAAACAATCCAAACGGTGGATTAAAAACCTTAGAGTTTCCAGCTACTTTATTTATGGCTTCGAACAATGGTATTGAGCTTTTAGCGGATCGTCATTTAGATGGCCGCCCTCGTGGAAAGGCTCAGGGCTATGAAGAGATTTTTAAAAAATGGTTAGCTGTGGCTAAGAACCCTCGTCTACTAAAAGCCTCCATTATGAGGCGACCAAATTCAGGCACTGCCGATGCACAAGATGCTAAAGGAACTTCAGAAGAAGTAGGCTCTCGAATTACCAATATCTTGCTTTTAAGACCAATTTCTCCTGAGGGATTGGTGAAGATCACTGACATCCATTTAACTAAGCTGGCTAAGGACCTTAGAACAAATACCAATTCTAAATTGGGAAAAGTAGAGCTTACATGGACTCCAGAGCTTACTAAATACATCCAAAATTATGCTTTTAATGCTGAGGATGCAGCTCGCCCAATGGGTGAGAAGGTTAAGCTTTTGGTTGAACCTGTGGTTGATGCTGCCTTGATGAATGGAAAACTAACTTTAAGCGAGCACCATTCCGTTGAAGTTAGAATCGATGTTCGTGAGCAAGTGGATGGTACTGCTAAATTGGCTTTTGAGTTTTTAAATGATGATAGAGAGTCTTTTGAGCTTGAGATAGACAAAACAAAAGAAATGAAAAAAATGGATCCTATATCTGATAAAGAGATCCAATACATTCGTGATTTAGAAAAAAGAATGATAAAACGTGTTTACGGCGTTGAGAACATTGCTAAGAAACTTGCTCAGAGAGTTTTAAGCATGCGTATCAAAGGAAACAAAAATTTTGATGCTAATAACGAGAAGTCTGAAAAGGCCACTATGCTTGGTTTCTTTGGTAAATCGGCGACTGGTAAAACTGAAACCACAAAAGTTTTAGCCGAAGAGCTATTTGGTGAAAAGTCTGCGGTCTGGAGAGTGGATGCCGATCAATTAAAGTCAGAAGCAGATTTTGAAAGACTTTTTGGACATGATTTTGAACAACCAGATAGACGTTCTGAGTTTCAAAAAGAATACGATCGACACAATGGGAGATTGATCGTAGTTTTAGATGAACTTGCTAACGTAAATAAAGAGTTAATCAAAAACTTTTACCCTTATTTTGACGAACCAGAAATTGATGGTCGAAGAATGAAGGATGTACTTTTTGTGATTACTGGAAATGCGGGGGAAGAATGGTATGAGGGGATTCCTAAGACCTTGCCTGATAACATTCGCTTCGATGCCATGCACGAGTCTTACAAAAAGAACATTGGTAAAATTAATGCCCAAGAAGCTCTTTTAAGAAAGTATTTTTCCGATGCAACACTTACTCGTATCGGTATGGACAATATGTATTTCTTCTCTCCATTGAGTCATGGCAGTATTCATAAAATGTTTGCCCTAAAGATGAACGAGATGATTACAAAAACTTTTGCACCGACAACGGAGACGCATTGGTGGGATTTCTATTTTGAATCCCCCGAGGAAAGAGACAAAGTTTTAGAAGCAATGGCAAAGGAAGGTTACTCAGTAGAAGAGCAAGGCCGTAGTATTCACCGTTTTGTTCATGAGCAATTATCTGGAGCTTTAATCGATAGTCTAACGGGTAGAGTTCCTGCTGGAAAAGCGGTTAAGATTAGTTTAGATGCCGAAAAAACGACTGCGAACGAGTTTACTAGAGCGGATGATTATGGTCGTCACACGAAGGGTGTCTACCTGAACATAGAAGCGGATGGATATAGAGACCAAATCTATTTGCAAAGTAAGGCCTATGAGCATTACCCAAAAACCTCTGAAATTACGCAAGTTTTTGTGGCTTACCATGAGGCAGGACACGAGATCGTAACGAAAGTTTTACTTGGAGATACTCAAAAGTCTAAAGGCATATATATCATCCCAGGTGTCACAGACATCGGCGGACGCTCTATCGTTTATCTTGGTTTGCAAACTTCAGAAGAGTTAGAGAGAGTAGAAAAAACAGAACAAGCTGTTTTAAGAGAAATGGCTCTATTGTACGGTGGATTTGTTGCAGAAATTTTAACTTCTGCAAACGGAAGCCATAATGCTGGAAAGAGTAACGATATGGAGCGAGCAAGCCAACTTGCAGAAGCTTCGATATTAATTTGGGGTAACTCGGAAAGATTTGGCACCAATACAGTTCCAGCTGGAAAAACTCTTGCAGAGATGATTGCTAGTTTAACTCCAGAGCAAAGACTAATTTTTAACGAAGAAAAAGAAAGAATGAGTCAGGAAGCAAGAAAGATGGCGGAAGAAGCGATCTTACTAAACTGGGATTTGTTCTTAACTTTAGGTAAGACTTTAGCGGAAAAAGGAATTGTATTAGGACCGGAACTAGAAACGATTTACGAAAATGCAGAAGAAAAGATTTTTGAGTGGGACCCTGAGACGAAAGCTGAGTTTAATCGTCGTAAGCTAGCGCTCCGTAAAGGAAACTACTACAGAACAGAAACGGGTAAAGTGGTTTACTCAAATAGTTTCTTTGGAAAAATGAAATCAAACTTAAGCAAGAAATGGCAAAGTTTTACTGCTAAAGATAGTTTTGCAGATCGTGATGCCGTTTTACTTCATGAGTCCTTAATGCCTAGATCGGTTAAGGATATTGACCAGCTTTTAGAGGAAAGAAGAATTTCCGAAGTGGCAAAAGCTGAAATCATGGACTTACCTTTAGCTCCAAGATTTGACCTACAAGATTCAAAACCAAATTCTTGCAGAAGGTCTGCAAATTAATATTCCCGTTTCCAATCAGGGGGTAGGGGTTCTAGCTTTGCTAGGCCCCTTTTTTATTCGCTCTAAAAGCTTGATTGCTGCAAATAGATTAGACGATCATGAAAAAAATCACCGACTAAAAAATATCGAAATCCTATAATAAGTTCTAGTGCTTCGAAACAACATATATAGGCTTAACAGTTTTATGATACCCTAAATCCCGAGGCGGGATTTTAAATGATGAAATATTTTGTGTTTTTACTCTTTCTAGCAAACTTTGCTCATTCTATGTCAGACAAAAAAGATCACTATTATATTGTGGTTCAAACCACTAATTTTGGTTCTCCGTGGAAAGAGGAGTTTAGCTTTGAAGAAGTAGAAAGACAATTATGTGGAGAGCAAAATAAAGAGCAAGGTATTCAGATAGACGATGTTTTGCGGCCCTATTACCCAAGTGTTTTGGATGGGTGTAGAGTGGATGAAACAACACTAAACTTGAACGAAATTACTTGTGCAAAGAAACTGGCTTTTAACAAATCAATTGATGGCAGTACTTACTCTGAATTGACTTTGGATATCAGCGAATGTAGGTCGGTGAACAACAAAAACTTTCGCTTTGCGGTCTATTATGCAACCCGCTTAAATTTAATAAACGAAAGAGTTCCATACCCAGATGTTAATCTCTATGTAGAATAAAGTGACTGAAAAGATATGCTGAGTAGATCTCGCTGTTCTTTGATGATGAATCTGTTTTTTTATTTTCTATTTTTTTTGGTTCTGTAGATAATTTTGTGTTTTGGTGACGAAATCACTTCTTGTTTGTAAAAAACTAACAAGGAGAAATTCTAATGAACCAAAAGGACCAGTTTCTTTTCGACCCAGAAAAAGTCAACGACGCGTTAAAATCAGCAAAAAGTATGGATGATCTTTTTGCTGAGCGAGGCGCTCTTCAGCTAATGCTCAAAAATTCAATGGAAACGATGTTGAAAGCAGAGCTTGAAGACCACCTTGGATACTCCCATCGGGATTCAAAAGGTAAGAAAACATCAAACTCTAGAAATGGAAGTTATAAGAAATCTGTTAAAACCATCACTGGGAAAGTAGATCTTGAAATCCCTAGAGACCGTGATGGCACCTTTGAACCCAAGGCTATCCCGAAGTACGAAGGGGTCAGCTCAAAACTCGAAGAGCAAATCATATCCATGTACGCAAAGGGTGTGACTACACGTGATATTGAAAGTCATGTGAAGGAGATATATTTCGGCTTAGAAATTTCACCAACAGCCATTTCTAGCATTACAGGGAAGATTCTTGAGCACGCCAAGGAATGGCAGTCGCGCCCACTCAATATCCTTTAGCCTGTTATCTTTTTTGATGCCATACACTACAAGGTGAGAGTTGATGGCAAGATTGTCTGCAAGGCAGCCTACACCTGCTCAGGTATCGATAAAAATGGATTAAAAGATGTTTTAGGGATTTATATTGGCGAAAATGAGTCCTCGACCTTCTGGTTATCCGTTTTAACTGATCTTCAAAATCGTGGCATAAAAGATGTTCTCATAGCCTGTATAGATGGCCTTAAAGGCTTTCCTGAAGCGATTGCTAACATTTTTCCAAAAACAGAGGTTCAAATCTGTATCGTCCATCAAATTCGAAACTCATTAAAATATGTCGGCTCAAAACACCAAAAAGAATTTTTAAAGGATTTAAAGCTTGTTTATCAAGCCTCAACTGAAGAGCAGGCTCTTAAAAGTTTAGATGTCTTATCGGAAAGGTGGGGCGAAAAATATCCTGTAGTTGTAAATTCATGGAGAAATAACTGGTCTACACTTTCCAGTTACTTCAAATATTCGCAACCCATTAGAAAAATCATATACACCACCAATATTGTAGAAAACCTCCATCGGCAGTTGAGAAAGGTGACGAAAAATCGAGCTGTCTTCCCGACTGATGATTCACTCCTCAAACTTCTCTATCTGGCTGTTAAGGGCGTGACAACGAAGTGGACTACGCCTAAATGGAACTGGGGACAGGTCATTGCTCAGCTTTCCACCCATTTTGAGGCTCGAGTGGATCTAGATATCTTGTAAAAAATGGTAAGATAGCTACTTCTGACGTTGATTTAATATATGTTTCTAAAGAATAGGAGGGCACAAAATCCTTGAGGAGTTGGAATGTTAGCTTTTTTGACAGCCAACTCCTTATATTCGTCAATGGATCCAACCTTTGCTATAAGATACCAAAAAAGTCAGTATATTCAAGTGCATAAGCCCTTCATTTTTGGAACATTTTTTGCTGGATAAAATACTGATGTCTTTTCTAACTTTAATTTTTTCTTTGATTTTTCTAAATAGTGCTCACGCGGAATGGGTGAATAAAACTTTTTCCCTTGAAAATAATGTTGTTAATTGGACCTATGATTCTGAATTTAACTACCCCCTAGTAGACCTAAAAGGTGAGGATACTTATTTTATAGTTCACGCAACGAACCCAGACAATTGGAAGCATTATGGAAAAAATATTGATCGAGTGGCGCATTTTAACATGAGTGTGGGCCGGCCCGTAGTGCAATTGATCTTAACTGAGGAAACACCGCTTTACCTTGAAAAAGTGGGGTTTAAAAGCTTCTTCTTTCGAGGAGATTCTCATAGAATTATATATTCTGGCAGAAATTCTACTTGGTCTGGCGGAAACCTCACCCAATGTTTATGCGGTGGGATTTGGAGCATCCTAGTGCAAAGTGAGGTCACAGACACACCATTAAATTTATATCTACTTACAGATTCAATTTATGAAATAGTTGACCTTGAAGAACTATCTATTCGTGATCCAAACGAGCGACGACTTAAAACTTTTTTTCTTAATCAATTGATTGAAAAAATTGGCATTGATTCTTTTAGACGCTATCTTGAAACCAATTTTTTTGTGATCTCGAATGATTATTTATGTGGAAATAATGGTGCTGGACCCCTTATGACAACTACAAAAACATTTCGATTTATTGTTTTTTTGAACGGGCGTAAGCTATTCACTTTTGGGCATGGTGCTCAGAATGTTAATATTAATTTTATGTCTACAGAAAACTATCTAAGTAATAAATAACTATAGAAAATACTTGCATAGATGCAAATAATTGGATAATTTTTTGGAAATTCAAGAAGTGTTAAGACATCCTATACACAAAATTTCTTACAGTCTCATTTTTTTATTTTTAATTTGGAACTCTGAGGCCGGCGGGGCTTTGTTTAGAAACTATACTATCAAAAAGCAGCAGTTGGTTTTAAACAAGTAAAATATGCTTGCACTTAAAGTCTCTGACTATCAGTCTAACTAACTAACTAACTAACTAACTAACTAACTAACTAACTAACTAACTTTTATCTACAATCTATAAGCTATAATTTATCTTCTCTCTATAGAGTATTGGAAATTATTGTTTTAAGAGATCTTTAAAGAATCTTAGAGCTAGTATATGGAGCTACCTAAAAAATCGCTCTCTTAAATCTCTCTATATAAATACATAAAAAATAAATGCCCTGTTAACTGCTTGAGAAGAGAAACATATTCTTAGCGAATTGATAAAAAATGATATTAGTTCATTTGGATACTAGTTAAAAGGTCTGGTCATTTTTCTGAAATCTAGCTTAAAACAGGCGAGTAGCAAGTCCTTGGTATTGTGATTTGGGATTTTTCTAAGACCTTAAGCGAGTTTAAAGGATACTTTCGTCGAGAAATTCTCAAAAAGGGAAACTTGCTGTAAAGATTCAAAACGAGACACCGATAGGTTAGTGTGTGGTCATGAGGACCCACATCACTTTCAAGGATGGAAGTGAAACGATTGATTAATCTTCATGGAGGAGGATTACAATGGGATTAAGAATTAATACAAACGTTGCGTCCCTAAATGCTCGTCGTAACTTGATGGGGACAAAGTTGAATCTAGATCAAAACCTAGAGAGACTAAGTTCAGGTTACAGAATCAACAGAGCTGGAGATGATGCCGCAGGTCTGGCAATCTCTGAAAACTTAAGAGCACAAATTAGAGGTCTTAAACAAGCATCCAGAAACGCACAAGATGGTGTATCTTTGGTGCAAGTGGCAGAGGGTGGATTGAACGAAGTTTCAAACATTCTAATCCGTTTAAGAGAGCTAGCGGTACAAGCAGCTTCTGATACGGTTGGCCCAGTAGAAAGACAGTTCCTAAATGTGGAGTACGATCAGTTAGTATCAGAGATTGACCGTATCGCAGATGGAACCGAATTTAATGGTACTTCACTTTTAAGTGGTACAGGTGCAATCTTGGACTTCCAAGTTGGTACACGTAACGATCCAAATATTGATAGATTATCGTTTGATGCTTCTAAAGCGGATGCGAACAGTGCAGCACTAGGGATTAATTTAACCAGTGTAGCGGATAAGGCTTCAGCCCAAAACTCTCTCGGCGCAATTGACTCTGCCATTGTCAGTGTCTCTGCCATGCGAGCAGATTTTGGTGCGGTCCAGAATAGACTCCAGTCGACAATTAATAACGTTAGTATCGCGCTAGAAAACTTATCAGCAGCGAACTCTCGAATTAGAGACGTGGATATCGCAGAAGAAACTGCCGAATTGACTAAGAACAATGTTCTTATGCAAGCAGGTACTTCTGTACTAGCTCAAGCCAACCAGTCCTCTAATGCAGCGCTATCACTCTTGAACCAGAGTTTCTCTTAATTACTAATCACGATTAAGAGAATTGGTTCTAGATTTTTGACTCCTACCCGGAGTGAATAGTGGGCTACTAAGGCTTATTGTATTCAAAATGTTTCCTGCAAATCGGGGGGCAACACCCCCCACACTTAATAAAGATGCGGGAAAAATAGGGGAGATAAAAACTTCCAAAATGGAAAGCAAAAATGTTTTCATAAAAAACAAAGATGAAAGCGAAAGCTTTTGGATAAAAAGAAAGCTCTAGGTAGATCTAGAGATGTACTAAAAGAAAAAAACTTTTAGAACATAGCAGGAAAACTGCGACTAAAAAAGAAAGTCTTAAAACTTTCTATCTCTTTGTTTCAAAAAAAGGAAACGGGGAGAGAACAACTAAAAAGCGAAGAAGTTTCTAAAACACTTCTTGAGCAGTCAAAATAACAAGCATAAAAGCTTGCCTACATTTTTATGTGCGATGCACTTTCAAAAACAAAGATTAAAAAAAGATTAAAATTTAATAAAACTAGACTCTAGAGATACAAAGTTTTTGTCGATCAGTATTATGCGAGAGCTGTACTTAAAGATTAAGTTAGTTCGAGCAGGAAAACTAGTGAATATATTAACCAGTTCGTGCAAGGACGCGCGAAAAGCCAAGAATGGCACAAATCAAGGAGGATTTTGTTATGCAAGGAGGATAGAAAATGGCCTTAAGAATTATGACAAACGTAGCTTCCCTAAATGCTCGTAAAAACCTAAGAGGACTACAACACAATCTAGAAAGATCCATGGCAAGATTAAGTTCGGGTCACCGAATTAACCAAGCCGCTGATGATGCAGCAGGATTAGCGATTAGTGAGCAGTTAAGAGGACAAATTAGAGGTCTACGTCAAGCAACAAGAAATGCGAATGACGGAATCTCTTTGGTACAGACAGCAGAAGGTGGTTTAAACGAAGTTTCAAACATCCTAATTCGATTAAGAGAGTTAGCCATCCAGGCGGCTTCAGACACGATCGGAGATACAGAGCGAAAGTTTTTGGATGTGGAATATCAACAGTTGAAGTCAGAGGTACAACGTGTAACTGAGACGACAACATTTAATAATACGGATCTATTGAACGGTACAGGTGGTGTGATTGATGTTCAAGTTGGAGTTCATAACGATCCATTTAAAGATAGAATCTCGTTTAATGCTTCGGCTGCAAACTCTTCCCTAGAGGCTCTAGGTGTTTTTGCAGAAAGTGTTGCTACAAAAGAAGGAGCGCAAAGTAGTATCGCAAGAGTGGATGATGCTATTGTATCAGTAAACGCCATTCGAGCTAATTTTGGTGCCCTTCAGAATCGCCTGCAAAGTACAGTGAATAACTTAGGCGTGTTTGATGAGAATTTAAGTGCTGCCAACTCTCGAATTAGAGACACAGATGTGGCTGAAGAGACAGCAGAGCTTACTAGAAATAACATCTTACTACAGTCTGGTATGAGCGTACTTAAGCAAGCAAACTCATCGCAAGAAATGGCATTGAGTTTATTAGGATAATAAATCAAAGCCCCAGGGAATGGGGCTTGTTTCTCCAAACTTAGTTTGGAAAATACAAGGAGGTACTATATGAGTATAGCCAAAGAATGGGCCGCAGTGATGTTTTTCTCTGTAAGTATGGCCGCAGTATATGTTTTGAATACTTCTGTAATCCTGTAGTTTAAAGTGGAAATTGATGTGGAAGAAAAGAGACCTTGTTAGGTCTCTTTTTGTTTTTTCAATCAATTCATTTTTTATGAAATTAATCGATCATATATTTTTTCATAGCAACTATCTCGATTCCCAACACAAATGAACTAGGGCTATGGGTAAATCTAAATTATGTACCAGGGCTCTTAATGAATGAGTTGGGTTAGTTTGTTTTTGACTATCATGTTCTAAGCTTAGCTTTTGAAGCTAGGAAACATTCACTTTTTTTATGAACTTATGGGCTAACTTGGTGAAATGGGCCAAGCCTCAATTTTCAGGGAAACAATCTATTTCAAAGGCTATAATCGAAATGAATGGCCTTAGAACTCTGTATCGGGAAAAGGAAATAGTAATAATTTCCTGTTACATATAAGATGTAACACTTTGTTACATTTTTGGTGGTAAAAAATCAATAGAACTTCTATGAATAGTTCCATGCAGGGGCAAATAGAACTTAGAAATTATCTACAAAATGAATTGGCAAGAAGGAAGCAGAAAAACAGCTCCTACTCGCTTCGAAGTTTTGCAAAGAGCATAGGAATGCATCCAGCTGCTTTGTCAGAGTTTTTAAATGGCAAACGAAGTTTGAGTCGTAAATTAGCCGGTAAAATCTTGGAGGAGATTCCCGATTCTCCGGAGAAACAAAGTTCAATATTAGAGAGCTTTGAAATTTCCAAAACAAGTAAAAAGCAAGATTTAAAAGCCTCTAAAAAAAGTCTACAGCTTCAAGCGGATCACTACCATATTGTTTCTGATCCAATTTATTACAGTATTCTTAGTTTAATGGAAACAGAAGACTATGAATCAAGTCCTTCTTGGATCGCTGGTAGGCTTGGACTAAGTACATCTAAAGTTGAAAAGGCCATCGATCGAATGCTTCGTTTAAATTATTTAAAGAAGAAAAATGATAAGTACGAACCAGCTCAAGAAGAGTTAGACACTAGTTACGATGTTCCTAATTCTGCACTAAAGTTAAGACAGAAGGCTAACCTTAAAGATGCGGAAGAATCTTTAGATGAAGTGGCCGTAACTTTAAGAGAGTTTTGTGCCGTAACAATGGCAATTGATGTCTCTAAGTTAGAAGAAGCAAAAAATCGAATGCGCAAATTTAGAGACGAGTTGTGTGAGTACCTAGAGGAAGGGGAGAAGACTGAAGTCTATGAACTAAGTCTGCAACTTTTTCCAAGAACAAGAATTTCAAAAAACAGAAAATAATTTTTTAATATATGGAGTGAAATATGAGAAGTAAAATTTTAGGAGCAGTTTCAATAGCGGTTTTCTTTAGCGGCCTCAATTTATTTGCAGGAAATAAATCAGGAAACGGAGACTACTGTATTCAAGAAGGGGCAAAGTGTGTTCGAGTGAATTTTGAAGGAGACGTGGTTCATCCAAAAGGCAAAGCTTTAAAGGCTTTAATTCGAAACTCTAATCTACCAATGAGTTTGAAAAATGAAATGCTTTTAGACTTAGATAGAACTTTAGTGATTTTTTCTGGAGAAGTAATCAAGCTTAGTGAGTTACTTTCAAGATACTATATGCAGGTAGTTTCTCGTGAAACAGAAACTGTAACAAACTCGGACGGGACAACAACTAAGACAGTTCGAATCAAAGAAGAATGGCAAAATACTTCTAATGCCAAAGATTACGGAATATTTGTTAGTGAGCAAATTGGATATAAGGCTGGGGAGAAAGACTCGTTATATGTTCGGGCTGTAACCGAAGTAGGTCCATTGGGAAGGGTAATTTATTTTACTGAATTGATGGATGGAATGTCTGATGATGAGATTATGAAATTAGTGCTTCACGAACAAGCTCATCGCTTGGCCTATCTTGGAAGCCTTCAAAATGATGAACGCTTTGCCGAAAGTTGGGCGTCCACGGTTTTGAAGTTTTTGAAATCGGAATTATCAAAAGAACGTTTTGTTGGTTTTTTGAAAGCCTCTGGATTGGACAAAGGGGATTCGATTCGCTTTGAAAATGAAGAAATAGACGCTAAAGATTCTAGTTTACATCATGCTAAAATATCCATGGAATTTCAGCCAAGTCAATTTGTTGCTCAAGGTCTTCAAGCTATACCAATTCTTGACGCACAGGCTGAATATGGTCCTTATAGTTTTTACGATACGAGAATGTTATTTCAATTAGAACAGGATTCTTTTCCAGGGATTGATTTTTTGAACCATAGTCCGCAAATTTTAAGTATGCCGACAACTACAGATTATGCCACGGAAAGCCTAGCTTACGCGAAAAGTCTACTTTTTTCAGGAGAACCAAGTCAGTTAAAAGTTACTTATAAACAGACAAGTAAAATCAAGAGCAATCAAATTTTTAACACGAAAGAGATTCAGAAGATTGAGATTGTTGATACCAATCTAGAAAAGCTCAAGGCACTTTTGAAACAAGAGTTTCCAGGTTTGGCAGAAAGTTCAAATTTAAAGGTTTTCTTTTTCAAAGGAATAGAGTTATCAGCAATGGAAAACTTTGATAGCTTTTATTTTGAACTTTCAAAATCTCTCCTGTTAATTAAAGACTATCTAGCACAGCGTTCAGCTAATGATCCAGTGGTAGGTGAAATCATTAGAAAATTTACGAGTAATGGTTCAGGTGTTTTGCTTCAAAAAGCTAGCTTTAATGCGTTAACTCAATCGGAGTGGAATAGCTTAATTGGTAGAGTGACGGTACTCAAGTTGGATCCGAATGGAACAAGTGAAGACTTTTTGATTGCTCTAAAAGATAGCTACAATACTTATATTAATAATAATTACGAAGAGGTTAAAAATGCAATGCACACTAAGAGAATCAGTGAGTTTAGATCCTCTTATGGAGTTAAAGGAATTTCTCTGCCTCTAGCAAGTTTGGACTCTGAGCAAGAAGTTGACTGGGTATTTAATTTACTCAAAGAGCCTAAGGTAAAAGAAAAAATTTCTTGCCTAGTGAATTACTTGCCTGGCAAGAAATTAAAAATCGATATAAGTAATATTACCTATGACTCTATGATTAAATTTACCTACATGGTTCATAATGATGAAATCAGTCTTGATTTTAGTCTTCCTTCAAATGGTTTTGAAAATGAACCAGAAAAACTAAAAGCTTTTTTCATAGATGAAATGCTTGGTAATGTGTTTTTACAATATAAAAGAATACGGGACGGTTTTACTGACTACGACAATATGATGTATCACAAGGCCAAATGGAATTATAAAAAGCAAAAATATTATTGGACATCAGAACTTCAAGCATTTGATTGGTTTGATCCAATGGCTCAAATAAATGTGGACATGTTGAATGCAGCGAGAAAGTGCATGTAGTTTACCCTGTGTTTTCTAAGGAATTTAATTATTTTTAAAAGACAATTAATTGCCTCTATAAAAGTATTTTCACTTTGAAGAGGCTTTTGTGATTAGAAAAAACTTTATCTACTAAATATTGTTTCAAAAAATGATTCGAAAAATATATATTTTTATTTAAGGAATTTTAAAGGTCATTTTATGAACTCAAACTATATTGACCTTCAAAAAGCGAAACTTATTGTTCTGGAATAAATCAGTGTATCTACTTTCGAATGTAATTGTAAACGGCAACAAAACCAGTGAAAGTTGCTAATCCATAAAGGATGGCGCTTATCGCTGGAATGCCTCCAATCAAAGTTGAGTTTGGAATAAACATCGCTCCCGTGGCAGAGATTAGCATAGAGCTAATTACTAGGCCTAAGAAGATAATGTTGGAACCTTTTTCCACACCTCTTTTTAACTCATGCATTTCTTCAACTTGTAGTTTCCAGTGAAAATTTGGAGAGTTGAGTTTTCTAAGGGCTTGCCTTGCATGTCTAGGCAAGCCAGTGAGCAGAGCCGCCGAATCCTTTGTTATCATTCCTAAGTTTTTTGCAAGGCGATCAAAGTTGTACTTTGATTTGATAACTTCAACAGCAAATTCATTGGAAAAACTTAGTAAGTCAAAATCCTCTCCTAAGCTTCTGCCCATTCCCTCGATGGTAAGAATGGATTTAAATAAAAGCATTAAATCACTAGGCAAGCTAATGCCATGCTTACCTGCGACTCTTGTGGCATCTAATAATAATTTACCAATTTGAAAATTGGCAAAGCTTAGGCCATGGTATGGAGCGAACAAGCCTTGGATTTCGTGGGTAAAAGCATCAACATCACAATCGTAAGAATAAGGAGATAACTCTAAAAATTCAAAAGCAAGTTGTTCGTAGTCTTCATTTCCTATGGACATCATAATGCCGGCAATAGAATCACGAGATTTTTGCGATAGATAGCCAATCATGCCAAAATCGATCAAGCCGATTTGTTGATGAGGAAGTACAAATATATTTCCTTCGTGGAGATCCGCATGAAAAACGCCATCTTTAAAAATCATTTTAAAAAAAGCGCGAATTCCAATCTGAATTACGTCATGAGGATAAATACCTTTTTGATTAAAAGCCTCAGGATCGTTTAAGTTTTTACCTTTGAGTTCTTCTTGAACTAAGACCTTTGAGGTAGAGAGATCGTTGTAAACCTTTGGGATGACGACATGTGGGTCGGCAAAAAAGTTTTTACGGAAGCGATCCATATTGTTAGCTTCAATGTAAAAATCTAGTTCTTGTTCGATGGCAGAAGCAAACTCTTCAACCATAGAGCTTAGATTTAAAACTCGAAGTTCAGGACGATATTTTTCTAGAAGCAAACTTAAAGTATAGAGAACTTGAAGGTCATCATTGATGGCTTCTTCCAAATTGGGTCTTTGTACTTTTAATACAACCTCTTCGCCGGTGTGAAGGGTAGCTTTATGAACTTGAGCAATACTAGCGGCACCAAGTGGAATGGGCTCAATCTCTCGGTAGATCTCAGAAACAGGGCGCTCGTATTCTTCGCTTAATATTCTTTGCACGGTTTCAAATGGCATCGCAGGAACTTGCGCTTGTAGTTTCTTTAACTCAGACATAAAAGTTTCAGGCACAAGGTCAGGCCTGCTAGCTAGCATTTGTCCAAATTTAATCCAAGTGGGGCCTAAGCTTTCTAAAGCCATTCTCAATCTCTCGGCGGTAGTGAAAGATTGTTCCATGCTTGAACCGCTAAATTTCTCTAGGAAAAAATATTTTCCAAGTTCTAGTTCTTCAACAATGTTTTGGAAACCATGTTTAGCAAAAACGGCAACGATTTGGCGCAAGCGATTCGCACTTTTTAAAGTTCCACCGATCCATTGATTGCGTTGTAAGTTAGCCATTTTATCCCCTTCAAGCTTAGGGCTAAATCATAGCACCAAGATGCTCTGTGGCAAAGAATTCTCTATTTGAATTTTGTAGAATGTAGGAAAGAAGGCTTTGGCTAAAAGTTTTAATGCTTAAAATTAAGTCATTGGAAATATAAAATCTATCCTGTTGAAATTTTATAAATAGTGAAAAAACTCAACGAATGTTCGATCATTAAGGCCTTCGAAAGTATTTTTACAGGTATTTAATTTACAGTCCTATATTTCTTTCAGCTCTCCATTTCCCCTGAATTTTCGTTCAGCTTTTTTAAGCTTTTTCAGGGGGAAAATTATGAAACAAAAAAGAGCTTTGATGGGCAGCCTGCTTTGCCTGTCTGCCTCTGGTTAATGGTAATGGGGCAGTAATCGATTTACTGAGAACCCACTGCAGTCTCTTTCGACTCGCCAGTGGCAAGCAAATCTTCAATGCTAAATCCTAAAGCTAAGCTTCTTGTTTCATTGTCAAAATCTTGTAGTGAGGCACCATAACCGTGAATGGCTTTCATATAGAACCTTAGGTTATTTGCAAAAGGGTAACTGTAGGTGAATTCGGCCGCTCCATAATCCTTTTTACCTTTTCTTAATAAAAGACTGTACTGATTTTCTCCAGCCTCATAGCTAATTCTGAGTTCTCCATATCCCATATAGTCTTGGATCGTGGGATTATCATCTTTGTCGCCTTTGTCAGGAATTCGGTACCAAAATTTAGGGCTCAGACTGAAGCTTCCAATGACAAAAGTTCCTCGTAGGTAAAGGCGATTCCAGCTTCGCGATAGCTCTTGGATTTGACCATTGGATTCGTGGACAATCCCAAAATCATAGGCAATGATATCTGTTCCTAAAACTCTGATAGGTTCATCAAAAACCCTGCGAATATAAAACTCAGGGATGTAATTGGTCTCGCGAAAGGGTTTAGACCAATCAGAATTATAAACCTGCCACCAAGAGTGATTGGTGTAACCGACAAAGGCATGCCATGGTGTTTTAAAAATATTTTTACTCGTCAACATGCTAAATGAGACTTGCACCTCTGCTTCAAAAGGACGAACAAAGTCACCCCTTTGGTTGTCTTCAAAGACACCTTCGTAAAATTGATTATTGGGGTTATCATTCCAATTCACTGGTAATACATAAGTCCCACGATGAGGAAGTAGAACATATTTTTCTTCAATAAGCTTTTTGTACTCTTTGATGAGTTGCTCTGAGTATGAATAGCTTGCAAAGCTATTAGGGCTTAGAAGCTGGACAAATAATACAGTTATCACATAAATATAGTTTCTCATATTTGCTAAGGTAGATCTTTGCCTTTTAAGAGGCAATGGCTTTGCATTGGATAACTTAAGATTCGTTTAATTTGAAAAATAGCTTGATACTGCTGAGTAGTCTTTTGTTTAGTGATTTTGGAATAAATAAGATCTTTCCGCGAACAGAATTTGGTGTGTAATAAAAAGGGGATAATAAATATCCCCCTTTTGAACTGTGAAACTTATTCGACAACTTAACTTGATAAGTTCTATTGTGATGAAGTCATTATTTACGTTTTGTTTTTGATCTAGATTTCTTCTTTGCTGTAGATTTTGAAGAAGACTTCGAGGATTTTTTACTGGAACTAGATTTCTTGCCAGAAAACTTCTTCCCTGAAAACTTCTTTCCACCAGATTTCTTACCGCCAGATTTTTTACCACTTCGATTTCTATCTGTTTTCTTCTGAATTCTTTGGCGAGATTTAGAATCTTTCTTCGATGGTGTAAAGGCGCTATCTGCCAGTTGAAAATCAATTTGTCCCAGTTCTGGATTTGCAGCAGCAACCAAAACTCTTACATCTTGGCCCATTTTGTATTGATAGCCGCTTCTTTCTCCTCTTAGAATTAGCTTTTCTTCATCATAGATAAAGTAATCATTTCCTAGCTCCTCAATTCGTACCAAGCCATCAATGTCAAATGCTCTTAATCCTACGAAAACACCAAAACGAGCTATGGATGTGATTCTACCGTCGAATTCCTCACCAACCAATTTCTCTGCAAACCTTGCACGCTTTACGGATTGAACAAATCGTTCTGCCTTTACAGATCTTTGTTCGGTTGCTGAGCAGTGGGTACTTGCGGTAGCAAGTTCTTCAGCGCTAGGCGCCCAATGCCCTTTTTTAGGACCGTAAATATGCGCTTTCAAAATTCGATGAACCAACAAATCCGGGTATCGACGAATTGGCGAGGTAAAATGGGTGTAATGATCAAAAGCCAAACCAAAATGACCAACTGGCTCACTGGCATACCTAGCTTGTTGCATTGATCGCAAAGTCAATTGCGATAAAATGGCATGTTCTGGTTTGCCTTCATATTTTTTTAAGGCTTTGGTGATTTTCTTCTGAATTTTCCCGCCATCTAAAGAAAGCTTCGTTCCGAAGTTACTTAAAAAATTCTCAAGGACTTTTAATTTTTCTGAGTTAGGATTTTCATGAATACGATGGATCCCATTTAACTCATGGTCTTCGAAATATCTGGCAACAGCCACGTTTGCCGCAAGCATCAACTCTTCGATCAGGCGGTGTGCAAAGAGTCTTTCACTTTTGATAATATCAATTGGAGTTCCTGATTCATCCAAGATGATTTCAGTTTCTGGAATATCAAGGTCTAAGCTGCCTTGTGAAAAGCGTTTTGCCATTAAAATCTTAGCAAGATCCGCTGCTCGATTTACATCATTTTCTACGTGAGAGAATTTTTCAGGGCAAGAGCCGTCTACAATTTCTTGGGCTTCCCCATAAGTGATTCTAGCGTGAGAGTTTATGATGGCCTCATAAAATTTGTAAGACTCAAAGTCACCGCGAAAATTCATCTGAATTTCGGCTACCATAGCTAGGCGATCTACTTTCGGCTTTAGTGAGCATAGCTCGTTACTCAAAGCTTCTGGAAGCATTGGCACCACATACATTGGGAAGTAACTTGAGTTTCCTTTGTCGTAGGCGTCTTTGTCTAAGGCAGTCTTTGGTTTTACATAATGGCTCACATCGGCGATTGCTACTCGTAGTAAAAATCCACGGTTGTTGGTTTCTACATAAACGGCATCATCAAAATCTTTTGCGGTTACACCATCGATAGTCACATAATGCAGATCTCTTTGGTCAACACGATGTTCTTGGCCTTTTAGGTCAATTTTAGAACCGAAACTCTCTGACTCTTCGATGGCTTTGTTGCTAAAACCTTCAGGGATATTGTGCAAAGCAATGGCTCGTTTAGTGTCAAATGCAGGGTCATTTCGGTGACCAATCACTTGGATTACTTTTCCGGTATATCCTTTGGGATGACCAGGGAAAGTGTTTATTTCCACTTCAACCCATTCGTTCTCTTTTGCATTTTTGGAATCTTCTTTCTGAATCACTAGATTAGCGCCCCAATGATTTTCTTTGTCTAAAAGAATTCCATATTTGTCGTTGGTGTTATGAAAGACTCCAACCACTTTATTTGTAAAGCGACTCAATACTCTTTGAATGTCACCATAGAGTTCATTTTTTTTAGGGTCTAAAAAAACTTTGATCAAGACTCTGTCGTTAGACATTATGCCTTCCATAGTTCTTTTAGGTAAAAATATATCTTTTTTTTCTTTGTCGTCAGGAATGAAGAAACCGAAACCATCTGGATGACGTTTAACAATTCCTTCGAGATTGTAGAGAAGTTTGCTCATGTTGCCTTTCTCGTGGAAGTTCCTTTTGATTCTATCCTAGCTAGAGTAGATTTGGAGCATAAATCCCAACATGCTGCGTGGCATCGACGTCCCAATGGTTCCTTCATTGACAGTTTTTAACGGATTTATCAAAAGAAAGGAAAATTAAATAAGGAAAAGCTTCAAATAAAAACACTTTTCTTCGATCTGATTACTTTCCTTGCTAACTCTCCTGAGAGTGAAATCACTCAACTGGCAGGGGATATTAGTGTTTAGAAATGATTTTTAGAAATAAAAAAGCCATTCCTTTGGGAATGGCTTTTTATGTTTGTGTTCTTTTATTTTAATTTGTCTAGTTAAACTCTTACAAAACCTTATTGTAAACGAGAAAGACTTTCTCTTAGAGTACCGAGTTGAGATTTTAAGATTCCCAATTGAACTTTGTCTTTTTCTACTACCTCTGCAGGAGCATTTTTCACAAAGTTTTCGTTTCCTAATTTTCTCGAAATCCCGTTGATCTCTTTTTCAGTTTTTTCAATGTTTTTATTCAGGCGCTTGATCTCTTCGTCAAAATCTACCAATCCTTCTAGTGGCACAATGACCTGAATGTTTCCAACTTCAAGTTCAATTGGTGATACGGCACATTTCATCAAATCACCAGCTTCGCCAATTTGTAAATCAGCAACAGTGGCTAAATTTAATATTTGCGAGCGGTTGTTCTCTAACATTGTTTGTAAAGCTTCGTTGCTCGGACTTAGGCGAACACTAATTTTTTCGCTGTGACTAATGCGGTTCTCACCACGAATATTACGAATGGCCACAATTGTGTCTCTAACGATATCCATTTCATTGGCCGCTTCTTCACTCGCTAGTTCTAGCCATATAGAATCATTTTTAAGGCTTGGGTATTGTGCGGTAATACAGGCCTCGCTTTTCATTGGTAGCTTCTGGTATATTTCTTCTGTGATATGAGGAATGAAAGGGTGTAGCATACGAATGATACGGTTCAAGACTTGAGCCAATACCAATTGGGTAGCTTTCTTCTGAGGGCTATCCTCTCCGTAAATGACAGGTTTAGAAAATTCTAAATACCAGTCACAAAAGTCGTTCCAGGTAAAACTATAAAGAAGATTCGCTGCTTCAGAAAAGCGATATTGCTTTAAGGCGCGGTTCACATTTTTTGTGGTTTCTTTGAGTTTTTGAATAATCCATTTGTCTGCAATAGAAAGCTCATCAGAGTTTGCAACAGCGTTAACGCCTTCTGCTGGAACCTCAAAGTTTTCAAGCGACATATTTAGAACGAATCGAGTGGCGTTCCAAATTTTATTCATAAAGTTTCTGTTGCCCTCTAGGCGTTGCTGAGAAAACTTGAGATCTTTTCCAGAGGCTACTTGTTGTAGCAAAGTAAAGCGAAGGGAATCCGCTCCATTTTCTTCAATGATTTCCAGCGGGTCGATTGAGTTACCGAGAGACTTGGACATTTTTCTTCCTTGAGAGTCCCTTACAAGGCCATGAAGATACACGGTTCTAAAAGGAACATCTTTTTGGAAATAAAGCCCCATCATGATCATTCTAGCGACCCAGAAAAATAAGATATCATGTCCTGTTACAAGAGAATCAGTAGGGTAGAAGGTTTTTAGGGCTTCAGTATCTTTTGGCCAGCCCAGCGTACTGAAAGGCCATAGAGCGGAGGAAAACCAAGTGTCTAAAACGTCTTCGTCTTGTTTGATGTTTTTACTTCCGCAGTGCTCACAGCTAGATGGCTCAAGCTCCTCAGTGCATGTTTGTTTTTCACAATCCGCACATTCCCAAACCGGAATTCGGTGTCCCCACCAAAGTTGTCGGGAAATACACCAGTCTTCAATATTGTTTAACCAATGCAGGTAAATTTTTGTGTAATTTTCTGGCTCAAATTTAATGGTTTCTGTCTGTGCAACTGCTTTCGCTGGCTCAGCGAGTTTTTCCATCGAAACGAACCACTGCTCTGACAACAAAGGTTCCACCACACAGCCAGTACGAGAGCAAAGTGGGGTTTTTAAATTATGAGGCTCTTCTTTCTCCAAGAGACCTGCGGCCTTTAAGTCTTCAAGAACTTTCTCTCTTGCATCTTTAACTGTTAAGCCTTGGTATTTACCAGCTTCTTGATTTAAGCTACCGTCTTTTTCTAGGATGTTGATCATAGGCAAGTTATGTCTTTTACCTACTTCGTAATCGTTAAAATCATGGGCTGGGGTAATTTTAACCACACCAGAACCAAAATCTTTTTCAACATATTCATCGGCAATTACTGGAATTTTACGATCCGTTAACGGTAATAGTACCATGCTTCCAATTAGGTGATTGTAGCGTTCATCTTCGGGATGAACAGCAACAGCGGTATCTCCAAGCATAGTTTCAGGACGAGTGGTGGCAACACTAAGAGTTTTGTCACTGCCTTCGATTGGATATTGAATGTGCCAAATGCTGCCTTTTGTATCCTGGTGATCTACTTCTAAGTCAGAAATGGCAGAACTTAATTTAGGAGACCAGTTAACCAGTCTTGTTCCTTTGTAAATAAGACCATCCTTATAAAGCTGAACAAAAACCTTTCTTACAGCTGCGTTTGATTTTTCATCTAAAGTAAATCGAGCTCGATCCCAATCGAGTGATAATCCCAAGGCTTTTAGTTGGCCATTAATGCGATCACCGTATTGCTCTTTCCAGGCCCAGATTTTCTCAACAAATTTTTCCCGTCCTATGTCATGACGACTTTTGCCTTCTTCTTTCCAGGTGTTTTTTTCCACCACACTTTGCGTGGCAATTCCAGCGTGATCTGCTCCTGGCATCCACATGGCATTGAAACCGCACATGCGTTTCCAGCGAACTAAGCAATCTTGAATGGTGGTGTTTAAGGCGTGACCGATATGTAGGTGGCCGGTTACATTTGGAGGAGGAAGGACGACGGCATAAGGAGTTTTTGTGGATTGATCTTCGGAGGCAAAGTGATTTTCATCCAGCCACCACTGATAAATTTTTTGTTCAACGTCTTTGTGTGAGTATCGATCCGATAGTTGTTCTGCCATTCCATTCTCCTCTGAATTTGCCTGCTAAACTACTAAAAATTCACGGATTCGGCAAGCTTACAGCGATGATGCAAACGAAGAGAATAAAGATTTTATTGTAACATAATCATTAATTGCGATTAGCTCCCAAATTGTAAATAGGGGAGCCTTTTTTACTATCGATGAGATCGAAGGTTTGGGTCCATATTGTAATTCAAATCAATCTGTTCGGCATAATCCTTAGAGATGACACCATTCATCCGATTGATTTTGTTTACATCCGCTACTTCTTCGATGAAGTTTAAGTATTTGGCTTTCAATTTATTTTGGCTTTTTCCGGCGATCATATTCCCAGCAGAAAAACCAAGAGCTAGAGCGATTAAAATGTTTATTGCTTGCATAACGTACCTCGGCTTTTAATGGAGCAAGTCTAATGCCTCTGTGAACTGTCGCTATATTGGATCTGAGGCATCACAACCGTGAAAACACTACATGCTCTGACGTAGATTTGTAGTCAGTTTAAATTGGCCCACTTAATTGCGGCTAAATACACGCAATTCTGAGAAATTACTAGATTGTTGAGATTTGTCCGAATTAGGTTCCAATTTGCAAGAGGTATATATAGAGGTTTAGCGAACTAAGCTTAGATCCATCCGCAATTAAGAGGGCCAGTTTATAGACGTTAATAAGAATACTAAAAACTTATCCTTTTTAGCTCAGATTGAATCCAATCAGCAACTTCAGAGATTTCCTTTGAGTTAATTTTCATTTCGAAGTTTTGTTCTAAAATGCTTTGATGAAAACTTTCTGCTAGCTGAAAACTGTTAAATTCGGCTTTCGGGTGTAGCGGTTCACTGTGTTCAAAAAGCTTTTGAAATAGTAGGTGAGTCATGATTTCGTATTCCTTTTCGTTTAAAAGAAGTTTTGCTCTCGCTCTTAGATATCGCCAAGTAGCATAGGATTCACGAAAATATCTATCTCTAATTTCAGGATTAAATTCAGTTTCACCGTAAATTTCAGGAAGCTTTTTTTCTAAACCTCTTGTGATCATACCACGATGGTTTAAGTCATGGTGATTGTAGGCTTTGGGTTTGTATTCTCTGTTGTGAGCAAACTTCGTATAAAGAACGGTTTCGTTAATAAAATAGCCTTGAGACAATGAATTCACAAAACTCTCGGCGGAGATTCCTAAACGATTTAGCGGACTTTTTTCATTAGAGGCTGGTCCAAAGCTAAACACGTCTTTTAGAACGCCTCCGTGTTTGTTTTCAAAAATTTCAGTTTGCGTTTTTAATTCGGCTAACAAGCCTTGAAAGTAGGATCTATTTTTATCAGAGCTAATGCTTTGTGGGCGCCCAGCGTGTTTGTACCATAGGTCGGCCAATAAGACGTGAGCATAGTGGATTTTAAATAAAATGGAGGCCTGTTCCTTTTCGGAAAGCCCTTGCATTTGTAATTGTTTGTGAGCACTTTTAATAATGGAAGAAACGGATAGAAAAACATTGTTATTGGACTTAAAGTTTTTGGACACTTGTTCGTAGGTTTCAATGACATTTTGAGAAGATTGCAAAAACTTAGCGTGCGAGTCTTTTAATTCAGACTTCGAAATTAAAAATATTCTTGTTCGTAAACTCGTTTTTTTCTCCGCACTACTACTGCAAAGTTTTGCATGCAGATTTCCCGTAGAGAGCAAAAGCAAAATCACTATTTTTAACAAAGTTTTTCCCTTAATCATAAACCCATTCCCAGTTGAAAGTTTAATCCGTTCGCTTGTTTTGCCTTTATTAAAGCAACATTTTTACC
The DNA here is from genome assembly GCA_002436415.1 of Bdellovibrionaceae bacterium UBA6502. Lineage (GTDB taxonomy): Bacteria > Bdellovibrionota > Bdellovibrionia > Bdellovibrionales > UBA840 > UBA6502. The sequence continues at coordinate 135,570 of DJMA01000046.1, read as the reverse complement.
AAGTGAGCTTGAATTTCCCCTTTTAAAAACTTCAATAAAAACGGGAGCTTAAATGAAATAAATCATGGTGGCTAGAAAAAATGAAAAAATCACATGGCATTTTTTTTCTAAGTGATGACCAAAAATGTTTGGAAGTTTTGAGAGCAAAATACTTGAAGTTCCGTCTTAATGACGGGCAGTTTTCCGAATAACGGATTTAAGTTCCCTGTTTCAGCGGAGCATTCGTTGTTTCTACTTTGCACTTATCCTTGCTAGGGAGAAAGAATATGAACAGGATTCACTCAAAAATTTCAAAATTAATGATGTTATTAAAGGCATATATCACAAAGGAAAGTTTAGACGGGAAAAGCTATTTTAAAAAGGCGGCACCTATTTTTGTTGTTCGCTTTGTAGGGGATATTTTCGCAAGTTTTTTACTGATTGATGTGGGGAATCCATTCGCAATGACATTTCTATGGAATGCCTATTTGAAAGTCTTTTCTCCAGCATTGGGACTTTTATTGTTAGTATATCTAATTTCTCGCTGTCGAAATGTGTTTTTAGGTAGAAGCATTTACAGTATTTCTTTACTTTTGTATCTAATCCAAGTAAGTATCCCTTTTACGGATATATTGGTATTTTTCCTAGCATGCACCATTAATAGCGCCCAATATTCAAAGCAAAAAACAGTAAAATATCTAGATGAGTTCGATGCCTGGGTTGAAGATAGTTTACCTGACTTTAGGTCTAGTAGATCTAAAAACTGATCACTGGTTTTGTGCGCTAATTGCTGTAGAGCCTATTTTAGCCTAGGAATCTTAACAGATTTAAACTACTGTTTAAGTTTTTAATGCCTTTTTCCGAATTTAAGAAAAAGGCGTTTAGAGCAATGGCAAAAAAACCAGAAAACACATTTGAGACAAAGAAGAGAATTTTCAGTGCTTCTGCAAAGCTTTTTGCTATGAAAGGATATGAGGCAAGTTCGATGCGAGAAATTGCTAGGACTGCTGATGTAAACCTTGCCTTAATCAATTATCATTTCAAAGATAAGTCCTTACTTCTAACAGCTGTTTTAAATCATGGAAGAAAACTAATCATCGAGATGTTTGATCGACATGCTAACAAAGAGCTTGAGCAAATGTTACGGGCTTTGATGAAGGACTTTACGGATGAAACTGGTGCTGCCTATTACGTAAATATTTTTATGCGCCTGTATCTGGATACGAATGCAAAATTAGATATTAAAAGAAGTATCACAAGAAAAGGCGCTCCGAAAATTGATGTGCTTCAAAAGGCAGTAGCAAGGGCTATGAACAAACCAGAAATTGATTGCGAATGTGTTTTGATCGCCCATTTCCTTTTTAATAATCTAATTTTAAGTTCTCGTATTAAGTTTGGTCTTGGCAACGATGAGATTAAAAACTCCTATTTAAATGATTGTTTCCCTGAAAAAGTAGATGATCCTTATGCGGAACAGTTGGTGCTTCTGGCGAGAAGTCTTACTGGTTCTGTGGGATGAAGTTAGAAGCTCTTAGTGATTTGTATTTTAACGACTACATGAATCTTGTGAATGATCCTGAAGTTCATGATTTCACTCAACCAGGAGAAGACTTAAAATTATTCTCTGAAATAGAGATAAGAAAATGGTTACAGGAAATTTCTTTAAAAAAAGACCGACACGACTTTGCCATCCTAACAGATGAAAATGATTTTGTAGGGGAGGTGGTGCTCAATCACATTAAAAATAATGAGTGCAACTTTCGTATCGCGATCTTGCCGAAGTATTTTAATCAATCCTATGGAACTTTTGCTTGTCGAGAAGTTTGTAAATTTGCTTTTACTAAAACCAATATTGAACGCATTCATCTAGATGTTTTTGCAATCAATCCTAGAGCAATTAAGCTTTATAGCAACATTGGCTTTCAAGAAATTTCGAGAGCAAAAGATGACAAAGCTTTTGTGGAAATTCATATGTTACTGCAAAAAGAAAATTTTAAATTTGGTTTAAAATAGCGTTTAAGTCCTTCAAATGGCAATTTGAAAAGAGTCTACAATATTCCAAAGATCTGGAAAAACAAAACTAAACTGCCAAAGTTTCCCGCTAATGGTCTAGAGCTCTTCTGCTTGTAGTGGCCTTTTGAGCTTAAAAGACCCTAAAACAAAATAAAAGTGTTTGGCCTAAGTATGAATTGTTCTTTAGCCTATAAGTACAACTAGGAGGTACACCTATGATTCGGATGTCATTGTTAATGGCCAGCCTAATGTGTTTTGCAATTACAGCGCAAGCCGCAAAACGTTCTTTTCAATCTGTTGAAATTCCTAATGCTTATTGTGGAGATGGTTCTCCTTATAAAGTCTTTTTAGAAAACAGAAGTAGCTCTCGTCTCGCATTTAAATTTCAAGGAGGTGGCGCTTGTTGGAGTCACTTTACTTGTTTTAGCCTTGGAACCACTCGAGGCAGCATTCCTGAGCAAACTTCAGATGATGAAGGTTTTGCTTCTGATTCTTTTTCAGAAAGTCCGGTTGCGGATTATAGCTTTGTTTTATTTCCTTACTGCACAGGGGATGTCCACCTCGGTAGACATACTGCTAATTATAAAGATAAAACTTATTATCATAATGGCTATAACAACATTCAACTTGCACTTAAATATTTGGTATCTCAACACTATGTGAACTTTGCCTATTTAGATAAGTTTGCAATGTATGGTGAGTCTGCAGGAGCCATCGGTGCCCTATACCACACAATGCATGTTGACCCGTATTTAAGTTCTCGTACCGAAAAAAGATTGATCGTGGACGCACCGGGATTGCATTTTGGTCCTAGGTTTTGGCATAAATTTTCCAACGATCTTTTTTATGATTTAAGTAATGCTCTACTGCAAACTGGAGTTGTTGTAGATAAAAACGATGGACTAGTTGCCCGGGCGGTGCCAAACGTTTGCAGAAAATTTTCCGATTGGGAAATTGCGAGTATACAGGGAACGAAAGACTCTATCATGAGTGTGGTTTTTGGTAACATTAGCCCATCCAATCACGCAGAAGCTGTTTTGGGGAAATCGGGGATTTACCAATTAACAGAAGATCCGAACGACAATTGTGTGGCCTTTGTTCCGGATACTAGAGTTCATGTTTTATTAAGCAAAAATCGTGATCTCGATATTGAAGCGGAAGGAAAGGCGGTGATTGATTTTGCTCATGAGTTCATTCGGGAAGGCGCAGGAAAAAACTATGTCGACCTATCCGTTTTGCCTAGGATGTCCCATGTTCAAGAAACAGAAAGCCAAAGTCCTGAGATCTCTGATTTTTCGAGAGAGCAAATTAGATACTGGGAGAAGTAGAATAAAATCAGACATTTAGTGAAAAAATAGCCCGGCATTTTTAGCTGGGCTTTTTGTTTTTAGTGCGTAGAAAGTTCAAGGTTTTAGAAAAAATTATCTGTGGAATTCAGGTTCCACATTTTGTGGACAAATGCTTTTAAGTTTTCCCAAATTTGCTTTATGTTTCTGCTTAAGCAGGAGCAATCATGAGTTTTAGTGAAAGTATAAATAGAGTCTTTGAAGAGAAGCGCAGAAAGCGACCGGGCTATTCTCTTCGTGCTTTCGCTAGAAGTTTAGACGTTGACCCGTCTTTACTGAGTAAAATATTAAATGGAAAAAAACAAGCGTCTGAGAGATTCATCAAAAAAGTTGGTCCACAATTAGGAATTGACGCTAGTTTAATTGCTCTGCAAATTAAGGAAGAAAAGACTAAAAACAATTATCGAAGACTTTGCCAGGATGCTTATCCTTTTTATAGTGATAGCATTCATCTAGAGATTTTAGAGTTGGCAAAGACCACTAACTTCATCAATGAACCAAAAGAAATTTCCAAGCGTTTAGGACGAAATCAGAAAGACGTTAAATCCGCTTTGGCTCGCTTGAAGCGAATGAAGTACATTGAAGATTTAGAAAACGGGGGCTTAGAGTTATTGAGTCCTGATAATTCTTGGGTAGATCCTAAGACCAGTAGCTTATACAAGAAAGAGCTTCAGAAAAACCTCTTAGATAAAGCCAAAGATGCTATCGATCGGGTGGATTTGGAGAAAAGAGAAAACTATTCATTAAGTCTTGCTTGTAATGAAGAGCTACTGCCTGAGATTAAATTAAAAATAAAAAACTTTATAAGAGAATTAGATCAATTTGTAGAAGAAAAGGGAAACCAAAATAAAGTCTATCACACCTTGGTATCTTTTTTCCCAGTGAATGAAAAGAGTGAGGAAAAGTCATGAAACTTATGTCAAAAATTTTAATTGCCTTGTGTATTTTGGTTCAAACTGCTTTTGCTGGACAGGAAGGCAATGGCGGAGATGGTTACAGTATTTTATGGCGTCAGATGGCTAAGCAATTGCAAAAAGAATTGGTGATGGAAGTGAATAAGTCTGACCTGCAAATTAGAGATGTAGTACCAATGGATCGATTCTCTCAAGCGATTATTTTTACAGACGTTGAAAGTGTAGATTATCAGTTAATAGACAATACAGGGAAATCTCGTACAGCAATTTTTTTGAGTCCTGAAGTTTTGAAGGAAGAATGGCGAAAGGATAATGTCTCTGAACAAGAGATCACTCGACGACTTAATATTCACCCTTATGGAAGCATTCGCTTGCAAAGGAAAAGGTTTAAAGAAGAAATGGAAATCTCCATTGGAGTAGGTTTTCATCTGATTTTTCATGAATATCTTCGTGTGATGGGCATTGACGATGACAATTACAAAGTGAGTGAGCCAATTTTTGAACAAGCCTATTTTACAGCTTTAGCTGATGTTGCCAGTCCAACCACTAAAAGAGTAATTCAATCCTATGCGGATCAGGCAAAAATAGAGGAAGCCAAGCTCGGTCTTGCCCAATCTCGAATTCAACGAATCGAGAAAGAAATTGAGGCTACAGATTTAAAAGTTGAAGAACTTGTTTTTCAACTAAATATTGTAATGGACCATCGAGACGAAAAGATCCAAAATTTACGCAAAGCTATTGAAGAGCATTTTAATGCTCAGGCAGAGCTTGTAGAGACCATGGGCTTTGCGCCTATGCCTTTTGGCGGATGGCGAGCAAGAGTGATTAAAGAATTTGGAGAAATGCATTCTGCTGGATTGAATAGTCACCAGAAGATGACTGAATTTCAAGTGATAGAGTTACAAGCAAATCACTTAATCCGCTCTCTAACAACAGAATTGGATTGGAAAGAAAAAATTGAAGCGAAAAGAAAAGAACGACTTTGGGATACATTTTAATGAAGAGCTTGCATTGGAATCTTTTTTACATTTTATTTTTTCTTCTAGGGGCAAACTCTGTTCAGGCTGCTTTATTGGCTCAAGTCGACTATAATTTGACCGAGGGCTTTATTGAAATTGAACCAACAGTCGCAATAAAAAACGGAGACACAGTTTTTGTTGGTCGAAAATCTTCATGCTGTAATTTGTTGGATTTGTTTCGATCTGAAAAAGAAATTCCGCCTGAAGATCATTATTTTTTTCTGAATGGTGATCCAGATAAACTAAGCATTTTATACGTTCAGTTAGTTTGCTTAAATGGCTCTTTACAGAGTACCACAAGCAGCTTTAAGAGTTTTGATGTTTTTAAAGCTAAGGTTGCCCTAAATGGAAAGTTCTATTCTGGGCATGAGGTTTCCTATTATGTTTTAAAATCGCAACTTCCTCATATGTTTGATATTTTGAGCGATATTTATTGGGATAAGTACGGTGAAGCTTTTGTTGTGCCAACTAGTTTGCAAGGAAGCTCCCGTTTCTCAAGTTCTTATAATACTTCAGAAGGAATGGGTTTTTCAAATTTCGTAAATCTTGCTTGTTCTGATGACTTTAAGAGAGTTTTTGAGAAAAACCGCGTCCTTAGCGGAAAGTTTGAAGATCAAATATTTGGCTCCAAATTTGATGGGAAAAAATTAAAAATATTTTGGGATGTTGACTCTTGGCGAGACGAAACCCAACGAAGCTATAATCTCTTGATGGAGCGCTACAGGGCTTTGTACAAAAAAACGAAATTGGATTAAGCCTTTAACAAAAAAAGGATTAATTGAAGCTATTTGATTGGTGTAGCTAATTTAAATATCAATAATTACTTACTAAAAAACAAGGGCAATTGAACCGCTAAAAATCTTCTGGATTTTTAAATGGATCTCTTTGTCCAAAATTATACAAAGGAGAGAATAATGAAAAAAAACTTGTTAATAGCATTGCTGGTAATTGCAGGGGGAGTGAATGCTATTGCTAGCTATCAAGTAGAGGAAGCTGTTTTTAGGCTAAAGTATGATTTTGAATACAGGCAAAGGCTTCAGATTGGTAACTCAAGTATCGATAGAAAAGCCTATAAAAGCTATAATTCTGAACTTTTAGAAAATGATTCCATAAAAGTATTAGCGACAGTCCATTCAAAAGCACCTGTGGCTTTTCTTGCAGAAAAAACAAAGCAGGAGATTCGCTCTAAATTTTGTGGGCAACAAAAACCTATTATGGATTTGATTGAGGATAGACATAAATTGGATCACTCCGAATGGGAATTGGTCAGTCTATTCGATAAAGAACAAGTTTTAGGAAAGCCAATTTCTATAGAGGTACTAGTCCCAACAAATAATAGGATCATTGATTTTAAATTCTTTAGCGCAAGAGTATATTGCCAAGAATAAAGTTTACGAACACCCGAAAAAAAAATAACCTGGAGGTTTAACTATGAATAAGTCAGTGCTATTAATTGTTTTTTTGCTAACGACTTCTTCTTTTGCTTTGGAGTGCGGTTTCTATAGCTGTGGATATTCAAAATGCGATAGCAATGATAAAAATAGGAAACTTGAAATGACCTTAGAAGAGGGAGAAAACCACTTAAAGTATCGTTCTCCGCAAAGTGACCGGCAAAACCCTCTTTTTGTTGTGCTTAGCTCTAAAGACAGCAGTTTTGAAATTAAAGTGAGACAGCATTTTCAAACTCATATCATTAATGTTCCTTATCCTCAAAACGGATCTGTTGCAAGATACGTGTACAATGATTCTATGGGAGGAAAAGTCGCAGATTATGCAATTGAATGTAAATAGCTTTTTAAAACGAAATTGAAAAAAATTAAAGACTAGAAACTTTGGGCTTGTAGAAGAAGAACTCTCTTAAATCTATTCTACAAGCTCTTTATAGTTACCCACTTCTACTTAGGAATAAATACTTCAGCCTAAGAAATTATTTGTAATTCCATTTGTTTGAAAGCCTAACTAAACTAAGCATCACAGGAACCTCCACGAGTACACCAACCACACTTGCCAGCACAGCCCCAGAGTTTACCCCGAAGATACTAATAGCGATAGCAACTGCCAATTCGAAAAAGTTACTAGCTCCGATCATAGCGGAGGGGCTAGTGATAGAATGTGGTAGCTTCATTTTTTTTGCAAGTGACCAGCTAAGAAAGAATATAAAGTATGTCTGTATTACTAGGGGAATTGCAATTATGATAATATGCAGAGGTTTTGAGGTAATCTTATCTCCCTGAAAACTAAATATTAGAACCAAAGTGCATAGCAATGCTGCGGTTGAAAATGGTTTTAATTTTGGAAGTAGATGTTTGTTTAAATAGTTTAGTCCTTTTTTCTTAACTACATATCTATTGACGATAATTCCCGCTATCAATGGGATAACGATAAATATTAATACAGATAAAACCAGTGTCTCCGACGGGATCTTGATGTTGGAGAGACCTAGTAGGTACTCAACGATAGGGACGTAGGCAAAAAGCAGGATAAGGTCATTCAAACTTACTTGAACGAGGGTGTAGTTTGGGTTTCCTTTTGTTAAATAAGACCATATGAAGACCATTGCTGTACAGGGAGCAGCGCCTAAGAAAACTAAGCCGGCATAGTACTGATGGATTTCTTCCTGGCTAAAATAATTAGAAAAAATATGTTCAAAAAAAAGCCAGGCGAAAAATGCCATTGTAAAGGGTTTTACAAGCCAATTCATTACTAGTGTGATCCAGAGGCCTTTTGAATGCTTCGATACTTTTTTTAATGATGTGAAATCGATTTGTAACATCATTGGAAAAATCATAGCCCAAATTAATATACTAATGGGAATATTTATGTTTGCAACTTCTAAACTGCTAATGGCTTGAATGTCTTTTCCAAAGAATAAACTTAAGAAAACGCCAAGGACAATGCATAAAGTAACCCATACACTAAGATATCTTTCAAAAAGATTCAAAACTATCTCCAATGCTTTTGTTTTTGAATTGTAGGATTAAATTTTCGATTTGATCTCTCACGCGCCGATATACCGCAAGAATTTCTTCTTCCGCCCTCAAATTTTTTGTTAGTGAAGGAGGGTCATCAAAAGCATGATGGCTAAGTTTCCCTCCAGGAAAAATAGGGCATGAGTCTTGGGCGTGAGAACACAGAGTCACCACCCAATGCATTCTTTTCTCTTTTAACTCATTTATTGTCTTTGAGCTGTAGCCTCTTATGTCGATATTTTTTTCTAACATAGTCTGAATGGCGTATGGGTTAACTTGGCTTTTTTTAATTCCAGCTGAAAACACATCATATTCATCTGAGAGATATTTTTTAGCAAATGCTTCTGCCATTTGAGACCGGCAAGAGTTTCCTGTGCATAGGAAGAGTAATTTTTTTTTCATTTGTTCTCACTTTCCATAAAACAGTCAAGAATAGGGCAATCACTGAGATCTTGGTTGCGGTCGATACAGCAGGATGCCAGATTCAATAAGGATTTTTTCATTAATTTTAAATCTTTAATTTTTTGTTCTATTTCTTGAATTTTGTCTTCAGTTTTTTCGAGTACATCGGAGCATTTTGCTTTGCTTGTTATTTTTAAATCTAATAAAGTCTTTATTTCATCTAGGCTAAAACCTAAAGACTGAGATTGTTTTATAAAGCGAATCCTTTTGATGTAACTATCAGGATAAACTCTAAAACCGCCGGTTTTAGATGGTTGCTTTAAAAGGCCTTTCCGTTCGTAAAAACGTATGCTCTCTACATTAATGTTTGTTGCTTTTGCTAATTTGCCAATGCTTAATTTTTCTTTCATAAGAACACTATAAACTCCGTACCTAGGTACGGAGTCAAGGGCTTGGTGCCAAATTTTATTTTACACTTTATTAAAGGGCCGGTTTATAGACTTTAAAATAGCTGTGTTGGGCGAAATATTTATCGCCGCCAAAAAAATACATAAAGCGTGGTATGATTTTATTTTGGCTCAATAGTGGAGTAGGAACCCAATACTAACAAAATCAAAAACATTAGATCAGTTTTTAGATGGTTTGCAAGACAGTAGATTGAGCATTAAATGCGGAGTGAGCTATTTAAAAAAAGGAGTCTTAATATAAATGTTTTAGCCTAGGTGATAGTTCAGTCCCGACAATTGTTTGTCGGGATCTATGGGCAAGTAAAAGTTTTATGAAAAAATGATTTGTTCTAAGCTTTTAAGGGCTTGCTTTTTAAAAGACTTCTGAATGTCTTCCAGTGGCACTGAAAAGTTTCTGTAAATAGGGTAAGACCAATATAACTCGGAATGTTTTTGAATGAGTGAACCGATCATGATTACTCGTGATAGAGCCTCTGCTTTACTGATTTTAGGATTTAAATATTGGAATACCTGGGCGATTTTTTCCTCAATGCGGTTAAACATCTCTTGCGTCATTTTTGCTGAGCGTTCCTCTTTGTCGATCATGGACCATCGAGAAATGTGCAAAAGGCTAGGCTCCTTTTCACAGTCTTCAAGAACAATTTCAATGAAGTTGTAAAACTGCTGAAAGCACACTTCGGGACCAGCTTCGGCGATGTCTGCAAACAGGTCTTTGAATCTTTGGAGTTTAACCTCGAGGGCTGACTCAAGAAGCCCACTTTTTCCGCCAAAGTAATAACTAATTAAGGCAGAGTTCATTCCGCAAGCAGCACTAATGTCTTTTAGTGTAGTTTGTTTGTAGCCTTTACTACTAAATAAATCGATTGCAGTTTGAAGTATGGCTTCTTTGCCATGACCGTAGGCAATGGCTTTGCAGTTTTTTTCTTTTTTTGATTCTTCAGTAAACATATTCAGTGATTTATCAGAGCAATTGCATAATTTCAAATAAATTAATTGATTGATTAAATTCAGAAGAGTATCTCTATGATGTACAAAACAAATGGGGGAGATGTTTTGAGATATCTTAGTATTTTCTTTGCCTTAATTCTTTTCGTTAGCAATGAATCACTGAATGCCAGCTCTCTGAAGGCGGCGCAAGATGAGTTAAATATTGAAAGCAAAACCGACATTCAAGCTGACTCGGCGCAAAGATCGAAGTTTTCTACAGTGGATATAAAAGAAAGCTTTCTTGAGGAAAGTCTTTCTAAAAATCATAGTCTGATTTTTGGCTATGCTAAGGCTCCTTTGTCCGAGGGGCTTTTGCAGGAAACCAAAGCCAATAGCCAGTTCTCTGATATGAACACTATCTTTTTTAGTTATGCATCTTCTTTAAATCTAAACACAAGATGGTATGTAGAGTCAGCCTATGGCTTGAGTCAGGCAACAACCGATTTATATGCCGCCGAAACGGAGAAGCTAAACTTTAACCGATTTTTATTAGGAAGCGGTTTTGAGTACACTTATTTCTCCAGCAATTATCTTTCCTTATCAGCTAGAGCAGGAGTTGAGCAGAACTTCCTTTTACAGGTTAGTGAGTCAGGCTTGAAAGACAAACGTAAAAATCTTGCCATGGCAAAATTGGGATTAGGCTTTTACTCGAAGAGTTTTTATGAAGACAAGCTTAGATTTCGTCTTATGCTTTCACAAAATTTTGGAGCAGATTTATCAGATTTATTGATAGAAAAAAGTAGTATGCAAGTTGAATTGGAGATGAAGCTGTGAGAGTTGTATGGGTTTTAGTGTTATCTGTGACCAGCTTCTCGCTGGCGCAGGCAGAGACAATTGTATTGAGTCCTCAAAAATTAATTGATTTGAGCCTATCTAGATCTAATGAAGTAGAGCAAATTCGTAAACAAAGAAAATCACAAGAAATAGAGTTGTCTCGTGTGAAAACGGGCTACGACTATTTGGTAAGCGTAAACCCTTATTATTCTTTAAATAAAGCAGAAACACTGGATGCTTTTGCAAATGAAAAGGATAAACGAGTTGGCTACAATCTAACTCTAGAAAAGAAGACTAACTTTGGTAGTCAAATCAAATTAGCCTACGAAAAAGTGGGAGTAAATACTGTTTTTAGTACTTACAATTTATCTAGGAACATTCCCGAAACACAGTACAAAGATGTTTTTACATTAGAGTGGCAGCAATCACTATGGAATAATGCCTTTGGCCGAGTGGACAAGTTGGAAGAGCGAAAGGCTAAGGAGCAACAAAAGTATTACGACTACAGTCAATTAGAGAGTGTCGAAAATGTTGTTTTAAATAGTATGAAGTTATACTGGGATGCCTATATTGCTCAGCAGAGCTTAGAGGAGGCTATGGCTTCTCGTAAAAGATATAACGAGCTTTTAAAGACTGTCCTCAGAAAAAAGAAACTGGGATACACAGCCCCTGGAGAGCTAGCGAGAACCAAGGCTGAACTTGAGAAGCAAGAGCAACGAGTTAAGTTGAGTTCTCAACAGTATCTGTATTTGTCCACAAAGTTAAAGCAGCATCTTAAGTTAGACCTACAAAAGGAAATTCAATTTTCCCTTGAGAAAGAAATTCCCGAACTTCCGCAGTTGGCGAAAAGGGAGATGGCTGAACTTCGAGAATTAAAAAAGGTGGAAATTCAAAAAGACCAAGCTTCTCGGCAACAAGAAATTACTGATAGTCAGTCTAGAGCCGAGTGGAATCTGTTAACCAGAATTACTTCTACGGGTATTGAAACGACTGGTGAAGATTCCTTTGATGAATTGGCCAAATGGACCAAGCCCACATATTATGTCGGTCTTAATTTACGTTTTCACTTTGGTAGTGGAAATATGGAAGCCGAAAAACGAAACGCGATGTATCTTGCTCAGTTAGCGGAGATCCAATTAAAAATCACTAATGATCAATTGCTCCTTGATATGGATAACCAAGAAAATTTATTAAAGGCCTCTTTTTTAGTGGTTCAATCTGCTGACAAACTCTTAGAGTTTCGAAACCAAGCAATGAAAGAAATTAAAAGAGCTTATTCGCAAGGAAGAGTGGATATACAAGAATTGATCAACGCCTACAATGCACAAAATTTGGCAGCAACGGAGAAGATTCAAGCGGTAGGTGAATATCACATGAATTTGAATCGTATGGCGGCATTAAGAGATGAGTTGGTGATAAAATGAAAAAGCTGTTTTACTTTTTTATCGATAATTATAAAGTTTCCCTAGTCTTAATGGGCTTAGCTATTTTGATGGGCCTTCAAGGTTTAGCGAACCTGCGAAAAGAGTCTAGGCCGCCAGTGGATTTTGCCAAGGCACAAGTATTGAGCTTGTATCCAGGTTCTTCAGCGGAAGAAGTCGAAGAAAAGATCACGCGTAAAATTGAAGATGAAATTCGTCAGGTTGACGGTTTAAAAGATGTAAAGTCTGTGTCTCAAGCTGGCCGAAGCACCATTACCATTCGTGTGGATATGGATAATGTGGACACCGATGAGGTTATGAATGAGCTTCAACGGGCAGTACAAAAGGTGAGTGATCTTCCAGAAGATATGTTAGAGGCTCCTACCTTCACTCGCTTCAAAGCAGCAGAGATTCCAATCTTTGAGCTTACCATCAACGGAAGCAACGAAGATAGAAAAAGAGACGCTCTCGCATTTCAATTAAAAACTGAACTTGAAGACATCAAGGGTGTGGCTGAAGTACGTTATTCCGGTTACCGCGAAAGAGAATATCAAATTTTATTGAAACCTGAAAAAATGAGAAGTCTTCATGTTGGTATTCCTGAGGTTTTATCGGCTGTAAGAGGTCGAACTCAAAATATTCCCGCCGGTAGTATCGAAGATCCAGAAAACCAAATGTTGGTTCGTGTAACGGGTCAGGTAGAGTACGCCCAAGAGCTCGCTAACTTGGTAGTTCGTTCTAATTTTAGCGGTCAGAAAATTTTGATAAAAGACATTGCTGATGTACGCGACGGTATGGAAGACGCCACAATACTTACGAGAAACAATGGCCAACCAGCAACAGTACTTACAGTAACTAAAAAAGAAAAAGCTGATACCCTCGACACAGTAGCTCAACTAGAAATGGTAATTGAGGGCTTCAAAGAAAGAATGCTTCCCGAGGGATATAGCTTAACTGTATTTAATAATGAAAGCACAAGAATTAAAGAGCAGTTAGGTATCGTAATAGGGAATGCAGTAGGCGGCTTAGCACTGGTACTTATAATTTTAATTATTTTTCTGCCGGGGAGTTTAGGATTTGCCACAGCCCTTAGTTTACCAATTGCGCTTTTGGGAACTATTGGCCTGATGCCAGGCATGGGTGTAACCTTTAATACCATTTCTATGATGGCTTTGGTTATTGCCATTGGGATGTTGGTGGATAATTCGGTGGTAATTAGTGAAAACTACGCTCGCCTAAGGGAAGAGGGGCTTGAAATTAAAGAGGCAGCCTTAAAGGCAGCTCATCAGTTTTGGGTACCTTTGACCGCAACTGTTTTAACTACCATTGCTGCTTTCTTACCGATGTTAGTGACCAAAGGTGTGATGGGTCAATTCATTAAATGGATTCCAATCATTGTGACTCTTTCTCTTAGCATGAGCTTGTTAGAGTCTTTCTTTTTGTTACCAGCCCGTTTGCAGTGGACAGTTCGTAATGTGAAACCAAAAGAAGAGGAAGAAAAAAGAGATTGGTTTGAAGGAATTCAAAATCGTTTTGAAGCCTTTATGAGGTTGGCAATTCGTAGACGTTATATTGTTAGTGTTTTAATCGGCTTACTTTTTTTCGGAAGTCTTTTTATTAATGTATTTTTAAATCGCTTTGAATTGTTTCCTTCTAATGCCGTAGAGACCTATTTAGCATTTTATGAAACACCGATTGAATACAATCTTGAAAAGACAGACTCATTAACTCATCGCTTGGTAGAGGATGTTCACAGGGTTTTAGCGGATGAACCAAAAGATATGATCGAGAGTATTATTACCAGAGCCGGTGTTGCTATGAAAAACCCTGGTGATGCTAATGCTAAAAACGGTGAGTACGTTGGTATGATGCAAATTGTAGTTCCAGCAGAAATTGCTAGGGAGCAAGACTCTTTGCAAATCTTAAAAAAGCTTAGAGGCATTGATAAAGGGCAGTTTACTAAGTTAAGCTTTGAGGCTCAAAAAAATGGACCGCCTGTAGGTGCGGCGATGAGTTTGACCTTTCGCTCCAATTATAAAGCTGAGCTCAAGGAATTGGTTGGCAAGTTTCAATCAGAGATCTCAAAGATAGAAGGGGTTGTTGATTTAGAGACGGATGTGGTTCGCGGTGGCCCTGAATTTCGTGTAATTCCAAACTACCAACGCATCGCAAGTATGAATATCAATACCAATGAAGTTGGAACTGCTCTGAGAACTGCTTTACAAGGTGCAATTGTTTCTGAGCTTACTCGTGATGGAGATGATTTTTACATTCGTGTAAGGTATAGAGATAAAGAGCGAGCCACGATGAAGAGTTTGAAAAATACCTATATCATGGACTCTGCAACGAGAAGACTGGTGCCTTTGTATTCGATTGTTGATATTAAGCGTGAAGAAGCGCCTGAGGTAAGAAAGCATTTTGATATGAAAACGGCTATCACTGTTACCTCAAACGTTGAGCAAGATAAAATTACATCTATAGTTTTAAATAAAAAGGCTGCCGACATTGCACAGAACTTACTGAAAGATTACCCCAGGGTTTCTTTGGTTGTAGGTGGAGAAGCGGAGAGTACTAAAGAATCGATTAGTTCCTTAATGCAAGCTATGGTGTTATCTGCCTTGGGAATCTTTGGCATTCTCGTGTTTTTATTCCGAAGTTTTTTAAGATCATTTTTAGTGATATCAACAATTCCTTTAGGCTTGATTGGTGTCAGCATTTCTTTCTTTCTGCACAATCGTCCTTTGAGTTTCTTTGCCCTGATCGGAGTGGTTGGTTTAGCGGGGGTGATTGTCAATGCCGCCATCGTATTGGTGAGCTATATTGATGAAACTTTAGAAGAAGGAAAGTTATCTTTTCAAGATGCACTTGCGCAAGCCTCAACTCATCGTCTAAGGTCAGTATTGGTAACAGGTTTGACCACAGTAGGTGGTTTAATGCCGTCAGCCTACGGAATTGGTGGTACAGATGAAGTACTTGTTCCTATGACTCTTGCATTGTCTTGGGGCTTGATTTCGGGAACCATTGTTACCTTAATTTGGGTTCCTTGTGGTTATGCGATCATCGAAGATTATATGGCCGTAGTTTGGAAAGTTGTTGGTTTTATAAGAGAAAAAATATTTCGTAGCAATCAAGATGCTTTTGTGAGCTCTAAAATTGCCTATAGAAAGAGGTAGATATGAGAAATTTATTAATGCTTTTGTGTTCATTGTTTTTAGCTTCTGCTTGTAGTCTTGGACTGGATGATAAAAACGTACAAAACGAAGAAATCAATCGTCAGTCCAATCGTTTGGATAAGCTTGGTACCACAGTAAAGGGAGTTTACGAGGGAAGTTTGCAGCATGTTGATGGAAATACATATCCCATTGAGCTTCGTCTTTACTATGTAGACGAAATTGCTGGAACCGATGAAAACGGTGATA
This sequence comes from Bdellovibrionaceae bacterium UBA6502, assembly GCA_002436415.1. Taxonomy (GTDB): domain Bacteria; phylum Bdellovibrionota; class Bdellovibrionia; order Bdellovibrionales; family UBA840; genus UBA6502. The sequence goes on along the minus strand of DJMA01000046.1, from coordinate 119,860 downwards.
TTTACACTTTACCAAGATTAAAGGGGCAGCTTCGTTATAAGTACTTTGTTTATGCAAATGAAGAGCGAGAGTTTGAAGTAAAATTTGATGAGACGGGTAGTTTTCAAATGATTTATCAAGCGGCAAATGCTGCTGAAGATAGTGATTCCATCAAAGGAAATTGGTCCAACTCAAGAGTCTTTGCTGAGTGGCGCTCCAATGGTCTAATCGGAAGTTTCGAAGTGGCTCGAATTTCAAACATAGTTCCTCGCATTGAGGAAGCAGAGCGAAGAGAAAGACTTCGCTACCAGTTTGAAAGTATCATTGGCTTTTATGAAGGTGAGCTGTATTCGTTCAGAAGTCCTGACGAAAAGTACGGGGATTTAAATATCACAATAGATTATGACGTAACAGCTGATGTTCGAAGTCTGATCGCCCGCTTTGAAGTTCCAGAAAATGTGGTGTTTCAAGAGTTTCAAAGAATTCCTATCAATTGGGACCCGCGCACTAAGATCATAGACTTTGACTATGTGAACGGAAAAGCACGATTGACTGGTTCTGGGACTTTGGATGAATCGGGCTTGAACCTTGAGAAGATTCGTGTTGTGGCGGAGCCTTTTATTTATAAAGGGGTTTCTGCTTTGAGGGATAATGAATAGTTTTTTTGGGGGAGTTGTTTTGACTCCTCGGTTTTGATTTTCGAATGAACCGGCCTTCTGGGGCAAAAGTGTTTTTCTTATATGCGTTTTTGGCCTTCGGCTTTGGTTTGTTTTTTTGATTTATTTGGTTTACTTCTCGGTTTTGATCTTCGAATGAACCGGCCTCCTGAAACAAAAGTATT
>DJMA01000046.1:176-118648 GCA_002436415.1 Bdellovibrionaceae bacterium UBA6502 | reverse complement strand
CTGAGAAAAACACTTTTGTTTCATGCGGCCTCTTTCTCATTTCTTTTTATCTAAATCTCGTCGTCTATTTTTATTTTTGCTGCGCGGGTGGAGTGGGGCGGCTTTGCCGCCGATGGCTATTGAAGTCGCTTTGCTCTTCAAGGTGCTTTTGTTTTTTGTTGGATTAAAGTCTTGTTATGTTGAAGTTTAAAAGTGCCGATCGATAGGAATGCAATCATTGTTTTGGGGCTTAGTTTTTATTCTAATCGCTACGTATAAGCTTGAGGTTTATTCTGCCGAGGTAGAGCCGTCTCAAGGGGCTTGTTATACTGATGAATTGGAAAAAGAGGGCTTTGAAATATTTAAAAAATTTCTAAGAAGTAACTTCTCGAATTATCTAGAGCGGTGTGAGGATGAATTCCCTCAATTGCAGAAAATAATACATTCTATACAGAAGCAAGTAAACTCAGGTCTCGTCAATTATCATTGTGAATACCGCAGGGATTCTCATGGGGCAAGAGTGCACAAATCTTCCGATTCTTTTGATGTGTGGTTTAATTTAAGAAAAATTAAAGAACAGGACTATCCATATTTTGAAAAGGACTCTGTTAAAGTGTTGGGGCTACTTTTTCATGAGTTATTACATTTTCAGGATTTAGATAATAGGCCGGTCGGAGATCATAATTCAATAGCAGGCGAGATTGTGAAAAGAGGAAAACGCTTCGGTAAAATCCCCGTGAAATCGAAATCAGTGGATAGAATATATCTTCTAAATATGGCTTGTAATGTGGCTAACAGAGATAAGTTTGAGCAGGGAAATTCAAAGGAGTTGACCTATGAAGGTGGATTCATTTCCAACAAGTCTTTTGATTTTATAGGCTTATGTCAAAAGGCAATGTCTGCTAAAAACAAATATGGCTTTCAAATGGATAATGAAACGGCATCTTCTTTCTGTACTAGTTTGGAAAAGACCCATTTTGATAGTGCTGTGTTTTTTCTTAGTTACACGATAACAAAGAAGAAAATCGAGAAACAAAACTCAACAGAAGGGGCCGTAGTTAATTGTCATAACGATCCAAACCCCAGTGTTTGTGCTCAAAAAGTAATTGATGCAATCACTGTACCTAGGGAAGACCGTAAGTATTTAGATATTTTTACAAGTCCTAACTCACGAACTCGGGCTCAAGACTCAAAGGCAAATTGAATGGATTGCAAAGTGGTTTCGGTTGGGAAGTAGTCCCCTTTTTTTTATGTTGATGTCGCTATTCATATTAATTTCTTTAAGAGCCTTGAACCAACAAAAAATTAGCATTTGGCTTTTTGATTTGATTTGATTTGATTTGATTTGATTTGATTTGCCTTTGCTGGAGAATCCCGTTGCAAGTCCTTTTAATCTGCGAGATAATTGGGTTAGCGATAGATTTGCAGCAAGGGTGTAGATATGAAAATTGCGTTACTTCAGGGTGGACTTGGCCAAGAGGCTGAGGTTAGTCGAAATACAGGGAAAGCTTTTGAAAAAGCTTTGGTTGCTTTAAACTATGACTATGTTGTTATAGAGGCCGATGATAATTTAATTCCTAAATTGATTTCTGAAAAACCAGATTGTGCTTTGATTGCGCTACATGGAAAGTATGCTGAAGATGGAACTGTTCAAGGTATTTGTGAGTATTTAAAAATTCCTTACACGGGGAGTGGTTTATTAGCTTCGGCTCTTGCAATGGATAAGTTGCGTACGAAAGAAGTTTTATCTTTCTATGATATTCCTACTCCAAAGTTTGCTGTGTTTCGTCGTGGTGAAGACGATCTTGAAAGTTTTGATTGTAGTATCAAAGCTCCTTGTGTTGTAAAGCCAGTTCGTGAAGGTTCGTCCGTAGGTATAAGTATTGTTGACGAACAAAAGGACTTTAAGGCGGCCTTAGAGCTTGCCTCAAGGTATGATCGTCATGTTTTGATTGAAGAGAAGGTGAGTGGCCCAGAATGTACGGTATCAGTTGTTAAAGACCAGGCTTTTACTCCTATTGAGATTCGTCCAAAACAGGGTTTTTATGACTACAAAAACAAATACACCAAAGGGGCTACAAACTATTTATTGCCTCCTGAGCTTTCCGATGAAAAAATTCGAGAACTAAAAGACTTAGCGCTTAAGGTGTTTAAAATTTTAGATTTACATCATTATGCCAGAATTGATTTTATGATGCATAATGGATCTCCTTACTTTATTGAGGCAAATACTTTGCCAGGATGTACAGAAACTTCTTTGTTGCCCCAAGCTGCTGCTCATGATGGAGTGGATTTTAATCAGCTGATTGATGGATTAATTAAAAATGCGAGATTAGATTATGAAGGCGTTGTTTAAAGCTTTTTTAGGCTTTTTTATTGGAAGTGTAATATTAGTTGTGGGTGTCTTGGTATTGGATAGCCAGGGCTTTTTTAATTTAAAATCAGTAAAAGTAAAAAATCAGTTCAAAGATAGTGTGCCTGCAGTTGCTCGATGGAGTTCGCAGCTAGAGTTAGACCTGCAAGAGTTTATTGGGGCCTCTTTGATTGAGCTTCCTTTTGAAAAGATTAAAGATAAAATTCGTCCTCTTGAATGGGTTCAGGATTATCACATACACAGAAAGTTTCCAGCAAACTTACAAATAGAGTTGATCCCTAAAGAGTGGATTGCTTTGTTTCCTCAAGACGCTTCAGGAAAGTATTTAGGCGTTTCTTCTAGATGTGAGCTTTTGCCTGAACTACATTTTTTGGATACTAAAGACCTTCCTTTTGTTTCTAATGTCTTTAAAGAAGATGCTAATAAAAGGCAAAGCATGTGTGACTTTTTAAATGCTGCGAATGAGGGAAGTCATATCCAGAAAAATAATATCAATTATATCAAATGGAAAAACTTAGAGCTCGTCGTAGAGCTGATTGAGCCAAAAGTTGAAATCCGTTTGGGGCATGAAGATCTTATTCTTGCTAAAAATAGAATTGAAAAAGTTCTCCAAGATCTAGAGAAGAAGTCATTAACACCCAGTGTTATCACAGCTGTGGCCGGACAAAAAGTGGTTGTCAAGCTGCGTAAGGCTCGTTAGCCTTTAGTCAAGGGTTTGTATTTTTGTTTAGAAGTACAGACTTTTGTATTAGACTTTAAGTCGAGTGAAGTAAGGAAACTTCATTTTTTCAGCCAAGTGATTACAACTAGTTACTGCATGGAGGGCGACATGGCGACTGCTAATTCAGCAGCAAAAATGGGAGCAGAGCGCGAGATAAAAATCTTCGCAGGCCTTGATATTGGGTGCTCCAAAGTCTCCATGGTAATTGGTCAAGAAAAATCAAATTCCACAGAAATTGAAGTCATTGGTGTTGGTAGCTCAATTTGCACAGGCATTCGTAAAGGTGTTGTTGTGAATATCGAAGCAACAACGGCAGCGATTCAAAAAGCAAAAGACGAAGCAGAACTAATGGCAGGCGTGGAAATTTCTCGCGTCTTCGTAAGTATCGGCGGTGGACATATCAAGTCTTTTGACTCACGTGGTATGATTGCTGTTTCCAATAATGAAGTTACAGCAGCAGACGTGGAGAGAGTGATTGAAGCGGCAAAGGCAGTTTCTGTGCCTTCTGATCGTGATGTTGTTCATGTTCTTCCAAAAGAATTTAAAGTGGATGAACAAGACGGAATATTTGATCCTGTTGGAATGAATGGAGTTCGTCTTGAGGCTTCTGTTCACATTGTTACAGGTGGAACAACTGCCATTCAAAATGCTGTGAAGTGTACTCGCAATGCTGGTCTTGAGGTTTTAGGTTTTGTCCTGCAGCCAATGGCTTCTGCTCTTGCAGTACTGAGTGAAGATGAAAAGAAACTAGGTGCCGCTGTTGCTGATATCGGTAGTGGCACGACAGATATCGTAGTTTATCACCAAGGTAGCTTGTCTTTTACAAAGTCGCTTCCAGTGGGTGGTAGTCATATTACAAATGATGTTGCTGTAGGGATGAGAACTCCTCAAGGCAATGCAGAGATTATTAAAAAGAAATACGGTACAGCTCTTGCGGATATGGTTGATCCAGAAGAGGTGATTGATATCGAAGGTGTAGGCGGTAGAAACGCTCGCAGCGTAAGACGTAAGGATTTGTGCGAAGTGATTGAACCTCGTACAGAAGAAATCCTACATATGATTGGTAACTCTATTTTTGAGAGTGGCCTTTCACAATTATTAGGATCTGGAGTCATTCTTACTGGGGGAACGAGCCAAATTGATGGCATCACTGACCTTGGTGAGTTTGTATTGGATATGCCGGTTCGTAGAGGATCGGTAGGCAAAGTAGGCGGATTATCTGAAACGGTAAAATCACCTGCTTTTGCAACTGCTGTGGGCTTGCTGTTTTATGCGCAAACTCAGCAGGATGCTGAGGCCGTCAAAGTGGAAGAAGAGATTTCTTTCTTTGGTGGCATTCGAAGAAGAATGAAACGTTTATTTAATGAAACAACACAGGCTTAAAGGGGGATGCCGATGTTTGAATTAGAAGATAATACTTGCTTAGGGGCAAACATCAAAGTCATCGGAGTTGGCGGAGGTGGTAACAACGCCGTAACTACAATGATTGAGTCAGGACTAGAGGGTGTTGAGTTTATAGTTGCCAACACAGATGCTCAGGCTCTTGAAACGCACAAAGCTCCACACAAAATTCAGTTAGGACAAGAACTAACACGTGGACTAGGTGCAGGTGCAAACCCTGAAATCGGAAAGCGCGCTGCCATCGAATCTTACAACGATATCGTTGAAAAGATCGAAGGTGCAGACATGGTTTTTGTAACTGCCGGAATGGGTGGTGGAACAGGAACTGGTGGTGCTCCGGTAATCGCTAAAATCGCAAAAGAATTAGGTGCACTAACTATCGGTGTAGTGACTCGTCCGTTCCTTTTCGAAGGTAAAAAACGTATGAAGCACGCTGATGGTGGACTTAATGAATTAAAAGAAAATGTAGATACATTGATCGTGGTTCCAAACCAGAAATTACTTTCAATCAGTTCTGAAAGAACTAGCTTACTAGAAACTTTCAAACGTGCTGATGAAGTATTGTTTCAGGCGGTTAAAGGTATCTCTGATTTAATTAACATTCGCGGTCTAATTAACTTAGACTTTGCTGATATTCGTACAGTAATGGCTGCTCAAGGTATGGCAATCATGGGTGCGGGTGCTGCAAGTGGTGATAACCGTGCAATGGAAGCTGCTAAACAAGCGGTTAGCAGTCCACTTCTTGAGAACGTATCAATCAAAGGGGCAACAGGAATCATTATTAATGTGACTGGTGGACCAGATTTAAGTCTTTACGAAGTGAACGAAGCTTCTATGCTAATCACTGATGAAGCACACGACGAGGCCGAAATTATTTTTGGTGCCGTTATTGATGAAAACATGGGTGAAGAAATTCGCGTAACTGTTATTGCAACTGGCTTTGGCAAAGAAAACTCTGCTCAACATGCTGCAAACCAAGAGTTACACGAAATTCACCAGCAGATGCAGGCGCAAGCACAAGCGGCTGGGCATCAGGTAGTGAATCCACAAAATTTGCCGCCGATTCCACCGAATCAAAATATGCAAGCGCAGCAACAACAAGGTTTTGCTCCTCAGCAACAGCAGCAGCAACAACAGTATCAACAGCAACAACCAGCTCAAGTAAACACGACTGAGCCATCTGCTAGAGATATGTTGTTAGCAAAAGCTAGAGCGTTCAGAGAGGGAAGTGGAGATGCAGTTTCTCAAGCTAGAGATCTTGCTAAAAACGTTGCTTCTCAACCTTTTGATGCACAAAACTTAGAAGTACCGGCTTATCTTCGTAAGCAACAAAACAACAATAACAACGGTCAATACTAAGTTTTAAACTATTCTAGAAAATAAAAGCCTTGCTGGAAACAGTGAGGCTTTTTTTATGGATAGAATGTGTATAGTTTTTCTGCGAATGTGGCTTTCTTTTCATTTCTAAGAATGAATTTCTCTATACAGTTTTAAAGGGAGGCCTTCATTTCTACGACATTTAGGGCAGTGATACTTTTGAGCGCGGAAGAAAAAAATTAGATAAGGAATGATGATAGCTCTGTTCAGAATAGCATTTTTTTTAATTTCTATTAAAACTGGAATATTGTCAGGACGAACAGTCCATACGTAATAGACTGAAAGACTACAAATAATAAAAAAAGCATAAATCGACTTTTCGATTCCACACTTTCCTTCGTATTTGCAGTTTAAACAGTGAATTTTTTTATAAAAAGTAGCAATAGGCCAAAGCCCATAATAGTGCAAATAATTATAAATATAGATTTTAATGCTGCTCCAGTTCATTATGAGAAAATATAACAAGTATACTAATTTAGTTCAAAGACTATCACTCTTGGTTTCTTGGTATTACCTATACTTCCCAGAAAGTGGGACGTAGAAGACTTTTGATTTTTTATGGAGATAAATTAAAAAGAGCCCTGGTTATCCAGAGCTCTTTGGGTATTTAAGATGTTTTAGTAAGATTAGTTATTGTAATCGGCGCGATTAAAATACTCTAAGAAAAGGCCGCGATGTTTTTCAATTTCTTCAGGAGATAGATTTCGGCCATTAATCATCGCTGCATCAAAAACCGGTTCGTTTTCGTTGTTTAACTTTTTGAAAGATACCTTTATAGAGATGGTCGTTCCTGGAACACTTTTGATAAATTGATCTTTACCATTTATTTTTACTTTGAAACTAACTTTTGTAGGGTCTATTTTTTCTTCTTTTGGAGTCTCATTACTTTCGGAACTTTCACTAGAGGCCTCTAAGATTTTAGGATCTTCCTTATCGGAAGAAGGCTCATCAGCTGTTTTTGACTGATTTTTTAGTACAGCATCTTCTGGCTTTTCAGTCTCAGGACTTGTCTTTTCTTCAGCTTGATCTTTTTTGAAAGGGTCTTCATCGTGAATTGCAAAGCTATTTACGATAGCTAATTTAAGAGTACCTTGTTCTAGTTCTTGGGTTATTTTTGTGAACTTTCCGTATTCTACAGAGATTTCTTGATCCATTTTATTCGTAAAAATGATTTTAGAAAGATAGGTAACACCAAAGGCGTATTGTTTTTGGTTATTACGGCCTTTACGAACCCATTTCATGTCTCTTTTTACTTTTGTGTAGTCAATGCCAATCATGCCTTCATAGTCTTTGATGCTTTTTTCACTTTCTAAATGAAACTCTAAAGCACCAGAGGCTCTGGTTTCAGTTTTGGTTTGTATTTCAGCATTGATTTCATCAAACATGGCGTTTGTTGTTGTGAAGCTTTCCTTGTAAGTGAACTCACAAGATTCACCCTTCAATTCTTTTAAAGTCTTTTGAACTTTGTCGTTCAGCTGTTCATAGTTTTCTGTGTAATCACATTTATCACCAGTTTTAGCAGTATTTGAGTTTACTGGTACATTTTCTGCCTGATGTTCTTCGGCTAAGAAGATCGCTCCAGCAAATTGTTCATCGGTGATTTTTTGTGTTGAACTAGGAATTGTATCTAAGTTGGCTTGTCCAAGGTAATAAATTTCAGTTGGTTCAATGCCTCTGCCACTACATGCAGTTAGTACAAGAATTGATAATAGACTTATGAATTTCACATATCCTCCCAGGATCCTCATTTTCCAATGCGCCCATACTATAGAAAAAAGGCATTAAATTCCAATTTTTTATAGAAATGCTGAAATGCTTTAAAATTTTTATTAGTTTTAGTCTGGTATTCGGGCAAATTCAGAAAATGCCTGTAAATTTAGTGCTTTAAGCTAAGTTACACTGTCAGTTTTTTTGACAGTGATTTAACATTCTTTCATGGCGAAAGACTAAGAATTAAAGAGAAAACCAACTGAATTTTAATTTTGCTGGGGGTAATGTGTTTTCTTTCTGACAGACTTTTAGTAGTCTAGGGCGGATCAAAATTTGGGGGAAGCCTTGTTGGAGTTTTTAATCAGTTTTACATTTTTCTTTTGTGGGATGGAGTTTATGGCTTGGTTCCTTCACAAATATGTAATGCATGGTTTTTTATGGGTACTGCACGAGGATCATCATACACCGCCAAAGCATCGTAAGTGGCAACTCAACGATACCTTTGCCATAATTTTTATCCCGCCAAGTATGTTTGGAATTTACTTTGGACCAGAATGGTCAATACCTTGGTTGAGCGGAATGGGCTGGGGAATTACAGCTTTTGGGGCTGTTTATTTTGTGGTTCACGAAGTGATCATTCATAGACGTTGGAAGTTTTTTAATGCTCATGGTTGGTATGTAGATGCATTAAAAATTGCTCACCAACATCACCATCGAGTTAGTGGAAAACACGGCTCATCCAATTTTGGAATGTTGGTGCCACCAGTAAGGTATTTTCGTTATTCAAAAAAAGAATTGAACGAAATGTTTCGCCAAGAAAAAGTCTAAATTTCAGCTCACTTCCAAAATACCATTATACAAATATAGGCATAAAAAATCGAATTGAGATTAAATTTCCATGCATTAAATACAGTTCTTAGATCCTTGCTTGAAAGTTCCATTTTAAATTCCATGCAAATTATAGCCGCATTGGACAAAGCGCAGGTGGGGACATTCTTTTTATAGAGAATTTTAATAGTTTCATAAGTAAACTCCCAATTCTTTGAATCTAAAGTTTCAGAGCATTTGTCTTTCAGTGTCTTTTTGTAGAATTAGGTAAAAATTTTTGGAAAATGAGAAAAGAATTGAACTCAAATTATAGACATTGTGGGAAAAAGGAAGTTAAAAAGCTCGTTTCTTGAGCCTATTTGAAAGAAAAGTTCATTAAATTCATTGGTACAGCAATTGCTTTAAAAGAATGAGAGGTGGCGAAATGTAAAAAGTCATGCCTATTCTGTTTTAGAAGCTATAAAAATGAGAAAAACCGGGTTGAAAATGTGACTAGAAAATTCGCTTGAAGAGTTTAGAATTTTGTCAAAACAAAGCAGTATGACGTGAGTCTTAGTAAATTTAAATACCTTCCAAAATAGGTTTTGTTTGTTAGAATCAAATTAAAACATATCTGGGAGATGAAATGTTAAACCTTCGTTTTTATTCAATAGTTTTTTACTTTCTTTTAAGCTTTTCAACTCTTGCAAATAGTGCAAATGAAATCCCAAGGTTTACCCCAAATGTTGTAGATGAAAATCAATATTTAAGTTCTGTTGAAAAACTAAAAATCAATCAACTAATAAAAATAATCCAACAAGAATACAGAGTATTTCCCGCGGTTTATATTTTTCCAAGCTTAAATAAGATACCCATCGAGAGCATTGCCGTTTCAGCCTTTGAGGAATGGCAGTTGGGAGAAAAAGGGAAAGACAATGGTATTTTAATCCTCTTAGCAATGGAAGATCGAAAAGCAAGAATTGAAGTGGGTTATGGTTTAGAAGGAGCAATTTCAGATCTGAGAGCTAAGGAAATATTAAATCAAATTTTAATTCCAAAGATTAAAGAGGGAAAACTCTCTATGGGGCTGATCGATTCTTTAAATCGAATTGCAGATTATAGTTCCGGTGAGTTTGAAGAAAGTTTTAAAATTAGTTTTGAGTCAATCAAAGCGGTATACTTAAAAGATGGTTTCACAGGCGTTTTTGATAAGCTATTTGAAGACCCTAGGGCGGAGAAAGCAATGCAATACTTTCTTTGGTATTTAGTCTTAGTGATTATTTTTCCTTTCTTTATTTCAAATATTACAGAGGTTTTAGCTTTAAAAGTTTCTCAACAACTGCCTGATTACGACTACAATAAAGATCCAAGATTTTATTCAAATAATTTAGGCTCCCTTTCAAAAATTGGGGTTCCTATTTTCCTGTTTTTTAATCCTGGAATATTTGTTTTGGTTCTTTATTTTTATTACCCAGAAATAGTTTTTTACTCCTTATTGGCACTAACTTGTATAATGACTTTTAATTTGATTCGACGATACCAGGTATTCAAAAGCGCCAAAGCTTATGCTGCCTATGCGAAAAAACAACAGATTAGAAATACATTGGCAGTGGAAAAAGGCTTATTGAAAGAATTCACATTGGGTTCATTCCATACATTAGATACTCCTTCAAATTTTGAAGAATTTAGAGAGCTAAGAAGGCATTTAAAAAGGTACGGCAGAGGACGCTTTGGCAAAGACACGATGAAATCTTCAGGAGGTTTTGATAGTAGTTCTAGTGGTGGACGAAGTGGTGGCGGAGGCGCTAGTTCAGATTGGTAAACAAGTCTTTGCACAAGATAGAGATGTAAATTGTTAGATGAAGTATTTTTTCAGTTAGACTCACGAGAAGACTTGGCTATAGGACAAACCATGAATTTGAAAAAAGATGCGGTATTCAAGGCATTAAGTCTTGTTCTATAAATGAGGCAAACTCATATAAGCATGTAGTGTCTTTCTATGTTTCAGTATTAAGGCGAAGAGGAGCAATTAATCTCTTGAAGTCATAATGGCCACCCAACAATTGATGACCAAATGAAATTGTATATAAAAAAATGCCTAAAAAATTAAAGTGAAAAACTTTCTTTTTTTATTCAGGTTTCCAGTTGAAAACAATTTTAGAAATAGAATTATATCTTACTCGATCCTCTACGGGTAGATTTTCATAGGTACTCTCTTGTTTTACTTCAACACTGGTGGTTTTACTTAAGACATTTTCATACCCAATTTCAAGGCTTGCTTCGTAGTCTCGGTTAAAGTCTTTAAAACTAGCGATGTGCCATGCGGCTACATTGAATTTTGTGAATTTGTTAATAGGTTTAAGCATTTTTATTCTAGAACTTAAAAATGGGAAATGTTCTTTGGAATCATCGATATTGGTTTGGTCTCTATAACCAAGAGCTACACTTAATTTGAGAGCTTCTCCCTCGCCACGATATTCACCCCAAAAATCATAACCGATACCGACGAGTGTATTGGTACTGTGCTCAATACCTTTTGAGTCATCTTTTAAGTACCTTGCATCGATAAAAGCACCCCAGTTTTTTTGTAAATTGCCTAGGGATTTCATATCCACAACGTCATTTACTGTAACATCAATCTTTCTAAGCTTTTCTTCATCGGTTTGGCGATACTCAAGTTTAGGGATGATACTAACTGTATGAGAAGGGAATTGGGCAGAAATTTTTGAGTTCAGAGTGAAAAGTGTAAACTCTTGGTTGCCTGAATAAACGCTAGCTCCCAGGCTAAATTCGTATTTCCAAATGTCTTTTAAAACTTTTTGGTCCGTTTCATTTGTGTTTTCACTTACTGTTGCAGGGTTCACTACATCTGCCATGGCTGAAAGGCTCACTAAGAGCAACAACATTGTTTTGAGAATAAACTTCATAACTATTTCCTTTCTATATATTCTCTATAAAAAATGGGGGAAAAGAATCCAGTCTTACTATTTTTGACATTTTTAAAATGCCTATTTTCACCTGGAACATTTGTTTGGCAACGATGACCAATCATTTCGCTCCCATCTTTTCTTTTAATCTCGCTAAAACAGCTAAAGCAAAAGTTCCTCACTTGCTTTCTTTGCTGCGAGTGCCTATTGTAGTGATTAAGATGATGCCACGCAAGCTTAGGAGATAAAATTGGAAGCGGTGTTTGTTTCTGATGTTCATTTGACAGAGCCAGATTCTGAAAGATACCAGATATTTTTGCAGTTTTTGAATTTGCTATCTAAAAAAACAGTGAAACGTTTAGTTTTGCTAGGAGATATCTTCGATCTTTGGGTAGGCCGCCATCAGTATTTTGTATCAAAACACAGTGAGTTAGTTCAAATTTTAGGCAGCTTGAAATCCAAAGGCACAGAGATTCATTATTTTGAAGGTAATCACGACCTTTATTTGAAAGATTTTTTTGGAAACAATTTAGGTTTTGAAATTCACCCTGATTCTTATGAAGTTGTGTGGGATGGATTAAAAATTCGCATGGAGCATGGCGATTTAGCAAATCCAGATGACCGTGGGTATTTGTTTTTAAGGTCTTTTTTAAGGAATGTTCTTACTAAAAATTTGATTCGTAATATTCCAGGTAAGCTAGTTAATAAAATTGGTGAAAGTGCTAGCCATAAAAGTAGAGACTATACCGATCATTTAAATGTCGACTCAAAAAACTTAGTGCGAGATTATGCAAAGAGATTAGCGAGCACTTCTGATTTTGATGTTTTGATTACGGGGCATACTCACCAAAAAGATGATGTAAAGCTTAGTTTAGAAGATCGCGAAATTCGAAGTATCAATTTAGGATCTTGGTTTGAAGAAGAACCTCAATGCTTGGTACTTGAAAACTCATCACTCCGCTTTCATAGAGTTTTAGAAATCTAGGCCTTGAAAACTGCGGCTACTTTTGGAAAAGTATCTATTTAAAGGCTCTTTTTAATTGGATTTGGTTGTTTTGAAAAGCCAGAATAATTTGTTTCACGGCTTTCATTTGTGAACCAGACTTAAAAGCAAAGTCTTTACCACTATATCCCCACCAATCCCAGCAAGCGTTTGGATTATCAAAACCATATTTTACAGCTTGTGGGTAAACCACTACGATGTCATTACTATTGGCCCATTCGTTTATTCCAACTCGTGTGTAGTAGTTTGCTCCAATATAAGATTCGGCTTGTTTGCAGCCATGAAAGGATAAGTGCATTTTGCAGGCTTGTCCTTCAAGGCATTGCTTGGGAATGTAGGCGACTCCCTCTGAAGCCATCGAAATAGCATCGGGTTGTCGAAAACGGTAGTAATTTGCTTTAAGGTTTTTAGATTTGGTTTTTAAATTGGGGTAAAACAAATTTAAAAACTGACCAGCCACATCGAAATTACAATTGCCGATAAAAGGACTTTCTGTTGAGCTGCAACTGCTTCCTTGATTTAAAGTTGGAAAATTGTGTCCTGCATTTAATTTATTATTCCACTGAAGCTTTGATAGTCCCAAAATTTGAAAGTACTCAATGTTTTGTAAAGTCACTTTGGGCGAAACGGTTCGATCCTGTTTGCCTGCGAGTATGTAAGCTTTAGCAGATTTTAAATTTGCAACTGGATCAATGTAATTTTCTGAAGCTAGTTTTAGGGTGATATCCGCTAGTTGGGCCGGAGTTCTACTTTGCAAGTAGGTTTCCATGCAGGCGAACATGGCTGTATTAAGTTTTCCATCGGAGCAATAATAAGGACCACCTGCAATGATCGCTGCACCTTCTACCAAGCTAGAGTGTCCTATTAAAACTTGCCCAGCCATATAGGCTCCAGAGGATAAACCGGAGACGGTTACTTTTTTATTTAAATTAAATTGGGCAAATCCAGAAATGGAAAATAAAATTCCCAAAAAAATGAGCAATGCTTTATTCATAATTCCCCCAAATTTGAATCAAACAATATGGCCTTAATAGGTTTAGGCTGTTGTTAAAATTAGGTTAGTTTGTAGAGAAAGTAAAGAAGCAGGGCGGTTAAGCTTAGGTTAAAATAAAAAAGCCAGGCTCTAAATGAACCTGACTAAGTATTAAAATTAGAGTTTTAAAAAGTAAGCTGGCTCATTGGTGAAACTTTACTAGAAGTACCTTCGTTTTTTAGATCCGAGAACAAGTCTGTAAGTTCACCTAATTCCTTTTCAGAAATTTCTTTACCATTTAGGCTAATTTTATCAAAAGTAGAAGCTTTGCCTTCAGAGCCAGACAGGGTGATTAATAAGGTAACTCGAAAGTCTTGGTCAGTGAAAGAGAATTTCAAAGTCGATGTAAACGAGTTGTTTGAATTGGCTTCTAGGTAAATAGCACCATTCACTAAAACCTCTCTACCGGTAAGATCTATGGATCTCATATTTGTTTTTATCAAGGAGGTAGAGCTATAGTTGTAAGAAGCGTTTGGCAAGATGTTAACGTTCACTTCACCTTCGCTACTGTTATCGGAAACGACGGTTGCAATAAGGTTACCCATGAGCTTACTACTGTTTTCCACTTTGAAAACGCTATTTGAAGAAGACGAGAATTTTGAACTATAGCTTTTGTCAGTTTGTGTGCTTGCGCTATTGATAACACCGTTGTCCACAAATGAAATGGCACAACTGCTTCCGCTTATCTCTATTTTATAATTATAGTTATCGGAATTAGGTGGGTTCATACTTTCGGTTCGATGACAGCCATTGTAGGAACTATTATTATAATTATCTTCCTCCATATACTCACTTACAGCTTCAAAGTCTGTAGAGAAACTTTTGAAACTCTCTATTTGCTTAGCATTTAATGTGTTCGTGTAAGTAGGTACTTCACTGAGTTTGCCTGAGTTTTTATGACCTTGAATGTCAGCTGTGTTTTCTGAGTTGCCCCCATCTGAGCATGACATCAAAGCTGCTGAGAGCAATAAGATTATAAACTTCATAATTCCCCCTAATAAATGATTTTTATTCCCCGGGAGAGATTAATATTAGGCATATAGCTATTTCAAGGCTTAATCAGTTTGTGCGGTGTTTAAATTCCTGAAGAGAAATAGAGCAGCTAATTACTTGGATAGATTAGCTAAAGGCTAAAACTCAAGCCACTTTAGACCTAAGCGGCTTGAGTTGCAGAGTAATTTATTATTAGTAGCCTAAGAGGTCTTTTGCATGAGTAAGGCTGGTTCTGCTACGTTTTTCACCAGAAATCAATCGGGCGATTTCGTCAATGCGATCCTTCTTATTCAAGCTTTCAACCTGCATATGAGCTTTGCCCTTGATCACTTTTTTTGTGATTTTAAAATGATGTGTGCCCTGAGCCGCTACTTGTGGGAGGTGAGTTACGCAAATTAATTGTTGGTTTTCGGCAATCTCTCGCAATTTTTTCCCAACCTTTTCGGCCGTTTCGCCACTAACTCCTGTGTCGACTTCGTCAAATAGGTAAGTCCGCGGTAACTCTTCATTGCCAATCACCTTTTTTAAAGACAATAGAATTCGGCTTAACTCACCACCACTTGCTGTTTTATGCAATGGCCTAGCTTTTTCAGCTGAGGCAGTTTTACATACGAAGCTTAATTCGGTATTGCCTCTTCGATCAAAATCTTTAGCGCTGTCAATTTCGATGGAAAATTCAAAGCCATTCATATTTAGGTCTTTTAACTCTTGGTTTACTTTTTTGGTAAAAGCCAGTGCGGCTTTTTTACGTTTTTTATGTAAGTCTGTAGCTATAGATTTTAATTCTAGTTCTAGGTTTTTTAACTTCTTTTGTTTCTCTTCTAAACAAGAGTCAAAGTTTTCGATTTTAGATTGTTCCTCTTTAAAATCGTCTAGAGCCTTTAAAATTTCCTCGCTAGTTTGTCCGTACTTTTTTTGTAGTTTTCGAAATCTAGAAAGCCTTTCTTCAACATCAAATACATCGAGCTCTGAGTTTTCCATTTTATTTGAATAAGACTGTAGATCATATAAATACTCTGATAGAAAATCTTTTGCTTTTTCAAGATTGTCTTGCAGTTTTTCAAGGGCAGGATCTAGTTTGATGCTTTGGTTTAATGACTGCTCTGCTTTTTGTAAACGAGTAAGGGCAGAGCCTTCACTATCTTCTAAGAGTCTCTGTTGTAAATGTAAAAACTCTTGCAGTTTTTGCGAGTTTTTCATTTTTTTATAATCCGCCTCTAAGTCCTCTTCTTCTCCAGCCACCAGATTCATACTTTCAATTTCACGAATTTGAAAGGAAAGGAAATCTAGCTTTTGTTCATTGAACATTTGTCCTTCTTGGAATTTTTCAATTTCCATTCGAAGTTCTTTGGCTACTTCATATCGTTCCAGATAAGTTTCCCTTTTTGGAAACAAACCCGCGTACAAATCTAAGATGTCTAAGTGATAGGAACGATCTAGCAGATTTTTGCTGTCGTGCTGCCCAGTAATTTCAATTAGGGGAGCGCTACTTCCAGTCAATTGAATCATCGGATGAACCACTCGGTTTAAACCGTGCACCGTACTCAGTGACGAGTTTAGATAAACTTTTGATTTACCATTTTTACCGATAATTCTACGTACCACCAGCTCGTTGTCATCGCAAGCGATACCCATTTCTAGAAGTTGTTTTTTTATATCTGGGCGGTCTGTGACGTCGAAGAAACCTTCGATACTAGCAAACTCAGCGTCAAAGCGTACAAGATCACTTGAAGCTTTGGCTCCCATAAGTAGACTTAAACTTTTTAAGAGGACAGATTTACCTGCTCCGGTCTCTCCGCTTAAAATGTTAAAGCCAGATTTAAATTGAAGATCGATTCGATCAATGATCGCAAAGTTATTTACTCTAAGTTCGGCTAACATAAATCCCCCTTACGCGCGCTGGCCAAAGTTTAATTTTGACTTTAATAGTTCAAAATAAGACTGAGCAGGAGGTCGTACAAGGGTGTGTTTTACTTTCGCTTGTCGAATGATGATTTCATCATTTGGGCTAAGAGTAGCGCGGTTATAACCGTCTACCATAAAAATTGCATTTTGAGTTTGGGTTTGAATCCTTAATCGAATTTCGTGGTCCGATGGAACAATCATCGGTCGGGTGGTTAAGCTATGTGGACATATCGGAGTGATTGCGATGGCCTCTGTGCAAGGAAACATGATTGGGCCACCAGCGGCTAAGTTATAAGCTGTTGATCCAGTAGGTGTGGCGGCGATTAAACCATCCGCTCGAATTTCACTTACTAAGTTTCCGTTAGAATATATGGCCATAGAAATTAGTCTTGTGTAAGGACCTCTTTCTAAAACCACATCATTTAGACAAAGCCAACTGTCTTTGATTTTTCCATTTTGTTTTACTTGAACTCTTAAAAGGTTTCGGTATTGAAAATCCATTCCACCTTCTAAAAGTAAATTAAGGCAAGGGTACATATCCTCTAGGCGAGTTTCGGTTAAGAAACCAAGGGAGCCCATATTGATACCCATTACTGGAACATTTCTTTCGCCCAAATAATGAACGGCACGCAAATATGTTCCATCTCCACCTAAAACGATGCAATGATCAATTTTAGATAGTTCTGCGTCTTTTGATATTTTAAAAGAATTTTTTAACTTATCTTGCTTTGAATTTAAAAAGACATTGATTCCTCTTTCTTGGAACCAATTACACAAATCCTGAGCCTTTTTCTTGGCTTCAGTTCCGTGCTCGCGATAAACCAGTAAAATGTTTTTCACTTTACGTCGTTTTGCAAGCTTAGGCTTTTTTGCTGTTCTTTTGGCAGCTGCCTTTTTGGTACTCGTTTTCTTTTTACTGATTTTTTTTGAACTGCTTTTTTTCTTAGATGCAATCTTGCTGATTTTTTTCTTTGCCATCAATGTCCTACTTCTGGTTAAAAAGTTACAACACAACTTGGCTGGATGCAGTCTCAGGTAGTTTTTGAATGGACCAAAAACCACCTGGCACTTAACCCGTTTTAGTTTTGCTAAAACTCCAAGCTCCTTTTAATTTTTTAACACTGTTTTTTTTCCTTGTCAGTCTCAACCTGCTGCATAAATTCATTTCTACACTTTCCCGGAAGTCATCGCCCGGTTTTTGGGCTATTTTGGTTTTCCCTTGTAATTTTTGGTCCTTTTTGTCAAAAAAAACATGGCTCATTGCTTTTGGAAATTGAGCCAAACCAATACCCTGGGGTTGGTAACTGCATTTGGTTTAAGATTATTGCCTTAACGAATGGATAAAGGCCAATGAAAGCAGTTTCTTTTTACTCCTTGGTAGATGCAAATTAACGACAGCTAGAGATGTACAAAATGAATAAACAAGTTAGTTTTGCTCTTCCCGAGGAGAGTGTATTTAAAAGTGACCAATATACCAAAGCCGATCTAAAATTTAAGATCACACAACTTGAACAGCAAATTTTACGCCTTCAGCAAAGAAATGCTGAGCTACACAAGGTGATAGAAAAAAGTACTTTTGCTGAACTAGCTAAAGAAGATTACGCAAAAGACATTAATACCGCTATTGCTTTAGGCTACGAACCTGCGGAAGAACAAAGTCCTAGGGCTTTCTTTTGGGGGGCTCGCTATAAAAGTAAAAATCCTGATGTTAAAGACATTGAAATTCCAGAAGATCTGCAGCCAGACCATTGTTTAACAAAAGATAATTTGCAGTATTTTGTAATTCCAGAGTGTAATCATGAACAGCCAGATCGTCCGCCGCAAAATGCCATTGAGAACAAACGTGAAACTGTGATTCGAAAACTAATTTTGAGTCGAGAGAGGGTTTTGTCTTGTGAGTGTGGGAAATGTGGGAAAGACGTTAAGTATCGGATGATTGAGAAGCATATGGAAGCGGATTTTTTTGTTGAGGATTTTTCTTAGTTTTTTTACCCTTCGGTTTTATTCTTTGAATGAGCTGGCCTTCTGAAGCAAAAGTATTTTTCTCATACACGTTTTTGGCCTTCGGCAGTGGTTTGTTTGTGTTTTTGTTGGGGTTTATTTTCAACTCCTCGGTTTAGTTCTTCGAATGAGCCGGCCTCCTGAAACAAAAGTATTTTTCTCATACACGTTTTTGGCCTTCGGCAGTGGTTTGTTTGTGTTTTTGTTGGGGTTTATTTTCAACTCCTCGGTTCAGTTCTTCGAATGAGCCGGCCGTATGAAACAAAAGTATTTTTCTCAGACGCGTTTCCGGTCATTCGCCTTTGGCTTCTTCCCTCACATCCATGTTACTCGTTTTGGATCTTCCTGATCCAAAAAGGTCTGAGAAAAACACTTTTGTTTCATACGGCCTCTTTCTCATTTCTTTATAACTAAATCTCGTCGTTTTTGTTTTGTTTTTGCTGGCGCGGGTGGTGTGGGGCGGCTTTGCCGCCGATGGCTGTTGAAATCGCTTTGCTCTTCAAAGTGCTTTTGTTCTTTTAGTAGTAGCAGCTTAAATTGTAAGTTACTACTCAGATTTACATAAAACTGTAGTTCAAAGTTTGTGTGAATCTTCTTAAAGTTTTTTGTAAAACAATAAGTGGGTTTGGAAGACTAAATAATAGAATTTTGAGTTGCGTTTAATTATAGAACTCAGGATGACTTTTTTGAATTTTAAGTGGTTTATTGGACTGCTATAGGCCGGTTGAGTTGTTTTACATTCAAAGATAGATTTATGTTTTTTGCAGGTGGGTTAAATTCATTTAGATAGCTTGTTTTGTAGATGCTTAGAACCAAGCGCTTATGATGGGTTGGCCGCTTAAGAACACTAGGCCGCCATTTACTAGCATGACCAGTAGGAAACTTAAAAACAAAACTTCGATAAAATACTTCAAATTACATCCAGGGTATTTTTGCCAGTGAGTCTCTTGTGAAAAATGGAAGGAAGATCTTCATCTTCCTCCCGAGACTTATCACTGGAGGGTGATAAATTTAGTTTTTGATTATTGTACACATAGTCCGAAGTAACCTGAATCAACCCAGTAACTTGGTGGTTGGATACAAGTACCTTGGCCTGAGTAAGTTGAGCGACAGTGTGGATTACCTTCTTGTCCAGCTCTTAAGTCACAACCAATTAGTAATCTTGCGGAAGTAGAGGTAGACTGCAAGCTAGATACTGTTGGGTAATAAGCGTTGTTGTATCCTGTGTTACTTCCAGACATCTGTGTTCTAACAGATTTAGTCATAAAGTTGTAAGAAGTTGTGTTTACATTAGAGTTTCCATAACCGTAGCCGTTCATTTCTGGACGGAAGTTGTACATATGTAGCTCTGAGTATGCCAGCTCTTCAGCATAGATCGAAGAGTATGAATAGTATGGGTTGAAGTTACTATTTGGATCAATTAAAGCGTAAGTGTCCAAACATGCAAGTCCACCGTTGTTAGGTAAAGTAACAGGGAAATATCTTTTAATTGCTCCATTACTCCAAGTATTAATTGTAGAGTTGTTTTCACAACCATTAAAGTTTTGGTAGTAAACCAATCCACCTGTTAATTGTACAGCACCTTGAATCACACCATTTTCCATTGCATATGGAATAAGGGCACTGCTTGAATTTACGAATGTATTGTAAATACCGGTGTTACAGCCATATCCAAAGTCTACACAACTTTGAAAGTCATTATAAATGGGATCGCTCCCGTTGTTGGAACAAGCTACTAAAGCAAGTAGTGCTGCTCCCATAAAAAATCGTAGTAAAGTTCTCATATCTAATCCTCCAGTTAATAATGCTACCCCTTTCTAATACAAAGCTCATACCAGGTCCTATCTGCAAATAAATTGACTTTGAGTTGTATTTTGGGTGACATTTTAGGGCCAGTGACACTTTTGGGCCTAGAGGGTGTAAAATTAAGCCTATAAAAGCTCTAATTGGGAAGCTTTTTAACTCTACCAGAAGTTCTTGGGCCAATGCATGCCATATGAACATAGGTATTTAAATGAGGGGAGTCCCCACAGCTAGGTTTTTCGGACTCACAGTTTTTGAAACCAAAGGCTTTACATTCCAGATTCAAGCCTTCTAAGTAGCCTTTAATACCGGGGCAAAACATCTTTGATTCCTGAAAACCCTCTATTTTGCCTTCACATTGTGTCTGATCCCACAGCTTGCACAATGCTCGGTAGCATTGAGAAACACTCATGCCCTCGGCTAAAGCGGGGCTTTCTGCTGTGGCCAAAAATTGGGGGTTTTCAGGAGAGCCCATATAATAGTGGTAATAAAGCTGAGGTTCTCTAGCGTAGATGTTTTTAAAGTCCGTAGTGATGGCAAATTGGACCAAGTGATTGATAGCGCTCTGATCGTCGTGAAACTCTTTTAGGACTTTATTTACGATCAGGTAGTTGAGTTTATCGCATACCTTCGTCTTACTGATATCGTATTGGAAGTTTTCATTGGAATTTAAAGACAAAAGTTCATGGAGTACCGTACAAGCTCTTTCCGGGTTCTTATAAAAGTTCTCCATATCTTGCATATCAATATGAATTTCTTTTGGACTTTTATTAGAGTAATTAACAAAGGCCTTATCGTGAAGTTTATCCTTGATTTTGACTTTTAGATCATATGCCACTTCGTAGCGGATCGGTTCTTTGAGGAGCTTTTTAAAATCTTCTGTGTAGAAATCAGAGAAAGCCTCTGGCTCCAGGGCAAGCGCCTTTTCAATGTAGGATTTAAGATCCTGGAAATGAGTCTTGGCAAACTCCTTTTGTTCCTCTGAAAAATCATTTATGGAACCAGCGGATGCCAGGCTTACATTTAGAATTATGAAAAATAAGTAAGAACCAAAAGCTTTCATTCTGCAAACTCACGAGCACAAGAGACGTAAAAGCTATTCGCCCAAATTGAGTAGATGATTTGAGGTTCTGTGGACACTCTTTTACAAGCATCTTCTTCTAGTAAAATACTTGCATTAAGAATTGCCTCGATGCCGTTTCTAGCTTGGACCCTTGTGGTTTTCACATAGGCATTGTTTAGAGAGTCCCTTTTATTCCTGTTCTTTTGACTTTGCTGGGCTTGAATCATTGAACTTTGAATTTCTGACTCTAAAAAACAGGAATAAATAGGGAGCTGGCTCGCAGATTCCATGCTTTTACATGCGTCTTCCACATCTGAAACTTTTGAAATTTTGGGGCGTTCGCTAAATTGAGTCTGTAATACGCTACAGGGAGGTAACTGCAAATTCGTTAAATTTTTATGGAACAAAGATTTCATCACAAAACAGACGCGCTCATGCTTACTGCGGTAGCTTTCAAAGGCATTGATAGGGATTTGTATGCTGAAATCTTTTTTAGATACTTTTAATGACTGGTAGCTCGTAGAGGCATCCACAACGAAGTCATTGTAAGATAACAAATAGTTAAGATGACTTTGAGGAAGTGTGAAACTTTGTTGCCTTCCATTTTCATCATTATAGATGAGTTCTTCCTGTGATTCATAAAGCTTCTCGAAACTTTCTTCTAAAACACTAAAAGAACTTAGCCACATAAGTTCCGTAGGATGTCCACCATTTCCACCTTCATTTCCTGAAAAGGCGTTGAAGCTTATTAATAACATGGCGCTAAATACTAACTTATTCATCATGGTTTAAATCCTTCGTAATTGGAAACAACTGGAGGCAAAGACGAAATACATCTTCATTTTCTTTGCTTTCAAATTCATTCATAAAATCTCTGCGAAACCTTTTGATCCATTCTTTCATTCTTGGGAGGTCTTTTTTGTTACCGTTCATGCAAATAAATGAAAAGTCTCGTTCTTCTATACTTAACTCTTCTTGTCTTTTTGCAGCAATTTTTAAAAGATCTCGATGTTGTTGTTTTAGAAACTCGTTGGGAACATCTGTACCAGTGGTGAAGCTCTTTCCCGCAAACACAAATTCGCCTCGATAGTTTTTGTTCAGATAAGAAGAACGGTACAAAACCTCTAAACACTCTTCAACCGTTTCTTCCTCTAAACTTAGTCGCTGAGAAATAAACTCCTTAGTGCCAATGAATGACTTCGTGGTACTAAGGCTCAAAATGGCAAAGGCCCACCAATTTTTAACGATGTACTCGTCCTCAGGTGCTAAGCTATTTAAGTTTTGGATTGGCTCTAAAAAAGTAGCCTTTCGATTTAACTTGTTTTGTTCTTTTAAGCGAACTAGCTCGGTTTTTAGCTGTTCTACCACTGTTTTCTCAAGATTTGCTTTTTCTAAAATTTTATTGGCCGTATCAAAGCTTAGGTTTCTTTTAAAAGAGAGGATCTGTGATAGGCTGGCACTGGAAACTCCCAAATCCCTAGCATAGGCTCGCATTGAATAAGACGGGTTTACAGCCTTTCTCTGATTCAGTTCTAGTTTAAGAATTTCTACGAATTTTTCTTGTATAGCCATCTTCTTATAAATCTTTGCAATGTATGTGCCTGTTTCAGCGCTGTTCTGAGGCTGTGCAGGCTTTGCTTTAAATACTAATTGTAAATCTGCTTTTCATAGGATGAATCTTTTTCTTAAACCAACTTATAGCACAGCTCATGGAAGCATCTGTGGGTTTCGTACAGGGAAGTGTTTCAGCGAATCTGAAACAGATACAAATTACTCGTTTCATAAAAGCTGAAGCGCTTATTTTTCAAAGTCCTTCAATTGCTGAGGGACCTGAGTTTATAAGCAGCAAAAAAGGAGAGAAAAATGAAAATCATTTCAATTTTACTAAGTTCGATTTTACTAAGCCAAAGTTTGTTTGCTACTTCCATGAACCTTCAAGAAAGAAGCTTTAATCTTTTAGAGGCAACAGCAGTTTCTAGTGAAGCCCTGAATGAAGCCATTTTAAAAAACTTTGCTGGATTAAGTCAGCAAGACAAAGAGCTACTTGCAAGAGACTACTTTTCGAAGCTTTCAATTTCTGATGAAAACATAGATCGAATCATTGAAGAAAAAATTATGGACCCAGTTCAAATCGAGCAAATGATTCCTCAAGGAAATTCTTATTTCTACCTCCCTGTTGTAGGGCTGATGTGGATTGTTGGTGGAGTCGTTGCTGTAACTGCTATCTTAACTCTTTAGGAAAATTTATGAGTAAAGCGATTTCTATTTTCGTTTTGTTGGTTTTGTCGTGTGCCGCACATTCGTCTGGCAGCTGGCAAATAAAATTGGATCAAGTCTGCGAGGACGATCCACAGAAACGCTTTGCTCTTTTTTCGGTTCATTTACATAGGAAGCATAGACTAGCATCGGGAGCTGAAAAAACTTACGTTCAAAATGTACTGGAACTTGTTGAAGTTGAGTATACTCTAAAGCCGGAAAGATTTGAAAACGCAAATTTCAAAATTGTTAAAGCCTACAACGAACAAGCAGAGGCAAATCAATGCGAAAATTTAAAGGCTAACAATTTATACACTCATTTTAATCTAATACACAGTCATTATCTGCAATATCAAGATCGTTTTCCGAGACTGTTTGAAAAAATGCAAGAGCCGATTGTAGTTCGCTTTGATCAAGAAGACTATCCTGACTTTTTTAAAGGAGGTGTTGCCACCAAAGACTTGTATGCAGCAAACACCACTTGTGGTCGATTGGACTATGAAAAAAGAAGAGTCATAGGAAGGAAGGAAGTATGGTTTCAAAAGTCTATGAAACAAAAATCGAAATGGAAGAGATTTTTACCTCTTTGCTTTTTGGGGATTCTAGATAATTCCTTTGTCTGTGATGACCAAATAGGTATAGAGAGCACTCTACAGCCACATATTATTTATCATGAATACGCTCATCTCTTAACTTCCCATTTATTTGGAGCCTGTCGTGAAAGCTTTTTCGATGAAGCTCTCGCAAATATTCTTGCTATGCACTTTACTGGTGAAGAGTGGTTAAATTACAAAGTGGATCAGAGTATATTGGCTGTGGGTTTTCTAGAACACGAGTTTCTAAAACTTGATGATGTAGTCAACTGGGGAAATTATTCTCCAGAGGAACTGTCCTTCAGCGTTATACCATCTTACTTTTTACATTTGATGTTTTTCATTGAAAAGGAGTTCGGAAAAGAGAAGGGGACCGAGTTTTTCTTAGCTAGTCTTTTGCAACTAACCAAACAAAAAGACCTTAACTTAAATGACTATTCCATTTTTCAGAGATGGCTAGAGCATTGGCCGCAAGAATGCCAGCGATTAGAAAAAGAACACCAAATGCAATGTGAGTTGAAACTGCATTCTCATCTAAACAAATATAAAATTCACTTAGGCAAACACAAAGTTTTTGAGCCAATGAATGAAAATCAGTTCCATTGATTGGCTTGCATCGATTGGTTTAGAAAATTACAGACTAAAAAAACTTGGTTTTTTTAAACTGCCTGAGTTTTTTATACCTAAGTTTTTATAAATTTCTACGGTAGCCTTAGATTGGTTTAGGGTATAAAAGTGAACGCCCTTTACCTTGTTGTCTACTAAGTCACGAACTTGTTCAGAAGCCCAATGAATTCCAACACGGCTTACACCATCTTCAGAATCCGCGCGATTTAAAGCTCTTAAAAGCGGGGCAGGAAAGTTGGAGCCACCAGATAGATCTGCCATTCTCTTTAAGCCTTTTAGAGAGCTAATGGGCATTATCCCAGCGACGATAGGGATTTTAATTCCAGCGATTTCACAGCGTTCACAAAAATCATAAAAAGCATTGTTGTCAAAAAACAACTGAGTACAAATGTAATCTGCACCTTGATCTACTTTGGCTTTTAAATAATCCATTTCTTTTAAACGATTGGGAGTTTCAGGATGGCCTTCTGGATAAGCTGCCACTCCACAATCAAAATCAGGAAAGTGTTTTTTGATGTATCCAAGAAGATCCGCGGCGTATTCAAAACCACCATCATGGGCAACAAATTTGTTTTGACCCTTTGGTGGATCTCCACGAAGAACCATTAAGTTTTTAATGTCTGCCGAGTTGTAATTTTCTAAAAGTTGATGAATTTCTTCTTGGGAGTGACCGACACAAGTTAGGTGAGAAACGATGCATAAATTTGTGTCTTTTCGAAGCTTCAATACCAAGTTTTTAGTTAGCTCCTGTGTGGTTCCACCAGCACCATAAGTTACACTGACAAAGCTAGGGCCTAAAGGTAGTAAGTCTTTGATATTATTGAAAAGAGCTTCACTGGATTCGGATGTTTTTGGTGGAAAAAATTCAAAACTCGCGGAAAACTCGTTTTTTTTAAGGATGTCAGTTACTTTCATCTATAATTACCTGTGCTGGGGTAGGGCCTAGGTAAATTTTACCTATCAGCTCTGTTTGTATATCGTTAGGGTTAATCTTAAAATAGAAGCTTAAACCTTAGCAAAACTTCTTTCAGGGGAAAACGATTATTTCATTTCTGAGCCACAATGTTTTCTTAATTTGCATTTTCAGCTTCATTTTGAGTGCTTGTAGCTCCAATGTGGAACCGCCTCGTTTAAACCGCCCGCTGGATAATAGCTTAGAGTTTTGTTCAGAAGTAGATATTGATCTACGAAAACTAAGTACTCAGGCTGTACGGTCCTTTGTTGACTGTCTTAATGGCGATGAGAATCGCGTTGCTGCTTACAAATTATTTTTAGACGAAACCAGTGAAGAGGATCTAGAAACCTTATTGGGAGTTTATAACCGACATATGGTGAATGAGGCGAGGTTTAAAAAGGCCTTAGAGCTTTATAACCATATGCAAGTCTCAGGCAATTTCGACAAGTTTATGAGAGCCTTTGCTGCTCTGGCAGAATATGACATTTTGCAAGACTTTCTTCCTCTTCTAAAAGAACTTTATGAAATTGATGACGCTACTTCTGAACCAGCCATTTTGGCCTTAAATGACTTTATCATTCAACTCATTCTTGACGATGATTTAGAAGGAGCGGTTTTTGCTTTAACAAAATTTTTAGATAGTGGAAGAGCCAGACTTTTAGCAAAGCTATTGGCAGTCAATTCTGGTAGTGTCGTCGGTATGGATAGCGACAAAGTCGTAGATGATTTTGCCAATGCCATTTACTACGGAATTCAAACTGGTGGGTTTAATGAATTCTCCCTAATTCTTTATGACCCTGTAAACTACCAGCTATTGAAAGATCTGTTTACCTTTACTCCTGGAGGTTTAGCGGGAATTAACTCCTATCTGGAGTATTTGAGCATTGATGAAGATTCAGGGAACCGCTTAAATCAACTGACAAAATTAACCCGTGCCACCAATCGATCCGTGATGTGTTTTGAGAAGTCAGGCGAGGCAATTCAAATTGATAATCTTTTTAGGCTTGGATTCGAAGAGCTAAAAGCTAGACGCTTTAACACACCAGAACAGATGGCTTCTTTTTATATTGAAGAAGTGCCCTTCCATTTGCAAAACTTAAAATCACAATGTGAATTGCCGGAAGATATGAATGCTTTGTATCCGGCCATCATTGATATCATTGAGGTCGGTTATGCAAATAGCTTAACTGGATTGCAGTTAGCTTTTGATCGCTACAGTCGTTTGGATTATTTGGTGAATCTAATGACGAGTAACCAAATTCATGCCTTTACTAACGCCATTGCCAACAGTGCAGAACAAAATGCAGTGGCTTATATTTTAGATATTTTCTCTAGTGACTTTGAAGTATCAGAATTTCAAAATTTGAGCAAATTAGCCATGGCATTGTTCATTGGTGAAATGAGTTTAGAGAAAACAGAGCAATGGTTAGAGCTTCATCGATCTGGCTTAGGGGAAGAACTCTACCTTTATTTGAAAAACATTGGCCAAGAAAATTCTTTAAACCTTAAGCAGAGGGTCATTGCTCTTGATACAATGGCCTTAAATGACTCAAAGGCAAAAGACTTGTCAGCTAAACTTCGTCTTTATCTAGGGCAAATGGATTTTCCGGAAAGCCCAAGTTATAAGATTTTACCCATTTTGAGTAAACTGGTAAAGCCAGGTTCTGAGACTAGAGTTCGGTTAAAGAGAATGGCTAAGAATATGCTCCGACTTTGGGAGAATGAAGCTCCGGCTCTAGGCGATTTTTTCTCTAGCATTGCCAGTATGATGCATATTTCTGTAGATCGACCGATTCAGGAGTTTTTGAAAGATCTTTTAAGCGACGAAAGCTTTGTAAGTTCTGTAAACCCTGTTTTATCAAAAGTTTTTGTGCAAGCTAGCTTTTTACAAAGTATCGAACTAACAGCAGACTTAGGTAAAACAGGTGAGTTAAGTCGTTTGATCAATTTTTTCTATGAAATTGCTAGGGAACTGCCTTTGCAAAGTTTAAATCCTGAGAAAAGAAAAACTGTATATGAGGCTTTTACTGGTGATCCTCAGGACTTTTACAATAGCTATGCTTTTACGCCCATCCCATTAACAAAAGATTATTCCAGCTGTAAAGAGATTCTAAATCACCAAGGAAACTGGAATTCTAATTATCTTCATAGTTTAGCCATTTGCTTTGGGGCAGAAGAAGACGGGCGAGTCTACGAGATTATGGAGATACTGGAGAGCATTCAATTAGAGGGTGGAGAAAGTGTTCTAGATCTATTGGCAGGCTTTGTTTCATCAAACGTGCTTGAAGCCAGCTACTTTTATCCATTGCTTAATGAAATTGAAGAAGCTTACAAGGATGGTAGTCTTAATCAGAGCATTGAGTTTCTTTTGAGTTTAAAAAATAGCTCTCCAAGGCTTATTTCTTACCTTGAGTCTTTGATTCATAGCTCTTGTACAAATGGCAAAGACTTGCAAAGTCCTGAAGCCTTGATCACTTGGCTCAATGAAGCGCAAAGCACAAATTTATTTTCGCAAGTTTTTGATTTGGCTTTTGCGGTTAATGATCCACTAATCGAAGCCTTTGACTTTCAAGCTGTTAATTACAGCGATTCGGATCGTCAAAACAATTTAGAAATATGGGAGTCTTCAAAATATGACTTAGCCAATTTGTATTGGCAAGAGGATGAGGCCGCCTATTTATACAAAATGGAAATGGATCACCGAAGCAGAAGTGAAGGCTATTTGTATGAACAGGGCGTTTTTGAATATCCAGGTGTTGGTAGAGAAGAGAAAAAAGATTTTTACATAGATTTCGCCAGCGGAATTGTTGAAATGGCTAGTCGCGGAGATAGCATTTTAGCACTGTGGCAGGCAGTTCGTGAACTAGAAGAAGAAGAGTTTGATTGGCTTGGCTTTTTTGAATATGCCACAGGTTCAATAGAAATGATTCCAATCTATATAGGAACAGACAAGAAACCGATGATGAGATTGGCGAACCCTTTAGAGCGTGCTGAAATTCTTGTGCAAAACAGCCGTCTATCCATTGCGAGTGGGGTTCCTGTTTTGGGTGTAGAGGATGTGGGGACTTATTTTCAGATGGAGCTGTCTAAGAGCTCAAATTTGAAATCCACCTTGGAGACTTTAAGAAGCTTAACTGATTTGGGAGTTAGTTACGCAAAGTTTATGGGACGCAAAGAAAAATTAGTTAAAATGCGTAACATCTCTAGGAACTTTGAAGTTTTAGAAAATTTGAACGATAGAGCTTACCTAAAGTTTTTTGCCAAAGTATATAAAAAGCTTTATCAAGCCACTCCTGCCCAGGATCGAGTACAGAATCGTTCTCGAATCTATACTTCATTGGTTCATGAGCCGATGAAGATAGGGATCTTTACTCATTTGAGTAACTGGTATTTGCAGTTAAAAAGATTGGGAAAACACCAAGAGTTTTTAGAGGCTGGGCTAAACTGGTTTATGAGTTTAGAGGCCAAGCAGGTAGAGAATCTCCAAAGTCTTTTAAAGACTATCAACTCTTCCAACAAGAAGGCTGAGATATTAGCTAGGATTTATGATTTGTTCGAAGCTGAACAAAATAGTTTTGAAAACTGGGAGATTGTAAATTCTATTTTTGCCTTGTCTAAATTTAAAAACTTAGATTTTGTTGTACCGAGTCTTGTTCAGGCCTTGAACACCGATGTTGACAAAAGTTTAAATTTGTTAGAGTTCTTTTTCACTCATCCATCGCTAGGAAAAAATGAAGTGATGCTTTTAGTTCATAACCTAAACCAAATGGACGAAACGCAACGAAGGCAATTGGATCATTTCTTTTACCTAATGAGTTCACAACCTGATTGGTTGGCGAGTTTAATTATAGAGTTAGGGGATGTTCTAGAAGATAATCCGCAGGTGGTATATGAAGCTATCGATGAACTTCAAGCATGGCGTAGAGAAATTAAATCTGATCAAGACTCGCTAACAGCGGTAAAGGCTTTGTTAAGTCGACTGGAAGCACAGGGGAAAGCATTGTTGCTATCTCTGTTAGTAGATCCAGACCTAAGGGCAGCGCAAAGTCTGGCTTTATGTCAGATTGCCGAAGATTCTCGTCTAGAGGAGCTAATTAGCTTGTTAGATGATTTCCGGTCTTCCGAAGGATTCGATAATGTGTTTAAAATGTTAAGGAGACATTTTAAAAGCGAGAATGAATGATTCGTTACCTGATATTATTTTTGATTCTATCACCCATAACTCAAGCCCGTGTTTTTGATCTAACTAAGCAAAGCATTGGTACCTATTTACGTGGTACTTACGGGCAAAGTGGACTTGATAAAAAAGCCTATGAAGACTCAAGTGGCGCAAATACCCTGTTTAGTGATTCAGTATCTACCGCGACCAGCGGAGAGTTTGGTGTTTATTTTGGCGCACAAAATTTAGGTTTTAGAATATCGGCAGAGCTGTATCAGCCAGATAAAATGAAAGGCATCAAAGGGAAAGACTCGGGTGGAAGTGATTTAATGGACTTGACCTCTGGAGTGAGTGTTCAAATCTATAAGGTCGGACTTGAATACTCTTGGTTCTTAAGTCCAAAATCAAAATTTTATACAGTTTTAAGTGTAGGGCAGGCAACTGTTAAGCTGACCAATGAATATAGTAATATTTCAGGTTATGCAGTTTCTGACTTTACTGAAAAGTCTTCTGAAAGTTTGGTGATGGGAGAAATTCAGTTAGGCTATGAATACAATTTTAGTGCCGATACAACTTTCTTACTAGATCTAGGTTACCGTCAACTTCAGGCGAAGTCTTTAAAGTACTCTTCTTCAGTGACAAGCTTTCTTGGAAATGTAAATGAAGGAGATGTGGTTCTAAATGCCAGTGGAAACAATAGAACCCTCGATTTAGGAGGGCTCTACCTAGGCTTTGGTTTTCGATTTTATATCAATCAGTAAGATACGTTTTGGCTAGCTTCATTGCCAAATAGTTTTTGGATTTGTTCAGTGTATAGGTTGTCACAATGCTTTCTCTTAACTTTCAAACTAGGCGTGAGTTGCCCACCTTCGATGGTAAAATCATGATCTAAGATGTGAAAGGCTTTGATGCTTTCATAACTTGCTAAGTCTAAATTGACCTCGGCTACATGGCGACGAATCAATTGGTAGATTTCATTTTTGTCTACAAGTTCTTTGAAACTGCCGTATTCAATTTGTTTCTCTTTTGCGAACTTTAAAATTTCTTCTTCTTCCAAAGTGACTAAAGCCACGATGTATTTTTTCTTATCTCCATGAATTAGAACATTAGAAATGTATTTGCTCGATTTCAAAAGTTTTTCTAATTTTTGAGGAGCGACGTATTTCCCGCCAGCTGTTTTAATTAAATCCTTTTTTCGATCGGTGATGGTGACAAAGCCCTTATCATCAATTTGTGCCACATCTCCTGTTTTAAAAAAGCCATCTTCGGTGAAAGTTTCTTTTGTGGCTTCTGGATTATTATAGTACTCGATCATTACTTTATCACTTTTTACCAGCAGCTCTCCGTCTTCAGCGAGTTTAAACTCTGAGTTTCCTAGTGGAATGCCAACGCTTCCGAATTTGTATTCAAGGTGTGTATTTAAGCTCACTGCTGCGCAAGTTTCTGTTAGGCCATAGCCTTCTAAAATCAACAATCCTGCCGCGTGAAAAAATTCGGCAATGTCTCCATTGAGTGGGGCACCACCTGAGACAGCGAAGCGAACTTTGCCACCTAGCTTTTCCATTAGCTTTGAGAAAACTAGTTTTTGAGCCAATTTGTATTCAAGCAAAACCTTCATGGGAATTTGTTCTTTGTATTGCTTATGCCAGCTGACTTTTTTTCCTAAATCAAGAGCCCATAAAAATAGTCGATGTTTTATGGGGCTTGCCTCTGCGGCAGAGATAACGCCATTGTAGATTTTCTCAAAAATTCTAGGCACTGCCACCAAAAAGGTGGGTTGAATTTCAACCAAATTGTCGCGCAGAGATTCGATGTTTTCAGCATAGGCCATTAAGAAACCCACATAGGCATGGCCCCAGTGTTCACACCTTCCAAAGATATGAGAGAAGGGGAGGAAGCTTAGGCTAACATCGTCTTGTGTAACATTAAATACATCAAAGGCATCTGTGATTTCAGACATGATTTGTTTGTGTGAAAGAACAACGCCTTTTGGTTTTCCAGTGGTTCCACTTGTATATACGATACTAGCAATGTCATCGATAGAAACTTGCTCTGCCTGTTGGGCTAAAAAACCTTCTTCTGCTTTTTGTTGGATGGATTCCCAAGACTCATATTCGGTATTATCAGGCGTATCAATTAAAACTACTTTTTCGACCTTCTTACATTGAGTAGCAACTTGTTGAAACTTTTCTAAAAGCTTTGGATTTTCGATGACTAAAACTTTCGCACCACAGTTATTTAAAATGTATTCAATGTCTTCTTTGCTATTGCTTGCGTAGATTGGAACCAATACACCACCTAGTCCTAAGCAGGCTAAGTCTGTTGCGGCCCATTCAAAACGAGTGTCACTGATAATGGCTAGGCGATCGCCTTTGTTAAAGCCCAATGACTTTAAGCCATAAGCAAGGGATTCAACCTTTTCATGATACTCACGCCAGCTATGACTGCGCCATTTACCATTGATTTTTCGTTTTACTGCTGTTTGTGAATCTAAGCGGATTGCTGTTTGGCAGAATCTTGACACTATATTGCTCATAAAATAAACCTCTGTTGGCTTATTATATGCTGGAATTATTTATTTTTTCAAGAAAAGAGAGATGCGTTTATGGGTGTCCTGTTTCACAGTAATATACTCTTCCGCTGAGGCACCAGAAGTAGGGTTGTAGGCGCGAATATGAATTCTCTCTCCAGCTGGAATTGGGAAGTTTTTCAGCGGAGGTTGTTCGCTCAACTTTTGATTGTTGATATAGATTACAGCCTGCGATGGCACAACATTAACACTTATGTAGGCAAAGCTCGCTTTAAGAAGAGTTGCCTTAAATTGTTGCCCATCTTGAGTTGCAGCTAATTTTCTAGAATAAGGAAAATAGCCGTCTCTTTTAAGACTCAAATTAAAACTAGTATTGGGTTTGATTTGAATTCTACCCGGCGTGTAAAAACCAGATTCTTTGTCATTAATATAAATGGCAGCCCCTGGTGGGTTAGAATTGATAAAGTATTTGTAATACACCTGTTTTTCTTCTTCTTCTTCTTCCTGTGGACTAATGGACGCAAGTTCCTTAGCTTCATTTAAGTCCACACTAGAGAAATCAGGTAGTTTGTCTAAAAGGCTAGTTTTGGTAGAAACGTAGTAATAAGCACCAAACACAATGAGTAGGGTCATAATCATATTTCGTAGAAAATGTGATTTTTCCCCCACAGATCTTCCATAAGGTCCTTTTGGAAGGTGAGTGGTAGTAGCCACGGAATTGTTTTTTTGCCAATTCGTAATATTGTTTTCACTTTTTTGTTTTTGCAGCTCGGCCATAGGGTCATATGTAAGGCTGTTTTCAAAAAATGAATTGGCGGAATCATTTAAGATTCTAGTGCGGTCTTCATTTTCATCGATCCAATCTTTATTTGACTCAATAGGATCGCCAAGAGCGGCGTATTCAATCATTTGTTCTCGTAGATCAATGATCTCGTCATTATACAAACGACGCATAAAGTTTCCTAAATCCCCCAAGGTAAAATCAGGATAATGACGATTTAGGTAGGTGTTTAAATCTTTATGTAGTTCGCCAGCAGATTGATAGCGAATGTTTCTATCCCTTGCTAAAGCCTTCAGAACAATCTTTTCGAGGTCAGCATTTACCTCAGTATTGGTCTTCGTTAAACTTGGAACCACACAATCGCGGATACGACGAATGGTTTGGATTTCATTTTTTGCCATGAACAAGCGTTCGTCAGCAAGAATCTCCCAAAGTACGATTCCCAGTGAAAAAATATCGGTTCTTGAATCAAGTTCTAAGCCTTCTGCCTGCTCAGGACTCATATAACCAAACTTACCCTTTAGAGTACCAGCTTTGGTCGTTTCTATTTTTGATTCTGCCTTAGCGATTCCGAAATCCAAAAGCTTCACTTCACCTTCATAAGACATAATCACGTTTTGAGGACTAATGTCTCTGTGAATAATGTTTAGAGGTCTTCCTGTGGTGCGATCAAAACATTTGTGTGCGTGATCAAGGCCCTTTGCAACTTCATTAATGATGGCAATTGCGTAGGGTAGTGGAATCATTTCTTGACGTTTTTTAAGTGTGTTTAAGATTTGGCGAAGGTTTTTACCAGGAACGTATTCCATGGAAAGATACA
This sequence comes from Bdellovibrionaceae bacterium UBA6502, assembly GCA_002436415.1. Lineage (GTDB taxonomy): Bacteria > Bdellovibrionota > Bdellovibrionia > Bdellovibrionales > UBA840 > UBA6502. The sequence continues at coordinate 84,830 of DJMA01000046.1, read as the reverse complement.
GTCGTTCTTTTTCTTCACCAAAATCATAAATGTGCACAACGTTTGAGTGAGAGATGTTCACAGCAATTTTCGCTTCTTCTTTGAACATCGTGTTGAATTCATCATTTTCTGAAAACTGTGGAAGAATGCGTTTGATGGCGATGAATTTATTAACGCCTTCGGCACCTACGATTTTCGATAGGTAAACCTCAGCCATTCCGCCGGTAGCAATTTTATCTAATAAATAATATTTTCCAAACTTTTCCATAATTTCCTGATTATATATCGACTTTTCTGGAATTTATCTTGAGAAAGAGTGTAGAATAAGGCTAAATCAAAGACCTAGGTCTAGCGGGTAAATGCAAAAAATTGTTCCCCAATGAGATGAAAATTATGGCGAGATGCATCGGATTGACTGGAGGAATTGCTAGTGGCAAATCTCAAGTCAGAAAATTATTTGAAGAAAAATCGTTTAAGACTTTGTCAGCGGATGAAGTGGTTCATTCTTTAATGAAAAAAGGGCAAAAGGCTTATGACGAAATCCTACAAAAATTTGGCGTAGATATTTTAGATAAAAATCAAGAAATCGACCGTAAAGCGCTTGGCGAATTAGTCTTTAAAGATAAAAAATTACTTCGTTGTTTAGAAGAGATTTTACATCCTGAGGTTAAAAAAACTTTTGATAACTGGCAAAAACAAAACGCAGGGGAAGATTGGATTGTTTATGAAATCCCTCTTCTATTTGAAAAGAATAGGGAAGAAGACTTTGATCTGATTTATTGTGTGAGTGTATCTTCAGAAAGACAAATCGAAAGAATCATGAAGCGGGATTCTATAAGTTTGGAGCAGGCAAAAGCTCGAGTGAAAAACCAAATTCCTCAAGAACAGAAAATGGCAAAATCTGACATAGTTTTGAAAAATGATTTTGATGACTTAGATGAGCTTAAAAAGGCATTTTTAAAGACTTTAGATTTAATCAATGCGCCCAAGAATAACCAAAGTTAAGCATAGCAATGGCTGCATTTTGGCCAATGTTAAGATCAATATCAATTCGTACGGAGATAGGAGGGCTTAAAAATTTCTCCCAACCGTATTGTAGGTTTGCACCAATATTGTCAATGTCAGCAACGGTGGCAAATCCTTGATCTGGATCCATGTATAAATTTAAACCGATTCGAGCATGACTTTGCCAGGGACTTTTATCTACAAAAAAACTTTTATAAGCAATAGAGAAGTTTCCTTCTCCTTTGTTGTTTATATCGAGACTATATTCGAGAGGCCATTCTGTTTTAAAATTCATATAATGAAATCCTAGAGAGTAATACTGAAGTTCTTCTGAAGAGTAGCCAACACCTAAGTGAGGCGAGAAGCTATAGTTTTTTGTAAAGATACTAGGGTGAAGTTGTTTCTTGAAGCTTCTTTCCATTTTCGGTTTTTTCATAGGAGTTAAGTCGTACTCGAACATTTTCTCTGGTTTATCAGTATTGGAGTCTTCTTCGATAGCAATGCTTTGATCTAGGCTTTCACCTAAGGAATGTTTTTTATCTGCAAAGGCAGTGGCGCTGATTAGTAAGACTATCGTATAAAAAATTAAAGAAAAGAGTCGCTTCATAATTTAAAGATACAGCATTCCATAAAGCTTCGCTAGAATTTTTCCTATAGCACATCAAAGAAGGAGAAAACATGTACCAAAGAGGCCTAGCACTTTTTGTCTTAAGCTTACTAGCATTCGTCGATGTATGGGCTGTTAAAGTTCAACGTCCATTTTATACCTTAAGAGAGAAAGGCCAAGGCGGAGCTATCATTAGTGCTTCTACGGATTTCTCTGCAATCATGTTTAATCCAGCAAATATGGCAGATCATACCGAAGGCCACTTAAATATGGGTTTTGGAGGCTTTTTTACTTCTTCCTTTACAGAATTTCAGAGCGATTTTAAAGATTTTGCTGGCGAAGAAAATGACACGGCAAAGGCCATTAAATTTAATGATTTGGTAAATGAGTACGAGGGTGAGGAGTTTGCCGGTGGCTTTGACATTTATGGACTTTACTCTGGTACAAAATGGGGTTTTGGTTTCATTCCATTAAATGCAGAAGCGAATATTAAAGTTTACTCGGATCGATTTAAGATCGGTACCTATGTAGATAGCATGATGATGTTTGGTACAGGTAGAAGAATCAATGATAAATGGTCTTGGGGAACTACACTGAAGGCTGTTTACAGAGCTTATGCAAACTTAGAAATTACAGCAGCTGATATCGCAACCGTAGAGGAAGAGGATTTATTTGACTCTGCAGATGCCATTTCTGGTGCTACGGTTGATTTGGATCTAGCTGCAAACTACAAAGGTCCAAAAATCTATAATATTGATACCAAGTATAGTGTTGTGCTAAGAAACTTGGTGGACTCAGGCTTTAACATTAATCAAGATGGGCAAGGAAGTGTGCCGAAGCTTCAGAGAAGTTTAGATTTAGGTTCACAGTTTACTTTTAAAAAGGTATGGGTATTCACTCCTCAAGTACTATTTGATATTCGCGACATTGGAATTTCAGATTGGGATTTTCAAACAGGATATCACCTAGGGGCCGAGCTTCAATGGCATGCCTATAGTTGGTTAAAGGGCGCCTATCGAGTTGGTATTAACCAAGGCTACTTTACAGCAGGGATCAATATGCAAATGACCTGGTTCCGTCTAGATCTTGTAACTTGGGGTGAAGAAGTTGGAACAAAAGAAGAGCGCTCTGAATCAAAAAGAGTGGCATTAAATTTAAGTATGGATTTTTAAAAGAATCTGTTTTTAATGACTTGAAAGAGGAGCTGCAAGGCTCCTTTTTTTATTGTAAAAACTGTTGCCGTCTAGTTCGGGCATAGCAGTTTCATTTTATCCTTTTTAATTGCTCGCTATTTTCTCTAATAGATAACAAATGCCTCTTAAAATGAGGGGAAAATGTCAAATGTAGATGCTTTTTAGGGAAATTTGTATCGATCTGAGCCGAGATTTGGTTTGTTATTTCAATATTGTAGAGAAGTTTTATAATTAAGCTTAGCAGAGAACCTATTTCTTGTAAGCTGCCTTCCTTTGCTCTCAAGCCTTGCCTAGTGGCAATGGTTTCGTTGGACGTAAATTGTTTGGAGTTGTTATGCAAAAGGATATTTATAAACTAATTCTTTCGTTGTGTTTTTTAAGTTTTTTAGCAGCCTGTGAATTGACCGAAGAAGAACAAAATGCCATTTCTGATATCATTGGAGAGGATCAAAATCCTGGCTCTGACTTTGAATATGGACCTCTTGAACCAAACTGTCATCAGCAAATTTATAAACAACCAGAAGCAGAAATTTCTAAAAAAGTGGACCTTCTTTTTGTCATAGATACCTCAGGTTCTTTGGACAGTGAAAGACAACAAATTGGCGACGGTGTTGATGCTTTTTTATCTGCGCTTCCTAGCGATGTTGATGTAAACATTGGTGTTAGCTTAGGTCATGTTGGAAGTAGAGCGGGTAAACTCTATCGTAAATCAAGTGATGCACCTTTAGTTTTAAAATCAAGTGAGATGGATAGTGATGCGATTCGCTCGCAACTTTCCTATCGAATGAGGTATACAGCAGGAGAAGGAGCCTCCGATGGTGGGGAAGCAATGCTTTATTCCTTTTATAAAATGTTAGACCCAGACAATGTTCAAGCGGCGAAAGACGAAGGTTTTTTTAGAGATGAATCAGCTTTGGTAGTGGTATTTGTTACTGATGAAAATGACATTTGTGCTAGGTACCCTGATGGTGTTACTCCAGTGTATGATCCACAGGGATCTGAGGTTTCTGCCTTCAATAATTATTGTGGGGATGTCACTCCAGAAAGTGTCTTAGCAAAAGCTAATATTTTTGCTTCGGGCAAGCCTTTGGTTATGGCAGGGATCGTGTATCACGAAGAGTCTGTCGTACCTAGTGGTGGTGAGAACGAAATGGCTTACGGAATTTTAGAATTAATTGATCAGGCTTCCGGGGCAAAAATTGATTTAGCCGGTGGAAATTATCACATTGGTTTAAATCAAATTGGTAGTCTGGCAGTTAAAAAATTGAGTCTTAAGACGGACTTTGTCTTGGCGTCAAGTAATGTAGATGCTGAGACATTTGAAGTTAAGGTGGATAATGTAGATGTGCCTTTTAGTTTTAACGAAATCAATGCCACGGTGACTTTGACCGACTATGCAGGTATTGAAAATTCAGAAGTTTTTATTGGTTATTGTGAACCTCCAGAAGAGCCTGATTTGGTAGCTCCGGTGATTAGCAATTTAGCCGTGAATCAAATTACGGGTGGTAGTGCAGTGATTGAATGGAGTACCGATATCGCGGCAAGTAGCCAAGTAAAAATCACTCATGTAGCCAGTGGTTCTAGTGTATTGACAAACCTTATGCCGAGCCTAAAGACAGAGCACGCTGTGGGTATCCAGGGGTTAAATCCAGATACGCTTTATAAGATTCAAGCAATATCAGTAACGAATGGAATGGAATCTTATTCTGGCGAATTAAGTTTTAGAACGGGTAGAAGTATTAACTAAAATCGAAACACAAATTTAGTAACATAGCGACGATCTTGAACAGAGGTTCCTCCATCGTCGCCAACTTCTTCGGCGTAGGTTGCCATTTGAAACTGCGCCATTTCCATTGCAAATTCAAAACCTGCGGTCCATGATTTTTGATGCCAACCAGCTCTTAGAAAGAGAAGGTCGCCCATGTTTAGTTCCCAGCCAAAATGAGATCTTCTAGTGATATCATCTTCGGTGGCAGTATTTAGTGCATCTTTTAATTCGAAGGTTATTGAACTTCGCAAATAGTTGTCATGGATTGGAAAGAATGACAAGGCGGCATCGATGGTTTGCTTTGTGGCTTCTGGAGTATCGGTTTCACTACCAAGTTTGTATGTTGTATTACCAAAATCTCTCACTACGAAGGCGAGTGAGGGGAGAGTGGCCCAGGGAGCTGTTAGTATTAAACCAGCATCCAAACCAAGTCCTGTACCTGTTTTTTTAGCACTATCAAAGTCATTGCCACTGGTTCCCGTGGTGACATTATCTAAAAAACTCTCTTCTCTAGTAATGTATCGTCCACTAAATCCAAATTTTAGTCTTCCATCAAATAGACTAATGTTATAACCAAGTACGGCTGCAAAGTCGTTGCGGTAATTTAAGTCGATGCTTGTGCCATCAGCGCTAGTCAGCCCGTCATAAAAGCTTTTGTAGAGAACGCCGATTCCAAAGTTTTTCAAAACCAGGGAAGGAAAAAGCTGGTAACCAAAGTGACTAGACTGGTTGGCGTTGGTACCAAGTTCGTCTACGATACCTTGGGCGGTGTTCATGGATTCTAAACTTCCTCCACCAGAAATAAGAGCATTGGAAGAATCACTATTAACATGTATCTCTGGATCTATTAGTGTAACAAAGGCATTTCTAAGTTTTCCCATGCCTGCGGGGTTAAGTAAAAGGGCCGTTTCGTCATTTACCACGCCGATGCTTGCGCCGCCCATTCCTAGACCACGTACACCATTGTAAAACTCAACTCGCTCCGCAGCTTGTAGACTAATGTTTACGAAGCTTCCTGTCGCAATTACAAATAGGTAGGTTAGAATCTTCATTCCTTGAAGTAGATGTTTCATAAAGTTCTTTTCGGCGGAAACTGTTTCGAATTGATATTTTGAAAATGAAATTGGTCCTAGGTTGAGATCTCATTAGGCATTAAATGCCTAGACTACAGTTTTGTCCTTTTTTAACAATAGCCATCTGTATAAGAGCCTGGCTTATTGCTATACTAATAGTAGTGTGAGGGTTTTATGGGGCTTAGGAAGAGCTTATTATTACTAGTATCTTTATTTCTTTTTTCAGGTTGTGATAATTTATTTTTACCACTGGCTGATAAAACATCCGATGAGGCATTGTATGTAGATGCCATCGTAGCCAATGATGCTAACAACTACACTTTAGTGATCGAAAAAATCAATTCTATGTCTACTGCTTACCAAGCTCGAGATGATGTAAAGTATCTTCTTGCTTCTGCCTACGCAAGTTTGTGTGGTTTAAACTTTTTAAATTTTAGTGAAGCTTTTAATGGCCTAGGCTCAACAACCATGTTCGAGTTTTTGCTAGAGTATTTTACAGATTCCACAATTACAGAACAAGATTATTGCATTGAAGCAGAGCAGGCCTATGACGGTATTAGTACCAACACCACGGGAGACTACCTAAACCGAACCTATATTGCCTTTGCAAAAATAGGGGTGATTTTAAATAAACTGAATAATGATGCTGGTGCCGGAAACACAAACGATGGAAGCCTTGATCCTTGTGCTTTTGTTGATGTGGATGATGCGACTCATACCAATGATGTGAGTGAGCTTTATACTGGGTTTACCAGAGTGATTATAAATATTGGTAATGCTGGCTTAGATGGGGACTTCTCCTGCACAAATGTAGGAAGCATTGACTGCTCAAAAACAGATTCCTCTCTAGTAAATGATGACGAACGATTGTTAATTAAGAATTTAATCGACTCACCAGATCCTGGCTTAAATACTGGTTCTGGTTCGGATTGTAGTTAAGGAAGAATTTGGTAGCAAGGAAGGCTTTATTTATTCTAACGACTCTTTTTGTTTGCACTGCAAACACGGACGAGCTGTATGAAAGTGCGCGAAATGTTCGTGCATTGGGAATGGGTAATGCTTTTACCGCTGTGGCAAACGATGATTGGTCGCTAAATTATAATCCAGCTGGATTAAGCCAAGTTAAAGGCTATCATGTAAGTTTGTTGAGTTTAAATTTAGGACTTAACGGTACACAAGCCATTGAGACCATCGAAAACATTAGTAGTGCAACTGGCTCGGTTGGGGACCAACTTGCTAGTATAACAGGAGATCGCCTGTGGATTGCCTATAACGCAAATATGGCCTTTTATATGAAAAACTTTGGCCTAAATTATTTTTATGATGGTTATATTGATCCTTATGTGACCAATCCAGCTTTTACTTCTTTGAACATTAGCTATTATTTAGATCAAGGTTACGGCATGGGCTTCGCATTTGGCGGTAAAGATGTATCGCTTGGTTTTTCCTTCCGACGAATCACAAGAACAGGGGGATACATTCCTATCGGTGTGGATAGTCTTCAGAGTGTTACTTTTGATGAAATTTCAGATCAAATTAATTCCACAGGGGTTGGTTACGGATTGGATGTGGGGGTCTTATGGAAATTTGGCTCTGAGAGTCCAATGCGTTTAGGGGCGGTATATAAAAATTTAGGCAATACCACTTTTCAGGCAACAGGTTCATCAAGTTCAGCACCAACAGGAATCGATGCGGAAGTTGCTGTGGGTTGGGCTATGGATATTGATGCGCCCGGTATTACCATAACTCCTGCCTTCGATTACAAACATATTTTAAAAACAAGTGAGCCTTTGGCAAAAAAAATCCATTTTGGAGTGGAAGTAGATTTACCAATCATCACTGTTCGTGGGGGTTTTAGCCAAGGTTATTACACTTACGGTTTAGGGATCGGCTTGGGACCTTTGGATATTGAACTAGCAACTTACGGCGTAGAGCTAGGGGCTTATGCAGGGCAAGTGGAAGATCGACGATATATGCTAGAGATAAGTTCTGAACTGGGTTTTGATGTGGATTTAAGCTTTTCCGATTTTGGCTCTACAAATCGCCGTAAACTAAAGCAAAGACGCTGATGACGCAATAATCTAGGGGTGATTTTCGAAGCCTTAAAGTGTTAGAATCAGTCTTATGTTTTCATTTCATCCAGTGGGTAGCTCCCACGAAAAAAGAAAAATTTTAGAAAATTTAAATCCAGAAACGGATTCTATTTTGGTTGCTGATTTAAGATCAAAATTTGAATGGCAAAACCACTATTTAGAGAAATATCCTGCCATTGCAGAGGAATTTATTTTTCGACCTCAAGACCTGTGGAAAAAACTTTCTCACTACGCAGTTCCTGAGTTTCAAATCTTATCCAATGAGTATGTTAGCTCCTATTTGGCCAGTTTAATTTCTAGGAGAGAAGAAAGTTTTCTAAAATCTCCCAGTGCTGCAAAAACCTTGTTTGCCTATATGACACAATTGTCTTTTGTTTTTGAGCATCCTGAGGGTAGAGATTTATTGAAGGAGTGGTTTAAAGAAAACATCGAAGCCTTCCACCGTTGGGGCCACTGGTTTTTTGTGGCAGAAGAAATGTGGTTATCTTTAAAAGAAGAGAAAAAAATCCCTGTTTCTTGTTTGCCTGCTGTGTTGTTGAACTACATTGATGATTTAGAAATGATATGGAAACGAAAGCTTTACCTTGATTTGTCCTTAGAGATGAAGTTTGTTGAGGCAGAGCTTTTTGCCAAGATTGCTGAACACAACGAAGTGCATTTGATTTTTCCTTCTATCCAAGCCAATGAAACTTATGGTATGGAATTTTCTAGTTACGCGCCTTTCGAAAAGTTTTCCTATCAAAATAAGGACATTGATTCTTATTTGAAAGGCTTAAAGTACTGTGAATCAGTTAAGGCTGAAATAGTACGGGCGAAACGATTTACAAGTGCATTGTCTGAGGTAAAAGACTGTATACATTCGGTTCGTAAGTTATTAGAAGCATCGGTTCCTCCAGAGAAAATTGCTATCGTAGCGGGAGATATTGGGGAATACTGGCCGGTATTAAGAAACTATCTACAAAAAGAAGGGGTACCATGTTCTCGCCCTTACAATACGGGCTTTCAATCTTTGTTAAGTGTAAGTCAATGGCTTTCCAAATTAAAGTTGAGTATGCGTAATTGGCAAAAAGAAGATTTAGAGATATCCATTTATCGATCAGAAGAAAATCTACTTCCTTATAAAAAGTTTCAAGTTTTATATAGTAAAATTTATGGCGACGAGGATTTGTCTCGGGCAAAAGCGGTTTATGAGTCCTTTGAATCTTTACGAATGAATTCTAAAAACCAAGAGTTGAAGCGAGATGATTTTTTGCTATGGGCTTTACAGCATTGGCCGAGTAAAAGTTTTCCGGCAGGTCTGGAACAAGTGACCAAACAGTTTTTGGTAGATTGTCCTGGTGATCAGTTATTACGCCTACAAGATTGGTTATCCTATTTAGCGGGGGTAATCTCTAAAATTGAAATTAGCATTCAACCAGGAAACAAAGAAGGAATCGCCTGTTTAGATATCAGTTCTTTGGATTATGTAGATTTAGAGCATATTTTTGTTTTAGGTTTAAATGAAAATAGTCTTAAAAAGAACAGTCCATTGAAAGCCATCAATACTTCAGACCTATTATCGATTCGTGCGAACACTGGCTTTCCATTGAGCCCGGAAGAGAGTCGAAGTTTTGAATACTATCTATTGTGGAACCAACACAATAAAGATAGAAAGTTTTACTACTCCTATGCGAGTACTGACTTTTTAGGTGCTCTTTCTGCGCCAAACCTTCTTTGGATGGATGCAAAATCCGAAAAAAAGGAAGCGACCCAAAACATCGATAGCCCGGCAACTAGTCGTCTAGATGCACTCCAACAGCAGAGTCTTGATTTATTGCATGAAAAACTCGGTGGTTTTTCAAAACAAGGCATTGAAAGGGATTTAGGCTCATACCTTCCAAGTCCTAGAAAAATTCAGAATTTTTCAGCAGGTGGTTTTAAAGACTTTGTACAGTGTCCCTTTAAGTTTGCGGCAAGGTACTTTTTAAATTTACGTAGCAGCCCTGCGGTGGACTTAGACATGGATCGGATGAAAAACGGAAATATCATTCATAGAATGTTTGAGTTAGCAGTATCAAATTCCTTGCAAGCTGATGATGAAAATGGAATTTACGGCTTGGTGGATCGCTGTTTGCTTGAAGCACAACAAGATGGATCTCCTCTGTATTTCTTAGAGAGATATCGTACTCAATACATAAAGATTCTAAAAAAGTTTTTAGATTTTGAGGAGCAGTGGAAAAAAGATTTTCCAGCGACTTCCTATTATGAGCAAGAGTATTTACTGGATGTTTATTGGGATAAAGATAATAAAAAATTCAGTAAAGAAAACCATGGAGGTCCAAGGTTTCGAGCCATCGTGGATCGAATTGACCGTAAAAATAAACAGCTGGCAATTATCGACTATAAAAACTCTGGAGCTAGCTATCGTAATTTTTCTTCCTGGTTTCAAGAAGAAGATTTCCAGCTTTTATTTTATTCAAAAGTCCTACGGGATATTTTGCAAGAAGAAGGGATGGATGTTTACGCAGCCATTTACTACAGCGTTCGCCCCTTTGAAAGAAGCAAAGGCTTTGTCCGTAAAGATTCAGACCTTGATTTCTTGCCATCGCAGTCTCGAAAAAGAAATTTGATTGAAGCTGCGGAATTGAGTGAGGCGGAGGCTAGCTTGACTGATTTGATGTTAGACTTTCAAGAAAAGGTAGAGCAAAAAGGTGAGCTTTTTCCCGTTCCTTCAAAGCCCGAAGAATATTGTCCTAAATGTGATTGGAAACACTTATGCAGAGCCAAGCATCTGAATTTTTAAAAGAAACTAAAATCGTTCGAGCCGGAGCAGGGGCGGGGAAGACACGAAACCTTACCCTTCGAGTTCTTGATTGGGTAAAAGAGTTTTTTGAACAAGAAGGTCGAGCACCTAAATTGGTAGTGACTACTTTTACGGTAAAAGCAACGCAAGAATTGCGAGAGAGATTACTCTTATTTGCATCGGAGCAGGGGGACCCACTCTTAATTGATTATGTTCGATCTGGAAACTACCTGCAAATTTCAACCATCCATGGTGTGTTGAGTAGTTTCTTGCGAAAGTATGGCCATGGAATTGGCTTAGATTCTGGCTTTGAAGTAATAAGTGGGATGGACAATCGAAAATCCTATTTTTACTGGGCTCGACGAATCATGGAGAGCAATCCTTCCTACGAAAAGCTTTTGAGTGTTTACAATTTTTCAGACCTGGCAAAGTTTCTTGCGAAATATTACGAAGGCTATCTTTTGGGAAAAGATCTCAGCCCCACCACTTCTCAGGATATTGAATTGGATTTACAAAATCGCTTTCAAGATTTTCAGAGTCAATGTAAGGATGTGGGCCAAAGAGTTGTGAGTTTGGCGGAAGGGCACGATAGTAAAGGGAAGACCAAAGAAAACTGGATTCAATTGGGTAATGTTCTATTAAGTCTGAGTCAAATTGATTTCTCTGAGATGGAGGATACTTTTAGTTCAGCCATAGCACGAATATCAAGAAAACCTTCCAATCCGGCGAAGAACCCAATTTTAGATGATGCCACTCACAAAGAAGCTTCTGAGTTATGGGATCAAGTGAAGGATATGGTGAAATGGCCTGAAGAAATTTTTCCCTTTGTGGCTGATTACCAAGAGTTCAACGAATGTTTTCAGGATTTTGCAAATGAGTTTGTTGAAGCCTTTTTACAAGATCGTTTACAAAACTCAAGCATCTCAATGTCAGACATTGAGTTTTTTGCAGCCTATCTTTTAAGGAAAAACCCTGACTTTGCTTTGTCCTTTGCAAGTGAGTTTGATTACTGGATGATTGATGAGTTTCAAGATACAAGTCCTGAGCAATTGCATTTGTTAAAACACTTTATTGATGAATCTCCTTACTACTTGGTGGGCGACCCACAGCAAAGTATTTATTATTTTCGTGGTGCTGATCAAAGCTTGTTTCACAAGGAAGAAGAGAGGCTGCGCTCAGGAGAGGGCGGTTTTTTATTATTAATGAAAAACTATCGTACCAAGCCTGATTGTATGGAGTTCATCAATGAGTTTATGGGGCAGTTTGGTTTTGCCTCGATGGAAACCAGAGATTACAAAGAACACGAAGACCCAGAGCAAGCAGCAGCGGAATTTTTGATTGCCGACGAGCCTTTAGAAGAAAACTGGATGATCGCTAACCGTATCACTGAATTATTAAATGAAGGTGTTGCTCCTAGTGATATTTGTATTTTGAGTAGAACGAAAAAAGCGATGTTGGAAATTTCTGCTTGTTTGCAAGAAAAAGAAGTTCCTCACTACTTACATACTAGCGGATCTTTTTATGAAAGAAGAGAAATTTTAGACTTATTGGCCTTATTGAAGTTTTTAGTTCATCCGCATGATTCTCAAAACATTATAGAGCTTTTAAGAAGTCCCTGGTTTTTTGTCGATGATGAAAAGATCTTTGCGTGGGTTGAACAAAAGGAGTTTTCTTGGGAGCAATTAAAAAATAAAGAAGATGTTTCTATTGAAAGACTAGCGCTACTTAAAGAATTTGCTGAAGAGTACGGAATAAGTTCTGCATTAGAAAAATCCATTTTTGAAAGTGGTATATTGGAGAGTGCAAGAAAGTATGACTCTAGTGGTAAGAGGGAGGCAAACATTTGGAAGTTTCTCTGTGATCTTAGAGAAGGGGAGAGGAAGGCTTTCTTTTCTCCACTAAGTTATCTTCGTCGAGCAGAAGAGCTTGCCGAAGTTAGCAATGAAGGGGAGTTGGAGGCTGCGGCTGCATTAGAACCAAATCGCGTGCAGTTAATGACAATTCATGCTTCTAAGGGCTTAGAGTTTCCTCATGTTTTTGTTTGTCGAATGAATAAAAAGTCAAAGTTAAGCCTTACAATGGATTACTATGAAGACGATAAAAAGTTTTGTTTGCCTGTGCCGCAAGGAGAAGACGGGGTAAAAAGGCTACCATTGTTTAGTAAAGAAAAAATCAAGCAAATACAGCAAAAAGAAAAAGAAGAGTCTTTGCGTTTGTTGTATGTTGCCTTAACCCGTGCTGAAAAATGTTTGTATTTATCTTGGTCAGATAAAATCGAAAAAAACTCTTGGTTAGAAAATCTTTCCTGGGAACTTTCCGACGAAATATATAAGAGAGAGAAATATAGTTATTTGGTAAAACGCAGCTTTGAGAATGTGGTACTTGCTAAAGACTTGATGGAGCATTCTGATTGGATCGAGCAATGGCAGGGACAAGAGCAAGATTATTTCAAACCTTTAGAAACGGATTCTGTGTCAAAGCTTCTTGAGCAAAGAACAGAATATGGTCGCCAGCAGAAAAAAGGTGAAGAAGAAGATTTTTACACTGCGGAACATTTCAAGAAGCGAATGGATCGAGCTGCCGACGGAACTAGGCTTCATTCGGTTTTAGAAAATTACGTTGCGGCAGTATCGGTGCAAAAAGAAGATGAGTTTGTAGAGTCTTTGAGTGCAGAAGAAAGTGAGATCATTGATGCTCTACTTGCGATGGATGAAATCCCTTTCTCCGAATTATTTCATCGTGCTCAATTGGAGTGGGGATTTATATTAAAATTAGATTCTGGCAGAATCATCGAGGGGCAAATAGATTTTTGGGCTAAGGATGATTCAGATAATATCTGGCTTCTGGATTATAAAACGGGTTCTAGTGGTTTTTCAGACAAGGCCTTTGAGCAGCTTAAAATCTATGCTTTTGCTCTTCACAGGTTTTACCCAGAGGCGCAGATCAATATGGCAATCGCCTATGTTAAAGAGGGAAAAGCCTTGATTCAAAGCTATGATCCTAATCAGGCTTTACCTTGGTCCTGACTTTTGATCTGACCTAGGTTTAAAAGGAAGTTGCTTTCACTACTAGCTCTTGAAAAAGAATGCTAAACTTTAGTGAGTAGGGGAATCTCATTGAAAAAGACATTTTGGATCATCGGCTTAGTTTTGTTATGTAGTGTAAGTTCTTTTGCCCAGCAAGGTGGTGATGCTGAAGCTCCTTATTCTTGGGCTCTGGGCCTGCAAACGGGTCCCTATTTGCCGAATCAAATTCCCAATGTAACGGAAATTCAACCAACTACGATTTTAAGATTTTCTTTTCCTAGCAATGCGACGAAAGCCACTGAATATATGCTTTCAGCCTCTAATGCTGAGGGTGTTACCATTTATAATTTGAGCATTAGCAGTAAAACAGAGATGGTGATTGAAGGCGGCTTAAATTCTCTACTTTATATCGGTTTGGATGCTACGAGCTTTAAAACTCAATACAATGGCTCCTTCAATACAAAGGGAGGAGTTCATCTGGGGATTGGTCTATTGATGCCGATGGGTGGTGATACCAATTTTCGTATGGATATGAAGTTTAATTTTTCTAACCCTGGAACCGCACTTCAACTTGGATTTGGCTTTGAAATACGCTATCCTCAGGGCGATGCAGCCGCCGAGGGAAATTAAATGAGAAAAGAAGGCTTTTTTCGCGCCTATAGAAACCAAGAATTATTCTACCAACTCTGGAAGTCTCAAGAGCAGGTAGAGAATGTCATCATTGTTACTCACGGTATGGGCGAGCATTCCGAGTCCTACATTCATTTTTGTGAAGGAATGCTACCTGGAAATTATGTGATCTATGCATGGGATCTTCGCGGTCATGGAAAATCAGAAGGTAAGCGTGGAGTTGCCTCTGTAAATGAATATGTCGAAGATCTTGATCAATTCATTCGTTTTGTGAAGTCTCGTGAAGGAGATAAAAAGTATTTTCTCTTGGGACATTCAATGGGTGGATTGATTCAAATGAGCTATTTAATCAATAAAAACTCTAATGATTTTGCTGGTGCTATTTTTAGTTCGCCTTTAATGGGATTGAGTATGCCGGTCCCAGTGGTGAAGGATATGGCGGCGAAGATGTTGGTGAAGTTAATTCCAAATATAACTTTAAACAACGAGATAGATAACGAGTTGTTAAGTCATGATGTGAGTATAGTTCGCTCCTATGATCGTGATCCATTGAGGCATGATCAGGTTTGCCCAAGGCTATATTTAGACTTTTTGAAATGTTTTAAAGAATTCCAACAAAAGGCAGAAAAGCTTCAATTGCCTATTTTGATGCAATTAGCGGGGGATGATCGAATCGTTAGTTTAAAGTCATCCGAAGAAGTTTTTTCCTTGTTGGGAAGTGAAGATAAGCAAAAGATCGTCTATGCAGAAATGTATCATGAAATTTATAACGAAGTTGGGCGAAAAAAAGTATTTGAGGATTTAAAGGCGTGGATTGGCGAAAGAGTAGATTAGTTCTAGTTTCCCTAATAATAGGTATGACCTCTGCGGCTTGTTCAAGTGCTGGGAAGGCCAAGGAATATAGTCCTTCAGAGGAGTATATTCAAAGGGTCAAAAAACTAAGTATTAAAGACGAACTTTATTCGGGCTGGACAAATATTTTTCACTACAGTGCGACTTTGATTACCAAAGACATCTACGCAGAGCAAATTGAATTTCAATCCAAGGTCTATAAATGGACACAAGATGAGATCATAAAGCATCGCAGAAAAATGCTAGAGGAACTTGGAAATCAATCTAAAATGTTTATTAGCTTTTTTACTCCAGAGATTCGCTATAATGATTTGAATGAGCCAAAATCCATATGGCGTGTGTATCTGGTAGTTAATGGAACTCGATATTTAGGTGATGTGAAAAAGAACTCTCAAGCCTATCCAAGATTAAAAAGCATCTATCCAAAACATTCTCCGTGGGGTAAGGCTTATGATGTTTCTTTTGCTGTGCCTTACGAGAGTTTAGAGAGGGCAGATAGCATTGATTTAGTCATCACAGGAGATCTTGGGCTTTCTGAAAAAAGCATACCTGTGCACTTAATCAAAGCTGAGATTAACTAATAATCGTTGAGTAGGCCTCGTCTTCAGATATTTCTGGGTAATCAATATTATAGTGAATCCCTCTAGATTCTTTTCTTTTTCGTGCGCATTTAACGCTTAAAAGTGCCGTGGTGGTTAAGTTTCTAAGTTCTAATATATCTCGATGCATTTTGAAATCCCAATAGTATTCTCCGACTTCAGAGATGATAGCTTCCAATCTTTGTTGGGCTCGATCCAGGCGTTTGTTACTGCGAACAATGCCTACGTAGTTCCACATCAGTCGTCGAACTTCATCCCAGGTGTGAGAGATTACAATCATTTCGTCTTTGTCAGTTTTGCTATGATCTTTCCAGGCTGGAACTTTTAAATTTTCTGGGAGTTTAAAATCAGCAGAGCGACTCAAGTTTTTGTGCGCGGCTTTTTGCGCGAAAACGCAACATTCAAGCAGTGAATTGCTTGCGAGACGGTTAGCTCCATGTAGGCCTGTGCAAGCAACTTCGCCAATGGCACTCAAGCCAGCAATGTCGGTCATAGCATCTTTATCGGTTAAAACTCCTCCGCAAAGATAATGAGCTGCTGGAACAACAGGGATGGGTTCTTTACGAATGTCTATTCCTAGTTGTAGACATTTTTCAAAAATACTTGGGAAGTGAGCAAGGAGGAAGTCTTCGTCTTTGTTTTTTAACTCAAGATAGGCGCAGTCGGCACCGGTTCTTTTAAGTTCCTCATCGATTCCTCGGGCCACGATGTCTCTTGGCGCCAAGCTGCCGAGAGGATGTTTTTCGTCCATAAAGGCAGAGCCTTTTTCATTCACTAATACAGCGCCTTCTCCACGCAAGGCTTCTGTAATTAGAAAGTTCGCAGCGTGGTGGTGATATAGGCATGTTGGGTGAAACTGCATAAACTCCATATTTGCGATTCTAGCGCCAGCTCTATGAGCAATGGCAATTCCATCGCCGGTGGCTCCGTCCCAATTGGAGGTGTATAGATAAATTTTTCCAGCGCCACCGGTAGCTAAAATGGTGAAGTTTGCACCAACAGTAAATACTTTGGAGGTTTTCACGTCTAGAATATAGGCCCCGAAGCAACGGTTTTGTTCATTGGGTTTTAGGTGTAACTTTTTAGAGGTGAGTAGATCAACTGCGCAAGCTTCCTCGAAAATTTGGATGTTTGGGTGTTCTACTGCTTTTTGTAGTAGTTTTTCGTGGATGTCTTTTCCTGTGTGATCTTGTACGTGCAGCACTCTTCTTTCTGAATGCGCGCCTTCTTTGGCAAGGTGAAGCTGGTTTTGAGAGTCGCGATCAAACTTCACGCCCCATTTGGTTAAATGAGAAATGGCATCTGGGGCATTTTCAACAACTTGTTTTACCACTTCTGTGTCGTTGAGGTTTGCTCCAGCGGCCAAAGTGTCTTGGATGTGTTTTTCAAAGCTGTCTGACTCTGACATTACCGCAGCAATGCCTCCCTGTGCCCAAGTAGAATTGCAGTTTTGCATTTTACTTTTGTTTATGATGATTACGCTTTCTTTTTTAGCCACTTCTAGGGCGTAGTAGAGTCCAGCGAGGCCAGTTCCAATGATTAAATGCTGAGAATGAAAATCCATGATCGATAAATTAGCACATGACAGACAAAGGGCTAGTCTTTTTTAAGTAGATAGGCTGGTTGATAAAGAAAAATTCAACAAAACTTGCCCGAAAGAATATAGAAAACTACAATATTACCAATTACTTAGACTTTTTGCTAAAGTAATCTTGTGTTGGTCAAATTCTGCAGGGGAGAATCAGGGATGAGGTTTAGTATTTTAGCCAAGATTGGTTTGCTATTTACGGTGGTATTAGTAGGCGCCATGGTAGCTGTTCTGTGGAATACGAACCGAGTTTTTTATAACGATAAGCAAGCTTTTGTCGTTGAAATAAACTCGAAACTTTCTCAAGGGGTATCACAGTTGATGGAAGAGAAAGTGGGGAGTTTGATTTCTAAACTCGCGATTTTTGCCTCTAACTATCAATCCCTCTCTGAGCAACAAAAAAAACAAGCTGGAGTGAATTCTGTTTTATTTAGTCAGTACGATGATTTTTACGGAATCATGTCGGTGGACCCTGGTTCCCGAAAAGTTGCTTGGCAAGTGAGTAATGATTTGTCTGAGGCAAAGTCTTGGCCAATCGGGTTTATGGATTCCCTAGTGCAAAACTTTGCCCTAGAAAAAGCTACGGATACAGGTTTATATTTTCAGCGTTTGTCCTCACCAGAGGGCTTACCAATTTTTGCAGTATCCATTCGCGCGCAAGTAGAAGATTCAAACAATAAAAATGTCTTAAAAGATACAGTTTTAGTTGGATTGGTAAATTCAAACCTATTTGCCGGAGTAGTGAACAACTACAAAGCTTCCTTGAACACTGCCTTTTTGGTAGATGCTTCAGGCTTTGTTTATGCTCATCCCAACGAAAGAGTGCTTGGTCAGGCTTTGATTGAAAATCAAGTGGTCAAAGAAATTCAACAAACGGCTAAGCCAGCAGGTGCCGGGGATTCTTATAAGGATGAAATCGGTGACACTGTAGCCGCGGGTTATGAAAAAATTGGTAACACCAATTTGTATGCGATTATCACAACTCCAAGAGAGGAAGCCTTTCGTGCTGCGGATGAGCTTTTTAAAACTTTATTGGTCATTGGAATTGGAGTATTGGTTGCTGGTTTGGCTTTGAGTTTAATTTTTACACGACTCATTACAAAGCCTTTGAAAGACCTTAAGAGTGTTGCTGCAGAAATTGGTTCAGGAAATTTTGAAGTACCAGTGAATGTTAAGTCTAGAGATGAAGTGGGTGAGCTTGCGGGGAGCATTGGGCAAATGGCTCAAAGTTTGATTGAACGTGAAGAGCAGTTAGAACACTCTAAAATGGCACTGGTGCAATCAGAGAAAATGTCTGCGTTTGGACAATTAAGTGCTGGTATTGCCCATGAGGTAAAGAATCCTCTGGCTGGTATTTTAGGGCATACGCAATTGGCGAAGGCTAAAGTAAAGAACGATGATATGAAAAAGCATTTGGATATCATCGAATCGGAAACTCGAAGAACAAAAGAGATCATCGAAGGTCTAATGAAGTTCGCTCGTGCGGAGAAGCTTGAGTTAAGTCCAACCAATATGTGGGATGTTGTGCAAGCAGCGGTAGATTTGGTGGAACACCAGTTGTCTTTAGCGGGTGTTAAAATCTCTCGTTCGGTGAACAGAGTTCCTTGTGTTCTTGCTAACGGAAACCAAATTCAGCAGGTTATGTTAAACCTTATGATGAATGCAGGCCATGCCATGGAAGACTGTGAGAATAAGTCTTTGCATATCTATTTGGATCATATCAAAGAAGAAAAGCTTGTGCGTTTAAGAATTGAAGACACAGGTCATGGTATGCCTGAAGAAGTTAAGAACAAAATTTTCGAGCCATTCTTTACAACGAAACCAGCAGGGAAGGGAACTGGCTTAGGTCTTTCTGTTTCCGTTGGAATTGTTCGTGACCACAAAGCAAATATTTATGTGGAGTCTGAAATTGATGTAGGAACCACTTTCTTTATTGATTTCCCAGAGGCTGAAGAGGCTGAGTTGCCTGAGTCTGAGTATATGCCAAAGTTTGGAGATGACAGTGCCGAGGCGCAGGTTCCAGTGGCAAAGTCAGAGCCAGCAGCGGAAAAAGAAGAGCCTTTGATGGCTAAGCAAATAAATGAGTCCCAAGACACAGAAGCTTTGGATGATGATTTGACTGAAGAAATTCCTAGAGAAAAAGTTGTGGTCGAAGAGCCAGTTCCTGAGGCTGTGGTGGAAGAGAATTTGGCTGACGAAGAAGAAGATGAAGAAGATGATTTTCAATTTGCCGCGCCAGATACGAACTTAGGTTCTTCTCCGGTGGAAGAGAAATCAGATGAAGGTGGTGTGTCGGCACTGGATGCTATTGCGGGTTTCTCGGATGAGGACGACGAACCGAGTCTGGAAGATAAAACAATGATTGAAGAAGTACCAGATATGCCGTCAGTGGATTCTAAGCAAGGCGATGAAACTGAAGTTGCTAAGGCAGAGGAAGAAAAAGTGGATAAACCAGCTTCGTCCTTCCAAGTAAAAATTCGTAAACCAAAATTAAAGGGGTAGAGTAGGGTGTCTATTGAGAACTTAAGAGAACAGTTTATGGTGTACATCGTGGATGATGAAGCATCCATTCGCTCTATTTTAATGGAAGCTTTGGGAGATGCGGGTTATCAGGTTCGTGATTTTCCCTCTGCGGATGATGCTTTTAAAGTAATTCCAGAAGAGCCTCCACATATCATTTTAAGTGATATTCGAATGCCAGGAATGTCAGGGATTGATCTTTTGGGTAAGGTGCGCGAGATCTCTGAAGACATCCAATTTATTATTATGACCTCTCATGCTTCGTTGGATACTGCATTGCAAGCCATTAAGCTGGGTGCCTATGACTACTTACATAAGCCATTTGAGGACTTAGGGGATGTAATTGTAACGGTAGATCGTACGGTAGAAATGTTGTTTTTGCAGTACCAAAACGAACAATTGCTTGAAGAGCTAGAGAATAAGAACAAAGCTTTAACTTCACTAAATTCAAGGATATCTAAAGAAAAAGAGGAAATCCAAAAAATCAATCACCTAATGTCTGAGCTTTCTAAGACAGCTGAAGTGACTCAAGTAGTAGATATCTTTTTAAAACAAAGTGCAGAGATTTTAGAGGATGCTTCTATTTTATTTTTAAAGCATCTACCTTCTTATCGCTCATTATCGGTTTCTCAGGCGCATAATGTTGATCCTCAAAAGGTTCGTGGTGCAGGGATTTCCTTTAAAGAGCTTAGTCAGCAAGATTACATTCAAAGAATTAGTAGTATCGCCGATGCTCCTGAGTTGGCTGAAATGCTGGTTCAGGTTTTTCAAAAATCAGAGTATGTAGTATTTCCTTTGAGCATTGAAAATCAACTAGCAGGAGCTTTTGTATTCTTAGAAGAAATCCATGACATGCAGTCTTTAAGATTATTAGAGAGTTTTGTACAGGTGGTACAGGCCTTTTATTTTAATGCTGTAATGCAAAGAAGAATTCATGATATGGCCATTAAAGATCCATTGACTACTTTATACAATCGTCGTTTTTTCAACGAAAGAATTGAAGAGGAAATCAATCGTTCTAGAAGAACGAGATTTCCATTGTCTTGCATTTACTTAGATATTGATCACTTTAAAAAGTACAACGATCAGAATGGACACCAAAGTGGGGATGTGTTATTAAAACAAATCTCTGCTTTGATGAAAAAGTCGAGTCGTAAAACAGACATTGTTGCGCGACTAGGTGGTGAAGAGTTTTGCATACTTTTACCTCATACGGATGCAGAGGGTGCCGCTATTAAAGCTGAAAAACTGAGACGCTTAGTGGAAGGAACTAACTTTGCTAATCGTGAAAAGCAACCCATGGGATTTGTATCAATTAGTGTGGGGGTAAGTGAATACCCAAGTCACGCCCACGATGCAGATGCTTTGGTGAAAGCTGCGGATGATGCTCTATACAATGTAAAAGAAAGTTCACGTAACCGTGTGGCTTTGGCTAGTGTAGGGGAAGGCTTTAAGCGGGATTTTGAACCACTTCCTGTTCCTAAAAAGGAAGCCTACAAGAAATAAACGAAAAAGGATTGAATGCATCGCCGAACCACTGCCACTATTAATTTGTCGAATCTTCGCTCAAATTTGAGGGAAATTAAAAAACATTCTCATTCTGAAAAAGTTTGCTTCATGATCAAAGCCAATGCTTATGGTCATGGGCTTGTTGAGGTGGCGAAGGCCTGCGAAGAAGTGGTAGATAGCTTTGGAATTATATCCTTAGAAGAGGCCGCCGAATTACGAGTTTCTGGTGTAAAGGCGCCACTTTGGTTGTTTTCAAATTTATGGAAAGAAAGTATTGCTGATTTAGAAAAATTGTCGGTGACACCAGTCATTGGTGATTTTTCAAGTTTGGATCATTTTTTATCGAATTCCAGTTCAGATAAAAAATTTCACTTAAAGTTTAATACCGGAATGAATCGATTTGGCTTTCGTCTAAATCAAAAAGACCTGCTATTGCAAAAGCTTGAAGGTTTTGAGGGGCGAGTGGAAGGTTTGGCCACTCATATGTTGGATGGAAATGCCTACAGAGATGAAAAGGGCGCTTGTAGTCGTCAGCTTCATGAGTTTAAAGAGTTTTTGCGTGCATTTCCCAAATTAGCCAACAAACAACTTCATATTTATAAAAGCGCTCCTGCCTTATTAAATGATCCACCGATTCATACTGACGAATATTTTCAGTGGATACGACCTGGGATCGCTTCCTATGGTTGCCGTCCTGAAACCTCATTTCCAGTTACATGTAATTTAAAGCCAGTTATGCAACTTGAATCTTGCTTGTTGAGTTTTCAAGAAATTAAAGCTGGGGAAAGTGTTTCTTATTCATCAACTTGGACAGCAGAAAGAGATTCTTTGATTGGTGTTGTGCAGATTGGTTATGCGGATGGATTAAAACGTTGCCTATCAAACAAGGTATCGTTTTTGGTTGCCGGGCAGCGAGTACCACAAGTAGGCAATATTTGTATGGATTATTGTATGGTGGATCTGACCAAGGTCAGGGACCAAGTTAAAGAGGGGCAACAAGTTGTGATCTTTGGTCAACAAGCTGATAAAATAATAAGTGTTGAGGAGGTGGCGAGTTTAGCTTCAACCATCCCTTACGAGATTTTAACTTCCATAGCATCAAGAGTGAATAGGCAGTATAAGGAAGATGAAAGTAGAGAAGAACCTACAAGATAATTTTATTTTCCAATCTCTAACTCATATTGGAAGTTATTTTTTATTTACCAAACAAAGTATGCAATGGCTATTTCGCTCACCATATCGTTGGCCTGAGTTTTTTAAGCATATGGAGTTTATTGGCAATAAATCGGTGTTTATCATTTGTCTTACCGGTTTTTTCACTGGAATGGTTTTGTCCTTCCAAATCTATTTGGGTTTTAGTTTGATCAATGCGGAGAATTTGGTGGGGCCAACAGTGGGGCTTGGTATTTTTCGTGAACTTGGCCCAGTCTTAACAGGCTTGATCGTTTCAGCTAGAGCGGGTGGGGCAATGGCTGCTCGCCTAGGAACCATGCGAGTTACCGAGCAAATAGATGCCTTGGATGTAATGGGCATTAGTCCTTTACAATATTTGGTTAGTCCGAGGGTTTTCGCAGCCACAATTTGTATGCCTTTACTTACTGCTATTTTTGATGCTGTCGCCATGTTGGGTTCTTATTTGTTGGGAGTGCATTTTCTTGGTTTAGATGAAGCTCTATTTATTGATAAAGTTAATAATATGATCGATCCAAGCCATATCAATGAGGGGCTTTTTAAGGCAGCGTGTTTTGGTTTTATTTTTGGAACAGTTTGTACATACCAGGGATACAATGCCAAGGGCGGAGCTCGCGGAGTAGGTGACGCCACCAATGCTGGTGTGGTAATCTCAATGGTGAGTATTATTGTCATGGATTTTTTCCTGACAAAGTTGATTAGAATTTACCTTGGCTGGACGAGTTTATGAATGCGGTAGAGATCCAAGAATTGAAAAAGACATTTGATGGTGAAAACTACGTATTAAAAGGTTTGAACCTGCAAATTGAGAAAGGCAATATCGCCTGTATCATTGGATTTTCGGGTACCGGAAAGAGTGTGTTGTTAAAACATCTTTTGGGTTTATATAAGCCAAGCTCAGGTGTAATTAGTATTCTCGGTAAAAACATTGCCGACTTACAAGATTCAGAGATGTCTAGTTTTCGTTGTAACTTTGGGGTGTTGTTTCAAGATGCCGCTTTGTTTGATGATATGAGTACGCTAGAAAATGTCATGTTTCCCATTAATGAGTATCGTAAAGATTTGTCCTATAAAGAAAGAAAAGAATTGGCATCGGCCAAATTGGATCAAGTGGGCTTAGGAAAAGAGCATTTTAATAAATTGCCTTCACAAGTTTCTGGAGGAATGAGGAAGCGAGTGGGTCTAGCTAGAGCCATCGCCCTAGACCCTGATATTATTTTATATGACGAGCCAACCACTGGACTAGATCCTATTATGACGGAAATGGTGGATGATTTAATACTTTCGACCCATAGATCAAGGACCGGAATTACCTCAATTGTTATCACACATGACCTACATGCAGCCTTTCGTTTAGGTGATGAAATTGCCATGTTGGACAAAGGCAAGGTATTATTAAAAGGGACTGCGGAAGATTTTTTTAATACCGATATAGACTTAGTAAAGCGCTTCGTTGAAAAGGGAGTAAAAAAGACTTGAACATCTTTAGTACGGCAGAATTTAGAGTAGGAGCTTTGGTCACCACTGTGTTGGTGTTGATTGCTGTTATGTCTATGCAAGTCAGTGAAGATCCTGGTTATTTAGGGGATTCAAAAACCATTTGGTTTGAGTTAAAAGACGCCGCCGGTCTTCTGAAAAATTCATCGGTAAAAATGGCAGGGATTAATGTCGGCGTAATCAAAGACATCCGCTTGCGAAATGGAAAAGCTTATGTGGAGTTAAGGTTGGACGATGAAATTCCAATCACCACAACTTCAAGGGTGGAGATTCGTGCAAACGGAATTCTTGGCGACAAATACATTGAATTGGTCACAGATGACCCGGAAGATCCAAAACTTCAAACCGGTTCTCAGTTATTAAATGTTCAAGACAGTAGTTCATTAACCTCTTTAATGTCTAGTGTAGGGAAAATCACAGGTTCCTTAGAGGAAGTCGCTAATGCTTTAAAGGATGCTACAGTAGAAGGAGACAATTCTACAAGCATCGGTCGTATCGTTAGTAATATCGAAGGTTTCACAAAAGATCTAAAAGACATTTCTGGAGAAAACAAAGATAAGCTAGGCAATTCGATTGATTCTGCAGAGCGAATTTTAGCCACTCTTGATGAGTTAATTAATGATCCATCTGAGGATGGTTTTAGAGTGGCTTGGTACAAGGCTACCCGGGCTATGGATCGAGTGGATACTTCAATGAAAAACATTGAAGAGATTACGCAAAAAGTGAATGACGGTGAGGGGACCTTAGGGCGATTGATCAATGACGATGAAACTGTGGTTGAGTTAAATACGGCCATAAAAAATGTGAATCAATTTATCGGTACTAGTAGCAATCTACGAACTACCATTGATTTTCATACCGCAAATGTTTCTGCAGTAGGTGGTGCTAAAAGCTATTTAAGTGTTCATCTTCAACCTGGATTGGATCGTTATTATGAGCTAGGTATTGTGGATGATCCTGCTGGTAATAGAGAGGTGAGAGTAACCACTACTGAAACGGGTGGCTCAACTAGTACTGAAACCGTGACAGATGTTTTTCAAAATGAAATTAAATTTACCGCCTTATACGCTAAAAAGTTTTTTAATTTTACAATTAAAGGCGGGATAATAGAAAGCACTGGTGGGGTCGGTTTAGATTACTATTTTTACAAAGATAAATTTAGGTTAACCACCGAAATTTTTAATTTTGAAGAAACCAATCTTCGCTCCTATGTAAGGTGGACTCCTTGGAGAGGTATCTATTTTGTTGGTGGTGGAGAAGACTTGTTAGATCAAGGTGCGGGAGTTTCTTCCTACATTGGTGGAGGAATATACTTAACCAATGATGATATTAACCTTTTGATGACAGGGCTAAGATTTTAGAGTTTAGGTAATATGGTAGCAGAAAGATGTTCAAAATGTAATCGGGAGATGGAGGCTCACTTAGATGGAAGTGATTCTACATTGTGCTATCTTTGTATAGGGGAGGGCATGAACCTCCTTGGTCTCATTGAAAGTCTTGATCGCTCTGGCCTAAAAGAAATTGACCGAAACTCAAAATGTGCGGTTTGTAGTCGCCAAATGATCACAGGGGATGAGGCTGTTAGCTCTGATCATGGCTATGTATGTAAGCCCTGTGTTTTCTTTTTTCAAAAAAACTTAGAGATACCAATTAATGTTCAATTGGCTGAGGCGAAGACTTGGCTTTTAAAAACAAGTTTAAAAATAACAGGTCCATTTAGTGAGAGTAGGATCATCATGGGAATCGAAAACCGTGAGATCAGTTCATTGGATGAGCTTTGTAAGACCAGAGGCTTTTGGAAATATGTAAGAGACTTAGAAGAGTTTTCTGGAGTCCTTAAAGAAGTACAAACGCTTACGAATCGTCATGACCAAGAGACAAAAGATATCACTCAAAGTATTCGAAGCGTAAATTTTGCCACCGATCCAGGACATGGTAATCGTAAAAAGCCCGATGATATCATTGACGTGACCCCGAGAAAACTACAAAGCATGACGGAGAACTCGGCCTTTGGAATCTTTGTTAAAACGAGATTGCTACCTGCAATTATTGTCTTGGCCGCAGTTTTGGGTGGAGCTTATGTTTATAAAAATAAGCCACAAAGTTTAGAAAATATTGTACAAGATAATTTTGATGAAGAAACTTCTCGTGAGCAGTTAGAAAAACTTTTTAAAAGTGGTAAGTATTTTGCTTTTCAAGAGATCGCTACTCGCCTTGAAGTGAATGGTTTCAAGTTATCTACACAGGAATTGGCTTGGTTGATCCAAAGCTATCTTGCAACCGATGATGTATTTAGTGCTGAGTTGAATTATAAAAAAATGAATGAGCCAGAGTTTGATTTGCAAAAAACTTTGTTGGGAAGTCGAATTGAGTTTTTGAAATCGGCAAGTGCGAAGGCTCATCAAATTTTGGCGCAAAAATCAGGAAAGTTTTCAGACGACAATAAGCTTAATATTAATCTCTCCTATCTAGAGGCATTGGCTGGCAATGTTGATAAGGCCATTCGTTTAGTTCCAGACAGAGTTAAATTAGAGGAGTTAAATTCCAATCGCGCAATTTCGGAGTTGTTTGCTTATTTGAAATCAAACAAGCAAATGAGCTTTACTCGTTTGAGAGAATTTAAAAATGACATTGCACAAATGTTAGATGCAGCTCCCAGTTTCTACATCTTACTCGGTGTAATGTACCAAAAGGCAGGGAAGGAGATGGAGGCCATGGAATTATTGGCAAAAGCTCTAAACCAAAACCCTGATTACACGAATAAATTTATTCAAAATGAAGAGTTGATCCCTTATGCGGATCGTTGGAATATGTTGGATACTGTTGCTCGAAATTTAGAGCTAAACGATCAGGCCATGTTGTTGGCATTACGTTCATTAACTGCTTATAAAACCAATGATCGTGCTCGTGGAAAACAGTTAATGATCGACGCATCTAAAATAAATCCTAAAAATCAATTGTTACAAGATTGGATCAAGTTTTTTGACAATCAAAATCTAGAAGTGAGTTTGCCATTGGACCCTATAAGCATAGAGTCTGCTAGCCCATTTCGCTTGAGTATGCTTGCAGACCAGTGTCTGCAGGCTAATAATTTAAAGTGTGCCCAGCAAATTTTAATTCGTCTCAGTCAACTTGATGCAAACGATGTCTATAGTCTAGAGCGTTTAATAAAGGTGAACGAGAAGTTAGGTTTAAAAGAAGAGTCTAAAAGGCTGTTTCAAAGAGCTATCGCCATTGCTCCGAGGTATATTCCATTTATCGAAATGGAAGAAAGGTTCTTATGAGAAGTACTTCTTGGGTATTTCTCTTATTTCCAGTTTTTCTTAGTTCTTGTCTATTTGGTGATGATGAACCACAAGAAGTGATCGAATACACAAAAGCAGACTTAAGAGCGTCTGTTACCAATCCAGAAGTTCCTTCCAGGCTATGGGAAATGGTAGAGGATCAGTATTCAAAGGGATTGAAAATCGATGAATACTCCGAAAAATTAGATAGAGAAAAAACAAAACTAGAGGCTCCCAAGAAGGTTTTTGAAACCACAGTATTTTTAAAGGAGAAAACCCCAGGTGCATTGGCTGGTTATAACTACGCCCTAAATTTAGGGAGCTCAGGGAACCTCTTGGATCTTAAAGACTATTTAAGCGAAACTAAGTTTGGTAGCTTTTATCTCGACATTCAGCTGTCTCCATTGAGCATAGGGGACGATGGAACGTCTAAAGCATTTCGAGTTTTTCATTTATCAAACGTAAAAAGACTAAAAATCGGTAATGAGATTTTAGGCGGCGGCTGTAACGAATTCCGTGATATCACCAAGTTTTTTATTGAAAGCCAGAAAAAAGGTGGGATTTTAGTGAGCGCCAAAGGTGGAAGGCACCTAAGTTTATTAGCTGGAACCTTTGTTTTTGTTGCCGTTGATGCAGAAACTCTGTATTTTTCAAGCTTAGTTGTTACCGACTCTCGTTTTGAGAAATTTCTATGTAGGAAGTAAAAATGCAAGAATTAGTATCCGTAAACTCTGTGATTAGTAAACCACAAGATGCGAAAATTTCTGTTTATGACAGAGGTTTTTTATTTGGTGATGCCATTTATGAAGTAACTCGATCTTATGGCAAAGTTTTTTTCATGATTGAAGAGCATATCGCTAGATTGCGTAGGTCTGCTGAAAGCATCCAATTGGATTTAGGAAAAACTGACCAGCAAATCATAGAAGAAATGTATGCTTTGGCAAAAGAAGGTGGGGAAGAGGATGTTTACATCCGTTTGCAAGTATCAAGAGGTACCTGTGCCTTTAAACAAGTAAGTATCAAACCCCAAAACACTAGTTCTGCAAATTATGTAATGTATTTACACAAACTCAAAAACTGGGATTCAAAGTATTATGAACAAGGAATTTCTTTAGGTATTTGCAAGACTCTAAGGAATTCTAAAGATGCGATGGATCCAAATATTAAATCTGGAAACTATTTAAATAATATTCTTGGCCTCCTTGAAACGGATGAAGACTTCGATGACTGTATCATGTTAACCAAAGAAGGAATGGTTGCTGAAGGTTCTACTTTCAATGTTTTTATGGTGAAAGATAACGTCATTTATACACAACCAGATGACTTTGACATTTTACAAGGAATCACTCGCAAGATCCTTTTAGAGCTATGTGAAACTCACAATTTACAACTTGAAAAAAGAGTGTTTAGTGTAGAAGAACTATTAAAGGCTGATGAGGTTTTTGTAAGTTCTAGTACTAAAGAGGTGATGCCGGTAATTAAGATTGGTAAAAACAGTTACCAAGCGGGTGGTGGAGAGATTAGCAAGCGATTGGCGGGGCTTTACAAGGACTATGTAAAAGACTATTGCGCTAAAGCCAAAAAGGATCATCCGATTGACTTCTAAGCAAATGCTTCGATTTTTACGCTATATGCGTCGAAGAAACCAGCGCAATGAGATCTTGTCCCAAGCGGCTGCTCTTAGTTTCTCTTCGGTGCTTGCCATTATCCCAATGCTGGCATTGGCTTACTTTAGTTTTTCTGCTTTGGGTGGCTTTGACAAAATTGAATCCTTAATGGAGACCTATATCATCAATAATATAGCTCCGTCTTTTGCCGAAAACTTGAAAGAATATTTAGCGCAAATCAAAGAAAACGTATCCGCCAAAACCATGGGGGTTTTTGGTTTGATCGCTTTTTCGGTGACATCCATTTTAACCATTTCTAAAATAGAAAACACCTTAAATCGAATTTGGGGAATCCATAAACCCAGGTCTCTATTTAAGAAAGGGATTCTGTATTGGGGAATGATCACCTTAGCTCCAATTTTACTGGGAACTTCCTTTTATCTAAGTACCAAGTTAATGACCATGATACGTTTTGATGCTCTTAGTAGTTTATTTGCTTTTGTATCAGGGACTATATTACCAGTTCTATTTTCTGGTTTGGCTTTTTCAAGTCTCTATTGGTTACTTCCAAATTTTAAAGTAAAGAAAAGAGCGGCCTTTAGCGTAGGTTACTCAACGGCATTTGTTTTTGAAATAGCCAAACAACTTTATAGTTATTATGCGGCGGTGGCTCTAGGAAATAGTTTTTATGGGAGCTTGGCTGTCTTACCGGTCTTCTTGTTGTGGCTCTACGTTGCTTGGGCCCTGGTTTTAATGGGAGCCGAAGTTTGCGTTTGGGTACATTACAAATTTGACGGTGGTACTTGGGATGTAGGAGAGTCTTATCATCCTTATTTACTCGTAGACCTTTTACAACGAATTCACTTACAAAATGAACGTGCCGAGGCTCAGTCCTTGAGCTTTTCAAGGATAGTGAAAGAGTTTGATGTTTCTCCTGAGGAGCTCTTGCGTCATCTGGTGTGGATGGAAGATCAAAATTTAATCATGCAGGTAAAAACCAAGGACAAGGAAGCGGTCGCTTACGCTCCAGTTCGAAGGGAAAGATCTAAAAACCTAAAAGCTTTCTTTGAAAAATACTCGCTTGTAGATTACCCTTCCAAAGAATCTTGGGCGTCGCGCCAAAGAGAGTATTTTTATAATCAGGAAAACTATGATTGATTTTTTAAAAGCCTATATGAAATACGATCCAGCCGCTAAATCGATTTTAGAGGTGGCATTGTTGTATCCCGGCCCCAAAGCCATATTTTGCTATCGTATTGCTAATGGTTTTTATCGCTCCAACTTTTTCTTCTTAGCTAGATTATTCTCTGAAATAGGGCGTTTAATAACAGGCATTGAGATTCATCCCGGTGCTCAAATTGGTAAGCGCTTGGTTATCGATCATGGAATGGGCGTGGTCATTGGAGAAACCTCAATTGTCGGCGATGATTGCGTGATTTTTCATGGTGTTACCTTAGGAGGGATGGATTTTCAGCAGAAAAAACGTCATCCAACTTTGAAAGATCGTGTTTTAGTGGGGACGGGGGCTAAGGTTTTAGGGCCAATTACCTTGGAAGATGATGTGCATGTTGGGGCAAACTCTGTGGTATTGAAAGATGTTGCGAAGGGCCAAACTGTCGTAGGAATTCCGGCAAAGGTAAAATAAGTATTCATTTATATTTTTTTGTTTTGTGAATGGCTTTTCAGCAAGCCCGGCACTCAAACTCCCGTTTGCTATAGCGCTGCCTTCTGTGCATTGTTAGCGCCTAATCTTAAATGACTCAAAGGCTTAAAGGCTCAGCATTCAAAAAAAATAGCGCTGCAACTAAAGATAAATCTTGCTAAGCTAGGCCATGACAAAAAAATTACCATCTCAATTAGTTTTACTCGGAAAAGAAATGATGAACCTTCTTGGCGATGCCATTCGCGAAGAATACGGGAAGAAGTGTTTTAACATGGCAGACAAGATTCGAGAGCTTTATCGTCTCGAAGAAAAAAAGTCTAAGTCTGACATTTCGCAAGTCCATGAAAAGGTCTATGCCTTATTGAAAAAACAAGATGAAAGCATGAGGTTGCAATTAGCTCATAGCTTTGCCTGTGCTCTTGAGATTATCAATACCTGTGAAAATGCTTATCGTAGTTACCGCTTAGATCGAGGAGAAGATTTTCGTTTGCCTAAGAACTTCGAGGGGCAAAAGTTTTTCTTTGTATTAACTGCCCATCCAACGGAATCTCGTTCTAAGTCTACTCTAGAGATTACAGATCGAATGTATGATGCTTTACTTGCTTACTTAAAGGGAGAAGACCTTCATAAGGAGCATGTTTATACCTGCATTCGAATGATGTTAAAGGTACCGATCACTAAACCAAAGAAACCTGAAGTGATTGATGAGGCTGAGTACATTTACTCTTGTCTTTTGAAAGAGCAAAACATCAAAGTTGCTGCTCAGTTTGATCGAGTAAATGCACCAGTGTATTTTAGATCTTGGGTAGGTGGCGACAAAGATGGTCATCCAGGAGTGGACGAACGAGTTATGCTAAGAAGTATGACTTCCTCTAGAAATAAAATCATTGCTTTAGTGGAAAAAGCTCTCGGGGAGTTAATTGCTGATTTAAGTATTCTTGGTGAGTCAGACCATCGCTTTCTTCAATTCAAAGCGGAGGTTAAATTATTAACTAAGAAATTAAAAACTTTAAAAGCGATTCTTGTAAAAGACGGCGATCGAGTGATTGATTTTAAATCCCGAGCAAAATTACTTTTTGATAAAATAGACACGGCGGTAGGCTTTCGATTAGAGCCGATACAGTACCTAGATTATATGTTTCGACTTTTCCCGGCTTTAATTGTTCCTTTGGAATTTAGAGAAGATAGTGAGTTGGTACACCAAGCTTTGAAAGAAGATGGTATGGCAATTTCTAGAATGATGCTTCGTCTAAAAGAAATTAAAGGGGCTGCGAAACCAACGAATTACGTTCGAGGCTTCGTATTGAGTATGTGTGAAAGTGTCGGAGATTTTCAAGCTGGTGTTAAGTTATTAAAGAAAAACTTAGGAAGCCTAGGTTTGCCTGTGGTTCCTTTGTTTGAAACTAGAAAGGCTCTAGAAGAGTCTGAAGCCATTGTTTCAGAGATTTTGTCTAACAAAACGATGTTAGCAACAGTAAATAAAAACTGGGACAATAAGTTTGAAATCATGTTGGGTTACTCAGACAGTGCCAAAGAAAATGGCTCTCTAGCTAGTAAAATTATGATTTATCAAACTTTGAAAAACTTGGACGAAAAAATATCGTCTTTCAAAGTAAAGCCGGTATTTTTCCATGGATCAGGGGGAAGTGTTGCTAGGGGCGGTGGTTCCTTAGAAGATCAAGTTCGTTGGTGGCCAGAGTCGGCAATTATGAATTATAAAGCGACCATTCAAGGTGAGATGGTGCATCGCAGTTTTTCTTCTCCGCAGATTTTTAGAAGGCAGCTGGAAAAAACCATTTCTTTCGCTGCAAATTTAAAAAAGAAACCAGGTCCAAAGCGCTTGAGAAAAGAAACCTTAGCTTTCACAAAAAAAGTGGCAGACAACTACTATTCAAAAATTGCGGATCCACAGTTTCTACACTTGGTTGAGAAAAGCTCACCTTATGAGTATTTGGACCAATTAAAAATTGGTAGTAGACCGGCTAAAAGAAAGAAAAGTCTTTCTTTAAAAAGTTTACGAGCAATCCCTTGGGTTTTGTGTTGGACGCAAAACCGTCTATTGTTCCCTGTGTGGTGGGGTTTAGGCAGTGCTTGGAAAGAGGCTAGTGAACAAGAAAAATCAAAATTAAAAGAAGCTTATCAAAAAGAGCCTGTATTTCGCAGTTTTGTACACTTATGTAGTTACACAATGTTAAAAACAGATCTTAGTGTTTTTGAGTTTTATTTAAATAAATCAGGTCTTCCAGAAGATCAAAAAAAGAAGTTTGGAGAAGAGATTCGTAAAGAACATAAAGAAAGCACTCGTTTTTTACAGCAAATCATGGGAACCAAAGATCTTGCCTGGTATCGTCCATGGTTAGAGCAAAGTATTAATTTTCGAAACGTTTTTATTCATCCTTTGAATGTTTTGGAGAAGATTGCCATTGAGAACAAAGAAATGCCTCTGCTAAGAGAGAGTATCGCTGGGGTTGCAAGCGGTATGTTAACCACTGGGTGATTTATGTCAGATAAAAAAGTCTGGAAAACATTAGAGAAAAAAGAAGTTTTTAAATGTCCATTTTTCACTTTGTTTAGTGAAAAATGCGAAACTTTTCAGAAAAAGACTTTGAATGACTACTATCGCATGGAGCTGGTCGACTGGGTTCAGGTAGTGGTTGAAACAGAGGATGATCAATTGCTTTTAATACGTCAGTATAGACATGGCGATAAACAGGAGCATATTGAAATTGTTGGCGGTGTTTGTGACCCAGGAGAAGATCCTCTAGCCGCTGCTAAAAGAGAACTTCTAGAGGAAGCGGGCTATGCATCAGAGCATTGGACTTTATTGGGTAGCTCTAAGCCAAATCCAGCCATTCAAAACAATACAATGTTTTCTTATTTTGCGAAAAAGGCTAAGAAGGTATCTGAGCAAAATTTAGATCCTTTCGAGGATATTGATGTTTTTAGTATTCCTAAAGCAGACTTGAGAGATTATTTGCTAGCAGGCAATGTGAAGCATAGCCTAGTTTTGATGAGTTTATTTTGGTATTTAAGCAAAGAAGGATAAAATATGTCATTTTTGAAATTGTTTGATTCGCTTTTAGAAGATTTAGATAAAGACAATAATATTGTTTTCTTTATGGACTTGGATTCAACGATTTATGATTTGAGCGATCGCCAAATGCAAATCTTTAAAGAATTTGCGGCAATCAATGAGCATATGCAAAACTTTCCTGCGGAAAGCCATGCTTTGAGAAACATAAGCTATGAACATATGTCTTTTTACCCAGAAGATAGCATTCGTAATTTTGGTCACTCACAAATTGATGCGCAATTTGGAGATGTCTTTTATCCATTTTGGGCGCAGAGATTTTTTTCTAATGAGTTTTGTCGATACGACAAAGTGGAAAAAGGAGCCAAAGAATTTGTGCAAAAGGTATATGAAAAAGGTGGGCATGTTCATTTTTTAACGGGTCGAGATACGGAGCGTATGGAAGAGGGGACATTGTTTACTTTGAAACGAGATGGTCTGTTTCCAAAAGGGGAAGCCTGTGAGCAGGTGAAATTGGTTATGAAGCCTGAGCAAGATTTAGATGATGCTCAGTTCAAGCATGATTATATTGTTTCTACCTTGAAAGATTATCACAAGGGGATCTTGGTCGATAATGAGCCTGGTAACTTAGATATTTTGAAAGACAAAATGGATAAACTGCATTTGGTGCACTATGATTCTTATCACTCTGGAGCCAAAGAGGTTCCTGATTGTGCCTTGGTTTTGGAGTCTTTTGAGCATTGGCATAAGTCTTAGTTTATTGGGGGCTTGGCTTGCTCAGGCGCCGTATGGCTTTTTCTTTTTACTTTATTAGGCGAGGATAGTGCTAGACATGATCCACCAATCTTTGCTTTTTGTGGGTTTTGTTTTTGTCTAATTTGATTATTTAGTTCTTCTGGTAAATGATCCACCAAAGCTTGGCAAAATAACATTGTCCAGGCTTCAGACAGTCCTCCTGCGCCTTCGGCTTCGTGCGGAACTCGCGTGGACAATGTTCTTTCACCAATCTTTGGTTCTATCTTTTCTTGTATGAGGGTTTCTGTTTTTTTGTTTTTTGTGGGGGTTGTTTTTCGTCTAATTTGACTATTTAGTTCTTCTGGTAAATGATCCACCAAAGCTTGGCAAAATAACATTGTCCAGGCCTCAGACAGTCCTCCTACGCCTTCGGCTTCGTGCGGAACTCGCGTGGACAATGTTCTTTCACCAATCTTTGGTTCTTTCTTTTCTTGTATGTGGGTTTATATTTTTTTTGTTTTTTGTTGCGCTTGCTTTTGGTGATTGGTTTGGAAAGAAATTATACAAAAAATAGGAAAGTCAGAAAATAGACAGTTTTCTGCGAATTAAGCTTTGCTAAATATTGAGAATGAATTTGTCTATTAGATTGGTTGGATTCTCTCTTATTGAAACAATATCTTCTCAAAAACGCGCAAGATTTATACAGGACTTTACGATAGCTTGAAGGGAACGTAAAATAGCCCTTAAGTCCCGGTACCTTAGGCCGATAAAATGACTGTATAAAATATAACAGAGTCTATTCACTCGCTGTCTGTAATTTCTATGAATAGTCCTCAGCAAAAAATTAAAAATATCAATTTAGCAGGGGTTTATTATGCAGACGCTTTTTTATGTGTCCTCAAAAGAACAACAATTAGGTCCTTTTACGATTCAAGATGTAAAAGAAAAACTTAGTGCAGGAGAGCTATCACCGACGGATTATATCTATTTAGAATCTGTAGATGATTGGGTTCTTTTAATGGAGTATCAGGAGTTAGCCCATGATATGAAGCCGGCTAAACCGAAAAAGCCTGTACCAAAAGTAAATGTTGAGGAAGTGAGTGAAGCTCCTGTGGCGGAAACTGCTTCGGCAGCTGCTAGCGAAGCTTCATCTCCAAGTTTAACGGAAAAGAAAGAAGAGTGGTTTGTGCTGAAGGGTAAAGATCGCTTTGGTCCATTTTCTTATCGTGAAATCATTAGAATGCTCCAAGAGAAGCAGGTGTTTGAGTTTGATTATGTTTGGAAAGCACCAATGAAGACTTGGTCAAGGGTTGCTGAACTTGAAGTTTTTGCTGCGGAAGAAATTGAAAAAATGGCTGGTAGTGATGACCCAGGTGTACAGCAATTGTTTTTTAGAAGACGTCACGCGAGAGCACAACATGGTGCGAGTTTAATCGTACATGATAATCATAAAGTTTGGAAAGGTGAGTCCTTAGAAATTTCTGAAGGTGGAGCAGGAATCCAAATGAGTAATTCGATGCTTTTACCAGGGCAAAAAGTTTTTGTTCACTTTAAACCGAGTGACGGATTGCCTTCATTTAATGTGATGTGTGAAATTGTTAATAAAAAGTTTGTTACGGGAGTTCGATCTAGTTCAACTCCAGTGACATATGGTGTGAAGTTTTTAGCTATTAACGGGGATATGAAAGAAAATATCCGTGGTATGGCTACAAATATTCCTGCCTAAATTTATTCATTCGATTTTAGTTCTTTCGGCCTTTCTCCCATGTAAGTTCTTCGGCCAATTAAACACAGTAAAGAAACTGAGGTTTTCTATGACAAGAAGACTAATGGGAGTCTTGTTCACATTTTCATTGCTAACGCTTTCCGCTTGCGGAGATGGTCCTATTTTTGGATTGAGTGATTTCAATGAGAGTTTCGAGGCCGTAACTTACAACAATAAAGTAGATATTTTATGGGTGATCGACACTAGTCCATCTATGACAGATGATCGTAAAAAACTATCGAAAGAAATCGAGTTTATGTTTCAACAAATGGACGGTAAGAAGTTGGATTACCGTATGGCTGCAGTAACAATGGATATGGGTAGCCGTTCCGCCGATCAATATAGTGGTGGTAGATTTGTGGGATCAAGCACGAAAGTGATTTCTAATTCAACCGCTAATAAAGTAGATGCTTTTAACTCCATGTTAAACGGCTACGAAACTTCCTATCAATATGCCGATGGATTAGATGCTTTGAAAAAAGCTTTAAGTCCAGAAAGACTTGGTAAAGAGAACCAAGGTTTTTTCCGTGATGACTCTTTGTTGTCAGTAATTTTTGTGAGTGACGGTAGGGATTGGAGTTCTGCTACTCCCGAAGATACAATTAGTTTTCTCGATACTTTAAAGCCGAACCTACAAAATGGAAATAAAGGTTGGGTTGCCAATTTTATTGGTGTGATTGAAGAGTCTGTTAAATGTGAAACTATCGTTGGAGTTTCCGATATAGGTGTTCGTTTTATGGAAGTTTCAAACGCTTCTCAGGGGAGTGTGAACAGCATTTGCGAAGACGAACTAGCTGCCACAGTTGGAAATATCCAAAGAACGATCATTAGTATTGTAACGGATTGGTACCTTGAAGAACCGGCTGTTGTTGAAACAATTCGTGTAAGCATCAATGGAGTTAATATATCTCAAGATCCAGAAAATGGCTGGACTTACAATGCAGAAAAAAAATTAATTTCTTTTCATGGTAACGCGGTACCAGCATCAGATGCAAAAGTGGTCGTAGACTATACACCTGAATCAATTGGTAAAAAAAAATTAGAAACTAAAATATAGGAATAAAAGAATTTCATTTAAGGAGAATTAAAATATGGAATCAATGTCAAAGTTCATTACAGAGTACGGTGCAATTTCTGCCATTTTAGGTCTAGGTTTTTTTGGATTCCTAGTGGTGGTTGATCGCTTTAGAGCCTTCTTCTTTACCTATAGTCTAAATAGCCAAGCCTTTTTACAGAAAATCACTGGATACATCAAGGCTGACAATATTGAAGAAGCCATTGCTCATGCAGCGGCACACGAACAAGCTCCGATTGCTCACGTTGCTAAGTCAGTTCTTAGTAGAGCGGATAAAGACGACGATGCAATTCAACAAGCATTAGATATCTCTTTGAGTGAATCAATTCCTAAAGTAGGAAAAAGAATGGGTTACCTGACGATGGTATCCAATGTTGCCACTTTGATTGGTCTTTTAGGTACAATCCAAGGTTTGATTATGTCATTTGAAGCAGTAAGTTTTGCCGATCCAGCGCAAAAGCAAACTCTTTTGGCACAAGGTATTTCCACTTCGATGAATACAACAGCATTTGGTCTTGGAGTAGCAATTCCAATCATGGTTGTTTATGCATTTTTACATGCAAAGCAAAATGCAATCATGGAAGACCTAATGGAGAACTCAGCGAAGATCGTGGATGTTTTATCAGCTAGAAACTACAGAGGTTTTGAATCTGCGGGTATGTATGATTCAAGTTTTAATGGTAGTGCCGCTCCTCAATCTAGTAATGCAGCAACTCCACCAGAACATAAAGTATCTTAATTAAATAGAGGTAATAGCAATGCGCTTAAGAACGATTAGACAAAGAGTGGAAGATTCAAGCTACGATTTAAATTTAGCACCCATGCTAGATATGATGGTAGCCTTGGTTCCATTTCTATTGCTTTCCATTGCCTTTGTTAGGCTGGTAGTTGTGGAGACGAAAGTTCCCCAACCGGTAGCAAAGGCTATTCAAGAGGATCGTGATAAGAAAGATCGTGAAGTAAATATTCACATGAAAATAGACATTAAGAAAGGCGTCAGTCTTTTGATTAAGCAAAAAGGTTCAAAGACAAAAACCATTAATGTGGCTTTGAAAGAAGGGAGTTTTGATGTGGACTCTGTTCATAAAGAGCTTCACGGCTTAAAAGAAAAGTACCCTGATGTTTTCAGAATTGAAGTTTTACCAAGTGAAAGCGTTTCCTATAGGGACATCGTAGCTTTAATGGATACGGCACGATATGCGACGAAGGACGATCGCCCACTATTTATTTTAGATAAGGAAACGAATAAGAAAGTACAAACAAACCTAATGTTTCCAGATGTGATTTTTGGAAATGTGGTAGGGAGTTAAATATGGTACGCCAAGGCAGAAGATGGCGAAATAGAGACGCACAATACACATTGCAGCTAACAGCGATGGTGGATATGTTTACGATTTTATTGGTTTTCCTTTTAAAATCTTACACCACAAGTAGTGTGCAAATGGCAACGGTGGATAATATCCACGTTCCTTTGTCTCAATCTTCTATCGAACCCCAAGAGGCATTGCGAATGCATGTTTCTTTAAAGGGAGTTTATATAGATGATGAAAAAGTATTGGATTTGGTTGAAGGAAAGTTTGTTAAGACAGATGTGGATACCAAAGATAAAAAGTTTGTAAAGCGAGTGTATGATGAATTAGAAAAGCACGCTAAGAAGTCTAGAGACATTGCTTCTGCAAACGTTACTCATGAGTTTAAAGGGGATATGATTCTTCAAGCGGATCAAAACCTTGATTATTCAATCCTTAAAAAACTGATGTACACAAGTATGTTGGCTGGATATGCCAATATTAAATTAGGATTAATGGGGATGGAATAGTGAAACAAAATTTGGCCTCTTCAATTTCAAACTCAAAACTGCCTTGGCGAAAAGCGATTGCAGTTTTAAGTCTTTTCGTACTTAGCCAACCTTTATTCGCCGATAACCTTGAAACACCGAATCCTGAAGATTTTTATAAAGACCTTCAGGTTACGGGTGAAAATCAAAAATTAGATGATTTACGATCTGTTCAGGCTGAATTGTTGATTGAGAAAAATGAAAAAAAAGCAATGGCGCAGATGCAGAAGCTGTTGCGTAAATATAGAAATACTCCGATGGAGGCCGGTCTTTGGTTTCGCTTAGCGGAGCTACATATGAGAAGAGCTAAGGCGGCACGATTTTTTGAGATGAATCGAAAGTCTGAAACTGTGGTTAGCTTAGCCCCAGGTCAGGTTAAAAAAGCAAGCGCTAAAAAAAGCATTTATGAAGCCATATCAATTTATGATCGAATTGAAAGAAGATTTAAAGACTTTCGCGATATGGATTTGGTTTTGTTTAACTCTGGTTTCGCAAGACAGCAAGTAAATAAAAATGCCCAAGCCAGGGCTTTATATCATAAGTTGATTAAAGTATTTCCAGATTCTCCTTTGGTTGCAGATTCTCATCTGGCCA
Organism: Bdellovibrionaceae bacterium UBA6502; assembly: GCA_002436415.1. Lineage (GTDB taxonomy): Bacteria > Bdellovibrionota > Bdellovibrionia > Bdellovibrionales > UBA840 > UBA6502. The sequence goes on along the minus strand of DJMA01000046.1, from coordinate 45,327 downwards.
TTGGTGAAATGTTATTTGAAGAGAAAAAATACAAACAAGCAAAGTTGGAATATGAAGCCATTAAAGACTTTCCGGAATCTAGAATCTATCCCTACGGACTCTATAAGTTAGCATGGACTTTCTTTAATTTAGAGGATGCAGCTACAGGATTAAAAGAGCTTGAGGCGGTAGTCGCTTATTCTAAAACTTTGGCGTCTGAAGAAGACAGTCGACTCGACCTACGAAAAGAGGCATTGAACGATATGGTTCTGTTCTTTTCTGATGTTAAACCAGCCAATGTGGGAGTACAGTACTTTATTGGTCAAGCGGGTAAGGAAGAAGCTGGATTTTATATTTTAAAGTTAATGCGACTGTATAACCGTCATGGTAAATATGATAATGAAAGACTCATTTTCTATGACTTGGTAGACGAGCTTCCTACAAATAATATATTGCCTAAAGCCTACGTCAGTATGGTTACAAGTTTTGATCAACAAAAAAATCGTCCACAAGCCGCCTTGGAACTTGAGAACTTCGCAAAGCTTTGTTCAAAAGATTCAACTTGGGGTAGTTCAGAGGGCAACAGTACAAAAAACTGTGTGACAGCCGTGACCAAACTTAGCTCCAATTTCGGTGCTAAATGGCATAAGTTATGGCTTAAGAACAAACATGTTCCAATGTTAGCAGATGTAGCAGAACGAGCATACCGAAACTATTTGAGTTTTGCCATTCAAGGCGACAAAGCAAATCTTCTTCACTATGAATATGCAAATCTTCTTTTTCAAAGGAAGAAGTATCGCAAAGCGAGTGATGAGTATTTTTCTGTTGCTCAAAAACTTAGTAAGCAACCAATGCTTCATGATGCCTCATACGCTGCGATCTTCTCTTTGCAGAAAGCAGTTGGTGATAAATGGCAGAAGCAAGATGAAGAGCGCTACGTAGTGCTAGCTACGCTTTATCTAGATAAGAACCCTAAGGGAAAATATAGAGAAGACATTGAGTTTAAACGTGCCTTTATTATCTATGATAATGGTAGATACGATGAAGCAGCGCCTTTGCTAGTGGATTTGGGGGAAAAGTATAAAAACAAACCTCAAGGTATTAAAGCTCAGGACTTGTATTTAGACATTCTATCGAAGAAGAAAGATTATGTGAAAATTAAAGACTATTCTCAGAAATTGGCAAAAAGAGAAAAGTCTAAAAAGAGAAAGCTAACTTTAACAAAATTGTACCAAGAGAGTTATTTCTCTAGCATCGATACCATGAAAGTAGAGGGCTCTGAACTTGCTAGGGCCGATCAGTTTATTAAATTTGCAAAAGAGAATAAATCCTCTGGCTTGGCTGAGAAAGCTCGTTGGAATGCCATTCAAATTTATAAAAAATCGGATAAAAATGCAAAGACCGCGAATCTTGCCATGGCCTTTTCGAAGGATTACAAAAAATCAAAACTAGCCACAGACGCTTTGAAGATTGCGACGCAAAATTATGAGTACCTTACAAATCTTATGATGGCAGCAACGGCGGCTGAAGAACTTATTGAGAAAGATAAAAAAGACTCTGGAAACTGGCAGAAGCTTGCGATCAACTATTATACGGTAGAGAGAGAGTTCACAAAGGCTGAGAGGCTTTTAAAAGATGCTCTTAAAGCACCAGATAAAGAGACGCAAAAGTGGGCTATCACTAAGTTATATGAATTGTCCAAAGCTAAAAATGATAAAAGCCAAGAAGCATATTATGCTAAGTTTATCGATAATTTGCAGATTCAGCCTTATCACATAAAAAATAAGATCGCAGAATTAAAAGAAGTCTACGCAAACAAAGAATACCCAAAGGCCTTTAAAATGGCTGGAGATATTCTAAAAATTAAAGGTGACCTAAGCTTTTATCGTGCTCAGGCTCGAATGATTCAGGCGCAAATTTTAAAAAGAGAATTTGTTAGTCAAAGTATGAATGCTCGTGCTGATCGTGTGGCTTTGGTAATTGCATTGAAGACAGAAAAGCTAGAAAAAGCCCAGAAAGCCTTTCAAAGTGTAAGTCGCTATAAAAACCCAGAGCTTGTAGTAGAAGCTTTTATTGAGTTGGCCGAATTGTATGGCTTGTATGCCAAAGCTCTGAAAGAAATGAAGCTAAAAGACATTCCAGATGCTGAAGCTGCTGCATTCTACCAAGAGATGGAAAATTTAGCCATTCCGATGCAGGATCGACAGGTAGATACTTTGTTACAGGCAAAAGAAGCGGCACAACAGTTAAAACTTGGTAACGACCAATTATTAAAGATTTCCAAACTACTAGATAAGATCAACTTAAGAACATCTGTCGTATTTGAAGTTAAAGCGAAGGAGCCAGGAGTTCAACTTCCTGATGTCAGCGGAGTAGGTTCATGAAAAACATTATCCTTTTGTTATCCTTAATTTTTGTGGTTTCTTGTGCGAGTACAGGAACCAAAACAAATCCCGATTCTGTTAAATACACTAAGGGAAGTCGAGCAATAGCTAAGAAAGACGTCTCTAGTTGGACAAAGTGTCAGACTCCAAAAGAGGGGAAAGACTGGAAGAATTGGGTGGACGTTACCAATAGTTGTGTGAAAAAAGGAGATTGGGCTAAGGTTCGAAAAAACGCTGGATTAATGCTAGAGCATTTTCCGGTTTCTCCTTGGGGTGCTTATTTTTACTCTCTGGAAGCCTATGAACTTCAACATTATGATCGTGCAGAATGGATGATTGAAAAAGCTTTGTCCATGAGTGGAGAAGCTGGAATTTTCTATTTTCAAAAGGCAAAAATTCTTCAAGCAAAACAAGAAGAAGGAATTGCAAGACAAGCCTACATTCGTGCTTTTGAACTAGACAATAGTTTGTCTGAGGCGGCCGCTTATTTAGCCGTTTTGTCCTTCAAAGACCAAGACTATGATCGAGTGTTAAACTACCTTAATGCTGTGGATGAAGATCAAAAAGATGAATCTCTATGGGTGGTCGAGATGGAGAGTGCTAGAGCAACCAAAGATTTTAAGAAAGCTTTAAATGCATCTAGTTTTCTAGTCAGTAAATATACAAAAAACTTTAAATACCAACTGCGTCACGCTCAAGTTTTAGAGGAAATTCCAGAAAAACGTAAAGAGGCTTTACAGGCCTACAAGAAAATTCACAAAAGTTTGAAAAATGGAAGTCTTCGTAACAAGTTTGACGTCAATTTACCCGATAAGATTAATAGCTTGCAAAATGCAATTGCAAAAGCGGAAGCGGAAGCCGCTGCAAGCGAAAACGATAAGGCAAAATAGGGGAGAGTTATGAAATATGTTTTCATACTGTTACTAACATTTAGCATTAGCGGTTTAGCAGCAGAAACTAAAAAGAATGTGAAGTATAAAAAAGGCAGACAAGAAGTGTCTTTTGATGCCACTGACATTGACGGTGTTGCACGAAACCCAAATGCCTCCTATCTAGTTCAAAAGCGTGGGGTAGATTTTTTACCTTTATACAACGTTAGAGAAGCCTATGACCAGAGCATTAAAGATTCATTGGATTATTTGAGGTAAAACAGTGCGCCAGAAATATTTGTACTTAGAACATTATCATGGAGAAAAATTCAACTCGGCTAAAAAGGTGAATCCGAAGCAGCGACACTTTGTCATTGGTTCTTCACGAGTTTCAGATTTACGCCTTCTAGGAAAAAATGTTGCTGGTGTGCAAGCGGTTGTAGAACACCGTCCACCTTTTTGGTATTTGGTTGGTTGCGGAAATGAATCCGATGTGATTTACAACGACCAAGTTGTTCATGAAATGAAAATCGAAGGTGGAGAAAGTGTTACTATTGGAGAACATAGTGTAAAGTTTTACTTAAGTGATCCACAAAAGAAATTATTCTCTACAGAAACCGAGAGCACTAAAGAATTAAATTCCCATCAGGTACTTGTTGTACGTGAAGGTGATATTGTCGAAACTTTATTTTTAAACCCAGGGGAAGCTTATAAGTTTCATTTTGATGGTGAAGAGCATGTTTTACCTGCACCACCAAACAAAGAATGGAAATTTAAGCAGTTTGGAAAATACCTTGTTCAGCAAAGGTTAGCCCATAAGCCTTCTGATGAAGATCGCCAGAAGCCAAGTTTAAAATTAATCACTGGGGATTTAAAAACAGCTGGAGTAAGTCTATTTGCTTTCTTCGCTGTATTTGTTTCTATTGGTTTATTAAAGCCAAATAAAACAGATAAAAAATCCAACCGTTATGTACAGATGGTATATGACGCAAAAATGATGCAAGAGCTACGTGAAGAAGCGGAGCAGGTGAATCAACAAAGATTTGTGGCAAGTGAAAAGCAACAGAAGAAAACCGAAGATGTAACTCCTGAAAAGGAATATGTGGCTAAAGTGGTAAAAAACATTCGTGCAAAAGGACTTTCCAAATTGGTAGGTCGTATTGCTGCAAGAGCTGCAAAAGATGCCATAAACATCAAGGCTTTAAATCAATTGTCCCAAGATACAGCGAGGCAAAGGCAACAAGCCTTATCGAGTGCTGATCTTTTTGGGAAGAAGTTAAAAGTATCTGATAAGAAGTTTAAAGCGAGAAAGCTTGCATCTATTGGATCACTAAAAGCCCAATCGGGTGCTAAAGGAGCCAAACTTTCTAAAGGTAAAGTGGCTGCTGGCGAGGTTGGTATAGTAGAAGAAGAGATTATGTTGGATGGTGGTTTAGACCGTGAGGTGATTGCTGCCTACATTCGCTCAAAACTGGGTGAAATCCGATATTGTTATGAACGTCAACTTGCAAGCAATTCAGACTTACATGGTAAAATCATGGTTAAGTTCACAATTGGTTCAAGTGGAAAAGTTAATGCTAAAAGAGTGGCTAATACCACTCTGAAAAACGCCATTGTTGAAGGATGTATTTTGCGGCGTATTGCAGCTTGGAAGTTCCCGAACCCGAAAGGGGGAGTGGAAGTGGACGTGAGTTATCCGTTCTTATTTAAGAGCGTAAACTGATTCGTTCAAACATTCTAGCTGCAGTATGTAGTTGTGATCATTGGTCACAAAAATGAAACTCTTTTGGAGGAAGAGATATGCTGCAAAATATTCGTCTTGTTAAATGTTCTTTAGGAATTGTTACGGCTCTTTCCATTTTTGCTAGTCCGCTGGCAAAAGCTCAATCGAGCCAGTACAAACGAAAAGCCAAACCAGCTGCTAAGAAAAGCGCTGGAAAAAAGGCAACGGCTAAAAGTGGATCGGCCACCAACCAAAAGCTAGATATCGAGAATCTAGAAAAAAGGTATTGGGCTCCGAAAGACACTGAATTTAAGGTGGTGCAAAACCGTAAGTTCAATAAGGCCAAAAGATATAACCTTAGTTTCATGGGCGGTACCTTATTTAATGATAGTTTCAGTGAAGGGGATAACCTATTGATCTCTAGCACTCACTATTTTGATGAGCATAACGGACTGGAAGTAAGACTGGAGTTTCCAAATCAGCGACCTAATGAAGGAGCAAAAGAAGTACAGGCTAAGGGTGGTAACCCAGATCAAAACTTCGAAGATTGGGCCTTTAGTGTTAATTATAACTGGATTCCTTTTTACGGTAAAATCAGTGTTCTCGATAACAAAATCATTTACTTCGACATGGCCGTGTATGCAGGTCTTGGGTATGTGAAGTACACCCAACAGGTAAAAGATGATTACTCTCATTTTGCAGAAACTTTAGGTTCAGCGAGTTTCAATTTTGGTATCTCTCAGCAGTACTTTTTATCCAAGCACTGGGCATTAAAATTAGATGTTTCTTCTCGCTACTACAAAGAAGAGAGAAGGCTATATCAAGATGGTACTTCGCAGGGATCTTTTAATCAATTTAACACCTACATCTTGTTTGGTGGAACTTACTTTTTTGGAAGTGGTGACAAAGAGCAAGTTGTTGGAGGAAAGAAATGATAAAATACTTTACTGTTCTAAGTTTAGTAAGCTTAACTGCCATGGCTAACAATGCTTGGTATGTGATGGACAAGGCGCCTCAAGGGGACGTTCCGTTCTATCTAAAACCAAACAATAAGCCAGTTGAGCTTGCACAAACGGAAGAAGTAAAACAAGAAACAAATAAATCCCCAGCAAAGAAGAAGATTGCAAAAACAGCAAGTGCTTCAGAGATTCTTTTCTCGCCAGTGGTTCCGGAAAAGAAGCCATCTATGCTTGTGGTAAAGTCAAAGAAGCAATTTCGTCAAGAGGTGGCGACAGAGCAACGACTAAATCTACTTCCTAGTTATTCAAACTCAGTGGAGGTTGAGAAGGAAAATCAACAAATTTCAAACTTTGTAGAGCAGTTAAAAACGGATACCGGTTTACAGGTAATAAGCGAAGAAGTTTTGCCGGATGCAAAGTTGAAGAAAAATAAATATGGAGTTGCCCGAGCTACCATTAAAAGAAAAATGACAGCCGACAAAGTGACAAAAACTAACCCGATCCCTGATGTTGATCGGATTGAGACTTTGAACATCGGTCGTCCAAAGCAATTAAGTTCAAAAAGCTTCTCAGTGCCAGGGCTCACAAACCTGAAAGAAGATTACGAAAAGCTTAAAGCGCTTAAATCGCCTTCTACGGTTCCTAATTCAGTAATTAACAAATGGAAAAAAATGAGAGTAGCAAAGGTGAAAGACCATGGCGACTTTGATTTAAAGGAGTTGGTTAAGGCCGATGCGCTTGTTAAAAAGATTGAAGAAGCTGGTTATGCAATCACTCAAAACACAGTGATTAATGAAAAGGCTTTGCATAAGCTTTTTGATGAAGAAATGAATTTCATGCAAGCAGAGCTGCTTTACAGCAAAGGCGATCAGTGCCATGCGGCTGCTGGTATTTACTATGTTCTTTTGTCTGCTAAAAATCCTCACTATCGATCTGTAGCAAAATTAAAGCTAGGGATTTGTAGTCACAAGATGGGTTTATTTACAGAATCAGTTAAGAGACTGCTTTCCGTGTTAAAAGAAAAAGAAGAGGGCGCTAAACGCGAAGCTTTGAAAGCATTGTTATCTGATCTTCCATTGGAGCATCAGTTAGAAATCGGAAAAGCTTTGACTAGTTTTCGAGACTATCATTTGCTAGAGGAAAAAGACAAGCCAGCATTTAACTTTGTCATTGCCAAATACTATGCCGACGAAGACAAATTTGCCGAAGCTCAAAAGTACGGCTTGCAAGTAGACAAGGGTTCGAAGTATTACACCCGTGCACAATACATTGTGAGTGTATCTGAATACCTTTTAGGTAAGAAAGAACAGGCCTTTCAAAGACAAAACGAAATTGAAAGCTACGTAAAAGAGAATGGCGACAAAGAAGATGTGATGTCTTTGGTTGCGATTTCTAAAGCTAGAATGAATTTCCAAAGAAGAAAATACAAAGATTCCATAGCTGAATTTTTGAAAATTGATCGTAATCATCCAATGTGGATTGAGGGGCTACAACAGCAAGCTTGGGCTCAAATGATGGTTAAAGATGAACCTGGTGCGGTAGGAAATATGCATTCGATTCATACACCATTTTTCAAGCACGTATACAAGCCTGAATCCTTTGTGATTCGTGGTCTTGGATACATTAATTTATGTCAGTACGCCGATGCTTATCGTAGTGTTAAAAATTTAGAATTTCGTTACAAAAAAGATTTAGCCTCATTGAAGAAAATCAACAAAGAAAACTCTAAAAAAGTATTTAACTACTATAAGATGGCAGCGAACTACCTTGCTAATCCAAATAAAACATCTAAGTTATCAGCTAAGGTCTTAAGAGAAGCGGTTCGCCAGCGTAAGTTTTTAAATCAGCAGGATGCAATTAATAAGACCTATGACGAAAATGAACAGTATTCTTTTTTAATTGGCATCATTGATAAAGACATTCGCAGCTATGCTCGCCTGCGTAGGAATGCTAAGAAAAGAAAAAATGAAATCCAAGCGCAATTGGCTAGTATTAAGACTAATAAAAAACTAAGAAAGAACAAAGTTCTTTGGGAGCAACAAAGAGATGTAGAAGACTTTTTGATTCGCTACTATGGTTTTCGTATTGATAACTACAAATACGCTAAAATCGGTATGAAGAAGTTCTCTAAGAACTCTCAGAAGACTCTTAGAAACCGTAGAAACGGCATTAAAATGGAAGCCTCTCGTCAGTTAGCAAAAAGCTTTAAGAAAATGGAAAAGGACCTAGGCAGAATGTTACAGAACAACGAACTGCTTAAGTACGAAATTTTCTCTGGAGCTGGTGAGAATTTACGTTACCGTATTTCAGGTGGAAAGACCGTTGGTCGTACTGTAGCTACAACCTCTCAGTTAAAAGAAGAAGGTTTTAATTGGGAGTTTGATGGTGAGTTTTGGGAAGACGAAGTAGGGCACTATCGTTCTTCGTTAAAAAATGCTTGTCCTAAATCACAAAGACGCTAAGGAGTTATGAAATGAAATATTTTTTAATTTGTACATTAATTTTAGGAAGCCAAGTAGTTTACTCTGCAGAAGACTACAAAGACAGTATCAATAAGTTAAAAGAAAATTATGAAAATGCCGAATACAACTCTTTGGAGTATCAAAAAAATCTAAAGATTGTAGATGAAAATCTTAAGCAGGTGAACAAAGCATTGGATGAGCTTAAAGAAGGTCGAAAAACCGTTAAATATCATTTGAAGAATAGTGATGAGAACAAGAAAAAGTTAGCGGGCCATAAGAAAACTTTGGACCAATACATTGCCAAAGAAGATAAAAGTGTTTTAGCTGAACAAAAAAAGCTAGATGCTTTGTTGTTGAAGGTAAATCAGTTAAAGAAAAACATTGAGCAACGTCAGTTAAATGTGAAGGCTTATCAAGCAAAAAAAGTGGAGATTGATCAAGAATTAGCCGCTTGGCAAGAGCAACAAAAACGCATTGCTAATCTAATTGATGTGATCGACAAAAAGGAAAAGCTAGCAGTTTCCGAGAAGAAAAATTGGGAAGACAAAAGAAAAGGTTATTCCATGGAAAGCGCTCGTTGGGAAAAGACGGCATCTCAGGCTAAGGATTTATATCGTAAGTACGAAAAGTTTGATTAAGCTTTCGAGAAAACTAGGAAATAATAAAAAAGCCTTCATTTTTATTGAAGGCTTTTTTTTATTTATTGCTCAGTTAGATCATTTTCTTCCACCAAGATATTACTCAGTAGGTATAGACTTAAGCGGTGTAAGTCTTTTTCTTTTGTCGTTGTTTTACCAGACTCAATGAGCTGTTGAATTAAAGTGGGTTTGTTCTTGGCGCTATAAAAAAGTTTTCGTGGAATTAAGCCATCTCTGTACAAATTGTCTGCTAAACGAAACCTTTGGTCGGCGCTTAAGGATTTAAGGCGACTAAGTTGCTCTTCGTCCAAGGCCTTATCAAACTCACCAGCTCGGGCGAATTTTTCTAAATCTTCCCAGGCCTTATCAAAGTTGGTTTTGGGAGCTTCAATTTGCAGTGATGAATTATGATCCAGGCTATCCATGGATTTGTTTGAGTTTGCAGCTAAAAGAGCCTTAGAACTAAAAAATAAAATACTGATTAATAGGATCTGTTTCATGGGGTAATTTTAACATGCTTCTGTGCTAAACACCTGAAATCCTTAGGCTAATGAATTCTTTATAGAGATGTCAAAAGTTTAAACGATTGGCTTATGGCCTCAAGGCCTTTACGAGTCTTGAAGTCTGTTTTAAGCGGCTTTTTTACTACTGTGGAGAGCATCGAATTGCTTTCGTAAAAGCCTTTGCGAGTTGTAGGGGAGCTCAATGATAAACTGTGTATGTTGGGTGCTTTTGTTGTAATAGAGTTTTCCATTCATTGTTTCTACGGAAGACTTTGCAATAGGCAGCCCTAAACCCATGCCTTTACCGATCTCTTTGGTGGTAAAAAATGGGTTTAAAATCTTTGGTTCTATATTTTGTGGAATCCCCAATCCAGAGTCAGTCACATAAATGATTACTCGATCACCTTTGATCTCGCTCGTAATAGAAATCCATTTTTCAGGAAGATCATTGTTAGCAATATGCTCTTGTGAATTAATGATTAGGTTATAAATTGCTTGTGATAATTCAGTGCGATTTACTTTTAACAAATGTTCTTTAGAAGCTTCTTCTGTTTTAATCAGTATTTTGTCAGCACTTAATTTTTCTTGAGAAAGGATTAGAGCATCATCTATCACTGTGGATACACTTACAATTACTTTTTCGTCATCACTGGCATCTCTTGAAAACTGCCTTAGTGATTTAATTATACTCGCGATTCTCTCCGTCATTTCTGAAATTCTTGAGGATGCACTTGCGATTTTTTCTTTATTGATTTCTTCTTTATTTATCAAAGATGAGATTCGGTCCGCAAAGCCAATGATAATCGCTAGGGGATTGTTAATCTCATGAGCGATCCCTGCGGCCATTTCTCCCATATTCGCTAAGCGGGAATTACGAATGATTTTGGTATTTTGTTCCAAAAGGATTTGCTCTTTGGTTTTTTGTTCTGTGATGTCTTGGTAGGTGCCTGTGATAAACTCGCCGCCTTCTTCCATTTGCTTTCTAGCGCTTACTCGAACGTACTTATCATTTTGTTTATGGGTCTTAATTTTAAACTCTATCTCAATGGGTTTATTGCTTTCCATACAAGACTGGATTTGTTCGGTAAAAACATACCTGGATTCAGGGGTGAAAAATTTAATCGCTTCCTCAAGAGTAATTCCCACCTTTTCAGAAAGCTCATGAATTCGGAACATTTCTGTTCCCCAGTGTAGGTTGTCATTTTCTGGATAGTATTTCCAATCGCCAATTTTAGCCATTTTGGAGATGGTTTCATAGCTTTCACGTAAATGGCTTAATGTACTTCTTTCTTCACTTTGACCATACACACAACCCTGGTGGTTACATAGAGAGATGTCGATTTCCCATTCTGTAGATTTTTTTGTTTTTAGTCGCAGAACCAGTTGTTGATGAAGTTGGTTTTTTGAAAAGGTATCAATGCTTCGAAAGGATTTATCAAAGCGTTGTTGGTCATCTTCGTGTACATACTGGTAAAAACTGTTTGTATACAGCTCATCATCGTTTAAGCCCAGTAAGTCAATACAGGCTTTATTGGCAAAAACAAAACGCCCCATATTGTCCAAAACAAAAAAGAGTTTTGAACTCTGGTGGTTAAAGAATTTAAAATCGATTTGGTCGTTTTTGCTCATACCCGCTACTGATCGGAAGTTTTGGGTATATATCTAAGATCTTTAAGGAAAATAAAAAAAAGCCAGACCATGGTTGGTCTGGCTATAGGTCGTGTGTTTTTTATCGCATCAGGTTCAGAACATTCAACTTTCCGCCTGAGACACTTTTGTTGCTTAGGGCTGGAATTGGTGTGCTTGAGTTTAAAATTGCGTTCTTTATTTCCAACCAGTTTGCACTTGGATTAGCACTTAAGTAGAGTGCAGCTGCTCCAGAAACAAAAGGAGTGGCCATTGAGGTTCCATCCCAGTTTACTGTTATGCCAAATTTATCGAAGACTGTATCGGCATACTTTCCTTGTGGAACGGTAGAGTATATTTTTACTCCAGGTGCACCGATGTCCACTGTGTTTTTGCCCCAATTTGAGAATTTCCCTAGGGAATCGTTTTCGTCCAATGCAGCAACTGAAATGATAGCACCATGATCGTAGCTGGCAGGGTAGGCAGGTTTTGAGTCACTATCATTATCGTAACCAGCACCTTGACGTCCATTGCCCGCAGCAGCCACGAACAATACGTTGTGATCTTGTGCGTACTGAATTGCTTCTTTCAAAGCTTGGGTGTTTGGATCATTTGGATCATCACCTTGGGAGCCCCACGAGTTGGAAAGAATGTGAGCGCCGTTATCAACAGCGTACTTAATTGCTTGAATGGCGGCTGCAGTAGTTCCTTGGCCTGTTTCGCTTAAAAAGCGCATGGCCATGATTTTAACATGAGGAGCTACGCCTGTTATGCCTTTTCCGTTGTAGGCACGAGCGGCAATATTGCCAGCGCAATGAGTTCCATGTCCTGCATTTCCTCCTTGGAAAATGAGTTGAAAAGGGTTCATGCTTAAATCGTAGGGCAAGTTATCATCACTTACAAAGTCCCAACCGACGATATCATCTACAAATCCGTTACCATCATCATCAATATTATTGTCTGGGATTTCGTTTGGGTTTCTCCACATATTGTAAACCAAATCTTCGTGCGTGTAGTCCACACCGGTGTCGATGACCGCGACAACTACATTTGGGTCGCCCATACTTCCGCCTTGTTTCCAGGCCTTCTGAATTTGGTTGTCTCTCATTCCCCATTGATGTTGCAAAAGAGGGTCTCTTCCTATTTCAGGTCTTTTGGGAGGATTTGGGATAGGAGGGTTATCGGCAGGAGCCACAAACTCAGGGCTGTCAGAAACTAGTTCCGCTACAGCGGCCTTGGCGGCGTCGATGTTCATGGGAAATATGCTTAGATTTTTATTATTTTCCACATATTCAATTTCTGGTGAATTTGCCAAATTATAAACCTGCATGCTAGCGGCTTCGGTGTCGGGTATATCGATTAAATACATATTTTTGAGAAGTGGGGTGGCGTTTAGATTTTCTAAAAATGCTGCGTGAGCTTTTGTGTCACCATTGAATTTAATGATGTACTCTTTCGCTAGGGCTTGATGGCTAAGACATAGTACAGCGGCGCCAAGCATAAGGTTGCGGATCATGATTCCTCCTTGAATTTTTCCCTGCCGTCCATGACAGGTTTTTTGGGATGCACTAATTTTAAAACTCTATGCTGTTACTAACAAGACAAAGGCCATAGGCTGGACCCAGTAAATTTTTATTGCGTAATGAAGCTTTACTTATGGAGCTAGGCTTAAGTCAAAAATTTGAGAGGCTTTGATCGAGAGAAAAAGAAAAGGCGAGGGTAGATCTCGCCTTCTTTAAAATATTTATGTGAAATTTTAAACTTAGTAATCTGCGAACTCTGGTTCTACGTAAAAGTAGCAGCTGTAGTGAGTCTGTTCAGTGATTTTGTCTTCCGATCTAACATAATTTTTTACTAAAGCAGTAAAGTACTCATTGTACTTTCTAATGACATAAACACTACCAATGCCTTCCTTTGTTTTATCTACAATCAAATCCTCTCCGCTTTGATCCAAGGCTTCACCGAATTTTTCAATCTCGTATTTTGTGATTGAGTCTATGTAAGATTTGATTTTAGATGTAATGATATCAAAGATGGCCTTATATCTTCCTTCAAAAATGTTAACAATTTTATAAGTCTTTGGCGGATATACAGGGCCAAGATCCCTGTCCTCAGTGAATGTTCCAGAAACAAGTAAGCTTTCTATGGTTTGACCGTCAGGATAGAAGCATCTTCCTGTGAAGTAGGCGGGTAGTTCTTCGTATTTTACGCTTTCGCTTTGTTCAAATATTTTTTTTGTTTCGATGTAATAGAAGCTTTTGTCTTCAGTTTTGTTTGTCTCTTCTTCCATTGTTTGCTTGAGATGATAAGTTGCGAAATTTTCATTCGCACTTAATGTATTTAAATTTAAAATACTGATAGTAAATAAGCTAATTAATAATTTAGTCATAATATCCCCCTGTTTTCCTTGTGCCACACAGCTTATGGATCGGTGCAAATAAAAATGCACACAGTCACATATAGAAGTTTAATTTAGTGATAACTGGCTTGTGGATAAGCGATTCTTAAATTTTAAGATTTAGCTCTGATTTTTGTTGGCAATGCTTTCTGGCTAGGCAAGAAAGTGGCTTTGTGTTTGTTAGACTGCATCTGATTTTATAAGGGGCTGTGTTGTGAACTCGTACTGAAAACCATTTTCAAATGCAGTGGCGACATGCCTAAAATTGGCTCACCTATGCTAGGCGAAATCAAAATGCTCGTTTAATTTCCATACCTTATATGGTCCAGCTGTGGCTAACGCATTCAGTTATTACATTTCTAAATGAAAAGAAAATGATACAACCAAATAGTTATAGAATCGCATAAGTTTTTTTACTTAAGAGAAGACTCTGAGAATTTATGATTTTCAAATTTTAAAATCATTTCTTTCTTTTTATGAGCTTTTTCGAAGCGATGTAATTTACCTTTAAAATCCTCTAGGGAGAATTAAAGAATGACAGAGCAAAAGGTAGACGCTTTCGATCTACAGGATATGTTAAATTCAAACGTTATGACCACAAGAGTGGAGGATTGGATCAACTGGGGGAAGAAAAACTCTCTTTGGCCTCTTCCTTATGGAACTGCTTGTTGTGGGATTGAGTTAATGTCTGTGATGGGACCTAAATATGATTTAGCTCGCTTCGGAGCTGAGGTAGTTCGGTTTTCACCTCGTCAGGCAGATTTGTTGATCGTCGCAGGAACTATCACTGAAAAAATGGCTCCTGTTTTAGTTCACATCTACGAGCAAATGCTTGAGCCTAAATACGTTATATCAATGGGTGCATGTGCTAGTTCCGGTGGTTTTTATCGCTCTTATCATGTTCTTCAAGGAATTAGTAAGCTTGTCCCGGTGGATGTTTTTGTTCCTGGTTGTCCACCGACTCCAGAAGCGGTTTTAGATGGAGTGATGCTTCTACAAAAAATGATTGAAAATAATGTTCCTAGACCTTGGAAAGACAATTGGAAAGGGCCTGAGTTGTGAGCCGTATTGAAGAAGTAAAACAAAATCTAAGTGAAAAGTTTCCTGTAGGGGACTTTAAGTTTTATTATGAAAATGACAATGACGTAGTGGTTGTTCCTAAAGCCAATATTCTTGAGGTTTTAAAATACTATCGCGAAAATTCTTTTTATGATTTTTTAATGGATTTAACGGCTGTGGATTATTCCAAGTATCCAGAGACCCAAGAAGGTCGTTATGCAGTGGTTTATCATCTGTTTAGTTCAAAAACATTAAATCGACTTCGCCTCAAAGTTTTTGTCCAAGAAGAGGATGCTAAGCTGGCTAGTGCTACCTCAGTGTGGCGTAGTGCAAATTGGTTTGAGCGTGAAGCCTACGATATGTATGGGATTGTTTTTGAAGGGCATCCTAATTTAACAAAAATATTAACTCACCATCACTTCAAAGGGCATCCACTTCGTAAAGATTATGATGCTAATAACCAACAGCACTGTTCTGATGTTTTACCTGTTCACTTTGATGATGGTAGTCGTTTTTCTCCCGTTCCTGGAAAAGACTTGGTTCCCTTAAACATAGGCCCTTCTCATCCAGCGACTCACGGTACTTTACGAGTGATGGCAGCTCTAGACGGCGAAAAAGTTGAAAAGGCAGGAGTTGAGCTTGGCTTTTTACACCGTTGTTTTGAAAAAATGGCCGAGACCCATCCTTACAATCAAGTGATTCCTTATACGGATCGTTTAAATTACTGTTCAGCGCCGATGAACAACATTGGTTACTGTAAAGCGGTAGAAAAAATGTTGGGCGTAGAAATTCCTTTAAAGGCTCAAGCCATTCGAATTATTCTGGCGGAGCTTTCAAGGGTGATTGATCATATAGTTTGTATTGGTGCTAATGCGGTTGATTTAGGTGCATTGTCGGGCTTCTTTTATTTGTTCAAACTTCGCGAGCAAGTCTATTCCTTATTTGAAAAGCTTTGTGGCGCTAGATTAACTGTGTCCATGACTCGGGTAGGTGGTATGGCGCAAGACCCGCCTGCTGGTTGGTATAAAGATGTTTTAGAGACTTGTAAATCTCTTCGCAAAGGCATCGACGAAGTAGATCGTTTATTGACCGAAAATAAAATCTGGATGCAAAGAACTCAAGGCGTAGGCAGTATTTCTGCTGAGGATGCCATTATGTGGGGTTACACGGGACCATGCTTGAGAGCAGCTGGTGTTGGTTTAGATTTAAGAAAAGCTGAGCCATACTATGGTTATGAAAGCTTAGACTTTGAAGTGCCAGTAGGAACCACCGGTGATGTTTACGATCGTTACCTTGTGCGTTTAGAGGAAATGAAGCAATCCGTAAAAATCGTTGAGCAGGTGGCTAAAAATATTCCTGCAGGAGATTATACGATTCGCGATAAATCCATTGTTTTGCCAGAGAAGAAAGACGTCTATGGCAATATCGAGGGTTTAATGAATCATTTTATGTTGATCATGAAGGGCATTAAACCTCCGAAAGGTGAAATTTATGACTACACCGAAGCGGCCAATGGAGAGTTAGGCTTTTTCTTGGTGAGTGATGGCGAAATGAAGCCTTATCGCTTGCGTGTGCGTCCACCATGTTTTGCTATTTATCAAAGTTTTCCTGAGCAAATCACGGGGGGCTTAGTGGCGGATGTAATTTCTGTTTTAGGTAGTATGAATTTAATTGCTGGTGAGTTAGATCGCTAGATCGAGGATAAAATGTTTCAATTAGCAAATGAGCGAGTAGAAAAAATTAAATCTGAAATGCAAAGGTACGAGACCAAGCAATCTGCAATCATTCCTGCCTTGTACCAAGTGCAAGAACAGTATGGTTGGGTGTCGAAAGAGGCTCTAGATTTTTTAGCAGACTTAATGGAAATTCCTGTTGCTGAGATTCGAGAAGTATTTACTTTCTATACGATGTTTAACCAAAAGCCGACGGGTAAATTTCATTTGCAAGTCTGTACCAATATTAGTTGCTCAATGGCTGGTGGCCGTGAACTCACGGATTATATTTGTAAAAAGCTAAATGTGAAACCTGGAGACACTACTGCCGACGGAAAGTTTAGTGTTTCTAAAGTTGAGTGCTTAGGTTCTTGTGATACAGCTCCTGTGATGCAAAATAATTTTGAATATCATGAAAATTTAAACGAAGCCAAAATTGATCAAATCATTGAGTCTTTGCAAAAATTAAATTAGGTGTGAGATGGAAGCAAAAATAATTTCTGAACATTACAATAAAGACGAGTTCATCGGTATCGATGGCTACAAAAAGCATGGTGGTTACGAGCAAGTTGCTAATGCTTTTAAAATGCAGCCGAAAGAAATCATAGAAATGGTAAAGGCCGCAGGGCTTCGTGGTCGTGGTGGAGCTGGTTTCCCAACCGGCATGAAATGGAGCTTTTTGCCAGACAATGGAGAAGAGCGATACCTTTTGTGTAATGCCGATGAAGGAGAGCCAGGAACTTTCAAAGATCGTAAAATGATGGAGAGAGCGCCTCATCAGTTGATCGAGGGAATGATTATCTCTGGATACGCGGTAAGGAGTCACAAAGGCTATATTTATGTTCGCGGAGAATACCGACATATCATCGAGCTTTTAGAAAAAGCCATCAAAGAAGCCTACGATGCAGGTTACTTAGGAAAGAACATCCAAGGATCTGGTTTTGATTTTGACTTAGATGTTTATTCAGGCGCAGGAGCCTATATCTGCGGTGAAGAAACTGGAATGATTTCTTCCCTTGAGGGTTTTAAAGGGCAGCCAAAATTAAAGCCGCCATTTCCAGCGGTACAGGGTTATTTAAAAAAGCCAACTATTGTGAATAATGTTGAGACTTTAGCTTCTGTAAAATACATCCTTCGTGATGGGGTAGAGGCTTACAGAAAATATGGAACAGAGAAATCCGCGGGAACAAAATTGTTTTCTGTGAGTGGCGATGTACAACGCCCAGGAACTTATGAAGTACCTCTTGGTTATCCATTAAAGCAATTGATCGAAGAAGAATGTGGTGGATTAAAGCCGGGAAGAAAGCTTAAGGCTGTAATTCCGGGTGGAAGTTCTGCTCCAATATTAAATGCTGAAGAGTCTTACAAAGTGAACATGGATTATGAATCCTTGCAGTCGGTAGGCAGTATGCTTGGATCAGGTGCCGTAATTGTTATTGATGATACTCGTTGTATGGTGGATCTTTTGGATGTGACTTTGCATTTTTATCATCATGAAAGTTGTGGTCAGTGTACTCCTTGTCGAGAAGGTACTGGTTGGATTAATAAAATCGCCAATAAGATCGTTAAAGGGGAAGGCCGAGTTCAAGACATCGATTTGTTAGAGACGGTTGCTAAAAATATGATGGGTAAAACCATTTGTGCACTATCTGATGCGGCGGCGATGCCTACCATCAGTTTTGTGCAAAAATTTAGAGATGAATTTGAATTTTATGTTCGCGAAGGTCGCTCAAAAGTAAAAGGACAAACCTATGCTCAAGTGCACGGTTAATGGAAAAGAAATTGAAGTAGCAGAAGGCACAATGGTGATTGAGGCCTTTAAGCAGGCGGGAGAAGATATAGCTCATTACTGCTGGCACCCAGGATTAAGCGTCGCTGGTGTTTGTCGTCTTTGTATGATTGAGGTTGAGGGCGCACCACGCTTAATGATTGCTTGTAATACGCAAGTGACAGAGGGAATGGTTGTTAGCAATAACTCTGCAAAAGTACAAGAAGCCGTTAAATGGGGATTGGATTTTCATTTGATCAATCATCCATTGGATTGTCCTATTTGTGACCAAGCGGGTGAATGTGGTTTGCAAGATCAATACATGAAATTTGGTCAGTATGATCCTGAAATGGCAGAGCGCAAAGTAAAGAAACGTAAAGTGGTAGATTTAGGACGAAAAATTGTACTAGATACTGAGCGTTGTATTTTATGTTCTCGCTGTGTTCGTTTTACTGATGAAGTGACCAAGACCAGTGAGCTAGGAATTTTCAATCGTGGAGACCGTTCTGAAATTGGTACTCACGAAGATAAGCCTTTAGACAACGACTATGCTGTTAATGTGGTTGATATTTGTCCTGTAGGCGCGCTGACTAGTAAGGATTTTCGTTTTAAGCAAAGGGTTTGGTATTTAGATAACGACTCAACGGTATGTAATGGGTGTTCTACAGGCTGTAATGTAAATGTATATTACAATGAAAAGGGCTATTTTCGAGTTAAGCCAGAGCACAATAAAGACATCAATGACTATTGGATGTGTGATAAAGGTAGAAATATTTTTAAACACGTAAATAAAGAAAACCGCCTTTTAAAAGCAATTAAAAAGACAGAGGCTGGCACGCAAATGATGGCGCCAGGTGCGGCGGCTAAAGATGTGGCGAGTTTAATTAAAAACTACTCAAGTGATCAAGTGGCCGTTGTATTTACGGGTCAGTACACCAATGAAGAATACGAAGATGCAATGATGTACATTGATAAACTGGGTACAAAAAAGGTTTATCATTGGGTCAATAACTCAGAAAGCTTTGATGACTTTGATGGTATTTTACTTCGAGGTGATAAAAACCCGAACACTGCCGGTTTGATCAAGGCTTTGGAAGCTAAGTCTCTTAACTCCACTTGGGAGCAGTTAGAAGCTGAGTTAAATTCAGGAGCAATCAAGTTGGTAATTTTGGCAGGCCCAGAGTTGCAGGAGTATTTCCCTGATATTCAAGAAAAGATACAATTGTTTTCAAAGGCTGAGAATTTGGTTGTTTTAAGTAGTAACCCAAATCCTGCTTACAGAGATGTGGATTATTTAATTCCTATGAAAACCTTTGTTGAGAAAAAGGGGAGTTTTACTAACTTTGCAGGCACTGTGCAAAAGATCCAAAAGATGAGATTGGTTGTTTCTCAAGCTCTAAGTTTAGGTGAGGCAATGCAGTTGATGGCTGGAGATGAGTTGCAAATAGGGGCAAGTTTATGAGTATCGTTAAAAGACCAGATATAAAATCCAGTTGGTATGTAACCAGTATCGTAAAAGGTATGGCGCTTACTTTTCGTAACATGATTTATAATATATTTCATAAAGATGAAATGCCGACAGTGAACTACCCAGAAGAGAAATATGAATATGGTCCTAGATTTAAAGGCTCTCATATCTTAACAGTAAAAAAAGATGGAAGCATTCGTTGCACGGCCTGTATGTTGTGTGCAACCAACTGTCCTGCGGATTGTATAAGCATTACTGCGGCGGAACATGATGATCCTGAAGTTGAGAAGTTTCCAATTTCTTATGAGATTGATACCTTACGATGTGTATATTGCGGTTTTTGTGAAGAGGCATGTCCTGTTGACGCTGTAAGAATGGGCCCTGAGTGGCAGCAACCAGGCTTAAATGGATCAAGCTTTGTGCATGACATCCAACACCTTACCCGTCGACCAAATCTTAAAGGTGGCTATCTTTCTATTTTAGATGAGGAAGAAAGACACAATTCTGGTATCTAAGGATTAAAGTCCTGTACCTTTGAAAAACCCCTGTGTATTCTTATACATGGGGGTATTTTTTTGGTATATCCGTGGATTGAACAAACAGGTTGTTGTGAGTTGGTTTTGAAAAGCCTCAGCTCTTCAGTGGTAAACTGGGAGCAGGTTGGTGTTGTGCGCAAAGCAGAACGCCCTGAAGAGGCAAATTTATTAATTATAGGTGGCTGGATCAATCCAGAGCAGGCACAGAACTTAAAAGAAGTTTATGATCGTATGCTCAAGGAAAAGCTAGTCATCGCCGTAGGCTCCTGTGCTCTTTCGGCAGCTGCTTTTGCCAATGATGAAAATTGCGTAGCTGCAAAAGAAATTCTACCGGTTCATTATTTTGTTCCAGGCTGCCCTCCACGTTGGGACGATATATTAAAAGGCATTTCGGCCATTTCTAAAATTGGTATGCAGAATAAAACAGTAAGGGATATTTTAAATGACTCTGGAAACGACCACGTATTTTAAAAGCTTATGTGATCAGATGGATATCACAAGTTTCCCTTCGAGCTTAGGGCCAAATCTTCTAAAGCTAGAAGAGGTGGATTTCTGGATCTTCGCCAATAGCAAAAAGGATTTTTTAGGAGCACCCATAAATCTTTTTGAAGTGGGAAATAGCATTGTGGTGCACTTTTACGCTAAACAAGAACAAGAAGATCTTCAGCTAGAAGTGATTCCAAAACATAAAACTTCTTTTTTGCAGCTTCTGGAGGATTTACGAAAAAATGCTAGTCTCTGAAATTGCTAAAAAAAATAAAATAGGTCTTTATCGACAGCTTGATAATCGCAATCCCTTTTCTGGAGTGGTTTGGGCGGCAATGCTTGGTAACTCTGAGTCTTCTCATTTCGAAAAATTATTTGCCGAAACCATTGAAGAAAACTCTGGCTATCAGCTTACAAGAAGGTCTATGGCACTACGTGATTTAGTTTGTGATTTAAGTACCCTAGTTTGGGACTTGAATTATTGTGCTGAAATCAGCGCTTTGTTTAAAGATGAAAGTCTTTATCACCAATTTACTTATTTTCGGTTTATGGTTGATGATATTTTTGAGAGTTGGAGTGGGGGGCGAGAGCTACCTCGTCTGATCTGTTTAGGTGGAGTTCGTAAAGACTTGAAACTAGGTGATCAAAAGTATTTAAAAACCAACTTAAAGATTATCAAAGAAGAGTTAGAGAAGTCGCTAGAATATCTTTTGTGTGACCGTCTACTTTTTGAAAATTTAGATGACATTGGACGAGATTTTCCAGAGTCCTTAGAAAAAGATTTGTTGTGGTGGCCCGAACTTTTTTCTGAAAATAAAAAATATGAAAACTTATCTGGCATCAAAGAAAAAGCCTATTTCAAAAAATCTATGTCTGAGTTTCCTGTGGTTGAGAAGGAGTATTTTGATGCCTTTTCATTATTTCGATATCGTGTTTTGAGAATCATTCATAGTATCGAAAGAGTTCAAAAAAATGTTTTGCAGCTGCCTGAAGGGGATTACCGAGTGGTAGTTGAGCATTTACACATTCCAGGAAATCACTTTTTAAGTCAAAAAACTTCTTCACCTTCAGGAAGAGTTTATTCTTATTACTGTAGTGGAAAGTACCGAGTGAGTAGTTTTTCACGTCATTTCGTGCAGCAAATTTCTGAGAGTGTATTTAAAAAAGACCTTAGGCAAGAGGCTTGGGCAAAGCTTCTTGGTGTGGATTTAGTACAGGGGGTTAATTGTGAAAGTGCTTATTGATCTTTGGCAGTTTTACCTGGGTAAGTTACAATATTTGATTCAGAAAAAACCTGTACACCGAGATTTCATGGGGAGATCAAAGGTAATATCAGGTAAACTAAGGCAGTCTTTGTACAATCGTTATTCCGACTGCACAGCCTGTGGTAACTGCCAAAGTGTTTGTCCCATGAATTCCATCGATATAATTTCAAAGCCGCTAAATCCTGATTCTGAAGTTCGTTACTCCAGTTCAGGTCATTTGGTTGAAAAAGACTTAATTGCATTTTATGTAGATTACTCCAGTTGTGTTTTATGTGGAGATTGTGTTGATTCTTGTCCAAGTTCTAGCATTCAGTTTTCTGCGAACCCACTAGAGGCTAGTGCACATTTAGATGATTTGAAACAAGATTTGATTTTTAGAGCTAGAAAGAACATCAAATTAGGGGGGCAACTTGCTTCTAAATTTGATTAGCAAACAACACAATAAAGAGGATGTTCTCCAAGATTGGAAAACAAACTTTAAACTTCCACAAAAATCAAGACTGAGTTTATACCCTGGCTTTTCAGAGGCACTAACAGAAGCTGTAAAGGGAATGCAAAACCTTTTTCCTCACAAAAAGAAGGTTCTTTTAATTGGCGGCGGACATCCTATTATGGAGTCTAGCGCTCATTATCTTAGTAGTGAAGCATTTGATGTAATGCGAATGTCTTGGCAGGATTTTAAAGAAAAAGAAGACGAGACAATTAAAGAAAACTTTATCTTTGCTCTTTATTGCGAAGATCACTATTTAACAGGAGAGCTTGCACCGACGGAGTCTTTGTCAGAAAAATTAGAAAAGGCTCGGAAATATAGTATTGCCTTGAGTTTTCGTAGTCATTTGACGACTGTTGAGTCATATAAAGAAAAGAAGGCTTTTCAGATTCGACTTCTTGGAGTTGGGGATCATTCTGTTTTAGGGATCTATGGAACTCGCTTAAGAAAGTTAGCACCACTGTATTTGGGCGCGGCTTTTGTTTTAGAAAAAAGCGTATCAGAGTTAATTGAATTCGACCAAATTTTATTGAACTCCAAAGTAGAATCCTTTTCAGAAGATTCTTTTTTGCTTCCAGAAGAAATCACTCAGTTCTTTTCTGAAAAAAGCTCTCGTTTACAAGACCGCTATGTCTTAAGATTAAAAGACATGGATGCTTTTGCGGTTAAACAATATATCATTGAAAAAGAAGCTAGTTTACAAAACTCCATGCTAACGGGGAGTCTTCACGAGTGGGGAGGTCTTCGTCCTTTGGATTGGGTTGGAGTTGATTTTCCAACTTATGAACTTTTGGTATTATCGGCAAAAGATTTTCATGGGCGAGAGTCTTTACTGCATGAAGCTTTCTCTGCGGTAAAAGCTCTAATGGGAAGCTAGATTCGTTTATAGTTTCATTTTCTATAGCTGCCTAAAGCTCTATAGGAGCATCTTAAAAACAACAAGACTTTGCAGAAATAGCTATTTAAACATTTTTTAAAATAGATCGGGTAAAGCCGTTAATTCTGTGCTAAAGAAGGTTCCAGGTAACTTTTAAAGAAAGGTTTAGAGTTGCTCAAAGAACTAGTTCTTTTATTCTTTATTTGTGTTTTTAGTACTTCTCTCAGAGCAATTGAGTTTAAAAAATATTGCGAGTTTTCCGCCGAAGCAATAGCCTCACATTCTAATGATATTTTATTTGAAAGCTACAAAGGGGATTCGGTTGTTCTAGACGAAATTCTTGATGGTTTAGACTTAGAAATTAGAAACAAAGTTTTCTCTTTAATGGGTGGTTTTAGTAAGTTAGAGACCAGAGTTTTGGGGCATACCAAAGATGGCTTTCCGGTCTATTTGTTAAAAAGGGGAGAGTCATTAGCTTGGATTTTGAAGCAATACTCTCGTCCCAGAGAACTGGTTCAAGATGTTAGAGCCTTTGAGATGCTACAAGAATTCATAAAATTACATCCCAAATTAGAAATAAAACTTCCTGAGATTCAAGTGTTGAGTGAGAGGTATCTTTTTGTAGAGTATGCCCCGGGCAGGGTGTTAGATGAGTTTGGAATTTCTCAATTTATGAAAAGTGATACATCCTTACCATTGACCATTCAAGACCAGTACCCTGAGGTCAATTTTAGAAAAGTAATACTGAATTATGCAAAGCTACAAGAGGATTTAAAGCTTTACCTAAATAAGGAATATCAAATCGATGAATCACCATTTCTATTTCCAGAAATGATAAAAGTGGATTCACCTAGAGGAATAATGCCCAATCATATCGATCTCGGATTCAATGTCTTTTTACATCCCGAAAATGTTTTACTAGATTCAAGAGATGGAAAATTAGTGATCATCGATCCTTATTGAATGGGGCGATTTTTTTGCAAACTACTTTTACTTGTTCGGTCTATAGCTTGTTAGTCGACGAGACTTGGTTTTTCTGAAGAGGCTAAAAAAAAGGCCACTGAAGAAGTGGCCTTTGCAATTTATTTTGTCTTTAGTCTACTCAGGTGATTTCATCATTTTTTCTACTTCAGAAATATGAAGCTCTTCTTCGCAAATCATTTTACGAGCATACTCTTCTAAAGCGATATCTTGATCTTTTACTTCATCTAAAAGATTACGGTACTTTTGAACTTGGATTTTTTCATGCTCAAGACTTTCCGCTAAAATGGCACCAATGCTATGTTGATGAGTTTCTAGCAATTTACCAATCTTTAAAGAAGGGTGGGCGTCCATACGGGTGATATACTCTCCGACTTCGTTGGCGTGTAAAAGGCTTTCATTGGCGTGAGAGCGAAACCAGTTTACGATTGGAATACGGTTGTATCCAAACACCATAAAAGAGTAGTGACTATATCGAACAACACCAGCTAACTCGTGCTCTAAAATTTCATTTAAACATTCAATGACTTTTTCTCTATTCATTTAAGACTCCTTTTTATTCAAAACAGCTATATGGTAGTACTCTTTGCTAATGATCTCAATGAAAATCAATTGAGAAACTGGATCTTAGAATTAAAACAATCTTTGTTGCTTAAGCTTTATGTTTTCAAAGAAGGTTCGCTCTAAGTACCTGTAATTTATAGACTATTTTTGGTCTCATGATGATTTTGAACTAAGTTGATCGAGCTTGCTGAAAATGAGTCTCTTTATAGGCAAGCAAGCTATGGCGCCGCTTTGCCTGGTCAATTTCCAGAATGCTAAGCTTTATCCATGCCTTAGGGCACTTTAGGCTTTTGGAATCTTTTAAAACTGATATTCAATATCAGTTACATGAAGACTTTTATTTTAAACGATAAGTCTCAATAGGAGGCTGTTTGCTTTCAGTGCTAGGCAACTATTTGTAGGCTAGCGATGGCTTTTACTATTTTAGTTAGATGTGGATTAGGGCCAGGGAGTTTTCTTTCGAGTTTTCTTAGGATTTCATCTTGTTTCAATATTTGTTTTTTAGTAAATGACAGCTTTGGAGTCTTTGTTTTTAAAGAGCAAAGGGCTTTTAGCTGTTACAGGACTTTCTCGGCAGTAACTAACTGTCTTATCCAAGTGACGGGGCTTTAAATTTTAAAAAATATCCTAGTCTTTTGGCAATTTAGGAAAGCTTAGGCAATGCTAGCTTTTCGCTCAGAGTTTTTACTAAATGTAATTTCATTGTTTCATAGCGGCTAAAGCTGACTGCATGAGTAAAATACAAATACTTCAGCCATTCTGTTGCAGAATACTGACAAAGTCTAAATCATTGATTATATTGGGCCAATGAAAAAAGGCGCGAAGCATCTATTAAATAGCACATTAAAATTTCTTGTAGCAGTTTTACTGATCTATTGGTTGGTACAAAGTGGTCGTTTTGATTTAGAGAGTGTGCAAAAGTCTTTAAGCCCTGAGTACTTAGCGATTTTTTTGTTTTTAGTTTTCTTAAATTTATCTTTCAACACTATACGTTGGCAGGAAATATTAAAAGCCTTTGAAGTAAGGTTTAGTTTCTTGGAAGCTTTTCGTTTGGGTTTAATAGGAATCTTTTTTAATTACGCAATGCCAGGAGGTGTTGGTGGTGATTTGGTAAAAGGTTACTACACCGTAAAGAAAAACCCGCAGCAAAAAACCGCAGCAGCAACAAGTGTTCTTTTAGATCGCCTAATTGGCTTGGCTTCAATGGTGAGCTTGGCTTTAATATCTTTATTGCTTCAATATGAACTAATATTAGAAAACATAAGTTTGAAGATACTCTTGGTAAGTTTGTCGGGCGTTTTTTTGGCCTTTGTTCTTTTGTTTTTGGTAGGAACTTCGTCTCGTTGGATCACTTTTATTAAAAATCAAAAACTCATCCAAAAGTTTAATTTCAAAGGTATCCCATTTCGAGTTCTGGACAGTTTTCACATTGTTGCCAAAGATCGATCTCTTCTGTTAAAGACTTTCGTTTTAAGTGCTCTATCGCAAACCTGTATGATCGTTTTGGTATTTATCCTGGCTAAGTCTGTATTTCAGTTAGATATATCATGGCAAATCGTTTACTTTGCCGTGCCTCTAACTATGATTGTTACGGCCTTACCAATCGCTCCAGCCGGAATTGGTGTTGGCCAGGTGGCAATGTATAGCTTCTTTGAGTTAATGAAGGTGAGCCAGCCTGAGATTGGTGCTACAGCCATCACAGTAATTCAAATTATGTTGTTTGCCTGGGGACTGTTAGGCAGTTATTATTATTTACGAATGGATGTACCAGCAACAGTGGAGAAAACAGGTGCTTGAGTCGAAATCAAAATTGCTAGTAACAAGTGTTAAAAAACTCTACCGTCGAGGGGCTTGGAGAAATATTCGTAGAATCATTCATAAAACCCATGCTCCGGACATTGGTTTGCTTCTTGAGGAATTAGATCGAGCAGAGGCAGCTAGCATTTTTCAAATGATTGATACCACTGAGACGAAAGCTGAAGTTTTGTCTTATGTTGATTCTAAAATCCAAAGGGAGCTACTAGAAAAACTAGATGCAGTGGAGTCTAAAAAGTTAGTGAGCCTAATGGATTCTGACGACGCAGCTGATTTACTAGGTGGCTTGCCAAAAGATTTATCCGAACAAATTTTAAGTAGTATGCACAAAGAGGACTCCGAAGAGGTGGCTGATTTGATGCGATACCCTGAGGATTCTGCTGGTGGTTTAATGTCGACAGACTACCTAGCGATGGATCAGAGTTTAAGCGTTGAGGAAGCTATCAAAGAGATTCAGGCTCAAGAAGAAGAAAGCTTAATCAGCTTTTACATTTATGTTGTTGATGAGGATGAAAATTTAGTTGGGGTTTTAAGCTTAAAGGCTTTGATTTTATCAAAACCAACGGATCGTCTGAGAGACATCATGACCAGAGAGTTAATCACTGTAGGATTAGAAACAGACCAAGAAGAAGTTGCTAGGATTGTTGAGCATTACGACTTTTTATCCTTACCGGTTGTAAATGACGATATGGCCTTAGAGGGAATCATTACAGTGGATGACGTGATTGATGTAATCCGTGAAGAGTCTGCTGAGGATTTAAAAGCATTTGCCCGTGTAGGTGGTGAAGACGAGAGTTTTCTAGGACAGTTTCGAGGAAGATTTCCTTGGGTGTTGTTTAGTTATTTTGGCGGGATCTGTGCTTTTATCTTGGTAAGTTCTCTTGGTAAAAAATGGATTGATTCTAGCTTTTTAAATCTTGCCGCCTTTGTTCCTCTGCTACTTGCTTTAGGTTCAGTGATTAGTGGCCAGGTTTCAGTAGCGCATTTGACCCAGCACGAAGACACTAATTTTGACTCAGAGTTTTTTAAGGCTTTTTTAAAAGACTTAGGATTGGCTGGGATTTTCACTTTGTTATTTTGTCTGGTAAATTACTGGATTTTTAATAACGTATTTGAAACTGGTAAAATCGCAATCAGTGTATCTTTGATCTTGGGAGTTCAAATTTTATTTGCTTCCACTTTGGGGAGTTTTGTTCCTACCATCTTGAAAAAAATGAAATTAGATCCTGCCATAGCAAGTGGTCCTTTAATCACAGTGATTGTTGACTTGGTAGGCTTATTGCTATTGTTTCAATGGGGAATGTAGTTGTCAGAGCAGAGAAAAGGTTTTCTCTTAAGATCTCATATTGTCGGAGAATCAGACCTCTGGGTGGATTTTTTAGACCAAAGCGGTGCGATTCTAAAATTAAAAGCCAGGGGAGCCAAGCGATCTAAAAAGCGTTTTCCAGGCGGAGTTTTAGAGCCTTTGCAATACATCTCGATCCATTTCGAAGAGAAGGGAAGTGCTAGATATCTCTTAGAGGCTAAAATCATAGATCCTTTTGAAGGAATTCGAAGTGATTATGATTTGGTTTTTTGGGGCAGTAAACTTTTACAGCTCACCAGTTTTTATGCGCAAGAAGATTTAGAAGAGCCATTACTGTTTCATTTAGTAGGAAATACTTTAAAGTATTTAAATCAAAGTGGGAAAAATGCAGAATATGCTTTTTGGCATTTTTTAGCCAGACTGATGTCATTACAAGGAGACTTGGCATTAGAGGAGTCTTATGCTCCTTTGGTGTCTCATCCCGTGGGAGCCTATGATGAGGCTAGCTACAAATCTTTTTCTTGGAATATGATTAAGAGTCGCTTAGCTAGCGTTTTCCGGGGACATTTCCATAGAGAGCTTCAGGAATTTTTAAGCTAGCTTTGATAAGCAAAAATTTAAAATTTCCACGTTCCTGTAACAAGCGAGCTTAGAATAAATTTTGAGTAAGCTCTGCTGTCTTCAGTGGATTGATTGCTGGTATAACTTCCGATGCCAACCAAGTTCCAAGTGTCTGTTAGCTTTTTACTTGCCGTATAGCTTAGACTAAAATTTGTATCACTACGTCCCGTGCTATGGTCAGGATAGTCTGAGTAGTAGATTGCCAGTTTAGAAATGGTAGTTAAATTCTGCCACTCTACAGGTTTTAAATAACTCAAGCTAAGGTTTAGTCGGTAATATCTTTCGTCAACTCCAGCGGCATTGTAGTAAGTGATTTTCGATTCTTGAATAAGGGCTTTGTTTTTCTTTTTATTTAAAAACCAAGTGTTGTTGTATTCGAAATCAGTCTGAAGTCCATCCGAGTTAGCCTCATCGGTAGTGTTGTAAGACACATTTTGCCCTAATTTAAGATTGTAAGAGCTAAAGAAGTCAGGACGATGAATTAAAGTGTTTCGCCAATAGACTCCATAGGTGTCTAAAATTCCATCTCTTGTTCCTGAACTATTAGAGTCCATATAGATGGCGTCAAAGAAAGCTTTGATTTCTGATTTATAGCTTTTTTCTTTCCATTTTCCCTTCATGACATAAGGACTAGAAATACTAAGAACAGTAGGGTCAGCAGCGGCATTGGCACTATCCATAGAGTAGATTGTTACAAAGCTAGTTTTAAGGCTCCATTCTTTGCTGTCAGTGTAAATAGGACGATATTCATAGCTTGCTAGTGCTGTTCCTCTAAAGTCACCAGCTCCACTTGGAGTTGCACTAGAAGGATCTTCTGAATTGAGTAGAACGTTTGAATCGTACTGAACTCCGCCCCCCGCTGATAGAATGTGCTGCTTTGTTTTGTTGTTTTCATAATATTGAATTTTCGTAATCTTCTCGATGTATTCTTCAGCTTTCTCATCAAGTTTTGGATCTTTTGAATTGTCTAAGACCCATTGAAAGGATTGTTTCGCAGGCTCCCACTTTTTTTCTGCATAAAAACTCAAACCTTCATAGAAGGCCGAGCTAGAAGAGTAGGGCTCTTGCTTTTTATTTTTAAGCTTTCGAAAATATTCACCTGCATTTTGATAGTCATTGATTCGGAAGTGACTCATTCCTAAATAAAAATCTTTTTCGATCTGGATAACTCTTGGGTCTTCTACAGCTTGAAATATTACAATGGCTTTATTGTAGTCTTTTCCATTACGATAAAGTGTAATTGCGTAAGAGTAATAGTAGGATTTATTTTCTGGATCTAAATCTACAGCTTCTTCAAATTTTTTCTGTGCATCCACAAAATTGTTGTTAAGGTAAAGTTGTACTCCTTCTTCAGCGAGTCGAGATGCTTGTTTCTTCCTCTTAGCTTTTTCAGCAGCAGCCAACTTCTTTTGAGCTGCAAGGTTTTCTTCACGTTTTTGGTCTTCTAATTGTTTTAAACGAATTCTTTCAGCTTCTGCAGTAAGAGCTTTTTGCTTTCGCATTTTTTCTTCTTTTTCTTTACGCATTTTTTCTGCCATTTCTAGAGAGATTCTCGAAATAACTTCCTCGGGAACTTCTGCTTGTTTTTTTAATCGGATTTGTTGGCGATAATTTTTATATGCCAGTCTTGCCTGGTCTGGAGTATCAAAGACATCAATTACTTGTTGTCCACGTTCACCACGAGTAAGAATAAAGGGTTTGCGTTTTATCTCTTGTTTTTTGATTTTTTCCAAAAGTAGGGCTTTGGATTTTCGATTTTTTAGTTCTTCTTGTACAGGGATATAAACCTCAGGTATTAAATTATTGGCACTGCCCCAGCTTACAGAGAAACGTCCTCTAAAAACGCTTTCGTCAGGACCAGTTTCAAATAGGTTTATTAATACGATTTTTTTACTGCTTGCATCTTTTAGAATTAAAGTGGCTACATCGACTTTTGATGAATCAGTATTCCAATTGGAGTTACCATACTTTATATCTACAATTCTATTTGGATCGATTGGTGGACGAGTTTTTTTCTCATTGTTTGAAAATGCCAATATAGAATAGCTAATACACAATAGTGAGATGGCAAGCAAACTTAGACGCGACATTAAGACTCCTGGTGATTTTCTCTCTATATATAGTATTCCCAATACAATATTCAGACAAAGAATGATCTCGCATCCAGAGTTTGGTCTGGGAAGTAAAAATGAGTTAATTTAGATAATCATTGCTCCTGAAAATAGCAAGTTGTAGGAGTTTTTGACGAATGAAAGAAAATGAAAAAAAGCCCTCAAAGAGGGCTTTAGAATTTCTTAATCATCATTAATAATTACGATAATCTTCGACTGTTGAATGGCCCGATTAATTGTGTCTGAGTCCATAAAATCGTTAATGACATTGGGGTCATTGATAACGGAATCAATCCCTTCGACGCCACTGACTCCGCCTGAGGGGTCACCAGCAAAAGGCTCATCAGGAATAGTCTCAAATTCTGCTGGAGGAGGCATTAAACCAAAGCTTCCTCCTGATGATTTTCCGCCTGAACTGGCATCAGGACTAAGGCCCGAATCTTTAACACTTGATGGATCACGGGAGTTGGATCTGTCGGTGGTATTTGGTTCACCCGCGAGGCTTGATCCGGAGTTGGCTCCAGATCTGTTACTCCCACTTTCTTTAGCCTGTTCTTTATTTTGATTGTTGTTGGCTTGATTGTTACTACTTTCGTTAGAGCTTTTCTTATCACTAGATTGTTGATCCGAGTTCTGCTCTTTCTTTGAGTCACTTTTATCATTGTTAGAAGGCTCATCAGACTTTTCTTTGTTGCCATCTTCATTTTTCGAAGAATCATTGGCAGGGTTTCGGTTACTATCATTAGAGTCTGTACTGGCTACATCAGCGTTTGAGCTTTTGTCTAATTGAGCAAGTTTGTTTTTTGGAACTTGAAAAGGCTTTACTGGTGGTCTTTGGAAAGCTGCCGTTGTACTTTGCCCAGGATTAACAAATACTGGATTTGCGATACCACCGTTTGGTGTGATTCCGCTACCAACCTGCACTTGTCCTTCAAAGGTAGTGATTTCTGATTGCTTGCTAGCAATGTCATGGTTAACGATGAAATCCGTTCCGCGAACACCGGCAACTGCTGATGGCGTTTTAACGCGATAAACATTTTTCTTTTCATCGTATTTTTGATTCACAGTGGAGCGTAGCTTTCCGTAAACCAAATTTAACATTACTTTTTTCTTTTTGTTTGCTGGATCGTTTTCATAGGCTTCGATGGCAATCTTGGACTCAGGTGAAATATTTAAGATATTCTTATCCGTCATTACCACTTTGGCTCGAGAGTCTTTATCTGCTGTGATGGTGTCTTGAGGGTATACCTTAGTTCCCACACGAACTTTTCTTTCTTTAGATTTACCAGCGCGTAGGATTGTGACCTTTCCTTTAACAACTGTAAACACACCTTGTGCTTGTTTTTTTGCTTCCAATGAATTTGGATGTACCAAAATAAGTGCGAAAAACAACAAACCGATACTAGCTAGCTTCATGCAGCCCCCTTAATACAGTAAACTCGAGCACTTACTAATCGGTTTTTTGAAATAGGGACTGTAGTTTTGAGCTTTATAAATTACAGATTAAATAAAGGTGGATAAGTATTTAACTGTATCGAAATGAGAAGAAGCAGAAAATTCTCTACAAGGGTTTCAATATTATACACCGTGACAGGTGCTATCGAACTTAAGTGCTGTAAAACAAAAAACCTCCCAAATGAAGGAGGTTTTTCAGTGTCCTGTGGAATTTAGTTTTTTAAAACTTTACGTTAACGATCACGCAGCTTCCACCTTTACCGTTAGAGATAATCATTTTAGTGTCTTTATCTCCGCGAAGCATTTTCTTGTTCAAAGTAATTGCTTTTGGCTTTGCAGACTTTTTGTAGCTACCCATTTTGTAACCGCGAACTTTACCTGCTGAAGATTGATAGAAGTTTCCATATCTATCTTCTTCATAGCCTACAATTACTGATCCACAACGATAGTCAGTAAAGAATAGTCTGTACACGTCTCGGCCATTTTCTTGTACTTTTTGTTTTGTTACTTTTCCGTAACAGTTACCACTATTAGATTTGTAAGTACTCCATCTCATTTTTGAAAGGTCGGCTTGGGACTCAGAATTCATGTTAACTTTTTTACTCGTCTGTTGAATACCGCCGTCTTCAGTACATGAAGCAAGACCGCCATTGTCTCTGATATCTTGCACTAAACGATCTAGTTCTGAATCAGACATTCTAGGTGCGTAGTTATTTGCTGATGCAGAAACTGACATCCCTAAGGCAGCTAAAAGTACTAATAACTTTTTCATATAATTTCCTCCGTTTGGTCGAAAAGTGGGTCTCCGACTCTTTGTTTGCTGCCTTGTATCGAAAAAATCCTAAATCCGGAAGCTTTTGTGCGGGAAATCGGAAAAGAAGAAAACTTTACCCTTGGAAATAGGCTTTCTTTGAAAAAAATAACCTTAATTTCAAACGACATTTAATAAAGTTAGTTCATTGCAAAAATTATAGGTCTTGTTTTGCGGGGATATTGTAGCTCAGTTAGTGTGTGTGCAAGGTTTTTTCTCATTGAGGAGTCCATTTTGGGTTTACTCTTTCAAAGCAGTGAGGCTCTTTTATTGTATGGTTAAAAGTTGATTTTTTTTGTTTTTGGAACTGAATTAAAAAAGAATAAAAGAATAAAAGAATAAAAGAATAAAATAAACTGGCCTCTTTAATTGCGGACGTACGAGTGCTAAAGGCTTGAAATTCTTTTCTGTATTCATTGCAAGGAAAATCAAAACTCGGACAAGCTCATTTAAACAAATTTTTTTCAGTAGTTATTAAAGTCTATCCGGAATTAAAGGGACCAGGTTAAGAATTATAGAACCATTACAATTGCGAACTCATAGAATCATAGAATTGTAAGACTTTAAGTTATCGACTTATAAAGTTTTTTTAAGATGCAGATTAGCGTCTTTGAATAAAGCAAAGGGCCAAAAATTTGGCCCAGTCATTAAATTTAAATTTGAAATTATGAGTTTAAAATAAATTTAGCAGCGTCTAAAAGATTATCTGTTTCATATTCGGCAGCTGCAAACTTACTTTCTTTTGGATCTTCGGTAATAGTAAGAAAAATGGATTTACAACCCATGCGGTGACCACATTCAACATCTGTCATGCGATCGCCAATCATCCAAGAGCTTTCATAATCAAATGGACCATGATCGGCTTCTGCGGCTTTCAACATTCCTGTGTCAGGTTTTCTCAATGGATGGTCTGAGTCAGGAAGGTGAGGTGCATAGTAAAAACCTAAAATAGGCACATCGTGTTTTTTATAATCATCGGCAATGATTTGGTGTATTTTGTGTAAGTTCTCTTCTTGTACTAGGCCTCTTGGAATACCAGACTGATTGGTAACTATTACGAACTCATAGCCGTTTTTATGTAAGAGTTGAAGAGCTTCAAAAACATCGTCCAAATAGTGAATCTGCTCAGGATCATTTAAATAAATTTTATCCTCGATGATGGTTCCATCGCGATCTAGAAATACAATTTTCTTTGCCATTTTAACCTCTTTGATTGGAGGCTAGACTACCTAAAATGCTTCTAGTAGACAAGGGATCTTCTACTTAAGTGGCTTAGCTTTTGGACTAAAAGGGCTTTGAGAAAGACTTCGCTTAAATCATTAGCGTTTTTGAAAGGTCATTGAAAGTTTCATGATCTTCTCTTTTTAAACATAAATTATGGCCCACTTTATTGCTGATGCCTTTGAAGTAGTGATAACTACTATAGGTGTTAAATGCTTAACAAATCCAAATTTAGGAAATTTGGGTGTTATTAATAGTTGTAGCAATTTACCCGAGCCTATCCGTAATTAAGTGGGCCAGTT
Source organism: Bdellovibrionaceae bacterium UBA6502 (assembly GCA_002436415.1). Lineage (GTDB taxonomy): Bacteria > Bdellovibrionota > Bdellovibrionia > Bdellovibrionales > UBA840 > UBA6502. The sequence goes on along the minus strand of DJMA01000046.1, from coordinate 10,938 downwards.
ATTTAGGCCTAACAATTTTCTAAGTCATTATAAATGAATTCCACCGGAAGCTTCAATTCTTTGACCGTTCACCCAATTGAGATTTCCGGCTAAAATTTCTGCCATAATTGGTCCGATATCTTCGGGCAAGCCCACTCGTCCTAGTGCTGTATTAGATGCAATTGTGTCATTTAACGCCTTCGTGTCTCTTACTTGACCTCCTCCGAAATCGGTGGCGATGGCTCCAGGAGCGATGCAGTTCACCCGAATTTTTCGAGCTGCTAATTCTACAGCTAGGTATTTCGTTAAAGTTTCAACCGCGGTTTTGGTACTTGCATAGACCGCATAGCCTGGGTAGCTAAATCTGGCTAAGCCGCTAGATACGTTTAAGATACTTGCTCCATCATTGAGAAGTGGCAATAGTTTTTGGGTAAGAAAAAATATTCCCTTAAAATGAACATCGATGATGTCATCAAAAGCCTCTTCACTGGTATCTTCAATCGAAGAGTATAGAGCGTGGCCAGCGTTGTTTAAAAAATAATCGATCTTATCACTAGCAAAATCTTCTCTTAAGCTAGATTGTAGACTTTCAATAAAAGTCGGGTAGCTTGCGTGCTGTTTCATGTCAAGTTGTAATGCTTTCGCTTTTACGTCTAAATTTTTTAACTCTTTCACAAGCTCCATGGCCTCTTGTTGATTGGAACGATAGGTGAATACAATGTTTATATTTTTTCGAGCCAATTCGATGGCGGCTTGTCTTCCTAGTCCTCGATTGGCTCCAGTGATAAATGCTATTTTCATGTAAATCTCCTTTTTGGAATATTATGAACAAGAAACACATTTTAATAAATACCAACAATATGATAAGATTGTTTAAAAATGTTAAACAATAGAGGGATTATGAAAATCGATAGCCTAAAGGTGTTTATAGCCGTTTGTGAAAATTTAAGCTTTACCAAGGCCGCTCTTAATTTGTCGATGCCAAAAGCTAAAGTATCATACACAATAAAAGACCTTGAAGAAGGTTTAGGGGTTCAACTTTTGACTCGCACCACTAGAAAATTGAGCATTACTCCAGAAGGGATGGAATGCTATGAAAGGGCTATTAAACTTGTAAATGAAATGGAAGACTTTCAAGCTATGTTCTTACATGATACGGACGACAAGCTATCGGGAAAAATACGAATCGATATGCCGGTGCCTGTCGCGAAAAATTGTGTGCTACCAAATTTAAGTGAATTCATAGACAAATACCCTGGTTTAGAAATTGAAATTTCAAGCACCGATCGTAAGGTCAATTTAATTGAAGAAGGAATCGACCTAATCATACGAGTAGGGAGTTTGCAAGACTCTAGTTTATTCGCAAAAAAAATAGGTGAGTACGAGTTACTAAATTGCGTCAGTCCAAAGTACATAGAGCGCTTTGGGACACCAAGAAGTTTAAAGTCATTAAAAGATCATTTTCAGGTACACTATTGCCAGCAGTTAGGAAGAGAAAATGATTATTTCGAATATATGGAAGAAGGAAAAATTAAAAAAGTGAGAACAAAAGCTCTAGTGAGTGTGAATAGTACAGAAGCCTACACCGCAGCTTGTTTAGAAGGGCTCGGAATTATTCAAGCTCCATATTCAGGTTTACGAGATAGTCTAGAAAAAGGTGACTTGGTAGAGGTTTTAAAAAAATATAAAGCCGAAGCAATGGGAGTTTACTTTTTGTACTCCAACCGAAAGTTTCTTGCTCGTCGAGTGAGAGTTTTCATGGAATGGGTGGAGCCTTACGTAAAAGACTATATTTATTCTTAATTTAATAAATAACCAATAGATTTTTTAAATGGCTATCTGTAAATATGGGGATTTTCTAATATAGCTTTGAAAACTTCAGTGAGAAAACTAGTGATTAGGTAATGGAGCTTTTTGGCTTGATCCCAAATCTGGCTAGCTCCTTAAACGATATTTGATAGGTACATAAGTCCTATTACTGAAAACATGTTAAAGCAGTTTTATTAGAAAAAAACAGCTTGAAAGAAAAAGAGTCTCCATACAAAAGCATTAGGGTTTCTGCTTGCTAGTTTGTATGAAAACTCCAATTACTATTAACTTGCACTGCGCATACAGGCATTTACCTCTCGGATAATTTCGTTAGCATCAATAAGCTTTTCTTTTAAAACCGTGATTTCATTTTTTAAATGTGAATTAATGTTTTTAGCCATCGTCGCTGAAATTCCCACTCCTTTTGCTTGCAAAAAAGCGACGGTTTTAGTCAGTCCCCAATATAAAGTCATTAAGCTCGCCGCAATAGGAGCGGATACAACCCATAATTGGAGGAATCCCAGGTCAGGGTTTACGAGGTTCACAACTAATGGAGTACCAACACCGGTTACAAGGGGAAGCTTTGGGATAAAACTTTGCAGATTCCTTTGTATTTTAGTAAGTGGCGAGTGACCTGTAGTCTGCGTCATTTCTTTTTCAAGTTTTTCTGTTAGTTCAAGTTCTTGTAAGTCAAGATTTACTCCGCTTGCTTTTAGATTGCTAAAATAGCCATGTCTTTTTAGATCCTTCATCACATCAACTAATTCCATCAATAAGGCATTTTGTTTTTCAAGAAAATTTAATTGTTCGGTATATGTGGCATCCGGTCTTAATGGTTCCGAATTTGCCACCTCAGAGATTGCTATTCGAAGACTTTCAAAAACTCTTTTTGGATTTCCAAGTTCGGCGTAGAACTCAAATGAGTCCATGTTCGCATCCATAAATTGCTGAGCAATTGTGAACTTTGGTGTACTGTTTTCAAATGTTGAAAACTTTATGTTTCCAGTCTGCTCGTAGGTTTCAAGAATTTCAATAAGCTTTGAATTCATATCAAAAACCCCACGAATGTCTTGAGCCATAAGTTGGGAACTAAAGAGTAGTACCAATAGAGTGATTAGGTTTTTCAAAATTATTTTCCTTCTGTTTTTTGATAAAAGTAAAAAATTATAGTGAAGTTATATTTCAAAATAGATTGGTGTGTTTCTATACTGCTATATAGCAATATTGATCTCAGATCTTTCGGTGGCACTATCACAGGTTTTTTTCTTTAAGCTACTTGGAATTGAACTTGTAATGTCATTAGGTAGTATTGTTGCAATAGGCTTAGAAGTTTCGGGTTCATAAAAATTAATTAAGACTTGTTGTTCGATTTTCACGCTAAAACCGTCATTTAAAAAGTAGTATTCTGAGTTTTCCTCGTCGCACACAGATAATGGATTAGAGCTTTGAAATTGTGATTTTTTACGATTGCTCAGATGGAGGTAATCTATCTTTTCAGACAGTGCTATTTGAATGTCATAATCTTGGCCGGATTGCGTAGCGGGGACGAAAAGTAGGGGATAAGATGTTGTTAAAATGTTTTGATCCTGAGGATGCACAGTACGCTCACCGTAAAAAAATGAGCTCAAATTTAGGCTTAGATTATTTACTGTGTATTCTTGCAGTGGTTCAACTAAATCAAAAGTAAATGCTGGGAGTTCTAAAGTGATTGGGGAGCTGGTTTCTATTCTTACAATCGTTAAATCTTTTTCACTGAAATCGTACTCAACTCTAATTGGAAAAGTTTCACCAGGGGAAATGCTTTCTGTGCTTGCTCCCTCTTTGTTGGTCATTGCTTTGCTTTTTAATGATAGTGGTTTCTCGATATCATCGACAATCAAAGTGGCGTTCGTTTTAATTACTACCTGATTGTTCCAAAAGTTGAATTCAAAGCTTTCTGAAAGGTTTTGGCCAAGATCTGGTTTTTTACAAGCGCTTAGACTTGCTAGGGAGACAAGAAATAGGGAAAGGATTAGTTTTTTCATAGCATATAATCTAAGCCATTTTTTATTTATTTTCCCTACAGAAAATACTTTTTGAAAAAGTGAAAAAACATTGCCGTAAAATGTCGTTTTTGAATGGCAAAAGCTAAAGTTTCTTCTTTTTATTTAAAGGGTGATGTTTTTCTAAGTTTTCACTGAGTTGATTTAAATCTAAATGGGTATACATTTGTGTAGCAGCTAAACTAGAATGGCCCAATAACTCTTGCAAGCTTCTTAAGTCTGTACCGCTAGCTAAAAGGTGGGTGGCAAAGGAGTGGCGTAAGGCATGAGGGTTGATGGGGCGTAAAACTCCAGCCTCATGACCGGCTGTTCGAATCAAGGAAAATGCTTTTCTGGTGGAGAGTTCTTTTTCTCCATATATATACACAGATTTTTTTTTGTGTTTTTTGATTTCAGAAAAAACAAATTTGGGAGCCACTACAATACGTTCTTTATTTCCTTTTCCCAATACTCGGATGCTTTGTTTGGAAAATTGAAGGTCTTTATGTTTTAAGCTACAGGCTTCACTTACGCGTAGACCAGCTCCATACATTAGAAGAAACAAAAAATATGTGTCTAAGCTTTTATCTGTGTTTTTATTTTCTGCCTGAGCTCGAAGGTAGGATAAAACTTGTTTGCACTCTTCGAAGCTTAGATAGCGGGGGAGTTTACTGGGAGTTTTCGTACTATATATAAGAAGGCTTAGTTGTCTTTCTGTTTTTGAGGCTTGGTATAGATAGTTTAGAAATGACTTTAAGCAGGCTGTTTTTCTTTTCTTTGTGCTGGCTGCCAAGTCTCTCCAGTCTCTTTGGATGGATTTAATGTGCTCGAGCAATTCAGATTCGGTGAAATTGTTGCTTAGTTTCAGCTTTTTATGAGTCCCAATTTCCTGGATTTGAAAGCTGGCCTGCTGGTTTTTATCGCTGATTTCCGCGTTTTCGAACTCCTCAGTAAGAAATACTTGGCTCAAATCTCGGCTGTATGCGCGAAGGGTGTTTTGTGAAGAGTTTTCAATATTTTTCAGTATATTTAGGTAGTTACAGCATTCTTCTAGTATAATTAATTCATTCTTTTGCAAAATAAACATCCCCAAAAAGAAAAAAATTCGGTCGGAAGGAATTTTTTACTTGCACATTTTACAGTGCTGCGTTATACTCCGTGACGTACCGCGTTGTTTTAAAATGAAACACGTATACATTTACCCCCCAACCCCCCAGAAGAAGGAAGTGAACGTATGTCGAACACAGAGAATACTATCTTACCCCCGAATTTAGTAAATCCACAAGACCAGAATCAACGTACAACGAAAACAATTATTTACCGTTCTGAAGCTATGCAAAGCGTTTTAGGAATGGCTGAGCGTGTAGCTCCAAGTGATGCTGCCGTTATGGTATTAGGTGAGTCTGGTACTGGTAAGGAATTGATCGCAAGAGCGATTCATCAACGTAGTAACCGTCGTTATAAGCCTTTTGTTGCTATTAACTGTGGTGCTTTAAGAGAAAGTTTATTAGAGAGTGAGCTTTTCGGTCACGAAAAAGGATCATTCACTGGTGCATATGCTCGTAAAATCGGTTTAGCAGAAGTTGCTAATGGCGGAACATTGTTCTTAGACGAAATCGGTGAGCTTAGCTTAGGAATCCAAGCAAAATTATTACGCTTCTTACAAGAAGGCGAAATTTATCGTGTAGGTGGTAAAGATCCAATCCGTGTAGACATCCGTTTGATCTCTGCAACAAACCGTGATCTTGAAAAATTAGTAATGGAAGGTTCTTTCCGTGAAGATTTATTCTACAGAATTAACACAATCACTATGTCAGTTCCTGCATTAAGAAGAAGAAAAGACGATATCCCTCTTTTAGTTGAACACTTCTTAGCTACAGGTCCTCACGCTCACTTAAATCGTGGTCGTCAAATCAGTGATGAAGCAATGCAATTGTTAATGAACTACGATTGGCCAGGAAACGTTCGTGAATTACAAAACATTTGTGAGCGTTTACAGATTTTAGCAGAAGGTCCAGTGATTCAAATCACAGACATTCCTGAAAACATCAAAAACCCTGAGCAAAAATTAGTGATCGAAGACTACGATCCAAACATCAGTCTTCATGAGCTAGAGCGTAGATACATCATTAAAGCTTTACATTATTTTGATGGTAATAAAACTCGTGCTGCTCAAGCGCTGGGAATTACGATCAAGACTCTTTATAACAAATTACATGAATATGGTGAGTTTGATAAGTTCGCTGTACACATGAAAAAGTAATCTCTGAATACTTAATTCTTTTGAAAATTGGTGGTTATGGGGTCCTATATAGGACCCCATTTTTTTAAAGAGGTTTAGATGTTTAGCAAAATACTTATGGTACTCTTATTTGGCTTTGCAAATGTATGTTTTGCTCAAGGGCAAATGAAGGCTTCTCAGGTAAGACTTGGTGAAGGCGGAATGAGTCAATGGTTGGAAGAAACCCTGAAGCTACAAGATAGCGAGTTAAAAACGATTTCAAACCTAGAGGCTATAGAAGATCAAGGTGGCTCTAAGTTAAAAGAAATTTCCTATAAAAGAATGTTAGAGTCTAGACCGCTTGATGGTGCCAATCATACATTCTTAGAACAGAAGGGGACTAAGTGGTATGTTGAGCATTCAGTTTTAGAACAAAGTATTTTAGAAGCGGAGTTCGCAGATTTATTAATGAAAATTCAATCTAGGGTCAATAAAGCTTCGGCGGACTTTAAAATTTTGAGTGTCGAAAATATAAGTTATGTAAATAAAATGAAGCCCTACGATACGCAAAGAGATGTATATCAGAAGGTCGCTAATAATTATGGTGGAGAAGACTTTCGTTTAAATGGGGAATACGGAAAGTTTTTATTGTCTATTGGCAATGAAAAAAACCAGTACTATATAGAGATTAGCTTACGTACCTTAGCGCAAATGACTGAAAGTAACAGTTATGGTTTTAGCTATCATGATGGTGTGGTTGAGCAGTTTAGGATCTTCCCCAAAATGCTCAATGCTAGAGTTTTTAAAACAATGCAAAGAGATGTTTTAAACTACAATCAGAAATTAACTGATACGGTTAGTAAGTTTTTATCAAGTAGTAACTCTTTTAATGAAAACTTTAGTTTTTTTCGAGATTACGAAGTGTCCAATTATAGTGAGCATAGAGAAGTAGTAAAACGCCTACGACATGAAAAATTTCTTAATGGCTTGGAAAAGGAAGCTTTCAATGGAGCAGAGTTAGCCAAGGAATTAAGATTTATGAGTATGAAAACTCATTCGGCAGTGGCTTTAGGTTTGTTGGGTGTTGGAGGAGTAGCTTATCTAGATTTACCTGGTTTACTATTATCTGATCTCTCTATTTTACAGCAAGTGCTTGGCTCAGTAGCGACAATGAGCACTATGTTTGGTTTAAAGTTGTTGTTAAAAGTTAAGGGAAAAAAATCTAACTTTTATAAGAAATTTCACGATATTCTTGGAAGGTCTGTGTATTATACAGCACTCTTGGTTGCTGCCAACCAATGGGGTCTTAGTGGCTTGATGGCAGGTATAGTGTTTGGAGCAGAGTACTATTTGTCTGTTTTTGACCAAGTCTACTTGAACTATAAAAAGGTGAAGCAGAAAAATTCCATTCGATCTCGAGATGAAAAGTTATTCTTAAAGCTTAGTGAGTTTCTTAATAGTTTTGAGACTCTAAGTAATCAAAGGGATAAAAACAGCATCGATCGAGAGTTTTTAAAAACTATGAAATCTGAGTTAGCCGGGAATTCCTGTCGAAAATCTGCTGGCTAGTAAGTGTCGGACTAAAAAAAGAAAATTATAGCAATGTTCCTGTTTAAAGGTATTTTGAAGTAAAAAAAAAGGGAAGCCTAGGCTTCCCTGATTTTTTTAGAAATAACTTCCGTCATCATCATCGTCGAAATCATTGAAATCATCAGATAAGTCGTCTTCCATATCGTCCTCATAAGAGTCATCTTCCATATCGTCTGATAGGTTTTCGAACTCAATGGAACCAAGATCGGATTCGTCTTCGTCCTCTGCTGGTTCGTTGTTCGCTGCCATCACGCCATTCACTTCTGACTCTACGTCGTCTGCAAATTGATCGATTCGATCGATGTCTTCTTGTGTGGCAGCAAATGGGTTTCCCGAAACAGCCGGCTTTTTGTCGCTAGAAGAAATTTCATCTAATTCAGGAACCTTTGGTTTAACAGGTTCAGTTACCACAGGCTTATTTTCTTCTACTTTTTTAACTTCTACTTCTTTTTCGATTTTTTCAGATTTTTTTGCAGGAGCTTTCTTCGTCTCTACTTTTTTCTTTGCGGCTTTCGCTTTTTTAGGAGCGGCCTTTTTCGTGACTTTCTTGCTTGCTTTCTTTGTGGCTTTTTTAGCAACTTTCTTTTTGGTAGCTTTTTTCGCTACTTTTTTCTTTGCAGCTTTTTTTGCAACCTTCTTTTTAGTAGCTTTCTTAGCGGCTTTTTTCTTCGTAGCCTTCTTGGCAACCTTCTTCTTTGTGGCTTTCTTGGCTACTTTCTTTTTAGCAGCTTTTTTCGCTACTTTTTTCTTAGTGGCCTTTTTAGCTACTTTCTTTTTGGTAGCTTTTTTCGCTACTTTTTTCTTCGTAGCCTTTTTTGCAACTTTCTTCTTAGCGGCCTTTTTAGCTACTTTTTTCTTTGTTGCTTTCTTAGCTACTTTCTTTTTCGTCGCTTTTTTAGCGGCTTTTTTCGTTACTTTCTTTTTTGCTGCTTTTTTCTTTGCCATTTTCGTGCTCCACAATGTTGTTTCCCAAGAGGGGATTCGTAATGCTTCTAAAGACTTAGATACGTATAAACTTTAAAAAAAAGACAATCTCTTTGCAAGAAAAACCATCCATTTGGATGGATAAATTTAATCCTGAAAGTTTTATGAGATCGACTTGGAATCGGTAGATTTCCAGGGGAATTTAGGTATTTCTTCGATTTTGTCCTTAAAAACTGTCTTATTAGGCAATTGCTGCCTAGTAGAGGAGGGATCTAGCGTGATTTTGCTATTTAGCGATGAGGAAAGTATAAAAAAAGGCCACATTCAATGAACATGGCCAATGTTTTAATTTAAATCATTCTTTATTGTAGATTGTTATCAATCCATTTGGCCAAATCTGAAGGTAGTAAGATAGCCATATAAATTCCACCGTAGGCAATTAGGTTGTCATTGGAGTCATTCATCTCAGGTACAGTTGAGAACCATCCTACGCGGTTTTTGTTTTCATCTTTAATTGGTATATTGATCGCGAAGAATGGATCAAAATTGTAAGTTGGAACAAAAATCGCAGCGTTACCGCCACCTAAGTATAGGTAAAACTCTTTATCCCCTGAGTCATCTTCCCATTGAATTGCAAAACCAGGAAGTTCCCCAGTAACGATTCCAGGGAGGTCTTGACCATTTGGAAGCTTCGCAGCAGGGATTTCATTTAATTTACCGTTCACAAATTTTTCAAGTGGTAAGTGAATCTCAACAGCCCATTTGTTGATTTCATATTGAGTTAACATATAGTATCCGCCACTCAAATCATCATTTTTGAAAGCCTTTTTCACTTCCTTACCAAATGGAATTGGCATTGGAATCTTCATGATAAACTCTTTATTTACAGGATCGATGCTTACAACCTCAAGGCCTGCATAAGCTCCTTCGCCAATCTTACCAACTAGCTCAAGCTCTTCTGGTACTTCAACTTGACCAGAGCCATTGTTTCCGCCATTACCTAGCCCATCATTTATCGAATCTACAGATTGACTACTTAACTGACTATCACAGGCAGTAAGCCCAAGAGCTAAAACAGAGAAGAAAATCAAAAATGATTTTGGTAACATAAAACACCTTCCTTAAATACTTGTTTGTCCCACTCTTTTATTCGGAGTCTATGCAAAAGTCTTAAATGCTTGAAAATCAGAGCCTGTTCAATGTTTTAACGAAATGATTAAAATGGCGCAAAAACACTGCTGGAGCTTGGTCTAGGTGTTTTTTGTTTTTACAAAATCAAAAAAAAAGCATGATTTAAAAGGGATTTCATATTTTTGCAAAAGGAAATAAAAAAGTTAAAAAAAATTAAATGCAAAAAAAATAGTTCATGATTTCGTCTAATTCTTGTTAACTTAAATGAATTCCTCAAAGTCTATTTGGTCAAAGAATGCATCGTGGCTTCATAATAGAAACAAATGCTAAGCAAAAAAACTGTTCTATTGGTTGAATGACTTAAGAATTTCATTTTAGGACACTACTGATCTAGCTTAGCTCGTGATGTACTAAAAAGTTAAATGTTTATTTTATGTTTTAGAGGAAGTAAAACTTCTTTGAATCTAGGGGAGAGCATTCGTCTTAAATAAAAAAAAGCCCCCGATAAAAATCAGGGGCTCTAGCTATGAAGGGATTTTACTTATCCCAAAAGTTGTAATGCTAATTGTGAAGTACCGTTTGCTTGCGCTAAAGTAGCTGTTGAAGCTTGTAAAAGAACACGGTTCTTAGCAAGATCAGCAGTCGCAGAAGCTACATCTGTATCTCTGATACGAGAGTTTGCTGCGCTTAAGTTCTCTTCAGCAACACCTAAGTTGTTCACAGTAGAAACCAAACGGTTTTGAAGAGCACCTAAGTTTGAACGAGAATCATTCACTCTGTTTTGTGCTTCGTCCAAAACTGTCAAAGCTCCTTGAGCTCCTTCTTTTGAACTGTAGTCAAGACCTTCGATTCCTAGAGCGTCAATCGTTGCTACGTTTTCACTTGCTGTGAAAGCAATACGATCTTCAGACTCATTATTAAATAGACCAACCTGAAACTCATAAGTTGGAGTAGAACCATCTAGAAGAGTAGTGTCACCCCATTTAGTAGTTTTCGCGATACGATCTGCTTCGCTTTTTAGTTGTTGTACTTCTTTATCAATGAAAGATCTTTCTCTTTCACCAACAGTGTCAGAAGCAGCCTGCAT
>DJMA01000046.1:0-151 GCA_002436415.1 Bdellovibrionaceae bacterium UBA6502 | reverse complement strand
GTCCAAAACTGTCAAAGCTCCTTGTGCACCTTCTTTAGACGTGTAATCGATACCAGATAAACCTAAGGCATCGATTGTTGCAACGTTTTCGTTAGCAGTAAAAGCAATACGGTCTTCAGATTCGTTGTTAAATAGACCAACCTGAAACTCA
>DJMA01000034.1:37031-37997 GCA_002436415.1 Bdellovibrionaceae bacterium UBA6502 | reverse complement strand
GCTTGGGCTTTTTTTTTGGTCTTTATGGATTTATTGAGTATTATTTAATTTAATTGTCTTTAGGCCGAGTCTTTCTGGAGGGGAAATGTCTAAAACTTTAAACGTTGAAATTGAAACTGGTAATAATTTAAAGTTGTCTGGTAGACTGGACATTCCGAAAGATAAAGAGATCGAAGCTTATGCGATTTATTCTCATTGCTTTACTTGCGGAAAGAATATTTCATCAGCTAGCAGAATTTCTAAAAAATTGGCGAGTCTTGGCATTGCCTGTTTGCGTTTTGATTTTCGAGGTATTGGTGATAGTGAAGGTGATTTTTCTGAACATAACTATTCTTCCAGTGTTGAAGATATAGTAGCTGCTGCTAACTTCTTAGAAAAAAACTTTGAAGCTCCTAAAATTTTAATCGGGCATTCCTTTGGGGGAATCGCAACATTAGGTGCTTGTAGTAAAATTGATTCAATTAATGCAGTGATGACCATTGCAGCACCAAGTCACCCTTCCCATATTTTAAATCATTTTGAATGTCATGTAGATGAGATTATCAAAATTGGAAAAGGGAAAGTTAATATATTAGGTAAGGAACTTGAGCTATCGAAAGATTTTATTTTAGATGTTCAAAACGCAAAGCCATTTGAAGGGATTAAAAATAGCAGAAAAGCGTTTTTAATATTTCACTCTCCTCTTGATACGACAGTTGGTATTGAAAGTGCATCAGAAATATTTTTGGCGCTTAAACATCCAAAGAGTTTTGTTAGCCTTGATTACGCGGATCATTTGATAACAAAAAAAGAAGATGCTGAGTATGTCGCTGAAATTTGCTATCACCTCGGAAAACGTTATTCTTAGACCAATCGGTTAAGGCCTTTTTTTGTTAATATTGGTAATTAGAATGCTTCGTATCTTTTTAATTAAGGTTTAAATTAATTTTTTGGATTTTAGATTAGAATATAGAATATAGAATATAG
>DJMA01000034.1:0-36657 GCA_002436415.1 Bdellovibrionaceae bacterium UBA6502 | reverse complement strand
AATATAGAATATAGAATATAGAATGTAGAATATAGAATGTAGAAAATTGGATTTTAAATCACATGAGTTCTTTATATTTTTTTATCCAGGCCGTATTAATTGCGACTGGATAGACGCATGGCTAAGAAATAATTTGTTTGCTTAAATCCCCCCCCCAAATCTATCGCTACACCAACCCAATTAGTAATTAATATTTTTTTGATTACGTTAGCTTTTTTCCAAAGCCACAGCGAAAAATATATTCCCTGATTTTTGACTTTGTTTATAGCCCTTTCAAACTTGCCTCTTTAATTGCGGAAGAACTAGGGTTAAAGCAATGAAACTGTTTTCTGTTTTTAGTAAAAGGGAAATTAAAACTCGGACATCTTTATTTTAAAAAAATGTTTTCAAATATTTACTAAAGCCTATCCGCAAATAAGGGGACTAGCTTTTTTCTTTTTGCAGTCAGAGTAGGCCGCTTCCGGCATTGTTTTCCTATTAAATGGAAAAAAGGGCTGCTACGGGGTTGTGATCTGATGCTTTTGTTTTGGTGGACCATGATTCTTTTAACTTTAAGTTTCTATAGAAAATATGGTCGATGCGGTTACCGTCATAGCTTGTTCTGTGATCAGGAGAAAAGCTTACTCGATGAAGCTTATTTCGGTTTAGCCAGTTTTGTAAAATTCTTTTTCTTTTTGGCCAGTCATTGAAATCTCCCGCTAAAATTAACGGGCCTGAATGTTTGTTAATTTGTTTTTCAATCCTGTTTAGTTCATTAGAATAGGTTCTATTGTCCACACTCACAAGAAAGTGGATGTTAACAACCAAAAGTTTGTCATTGGAATTTTTTAAATTGTACCAGCTAAATAGGCTAGTTTTATAGGTGGAGAGAGTGAAATCTTCGGTAGCATTGGTTCTCAGAGTTTTGACCTTGCTTTGTTTTGTAGATGATATGGTGGTGACTCCAGTTTCCCCCCAAAGACTAATGCCGTAACTTAAAGCTATGACGCTGTGTTTGTTTTCTAGAGACTGAATATACGAGTTTATATTGTTCCCACTATAATATTCCTGGAACAAGTAGATTCCTGGATTATTTGCAAATTTAAAAAAGCTTGGCCTAAAGCCTTTGTTTTTACCTTTATAGATATTCCAGCTGAAAAGCCTAATGTTGGATGGGTCGAGTTCTTCATTGGCATTATTATTTAAACTTAAAACATCGTGTTCTGGAATATAAACAGGAAAGCTCATAGCAGGAGAAAAAATCAATATTTCTAAGAAAATAAAAAGTGCTAGAGAGGCTGTTTTCATTTTTCTCCCTTTCTCCGGAAAAGCCAATAAAATTACGAAAATGAAGTGCTTTTTAAACTCGAGTATTTGGAAAAAAATACTAGCTAGACTACATGCTGTATAGGTTTTTTTGAGTATTTTAAGCTTGTTTTTCTTTAAGAAATCCTAAAAATATAGCAATAGCAATAGCAATAGCAATAGCAATAGCAATAGCAATAGCAATAGCAATAGCAATAGCAGCTGGTGCCCATAAATTAAGAAATCGTTTTAGAAGTTTTCCTCAAAGATTAATTTATTCTGTAATCAACTTAATTAGGGCCTTGAAGGACTAAATTTTGAATCTTTCAAATTTATGGGGTTTTTCGATTAAATTTGAGTCTATCTTGCTGGTTCAGGCTAGGAAAGGGGGGTAATTTTCTTAGTAGTTTGTACTTCTATCGCTAGTCATAAAATAGAATATGCGATATATTTTGCGCCTGAGGAAAATATGGAAAAATTAACTAATAAAGCAAACATTCGTATCGGGACTGTAAACGGTACTGGTTCTCAGTCATCCAATACAATCATTATAAAATCTCTATTCCGAATGGGTATTCCTGTGTCAGGAAAAAACCTGTTCCCATCAAATATTTTTGGTCTACCAACTTGGTTTCAAATTCGAGCCAATGAATCAGGATATACATCTTTCTCTGATGATGTCGATATAGTTGTAGCTATGAATAAAGATTCAATCTCTCAAGACGTAGATTCGTTGAAAGCAGGTGGACTTTTTATTTACAACTCTGATCTGCGATTTGACGAAATTTTGTTGAATGATGAACACGTTCAGTTTGCGGTTCCATTTAAGGAATTGGTAAAAGATGTTACAGACTCAATTAAATTAAGAAAGCTTCTTACCAATATGGTATATGTTGGTGTCTTAGCGCAAATTACCGGTATGGATAAAGAAGTTATTTTCTCTGTTGTGGAAGACTTTTTTAAGAGTAAAAAATCAGTGGTGGAGATTAACCAACAGGCAATCGAAGTTGGTTTTAAATACGCTGAAGAGAACTTTAGTAAAGAGTTTTACATCCAATTTGAAAAGAAAAATGCAATCGCAAACACAGTTTTGATCGATGGAAATACAGCGGGAGCTCTTGGAGCGGTTTGGGGTGGCTGCGGTTTTGCCTCTTGGTATCCAATTACACCTAGTAGCTCCTTGATGGAAGAATTTGAAAATTACGCGAACCAATTTTTATTAGATGAAAATGGCAAGAAAAACTTTGCTGTGGTTCAAGCGGAAGATGAACTTTCAAGTATTGGTATGGTTATTGGAGCTTCATGGGCAGGTGCTCGTGCGATGACAGCAACCTCTGGCCCAGGTATGAGTCTGATGAGTGAGTTTGTTGGCTTAAGTTATTTTGCAGAAGTACCTAGCGTAATCTGGGACATTCAACGAACGGGTCCATCTACGGGTTTACCAACTAGAACCCAGCAAGGGGACTTGCGAATTGCGCATACAATGGGCCATGGAGATGGAAAGCATCCAGTTCTACTTCCGTCTTCTCCAGAAGAGTGTTTTTACTTTGGAAAATTAGCCTTAGATGTTGCTGAGCAGATGCAGAGTTTTGTCGCCGTTTTGAGTGACTTAGATATTGGAATGAATTTATGGATGACCCAAGATTTAAGTAGCATCGATCTGGGACCTATCCATAGAGGTAAGGTTTTAAGCGCAGACGATTTAAAAAATATGGATAGCTTCGCTCGTTACAAAGATGTAGATGGTGATGGTGTTCCTTATAGAACTTTACCTGGAACTCATGATGATAAAGCGGCTTTTTTCACGCGAGGAACTGGGCATGATGAAACTTCAAAGTACACCGAGAGTAGTGAAAAGTACGAAGACTTAATGCTTCGTTTAAAGCGAAAAGAAAAGCAGAGCTTAGAATTTTTGCCTAAGCCAATCATTAAGAAAACGGAAAATAACACTGGCTTGGGAATCATTGCCTATGGTTCAACCGATCAAGCGGTGGACGAGACATTATCTATTTTAGCAAAAAAAGCCTGCTTTGCCGATTACCTCCGTGTTAGAGCTTTGCCGTTTCATCAAGAAGTTGGTGTGTTTTTAGCAGAGCACGATGAGATTGTAGTGATTGATCAAAATAGAGATGCTCAAATGAAAGAGTTTTTAATTAATGAGTATCCACAGTTTGCTGGAAAGATTAAATCTGTTTTAAGCTTTGATGGTCTTCCAGTGCGTGCGAAACAGATTGCGGAAAAAATCAGTGAGGTGCTTTAATGGCTAAAGAAAACGCGATTGGGTTAGAAAAAGCAGCTTACAAAGGTGGAAAATCTACTCTTTGTACTGGTTGTGGACATGATAGTATTACGAACCATATTCAAACAGCATATTTTCAAGCGAACGTAAATCCTTTTGATATTGCTAAGCTCTCTGGGATTGGTTGTTCAAGTAAGACACCAGCGTACTTTATGAGTAAGTCACATGGTTTTAATTCTCTGCATGGACGTCTTGGTCCATTGGCTACAGGAGTATATAGTGCCAATAAAGATTTAAAACTAATTGGCATCTCAGGAGATGGAGATACAGCTAGTATTGGTTTTGGTGGATTCGCACATTTGATTCGAAGAAATGTTCCAATGGTTTACCTTTGTTACAATAACGGTGTTTATGGTTTAACTAAAGGTCAGTTTTCCGCCACAGCGGAAATGGAAGCTGTTTTAAAAACTGGGGCAGTAAACCCTTTTCAAGAAGTAGATCTATGTGCAATGGCACTTCAATTAGGCTGTGGCTTTGTTGCTAGGAGTTTTTCTGGAGATGCCAAACAGTTAGTACCTTTAATTCAAGCGGCGATTCATCACAATGGAACGGCTTTTATTGATGTTATTTCCCCTTGTATTACCTTTAACAATCATGAGCAAAGCAGTAAGAGTTTTGTTGCTGTTAAAGATCATAAAGTGAACCTACAAGAGCTTGGTGTGATTGAAACTCAGGATGAAATTAAAGTGGACTATGAGGAAGGGGAGTTGCAAATGGTAGACTTGCCTGATGGTACACAAATTTATTTGAGAAAACTGGATTCACGAGCCCATAATGTGAACGATAAATTTGCGGCAATGAGACTTTTAGAAACGAGTACACAAAGTCAGGAGCTTTTAACTGGCTTATTATACATCAATGAAAAGAACCAGTCTCTTGGCGATAAATTAAATATCACCGAGACACCGATTCGTAAACTGGATCTAGCTAGTATAAAGCCATCGAATGAAAAGTTAAAAAATTTGATGAAAGACTTTTCATGATTTTATAAAGATGCTCATTACAAGCTTAAAAAGCTCAACCAGCTGGTTGAGCTTTTTTTTATCCGGGAGATGAGTAAATAATATAGCAGTACTCTTTTAGGATGGAATTTTAGCATAGTGATTTTAAAGAAGTAGTGTGAAACTAAAACCTGGCTCTATTGCTTTTTAAATATAAAAAAACCGTGAGGGGGAATTCACGGTTTTGATTTTACATGTATTTAATGTTTTTTATTGATCGCTTGGTAAAACTTTATCTACAGGGATGTCTAAAGTTCTACTAATAAACTCTGAAATTTCAGACCTTTTGTTGTCGCCGGCTTTATCAATCGCATTGATTAGTGGAAAATACTTAAGTGCCAGATCAGAGGCTTCAGAAGCACCAGAATCACGAACGCTAGAACTTAAAACGCGAAAGTCCAACTCCATTGGGTCGCACTTTAAGTGAGTGGCGAAATCACGAATTCTTTTTTGTGGAATGGCAGAAACGCCTCTTTCGATATTAGAAATAATTTGTGCGTTATCGTATCCCAGTGATTTGGCTAGATCGGACTGTGTAAGAGCAGATCTTTCTCTCATTTCTTTTAACCATTTGCCTAACTGTTTTCTTCTCTCGAGTTTGCTCATCTTTTGCCTTTCTTCGGTTGAGCTCTTTAAGCCACTGAAATTACTAACATTTTAATCTTAATATAAAATTAACAAAACTGGACAATTCAGTCAAAATAAAAGCCATGTAATGAATCTAGGGGGAGTGAAATTAAGCAAAAGGTCTAGGTAAAAATTGAGATAAATGTTATCTGTAAGTTATTGAAATAAAAGAACTAAACAAAAGCCCTTCTTTTTATAAGGCTGTCTTCGGTAGCTTTTGACCAGGGATTTGTTCTTTAATTTTGTTGGGTTTTTGTTTTTGAATCTTCACTTGGTATAGGGAGAACTTGCTTTGAATTGTAGGTACGCCGGACGTTGCGGTGCATGTGATAAAATTGAATTAAGTTACGAGGACCAGGTTTCTGAGAAACGAGAGACTTTCATGAACAAGTTCTCTTCTTCGGATGTTCAACTTCCAAGTGAAATTACTTTTACAGAGTTTGCGGAAGGAAGAACGAGGGATCGTGCTGACTTATCTTTACGTTTTGAAAACGATGAATTTAAATTTGGTTTTTTTACGAAAGATAGAAGTGAAATTCTGGATATTAAAAACTGCCCACAGATGTCAGAAGATCTTGAAAAGTGGTTTCTAGAGTTTCGAGAAGACCTTCCTAAAGTTGAAAAAATGTCTGTGCGTCTAAGGATTGGGGCAAATTCCGAGAAAGGGGTTTGGCTTGATCTTGCCAATATAGAGATTAAAAATCTTTTGGATGAAGAAAAATGGTTACGAGGACTCATGGAAAAAACTGAGTTCATCGAAATTGGTCAAAGAAGAAAGAGATTGATTGAAAAAGATGGAGTTTTAAAATTAGGAGACTCCCAAGCAAGTGATTGGTTTAAAACTCGTTTAGCCGATGGACAGTGGCAGAATTTAAAAATGAATATTGGTAGTTTTTCTCAACCCGGTTACAAAACCAATGCAAAGATGAGTGAAATTATTTGTTCTTTCTTAGGAGAAGGAAAAAACCAGAAAGCTCTAGAGTTATGTAGCGGTTCGGGGAACTTAAGTTTTCTCTTGGCTTCCTTAGGTTTTGATTGCATTAGTACGGAGCTGGACAAAAACTGCATGATGAATGCAGAAGAGTCTAGGAAGAGTTTTTTTGCGAAAGAGAAATTGCAGTTTAAAAGGTTGAACGCACATAAAAAATCTGAAGAATTGAATCAACTTTTAAAAGAAGTAGATCTCTTGGTGGTCGACCCGCCTAGAAGTGGACTTCGTTCGGGATTGGAAGTCTTTGAGGACTTGGCCGAAGAAGAATTACCTGATCGTTTGCTCTATATAAGCTGTTTTCTTGAAAGTTTGGCTGAGGACTCAAAGAAAATTCAAGATATGGGTTACCGAATTACAAAGGTAAACCTTCTTGATCAATTTCCTCATAGCAGCCATTGTGAATACATTTTGCTATTTGAAACTAAGCATTAATTTTTCTGACCTTTTTTTCCAGTTGGGATTGGGTCTTCACTGAATACACCATCTCGAAAACTTTCTACCCAGGCTTTATAGGCAAGGTTTACTTCCTCGATAGGCGCTGGTGGGTGTACAGGTCCAACATACATTTTCAATACACCTGGCCTTGGCATCCAAGCCCCTTTAGGAAACAATCGGTGTGCGCCATCAATATAAAGAAATAAAATAGAGGTATTTGATTTTTGAGCAAAGAGACTGACTCCTCTTTTGAAAGGTTTAATTTTACCATCTTTAGAGCGAGTTCCTTCTGGGAAGATCACCAACCAAATTTTCTCTAAGGTATTTAACATATCAAGACAGAGTTTGATGGCTTCTCCTTTTTTTCCGCCGCGATCAATTGGAATAGCACCAATAAAATGTTTGGAGAAAAAGCTCTTCCATGGGTTGGAAAAGAAATAGTCTTTGGCAGCCGCTGAGTAGAGTGAGAACCATTGAAAATAAGGAACCGCAGCTGCAATAGAAACGGCATCTAAGTGGCTGGTGTGATTGGATATTACCAATAATTTAGGGTGTTCTTTGGCGACTTTGGCAAGGTCCCCATGAACTTTTAAGCGCTGGTAAAAACGGAAAAACATAGCCTTTAAAAAGAAAGCCCATACACTTCTAAGTGTTCGACTCATTAAGCTAATGTCTTTTTCGATGAGTGGTAGATGGGACATATGCTTTGGAAGTTGCGTCCATTGCGCGTTATCGTAATCCCATTGTTTTTTATTGTTTTTATTTTCTTCCAAAGTAATTGCCTTAGATTGAGTAATATTCAAAAGTCTTTAGGATGTAGTAATATAGTGGCGCTACGAAGATCAGTCTATCTAATCTATCCAAAACCCCACTTCTTCCAATAATAAAAGCATTTCTGTCTTTTACCTGAATGTCTCTGCGAATTCCACTTAGCACAATGTCGCCCATTCCACCCACAAGGGAGGCAGCCAAACCAGCACTCAACCAATAAATTTCTGTGCGCTCAGGAAGTAGGTGTCTTAGGCCAAAGGCAAGAGCAAGTGTGATTAAACAGGATAAAGCAAAGCCTTCAACATTCCTTCTGGGAGCAATATTGGCAAACCATTTGGTTTTTCCATAGAGTTTACTAAAGGCTAAGTTTAGAGCGTCACATATTTCTGTAAGAAGGATGATTAGAAGTAATTGCCTTGCGCCATTCTCCCAACGCACTAGCCAGCCTAAGTGTAAAAAAGACCAAGCAATCAGAATGTAAGCAATGATACTTAGTGAAATAAGCTGGAGCATTCTCTTGTATTCATTTTGGAAAATGGGAATGATGCTTAAGCAAAAGAGTAAAATCATCGGCATAAGATTATATAGGTAGGCTAAGTTATAATGTATACAAAGCCCGGTGGCTACGGCGGCACCGTAGGTAAACCACAAATACCAATAATGACTATATATTCCTGTGATGCGAAAAAACTCACTAATACCCAGAATACTCAAAAAGACAAAACCCGCGAGAGGCCAGCTACCTTCTAGGGCCAATAGGATAAATAAAATTGGCAAGGCGATCATCCAACTAATCCAACTAGCCCAAGTTGCTTTTGCTTGCAGATTCTTGTTTCTAAAAGGAAAAACACAGGCGCCAATGATAGCCATGAAGACGGCCACATAAACAAGACTGCCTCTGAAAATTTCATCATTCCAAGTCGGTGTATCTAGCATATTATCCTAACCCGTGGTCTTTAATTTTTTTGTACAAAGAGGATCTTGAGATTTGTAGAATTTTAGCGGCTTCATCCACGTCTCTTTGTTTTTCAAGTGTCATCTCTATTATTTGTTTTTCGTAATTAGCCATCAAAGCTGATAGTCCGAGGTATAAATCAAGCTCTTCGGAACTTGAGTTAGAAGTAGGTGCAGAGGAGGGATTAATGATTTTATTCACATCTTCTGCTCGAATAATTGGTAGTGGGGCGCTAATTCCTAAGCGTTCTATCACGCGCTTTAATTCGCGCACATTCCCCGGCCAGTCATATCTAGAAAGGGCAAGAATAGCATCTTCAGCGAGTTGCTTATTTCTTTTTGGTCGTTCCATTTCTAAAAAGTGACTACATAGCAGAGTTACATCATCTTTTCGATTTCGTAATGGTGGGAGTAAAAGTTTTTTACCTGAAATTCTCCAGAGTAAATCTTCACGGAATTGTTCTTTTTCAACCATTTGCTCTAAATTTCTGTTGGTCGCAGCAATTAGTCTAACTTTGACTCGAATAGAATCTTTCGCACCAACTCTACGAATCTCACCACTTTCAAGGAAGCGTAAAAGTTTCGCCTGTTGGCTTAAGGGAAGGGCCTCAATTTCATCAATAAATAAGTCGCCCTCATGAGCTGCTTCAGCAAGCCCAATCTTGTTTTGATCGGCACCCGTGAATGCACCTTTAACGTGTCCAAAAAATTCAGATTCAAAAACAGTTTCAGGAATCGCTGCCGCATTTACAGTGATAAATGGTCTACCGCTATCATGACTATGAAGAAGTTTTGCAGCTACTTCCTTTCCTGTACCAGATTCTCCTTCAATAAGAATTGGCCCAGACTCTCCTTTTAAATCAGCTAACTGTCTTTTGATATCTTGAGAAGCTTGGGATTCGCCGATCCAAGGAGTAGTGATGTGGTTGGATCTGGTACTTGCTGCTTTTAGTAAAATCAAAGCTTCAATTTTATCTAGCACCAAAACCACTTCCTCTTTGGAAAGAGGTTTTGCTAAAAACCTCGTGGCTCCGGCCTTTAAGCATTTTTCCATGATATCTCGATCAAGATTTCCAGACATAGCAACCAATTCTGTGTGAGGAAACTCAACTTCCAGTTTTTCTAGAACCTTGATACCCTCTGGTTTTGTGATATCGCCAGTTAGGTGCATATCCACAAATGCAGCATCAAAAGACTCGTCACTAGGGATTTCTTCGATGCTGTTAACACCACGTAAATACCATTGTTCCGGCAGTGCCATTTTCATGGTTTGAATTACAAGATTATCGTCATCAACAACAAGCAGTCGAAATTGTTTTCCTGCCACGATTCCTCCCTAAATGAGTGAGATATAAAATTATCATAGGGCTAAGCACTTGAATAGCATGGAGATGAAGTTCAGCTTACTTAGCAGGCGCTTTAGCAAAAAATGCACTAATGTTATGCATTAAAAGATTGTTTTTTTTACGATGTTTTTGTTCTAGGGGAGCTAGTCGATATTGGGAAGATGTTGGTTAGGAAATTGATTCTACGATGACAATAGACTTAAAAGTTCATAGAATGCAGTCGGAGGCTTTATGGACATTTTACTTCTAGAGAATATTCACCAAGTAGCAAAAACCAATCTTGAGAATGCTGGCTTTAATGTAGACCTTCGTAAATCGGCGATGAACGAAGATGAGCTAATTAGTGAGCTAAAAAACTACGATGCAGTTGGTTTGCGATCAAAAACAAAGATCACGCCAAAGGTGATTGAAGAAGCGGGAAACTTACTAAGTATTTGTGCCTTTTGCATTGGTACAAATCAGATTCATCTGAATTCAGCGAATCAAAGAGGAATCCCAGTTTTTAATGCTCCGTACTCCAACACAAGGTCTGTGGCAGAGTTAGTTATTGCTGAGATCATTTCACTAAGCCGTCGACTCACTCATGTAAGTATGTTGGCGCATCAAGGGGTATGGGAAAAAAGCGCCACAAATGCTCATGAAGTTCGTGGAAAAAACTTAGGAATCGTAGGTTACGGGCATATTGGCAGTCAGGTCAGTGTCCTTGCTGAAGCTATGGGGATTAATGTTTTTTATTATGACATAGTTAAAAAACTTCCATTAGGAAACGCAACTCCATGTGCAAATCTAGAAGAGCTTTTGGAAATTTCTGATTTTGTAAGCTTTCATGTTCCAGAAACTTCTTCTACGAAAAATATGGTGACCAAAGAAGTAATT
This sequence comes from Bdellovibrionaceae bacterium UBA6502, assembly GCA_002436415.1. Taxonomy (GTDB): domain Bacteria; phylum Bdellovibrionota; class Bdellovibrionia; order Bdellovibrionales; family UBA840; genus UBA6502. Next base: position 26,073 of record DJMA01000034.1, on the reverse strand, counting down.
AAACAAATGAAGCAAGGGGCTTATTTAATCAATGCCTCTCGTGGAAGTGTTGTTGTCATAGAAGATCTAGTCGAGGCATTGCAAAGTGGAAAATTGCGTGGTGCTGCAGTGGATGTATTTCCGAGTGAACCTAAAAACAATGATGAAGAGTTTCATTCTTTGTTAAGAGGCTTAGACAATGTGATTTTAACACCTCATATTGGTGGTTCTACCGAGGAAGCACAAGAAGCGATTGGAATGGAAGTTTCAGAAAGCATGATTCGTTTTTTAAATGACGGTTTTACAGGTGGTGCTGTTAACTTTCCAGTAATTGAGTGTGGAAAACCTCAGGAAAGTGCAAGAAGAGTGATTAACGTCCATAAAAACGTACCAGGAGTAATTTCTAACGTGACAAAGATTGTTTCCTCTTTGGGTGCGAATATCATGTACCAAAATCTAAATACAGATCCGAACATTGGCTATCTGGTTATGGATGTGCAGGCTGGCTACGGCCCCGAGCTTAGCGAGCAAATTGCTGCTCTGGATACTTCGATTAAAACTCGTTTATTATAAAAAAAGGCTGATGCAAATCAGCCTTTTTTTAATATTCTTTGCTTATTAGAAATACGTTATTTCGTTTAATTCCAACTCGTTTGATACCATGGGAATCCCATTGCACTCTAAAGCGAAGGCAATTCGGGCAAGATTGATCTATGATCTCTGCCTTTTTGCGAATTTGATTTCTTTCGGGTAGAGATTTAATGGCTGTTTGTAAAATTGGCTCGCATCGAAGTTTTAAGAAGGATTCAAACTCTAGGACCAATGCTAACTCAGAAAATTTGTAGTCTTCCTTAGCCAGTTCGTATTCATATTCTAAGCAGTTTGTAGCCGCTTTAAACTCTTGGTTTGCTTGGATTGTAATGGGACTAATAAATAGTAATAATACAATGATAGATTTCATTTTTCCCCTCCCGATAACTTATATAAATAGGCAATTTCATTATCTTTGCCTATCCATTTCAGGATCACTGAAATAATTTCAGGTGAAAGGGGAGGATTGTTTTGGGATTTGATTAAAAAAAGAGCTGAAAAACTCAGCTCTTTCTTAAAGTCTATTTTTTCTAAAAAGGATGTATTTATCCAAAATGATCTACATATCAAACACTTTCCCTGGATTTAGAATCAGGTTTGGATCAAATGCTTGTTTCATTGCCTTCATGATTTCGATTTCCTCTTTGCTTCGAGTGTAGTTCAAAGGCTTCTTTTTGACTAAGCCCACACCGTGCTCAGCGCTTACACTACCACCTAGAGCTTTGATTTCTTGGAATAAAATATCATCCACCTTGTGTACCTCATTGAGGAAGTCATTCATCTCCATGTCTTTTGGTTTTAGGATATTTACATGAACGTTTCCATCACCAATGTGCCCAAACCAGATCACTTCAAATTGTGGGTATTTTTCTTGGTAAATCTGATCTACTTTTTCAATGAAATCGGGGATCTTGCTGACGTTTACTGAAATGTCATTTTTGTGAGGCGGGGCAAAGGCAAGGGCTTCAGAGATTTGTTCGCGATAAGTCCAAAACTCTTTAGCTTGGGTAGGGCTTTGGCTAACTAAGCCATCCATTATCCAGCCTTCTTCCATACATTTTTCAAAACATCCCATGATTTTTTCTTCAATGGATTCATTTTGATTTTCTACTTCTACCACGAGGTAAGTACTATAATCTTCAGGAAAAGGTGAGCTTAGCTCTGTGGAATGTAAAACATGTTTTAAAGCCTTGTCGGTAAACATCTCAAAAGCAGTCACCGGTAGTTCTTTTGTGAAAACTTTAAAGATAGGCATGATTTCTCTCAGGCTTGGTACAGCTAGGAGTAGCACCTGCTCTTCTTTTGGTAGAGTAGTGAATTTAATTTTTGTTTTAGTTATTATTCCAAGGGTACCTTCGCTACCAATAAAAAGATGGCGAAAGTCATAGCCAGTATTGTTTTTGATCAGGCCATTGTTCAAGTTTAATACTTCCCCTTTGCCCGTAACAACTTCTAAACCAGCAACCCATTCTCTCATATTTCCATAGCGAATCACTTTGATTCCGCCAGCATTGGTAGCAATATTTCCACCGATTTGACTGGAGCCTCTTGCTGCAAAATCTACTGGGAAGTAGTAAGACTTTTCTTTCACAAAATCTTGAAGGGCTTCAGTAATAACTCCAGCACCACAGTCTACCGTTTTGTCAATTTCGTTGAAGTTTTCAATTTGATTTAATTTGTCCAAGGATAAAACCACTTCCTTATCTTTAGCAACAGCACCGCCACTTAGGCCTGTGCGTCCTCCGGAAGGAACGACTTTCAAAGAATGCTTGTTCGCCCAAAGAATTATCTTTTGTACCTCTTCGGTAGACCTTGGAAATAAAACTACTGATGGGTTGGCTTGCCAAAAGCGCGTCCAGTCACGTCCATAGCTTTCTAAAATGTCTTTATCGGTTTGTATTTGTTCTGCAGATAAAAAGTCGTTTAATTCCGTCAATGACAATGTTTAATCCTTGTTTAGATTTGCCATTGAATATCCTATATTTCATTTCAATTGTCAGGTTTTTCTTAAGACTATGACTCTAGTTTTTAAGGATGCCGTGGGTGGTAATTGCAATTGTGCTTTTACATTAAATAAAAAAACAGGCCTTAGAAGACCTGTTTTTTTGTTAGACAGTATTTGCTAGGGCTTAGGCCTCAAGAGCTGCTTTTAGCTCTCCAGTCTCGAACATCTCCATTAGGATATCGCTTCCACCTAGAAGTTCTTTATTCACGTATAGTTGAGGAATGGTAGGCCAGTTGCCGAAAACTTTGATTCCTTCGCGGATTTCTGGGTCTTCTAGTACATCTACTGCAAAATAGTCAGCACCAAGTTCTTGCAGAATGGCGGAAGCTCTCATTGAGAATCCACACTGCGGAAAGCTAGGTGTTCCTTTCATAAAAAGAACCGCTTTATGCTCTTCTAATATTTTTTCAATTCTTTCTTTAACATCACTCATTGAGATCTCCTTAATTACTATTTTGCTTTGGATTGAATTTGAATTGCGTGAAGTTTACCTGATTTTAACTCTTCGTCGAAGACTGCCATTACGGATTGGTGTTGGCGGATTCTCGGCATACCCTCAAACTCGCTGGTTTGAATCTCTAAAAAAATATGGTCTCCAGTACCTGTCATGTCTGCAAGTTTCACTTCAGCATCAGGGAAACGGGTTTTTAGGCGATTTTCCATATCCTCAAGATTCATCATGTTTCAGTCTCCTTTAATTCGGCTAGATTTGAGCTTATATCATTAAAGAAAATGGGAATCTAGGCTTTCTGGGGTAGAAGTTCAAAAAGTAGCTACCTACTTAGGTATCTCGTGGCTTTGCTGGCATGGCTTCATTCCAGTTTCGGGCTTTTAGGTATAAATAGGCCCCTCTAAGTTCGAATGAAGCTTACTAACAAATAGAGACCTCTTGGAATAGGTTTTATGTTCGGATCTAGTTTTTTGTGACTAATCTTTCAGTTCAGCTAAATCAAAGTGGGTAGTTTAAATAATGTAGCTTTTAGTCTGCATATAACTTACGAGTAAAAACTTCAGCTTTTTATCGTGAAAACTAAGATCTCTGAAATCATCATTAAATTATGTTAGAACAGGCCAATGGATCATTTTTTTGTAACTGTAGACCAAGCCCAAATAAAAAAAGAGCGCAATAAAGCCCGTGATTTAAGGAAAAGTCCATGGTGGAAACAGCAGCTGAGTAAAGGAATCTGCTATTACTGCGAGGAAAGCTTTTCAGCCAATGAATTGAGCATGGATCATATTGTACCTGTTGCGCGCGGCGGCAAAAGTTCAAAGGGAAATGTCGTTCCAGCCTGTAAAGATTGTAACTCAAAGAAGGGCTACCATACTCCGGCCGAACTAGTCTTACAAAATATTGATAATACAGAGGAAATTTAGCCTAAAAAACATGGCTAAAAAGCACTAAAAAAGCCCGAGAAAAACACCAAAATTCATCGAAATCTAAGGATATTTTGAAGTCCTTTTGCCTTCTTTTTTAGCTTCATGAAAAATAGAATTTCGTAAGTACTTGAAAAAGCTCCAATATTCTATTTACAGTAAATAGGGAAAAGTTTTTTTCGTTCGAAAGGATCGATGAAGTGGCGCGTGTATCGAATAAAATTACATCAAGTAGTACAGCTGAATATTTTGCGAAAAACCTACAGCAGGTAGGCTTTTCATCACCAACAAAAGCGGTTTTAACCACCTTAAAAGAGGCTGTTGATAACTCTTTAGATGCCTGTGAGGCTAACGGAGTATTACCGGAAATTTCTGTGATTATTAATAAGAAGGGTGCAGGTTCACAAAAGAACACTGATCTTATCGAAGTAATTGTAGAAGATAACGGACCTGGCCTTGAGGAAACTGATTTAGCGAAGGTTTTTGGTGAATACCTTGCCTCTAGTAAATTTGGAAGAGGGCAGTGTTCACGCGGACAGCAAGGTATTGGTATTTCAGCAGCCACAACTTGGGCGCAGTTAACTAATGCCAAAGGGGTTGTGGTAACTTCGAAGACAGCGAAAATGCGTAAAGCAATTCGTGGAACGGTAAATGTTGATATTAAAGGGAATAAAGGGGTTTTAAAAAACCGTGAAACCTTTGATTGGGAAAAAACCAATGGCTTGAAAGTTGAATTTCGCATTGATGGTAGAGTACAAATTAATGGAGATGCAGGGATTTTAACTTACCTTGAAGGTACAGCGCTGCTAAATCCACATTTAAACTTAAATTATAAACTTTTAGATAACGAATGGGTGAACACACCGCGTGTTTCTGAAGAGATTCCGCAAGTGCCGCCTCCAGTAAATCCTCACCCGCACACAATGAAGCTAGGGGAGTTCATGACTCATGCTCATTTGTATAGTGGGATTGCTGTGAATAAATGGTTAAAAACTGGTTTTTCAAGAGTATCTGATAATATTGTTAAGCAATTTGTAAAATCAGGTCTTCCTAAAGCTGTTTTGAATAAGCCTGTTAAAACTTTATCCCAAGATGATTTTAAAAAGGCTTACCAGGCGATTCAAAAAACGGATTTAATGGCGCCGAGTACAAAATCGGTTTTGTCTGTAGGTGAAGATTCCCTGGCTAAATCGGTATATCGCTTAGGAGAGGTAGACTTTTTCTCTGTTGTGACAAGAAAGCCAAAAATTTGTGATTTTAAACCTGTGGTGATTGAAGTAGCCATCGCTCGTTTTAAAGATATGAAAGACAATGACTCTCCTGTAAGAGTTTTACGTTTTGCTAACCGTGTACCTCTTCAGTTTGACAAAGGTGCCTGTGCGGTAACAAAAGCGATTGAGTCTGTAAATTGGCGTTCTTATGGTCTTTCTCAACCTAAAGGGAGTGTTCCGACAGGTCCTTATATTTTTGCAGTTTCTGTGGTGTCTCCATTTATTAAATTTAAGAACGCTTCAAAGGAAACCATTGATAGTAGTGATGAGTTAGTGGAAGAAATCCGACGTGCATTGATGCAAGCGGGACAGAAGCTTTCACGTCATATTAAAAGGGAAGCAAAGGCTGCTGACCTTGAGAGAAAAATTAGTCATATCGAAAAATTTGGTCCAATATTAGTAACTACTCTGGGAAGAATTTTAGAGGCTAGTGATCGTAGAATTAAAAAAGCACAAAATGGTCTGCAAACCATTCTTGGTCGTGATGCAGCTGATATTCAAGATGATTTAGAGGCGGCAGAAGAGAAGCTAACTAAGTTGAAGCAGAAAGAATCTTATTTGAGTGTAGATGATGAAGATGATTCTGGTGAATCAAATGAGGTTCAAGCGACTACCAAGAAAACTGCGACGAAAAAGGTAGCTACCAAAAAAACAGCAGCAAAAAAGACAGCTACCAAAAAAGTAGCCTCTAAAAAAGTGGCTGCTAAAAAGACTACAGCAAAGAAAGCTAGTGCAGCGAAAAAGAAAACTAAAACTTCTGCATCTAAAAAAGCAGCGAAGAAGAAATAAGGGTGAATTAAAATGGCTAAAGCAAAAGCTCGTTCGTCTGAGACGAAAAGAAATATCCCAAAGATGATGAAAACAATCTGCAACGAAATGTTAACAGATTTAGAAGATGCAACTCGTCCAGTTCTAGAAGCAACAAAGTGTAGCTTGGACAATGCCTTTTATTCTCCTAAAGTAGGTTATTTGACCCCAGGTGATAAGAAGGTAAGAAGTGAATTGAATGTAAGTTCGGTACAAAAAATGTCTCGTGTTGTGTACTTGATGGAAATTCTATTGAGAAACCTAGATACTGGTGCTGTAAATACAAAAAGGGAGCTTTACTATATCTCTAAAGGGATGGTGAAGCACAGTCCTGAATTGAAGCCACTCGATTTTGATGAGCAGTCTGAGTCAGACTCTATCGTAGATTTTATTTCAGATATGCTTGAGATTTATCGTGAAGAACTAAATGTGTTCGCGAATGATCGTGGTGGTCAAACTTACTCGCAGCAATTGATTGTTGAAGAAACATTGAATGATGGTTCGAAAGCAACAATCGATTTGAGTACTTTGGGTACATCTCCTTTTCAGCCTAAAAATAGACCGCAAAATCTTAGGCTTAAAACCAAAGGAAAAGTAGACTTCTGTTTGGTTGTTGAATCAGAAGGTACAGCCAATACTCTAGTTGCAAATGGATTCACAAGACGAAACAAATGTATCCTTCTTGGTGCCCAAGGGGTTCCGAGTAATGGTGTTCGTGGTTGGGTTAAAACCATTCAAGATCAATTGAAGTTACCAATCTATTTCTTTGGAGATCTCGATGCCTATACATTACAAAACATTTATCGAACTCTTCGCGCTGGATCAGCTGCGAGTTTGATTCGTAATAAAGATTTCAGTGCTCCTGACGTTCGCTTTTTAGGTGTATTACCTGAGGATGTGGATAAGTTTGATCTTCACTCCTACGAAGTGAAAACTAAGGATGCCGGAGAGATGAGAGCTTTGAAAAAAGCGGCTGACGTTCTTAAAAATGACCCATTCTTCCAAGATAAGAAGAATAAAAAATTGGCCCAAGTTCTTAAGTGGTTGATTAAAGAAAAACGTCGTTGTGAGCAGCAGGCTTTTTTCATGGTAGATCCAAAAGATCCAATCATGCCTGAGAAAATTATCCTAGAGAAAATTAAAAAAGGCAGTTGGATTTAATAGTAAAAAAACCTTCTTCGGAAGGTTTTTTTTTGCCCTTTGAGTTCTAGAAAAAAATCTTTTAAGGGGAGAGGTTCTAAGGCTTGTATTCCCGGCCCCATTCTTTGATTCCGGGGAGGTTTTTATATAAGAACCAATGATAGATACTTCTTGGGAGAATTCTCCTTAAAGCACCGAATAACCAAGCATCGAAAGAACCTGCCACTCTAAGGGGAGGATTTTTTTGTTCCATGATTTTTAGAATAGTCATGGATACATCATTTTTTCTCACTGGTGTATGTCGCATCATAAATTGGATGAAGTTGGCCATATTTTTATAGTGATTATGATAAGAGAGTTTACTGTCTTTAAAAGACTTTTCCGCAAGTTGAGTAAGTCTAGTTCTAGAGAAGGAATCCGAGTTGATAAAACCTGGTTGAACTAGCGTTACCGAAATCCCGTAGGGTTTTAATTCGTACCAAAGGGATTCACTGGCTCCCTCAAGAGCAAATTTGCTGGCTGAGTATATGGCCATGGTCGGCATTGCCATCATACCACCAACAGAGCTAATATTGATGATTTTACCGCATGCTTTTTTTCTCATTCTTGGCAGAACCAATCGAATGAGTTCAAGAGGGGATTTAAAATTTATACTCATTTGTTTTTCTAGTTCTTTTTCTGTGACATGTTCCACAACAGATCTGTAACTAACCCCTGCATTATTGATCAGGATATCAACGCCATCTAACTTAGTGTTAATCTCAGCGATTAGATCGTACATGTCTTTGTGTTCTTCAATGTCTAATTTTCGAATCCAGAGGTTTTCATTTTCAGCAATAGGAACTTCCGAAAACCTAGATAGAGAGCTTTCTCTTGCGCTTAATATTAAATGGTATTTGTCTTTTTCGATGAGTCTTTTTGCTAGGCTTAGTCCTAGGCCTGTACTTGCTCCGGTAATGAGGACAACTTTTCTTTTCCTCATTAATTACCTTCGTGACCTTTGTGCCCTTTCTTGAGCCTCATTTTGTTTTAGTACTTTTTTATAAAGATCTTCTCTCTGGTCTTTTGGAATCCGAGCTCTTTTCTCAATGCCGTAGCTTGCAGGTAATCTCGATAGACGAGCTTGCATGCGAGCAATTAATTTGCGTTTGTGCTCTGCTTGCAACCTTGCTTCATTCCTTTTTTTTGCAACGAATTTTTTTCTTTGTGATTCTTCAAACTTAGCGAGACGTTTTTGTTCTTTATAATAGGCGGTTTTATCTCTATGTTTTTTGAGATCTTGTTTCTTTTTTTGAAGTTTCTTTTGTTGTATGTACTCAAGGCGAGCTTGTTCATTTTGTTTTTTGATCAAAAGCTTCTGCGCTTTACTTGCCTGTGAAGCTTTTTTAGAGAGTTCTTTTTGCGTTTTAATTTCTTGTAAGAATTTGTCAAAATTGGGGTCCTCACTGGCTCGAATTTTATAGTCCACGTCCATCTCAGAGATTCTCTGATGAACGGATTGGGCCAATAGGGCAGAGCAACTAAAAACTAAAGCTAAGGTGTATAGACTAATTCTTTTCATATAGACCTAATCGGTCGAGTTGAAGAAGGTCTATAGTCTAGTTTTCTGGGCCTAAGTGGAGGGCTGAGGAGGTGGTAAAGCAAAATATTTTGTTTAAGAAGTTTACAAAAACGAAGTCATTTTGAGCTCTTAGTTAAATTATATTTTTTGAGCCTTCGTGTTATTAATATGGGTTTATATTTTAGGAAAAGCTTGTTAATGCTAGAGGGGCCTGAGTTTTAGCTAAGGAGTAACTCGTGCATGAAAAAGATGTTTTTCACATTCTAAAATCTTTCCGCGAGGATCGAGACCAGCAAGAAATGGATAAACTTCTTTCCTTGCCTAAAACTAGTTTTCATCGCCTTGAATCTGGTTATAAAAAGTTTTATTTAAATGATTTTTTAGAGTTTTCTCGAAAGCTAGGTGTTGAAAAAAGATTGGATAGATGTTTTAAAAAATCAATCGGTGTATCGATCCTTGAAAAAAATGAATCGCAGGTGTTGGATGAGTTTTTTGATCTCTATGGTGAGCCCAAAATGGATTTTGTGGAAGAGGATTTAAAAATGTCATCAAGTACTTGGTGGCGTCTCAAAAAACATAAAACAAGTATTAGTCTCAGTGATTTCTTTACGCTTACGAAATACCAAAGTGGAAAGTTTTCTAATTTTATGGCTGAGTTTGCTCAGGAGTTTTTAAAGGATCGATTTGCTAATGCAAAGTTTTATGAGTATTTAAACTTTGTTTCGGCAAATCCTGAATTTGGTATTTTATCAGCAGCCTTAGATATCGAAAGAAAGCGAGACTTAGATCTAAGTACGCATTTAAATCAACTCACTGGCGTTTCAAAGGAGCGCATAGAGAGTTTGATTCATGAAATTCTAAAACTTGGATATGGAAAGATTAGTGAAGATGGAAACTTAGTTCTTTTTCACGAAAAATTAGATTTTAGACAAAATCATGTCGATTATTCGTGGCACTTTGGTCGATATGTTTTGCAGAGAGCTTTGGTCGCCAATGATCAAAATTTTATGCGTAGAAGCTATTTAATTAAAGCCATTTCTCCCAAGGCAAAAAATGAAATCATTAATTTACAAATTCAGTTCTATAAAGATTTAACGAGCATCATTGAGTTGGATAAAGAAGAAGACTTAGATCAGGTATTGTTACTCTCTGTAGTAAGCCTAGTTGCGAAACAATGAAATAAGTTTATTTTCTAAAAATGAAACACTCTATTTCAAAAATCTAAAAAAAAACCAGAATCATTAAGAAATGCCTCATAATGAAGGAATGAAAAATAATTCCTTAGCCAATAATCAAGCCACAGAAACCTTTGACTACAATAAGGCCTTCTCTAGAAACTTGGGGTATTTACGCCCTGAAGAGCAATCTTTAATTTCTAAATTTTGTATCGCCATTCCTGGAATGGGAGGGGTTGGCGGTCATAATTTTCATGCGCTTCTTCGCTTAGGGTTTCGAAAATTTAAAATTGCCGATTTAGATCAATTTGGTGTTGAGAATTTTAATCGTCAGTTTGGCTCTAGTATGTCCGCTGTAGGCAGAGACAAAGTAGAGGTTCTTAGAGAAATTGCTTTAGACATTAATCCTGAAGCGAGCATTGAAGTTTTTCCTGAGGGAATAACCACAGATAATATTGAAAGTTTTTTAGATGACGTAGACATTGTGGTGGATGGTCTTGATTTGTACGCATCGGAGTTAAGAACTCCTCTCTATCAAAGAGCTTATGAGAGAAACTGTTATGTAGTTAGCGCTGGCCCTTTCGGTATGGGGACTTCTGTTATGGTTTTTCATCCTGGAAAGATGAGTTTTACGGATTATTTTGATTTAGAAAAACCAGGATTAACTAAAGAAGCACAGATCGTTCGATTTTTGGTCGGTATGTCTCCTTGGATGTTACATACAAAATACGTTACCTTTCCTGAGGCCGTAGATCTTATAAAAGGCAGGCTTCCATCTCTTCATTGTGGAGTTTATTCAGCAAGCGCTGCTTTGTCGGCAACAGTATTGAAGTTAGCCTTAAACCGTGGAGAGGTTTTGTTTGCTCCACGTGGTATGCAAACTGACTTTTATCTCAATAAACAGAAGAAGTTCTGGCGTCCTTGGGGAAATCGAAATTTTATTCAAAGGTTTATGATAAAAAGAATTATGAAAATGTTTGAGATGAAAGAGTTCTATTAAAAAAAAGCCACCTTGAAAATGATTATTTTCTTAGCAAATAAAAGTTTTGTATCAGACAAATAATACTCATTCTCATTAGCAGCCTTATTCTGTCTCAGCTTGGTGAAGATTTGTTTAATCCCTAGTAAAGATCTATGGCTTCGCCTAAACTATAGCTCATAAAACCTGCTTATAAGCCATGAGATTTTGCGTTAATGCTTGTTATTATTGCGATTTTGAGCTTTTATAGGTGGGAATAGTTAGTAGTGAAGTTTGCAGTGAAATCTCTGGTTTTTCCATTGGCAGATGGGGATTTTTAGAGAAATAGGACAATTCCTAAATTGCACTTTCAATAACCATAGCAGATGGCTTCTTGAATCTTTAAGTGAAACTTTGCTATTAACTCTAGATGAAACCATATTGAAATAAACGCAAGGCTGAGGCTTAAAAAAGGAGTATCATGGCCACCATCGAGACCACTTCTGAATTGGTAAAAAATAGTTACGACAAAGCTCGTAAGAATCTTGAGATCGTAAGAAAACGTTTGGGACGCCCATTAACTTTGGCAGAGAAGATCTTATATGGTCGTTTAGTAGACGCTGAAAACCAAGAGTTGGAAAGAGGCTCTAGTTTCCTTTTATTACATCCTGATCGTGTAGCAATGCAAGATGCTACTGCGCAGATGGCTCTACTACAATTTATGCTTTCTGGAAAAGAAGAAGCAGCTGTTCCTTCTACAGTTCATTGTGATCACATCATCCGTGCCCACAAAGGTCGTGGTAAGGATATGGAAGTTGCTATGAGTGAAAATGGCGAAGTGTATGACTTTTTAGAGTCAGTATCTTCTCGTTACGGAATTGGTTTTTGGAAGCCTGGTGCTGGTATCATTCACCAAGTGGTTCTAGAAAACTATGCTTTCCCTGGTGGATTGATGATCGGAACAGATTCTCATACTCCAAATGCTGGTGGTTTAGGAATGTGTGCGATTGGTGTTGGTGGTGCAGATGCTGCTGACGTGATGGCTGGACTTCCATGGGAAGTAAAAAATCCGAACTTAATCGGTGTTCACTTAAAAGGTGAGTTGAACGGTTGGGTTTCTGGTAAAGATGTGATTTTAAAACTTTTAGACATTCTGACTGTAAAAGGTGGAACGGATAAAATCGTTGAATATTTCGGTGAGGGAGTTAAATCTCTTTCTTGTACTGGTAAAGCTACAACAACCAATATGGGTGCTGAGCTAGGTGCTACTTGTTCTGTATTCCCATATGATAAGCGTATGGAAGATTACTTAAAAGTAACTGAGCGTTCTCACATTGCTGAAATTGTTAATCAAAACCTTGATTTAGTAACAGCTGATGACGAAGTACTTGCTGATCCATCTAAATATTATGACCAAGTGATTGAAATTGACCTTTCTACTTTAGAGCCACATCTTGTTGGTCCTCATACACCAGATTTAGCACATACAATTTCTGAAATGGGCGCCCACTGTAAAGAAAATGGTTGGGACCCTAAATTGTCTGCTGCCTTGATCGGTTCTTGTACTAACTCTTCTTACGAAGACGTTGGACGTTCTGTTTCTATTATTGAGCAAGCAAAAGCAAAAGGTTATGAGATGCCCACTCCTTTCTTTGTGAGTCCGGGTTCAAATATGATTCAAAACACGATTGAGCGTGATGGTCTTATGACTTCATTGACTGAAGCAGGTGCTACAGTGTTGGCAAACGCTTGTGGTCCTTGTATTGGTCAATGGGAACGTGATGACGTCGATAAAGGTGACATCAACACTATCGTGACTTCTTTTAACCGTAACTTCCGTGCTCGTAACGATTCAAACCCAGCAACACTAGGTTTCATCGGTAGCCCAGAATTAGTTACAGCTCTTGGTCTTGCTGGTCGTATTGATTTCAATCCATTAACTGATGAGCTAGAAGCAAAGGACGGAACTAAGTTCAAATTAGATCCACCGGTTGCTCCAGAGTTCCCAGAAAGTGGTTTTGTGCCTGACGAGGTAGGTTACCTAGCTCCTAAAGGTTCTGATGCTGAAGTAAAAGTAAATCCTACAAGTGATCGTTTACAGATTTTAACTCCTTTCCTTCCTTGGGATGGCAAAGACTTTAAAGACCTTCCTGTTTTATTAAAAGCAGAAGGAAAATGTACTACAGATCATATTTCTCCAGCGGGTCCTTGGTTAAAATACCGTGGTCACTTGGATAATATTTCTGACAATATGTTCTTAGGAGCAAACAACCAATTTACAGAAGAGCCTGGAACGGGTGTTGATTTCCGTAATGGAGAAGTTAAAAACCTTTCTAAGTTAGCTCGTGACTACAAAGCTGATGGGATCAAATGGATTGCCATCGGTGATGAAAACTACGGTGAAGGTTCATCTCGTGAGCACGCAGCTATGTGTCCACGTCATTTGAATGTTGCCGCTGTTATCACTAGAAGCTTTGCTCGTATCCATGAAACAAACCTTAAAAAACAAGGTGTGTTCGCGGGAATGTTTGTAAATCCTGCGGATTATGACAAGATCAAGTCTGATGACAAATTAGATCTAGTTGGTCTTGATTCATTTGCTCCAGGGAAAACGCTTACTCTTGTAATTAATCATAAAGATGGTAGCAAGGATGAAGCAGAGATTCGCCATACTTACAATGAAGAGCAAATTAAGTGGTTTGAAGCAGGTAGTGCTTTGAATCTTCTTCGTAAGAACTAAGAGTCATTTTTAAAATAAAAAAAGTTTAAAGGCCGAAGAGATTTCTTCGGCCTTTTTTATTTACAAGATATGGATAAGTTTATTTTTGCAATTTTTTTTGCATCGTTTTTGATGTCATTTAAATTTTGTTCATAACCAGCAAAAATTGAAAAGGGGCTTTCTTCGTAAAAAGAGTTGTTTGTGCAAAACGACTTTTGAAAGTGATTAGAGTATTCTTGTAAGTAGTATTTTAGTTGCTTGATTTCACTGGAAGTATAATCGATCCAAAAACTTGAAAAGATACCATTTTTAAATTCATCAAAACTTTTTTTATCGGAGAAGATTTCTTCCGCGATATTAATCAGCTGGTCTATGAACTGGATTGCATCGGAATTGTTTTTTTGAGGAGATCCGAAGTAGTCGCTAAAATAGGAACCATCTTCTTTCGTAAAAAAAGTATTCACCAATTGCTTTCGATAAATAAATTTTCCGGATGAGTTTTTTGTCGAAAGTTCTTCTAATAATTTTTTTAGTTCCTTAAAGTTAGAAGTTTCAAAAGACTTGTCTCGACTGTTTTTAAAGTGAATGTTTTTAGGCGCATCTTCTTCATAAATACAATCTACGCAAGAAAATGAAAGTCTTTGTTCTTCATTTTGGACATTGGTCTTTTCGTTAAGATCGCAATCCTTGCAGAGTTTATCCTTTATCGGTTTTGTTTGGACAATGTCATTTAGGTTTTTGGAAAGAGATTTGTTGGACGGAGCAGGGGAACAGGTGTTACATTCTTCGTTAGAGATTACTTTTCCCTCACTTTGATTGGCATTCACTACTGAAATACTGAGGAATGAAAAGATTAGAAGTCTTAAGGTAAAAATCATAAAAAGTTCTCCATAGATCAGTAATGATTTTAGCAAACAAACTTCTTTTAGATGTAGATGACTAGAGGAATTTGGAGATTTTGGCCTATTGTCTTGCTATTGGTTAATTCTTGAACTTTAAAAGCTGTCTGTACTGCTCGCACTAAATCTAGGTCTATTTATTTAGGGCTTTGGCTGCAAACTCTTAGTGAAAGATCATATACTGTTTGTCGAAAGAAAAGGAGAATCTATGAAAACAATAGGCTATGCTGCAAAGTCAGCAACAGAAAATCTAGAGCCATATCATTTCGAACGACGAGAACTTTTAGATAATGATGTAGCCATCGAAATTTTATATAGTGGAATTTGTCACTCGGATTTACATACTGTAAAAGGGGACTGGGGGCCACAAACTTATCCCTTGATTCCAGGTCATGAAATTGTAGGTGTTGTTACCGCTGTTGGTGCGAAGGTAGAGAAATACAATGTCGGTGACAAGGTTGGTGTTGGATGCATGGTGGATAGTTGTCAAGAGTGTGACCAATGCCATAATCACGAAGAACAGTTTTGTCGTTCGGGAATGACAGCAACCTATGGTTCGGAAGACAAGCATTTAGGCGGCCTTACTCAGGGTGGATATTCTAAGAACATCGTAGTCAGAGAAGAATTTGTTGTTAGGGTTCCAGAAGCTCTCGATATTTCTAAAGCCGCACCAATACTATGCGCCGGTATAACCACTTACTCTCCACTGCGCAAGTGGAATGTGGGTAAAGGTACACGAGTTGGAGTGATTGGTTTAGGTGGACTGGGACATATGGCAGTAAAGCTTGCAGTAGCAATGGGCGCTGATGTTACAGTAATTAGTCGCTCAAAGTCGAAAGAAGAAGCGGCTAAGGCGATAGGTGCCAAAGGGGTTTTAAGCTCAACGGATCAAGATGCGATGTCAAAGGCTTCAGGAAGTTTTGATTTTATATTGGATACAGTGCCTGTTAAGCATGACTTTAATACTTATACTCCTCTATTGGACATCGATGGAAGTTTGGTATTAGTAGGTCAAATTGGGCCCATGGCAGAGCCCATGACTGCGCCTTTGGTGATGGGCAGAAGAAGAATCGCCGGCTCGTTAATCGGTGGAATTAAAGAGACCCAAGAAGTTTTGGATTTCTGCGCGGAACATAATATTCATCCCGAATGCGAAATGATTAAACCTGATGAGATTAATTCTGCCTGGGATAAACTATTAAGTAGTAATCCACCAGATCGTTTTGTTATAGATATGAGCACTTTAAGCGTCTAACTAAAATTTGTAGCCTCAGGTTTTTTTAAATTTGAGGCTATTTTTTTACAAGTTTCGTTTTCAGAGAGAGCAATGCTCAAGAGCTAGGCAAAGGAATAGTCTTTTAGTGATTTCTATAGGATTTTCTTTTGAGAAATTTATAAAAAGTAAAAACTTTGAATTTTTCTATCTTTTTTTGATCCCCATTGATATCAATTTCTTGAACGAAAAAGGGGATGTAATTTGTTTGCTAGCAAACCGAATTTACAAAATAATTTTAGGAATACTGGTGGGGTCAGTGTCTCTAAAAAAAGCGTTCACACAATTAGATTTTAATTAACCGTAATTTTTTAATTGCGGTTTTTTTATGTCTAAAACATTTTGTTTTAGATAACCCAACGGGGGAGGGTTAGTTGAAAAGATATCTGGGGGGAATCTTTTTCTCGATGCTGTGTTTTGCCAGCATTTGTTTGAGTGCAGGTGAAACTAAGAATCTACATTTGAGAAATCACTGTAGAACTAGTCTTCGAGAAATACTTTCAGCTAACCCTCATTTTTCATCACAGCTTAGGAAGCATGTTTTTGAAAAGTTTGGCGTTGGTAATTTAGTCTATAAAAAGTATTCCAAAAAAATGAGTTTAGAAGAAGTTTTTGTTCAGTCCACAAGGCAGAGGGCAGATTTAATTCGATCTTTAGAGGCATTGGTTGAGCAGGCTGGTAAAGAAAGTATTGCTGGAGAAATTATTTCGGTTGCTATTGAAAAACTAGAGACGGATTTAGAAATCAATTTGGAAAATATTCGTTATAAACTTGAGGCTGTTGGTGGTTCAATGAATTTAGGTGAGGCCCAAAAGCTTCGCGGAAGAGAAGCTGAAGTTGAAAAGCTTCTTAGTAATATTAATTCTTTTGAATTAAGCGCACGAGCTGTTTTGGCAGAGAGTCTTGTTGCCTTGGAGTCTCACAAAGTGAATGCCTTAGAAGCGATTGTAGATAATATCGTAGAGAACAAGTTTGATTCTGTATTTCAAAAGATTAAGGATAGTCCAGAGTATCTAGATGCGAAAGAATTAGAAATTGATATTGTAACTAGTTCTTACAAGGATTGGATGGAAGTAAAAACCTTAAATACAAATCATCCAAAACGAGTGGAAAGATTTGCTAAAAACCTAATTCAGAAATCACAGAGGTTGAAGAGACTAACGGATAAAACCTTAGAAGTTGGTGGCGAAAAAATTAATTTTCATGTGGTTATATTTACGAAAACAAAATTGCCAGAATACTTTTTTGAAGAAATGAGAAAGTTAGGAGTTCAGCTCCACTTCAATGAAGTGAAGCCTGAGAAACTCTTAGAATAGTCTACCTGCGACGGCGGCGGCCACCACCAGAGCTGTCGTCTGATCCTGCGCCTAAAGACTCGTAGTACGCGCCTAAATCTTCCATGTCTTTATCACTCAAGGCTTGAATGAATGGGTCCATTACAGCATTGATTCTTTTTTTGCTTTTAAAAGCTTTCAATTGAGCTGTGATGTACTCAGCATGTTGACCAGCAAGGTTTGGGTAGATTGGGTTTGTACTGATTCCCTTAGCTCCGTGACAAGCAACACAAGTAGCTGATTTTGCTTTTCCTGCAGCTGCATCGCCAGCAGCGAAGCTAGGAGTACTTAATAACAATGAACTAACTAAAAAAATCATCGATTTTTTCATGATCTCTCCTTTTTTATAGCAGAGATAGTATGAGCAGTTTTCAATTGGTTTTCAAGCACTAAGCAAAAATGTTGTTAAAGCTTTAATGTTTCGGGAATTACTTTCTCAATTGGAATAGGAAAAATGTATTCTGTTTTAAACTGGGAATCATTAATTCTATAGATTTCAAGAGTATAAGGAAATACTAATTTGTTTTTTTCAAACCAGTCTCTCGCATCTGGGTAAATTTTTAGGGGACCTAGGGCTGGGCTACCGGTGAAAGTAGCCATATAGGCTTTTTCAATTTTAGGGCTCTCTTGTTTAAAGCCTTCTGGCGTCACAGCTAATTCTTCATCGATTACACAGCCGACAAAGCTTCTTAGTTTTTCAGCTTCCACTATTTCTGGGTTATCAAAATACATTCCAAAGCTTCTTGGGCAGGGAATGTTTTGTGCTTTGGTAAAGCTCTCAACTTCTTCGATGGTCTTATTAACAAGATGATAAGGTCCGTTAACTTCTTTTCCAAGTAAGTGGAGCTCGACAGGAGTAGCAATGGAAGTGTCTACGCTTTTGTAATAACCCAGGTAAACGCCGGTACCAACAAAGCTTAAAATCATGGCTACAAAAAAACCAAAAGCAAACTTCAGCATTATAAATCTCTCCAATTAATAACTCGTTGATTACTTATAAAATCAAATTCAGAGCTTACATCTACAACAGCTTCGTCCATTTGTAAAACCACATCCTTTGTAAAAGCCACATTGGGCTTCAATTTTTCAAGATGAAAGTCACAATTTTGTATGGCTCCTATCAGTTCTTCTACAAAGTTTTCAGGTAGAGAAGATTTTTCTTTTAGAATCGCCCCAGAGTTTTCTAAGTTAGGATGAGTGAATAAGTTTATTCCCAGGCCAATGATCAAGCGATATAGATTATTTTGTTGCTGCATTTCACAGAGAATTCCGCATAATTTTTTTCGATTTAGATAAATATCATTGGGCAACTTTAGTTGGTAGCTTGTGTCTTGAGGAAAAGTGTTTTTTAAAAAGTCTTTGATTTGTAGGCCAATAAGTGGAGCTAGTAGAAAATGTGGCGCTTCTTTTAAAAACATAGAATAGCTAATAAAAACCTGGCCCCCTTGTTCAGAGTCAGTCCAGCTTCTTGAATATCTTCCTCGCCCAGCAGTTTGTTGGTTACAAGTAAACAGACTTGGCGAGTCTGTTTTGGTTTCTTTAGCCCAATCATTGGTGCTTCCAATTTTTTCAGAAAAATGAACGGGAATTCCTAGTGCCTTTGCTTGTTCAACAACTTCTTGGCCAAGCATTAGTTCTTCCAGTCAAAGACTAAACTAATATCCGCACAAGGAGCTGAGTGGGTAAGTGCACCAATGCTAATGAAATCCACTCCAACTTCGGCCACAGCCTTTACTCTGTCTAAAGTCATATTGCCACTAGCTTCTGTTTCGATTCCTGCTGGAATTAAAGTTAAAGCCTCAGCCATAGTTTCATTGCTCATATTATCTAACATGATTCTTTGGATCTTTGCTTCAACCGCTTGTTTTACTTCTTCTAAATTAGTGGTTTCCACTTCTACAGGGCCGTGAAATCTTTTACGAATGCTATCTACAGCCTTTTGAATTCCACCAGCTGCTAGAATGTGATTTTCTTTTAGCATAACGGCATCTGACAAATTCATACGGTGATTTTCTCCGCCGCCATCAAGTACAGCCTTTTTTTCAAACTCTCGGTAAAGGGGAGTGGTTTTTCGTGTATCCAGTATTTTACATTTAGTGTGTTTAACTTCTTGAACAAATTGGTGAGTGAGGCTGGCGATTCCCGACATACGGCCGATGTAATTTAGGGCGGTTCTCTCTGATTTTAAAAAGTTTGCTAGGTTTCCTTCGATTTCTAAAAAGCATTGCCCTTTTAAAACCTCTTCACCATCACCAAAGTGCCAATTTAAATCACTGGTATGATCTACCAATAAAAAAGCAGCATTTAAAAAATTGCTGCCAGATAAAATCAAATCTTGTTTTGCGATGAACTTTCCATGTCCTTCTACTGAGTTTATATTCAGCAGTTGGGTGGTTAAGTCGCCTTGAGGTAGGTCTTCTTCCAGGGCGGCCTGCACATGCTTTAAAACTTTGTCGTCAATTTTTTCTAGAATATCGCTGTTTTTAGTAAGGTTCATCCAATAGCCTCTGAATCTCTTTCTCGATCGCTTCTTTTGCCAAACTTGGTATGGCTTTTTCGACGATGGCTTGTACTCTTTCTTCTACCAGCCCTCTTATCATATTTTGGAAGGCAGGGGAATGAATATATTGTTCAAGTTCTTGAGTATTTAGTGAACTCGCTGGAGCTTTTGCCATAGGTTCATCCGATTCAATGGTTTCGATTCCTAGATCGCTATTGTTTTCAAGTTCAAGCTCGCCATCCTCAAGCCCAAGTTCAATTTCTGGAGCATTGGCAATTTCTTCTTCAGAAGGTCGGCCATGGATTGCGTGTAATACAACAGGTTGAGCTTGTTCTTCTTGTGGTTCATTTTCTGGTTCAGCTTCAGGTTGAGGAGTTTCACCCTGGTTCTGTTCAAGAGACTCAGAACGTTCTTGAAGTTTTTGAAGTTCAGCTTCTCTCTCTGGAGTCCAAAGGAAAGCAGCAGTATTTTCTGGAACACTCACATCTTCAGCGATGTCTAAGTTTTCAAGTTCTTCTAATTCATTGTCTTCATCTGGAAGGTCTAGTTTAAACTTCCCAAGACTTTGATTTTGCCATTCATTATCGTTTTCTTCATCATCAGAAAATTCGATTAAACTTTCAGGGGCTTCTTCAGGAGCTAGACTTGGAGTTTTAAGTTCAAAGTGAGAGAAGTCATCTTCTTCTTCGATGTTTTCCATTTCATCGGAATCATCTTCTTCTGGAAAGTCTAGTTCAGGCAAAGAATCAAAGTTGTCCATGTTCCAGTTTTGAGCATCATTTGCTTCATTTTCATTGCTCTCTTGGTTTTGAACCTGTCGGGAAGCTTCATTGGCCGTTAATCTTTTGTTGATTTCATCAAGGCTTCGAACCTGAGTGTAATCTCCCGGAGCGGGGATTTCAGGAATTTCAACGTGTTCCATCAAAGGGTTTGCTTGGCCACTTTGAGGCACCAATTGGTGAATCAAACTACGAATCGCATCGGAGTCAAAAGGCTTTTCAAGGGTTTTATCAGCACCAACAACTTGAAGCTTTTGTTGGTCTAAGTCCATGAAACCACTCCACAATAGCACTACGGGAATGTTTTTGGTTTCTTCATCCGATTTCAAATCATTGCAAACTTCATAGCCATTTTTCTTTTGTAAGAGAATATCAACAAAGACAATGTCTGGCTGAAATTTGCGCGCAACATCCAATACGTCAACGCCAAGGTTTACGGTTTTGAGATCCAAAGAGAAGTCTTGAAGACTCAATTCGATAACTTTTTTGATTGTAGCGCTTTCGTCAGCAAGTAAGATGCGCAATGCCATATATTAAGTATTCGATTAATGAAAAGCCGAGTCAAGTAGCTGAAGTCATTGAGCTTGACCCTAGGTGCCATTATTTTCTAATATATCCCAGTGATAAACATTATTGATCGCTATATTGCTAAAAACTTCATCATTTACTTTTTATCTTCCTTGGCGATTTTTTTAGTTCTCTTTGTAGCTGTAGATTATCTTTCGAATATGTCTTCTTACGGAGTGTCTGGTGATATCATCCGTCGCTACTATATGTACTCTATGCCGGCGATCATTTATCAGATGTTTCCTATCGCTTGTGTTGTGGCCAGTGTTTTTACCATTAGCAGCTTAAATAAAAATTCAGAATTAGTGTCTTTATTTAGTTTTGGTTTAAGTTTAGCGCGAGTGAGCGCACCAATTTTGGTTTTGGTTAGTTTGCTTGGCGGAATGGCCTTTGTTGCCAGTGATAGAATTTTACCTAATTTTGAAGAGAAAAAAGACTATACCTATTGGGTTGAAGTTAGAAATCGACCGGGGATGTTCAGTACGGTTAAAAAAGGTAAAATTTGGTACCGCTCAGGAAATATTCTTTTTAACATTCAAAGTTTAAGTCCTAATGGTAAAAATGCCCAAGGGGCAAGTTTTTACTATTTCGATAACAATTGGAAAATGGTGCAAATGATTAAAGCCGATATGGTGGAGCTAAAGGAAAAACTTTGGCTATTAAAAGACGGTGTAATTCATTTGTTTGCGGAAGAAAATAGTTTCCCTATTATAAAAAAATATGAGGAGAAACTGATCGAGATCGATGAGGAAGTGGCCGATATTCAAACTGACTCCAGTAGTGCCTCGCGTTTGGAGCTCTCAGAGTTAAAAAAGTTTATTCAACGTAATAAAGACGCTGGCGTAGACACTTTAGAATTTGAAGTAAGCTATCACTCCAAATTTTCTTATGCCTTTACCGGTTTTGTTTTGGTTCTGTTGGGGATTCCTTTTAGTGTAAAACGAGAAAGGTCGGGTTCTATCGTTGCAAACATTGGTGTTTGTATTGGACTCATCTTTTTGTTCTGGACCTTGTATTCAAGTTTTCAAACCTTTGCAAAATACGGAGGAGTACCACCTCTCTTTGGCGCCTGGGCCGCAAACATTTTGCTGGGTGGCTTTGCGGTGTTCCTGATTTCTAGAACGAGATTATGAAATGGAAGAAGGACTTCGTTTTAGGAAATTTGTTTTGCCAAGAAGAAAAGGAAAAGATTGCCTAGTTCTTAAGTTTTAAGCAAGAGGTCTAGGTATAGTCTTTTGGTTTTTATTCGAAGACTTTTGTGGGGCTGCTGTTCGGAATATATAATTTAATTGTGTTAAAGCATCAAATTCTACTCTTTTTTTTATCTACTTCTCTTTCTCCGATTTTACCAGCAGAGACTGAAGGGAAATTCATCGAAGAATGTCAGACCTGTGGAATGTTGGAATACGAGGAACCTAAAAGCGAAGTGCTAGACCAGATCAAAAAAGACTTCATCTATCTCGATAGTAAGCTTTTACGCAATCATCTTAATCCAAATACTAATAAAGACTTTTGCCGTCTAGAGCCGGAAAAGAGTACGGAACTTTGTAAACCTTTTATTGGTTCTGATAAATGCAATCAGCCCCCTTACCTAAGCGAATTTGCAAAAGGGGACAGAAAGCTTTCTTTTCTTGCGAGTGCACATAAAACTGCAAAAAGTGATAACCTATCAACAAGGAATGCAATAGATGACTTGGTCAGGAAGAAGAATACAGATGTAGTTGCTGTCCTAGAAGGATTTCCGGTTGATTTTAAGGTTACTAAACAAGTTTTGGGTCAAATCAAAGATTGCAAGAGAAAGAATTGGAAGGGAAGAAAATGTTATGAAGGACTTTATGCTCTTTCAAAAAGTTTAGATGAAGGAATCCCATTTAAAGGTGGTGAACCAAAGGCCAAGACAATATCAAATCATTTAGAATCTAAAAAATATAGTAAGTGGGATATTCATGCCTTCTTTTGCATAAGGAATTTGTTAGAGAAGAAGTTTAGCGATATTAAATCATACGAGACTGAATTGAAAAACAAGTGTGGTCTTAGTAGTAAAAAAGATATAGATGATTTCAATGATTGGGTTTCTTCGAAAACAGACGGGAAGTTTAATTACAAGCATATTAGAAGATCACTCACTGAGCCAAAAGAAGATGGTGGTACAGAGCTTAATAAAATGGCATTTGAAACAGATATTGTTAGGGAATTATCCTACATCGATACTTTGCAAGATCTTTTAAATGAAAATAAAGATGTGACCTTAGTACTAGGTGAGGGGCATATGATTAAACACCGTAAAGTTCTAGAATCTGCGTTTACAAAGAGGCTAGACACCTGTTTTTAAATAGATTTTGGAGTGGCTCTTTGAGTGCTTCAAAAAAATACATTTTTCTCTCAATAAACAACTAAAGATTACCGATGAAAGTCCTATAGCAGTAGGGGGCTGTTTAAATATCTGGATTTGATAAGGTGCGGTAATCACGAAAAGCGTTTACATAACTCTCTTAGTCAAAGTTAATTTAATCGGCCACTATCTCTTCGGGTAGTGGTTGTTTTTCTTGAACATATTTTTCATAAAGTTTGTACCCCTCATCAAAAGTTTCAAATGGAGTTCGACCCTGGCAACGTTTTCCTTGGTTTGTTCGATCGAAGTTGTAGGTTTTCATGTACTCGTCGAGGTCGATTTGCATATCATCTAAAGATGTATAAAGTTTTTTACGAAATGCTACTTTGTAAAACTCATCTTGAACTATCTGGTTAAGTCTTTCGACTGAGCCATTTGTTTGCGGGCGCCTGATTTTGGTTCTTGAGTGTTCGATGTCACTGAGATGTAAAAATAGCTGGTACTTATGATCTTCAAGTCTACCGCAGTACTCGCGGCCGTTATCAGTCAACACTCGAAGAACTTTCATCCCGTGCTCGTCAAAAAGAGGCAGGACTTTATCATTAAGGAAATCTGCTGCTGTAAGAGCTGTTTTTTGAAGATAGAGCTTTGCAAAACCGAGGTTTGAATAAGTGTCGATCCCTGTCTGTTGGTAAATCTTCCCAATACCTTTGATATAGCCGACATAATAAGTATCTTGCGCGAATAGAAATCCTGGATGATAGGTTTCCACTTCACCATGAGCCTGTTTTTCTTCCTTAGCCTCTTCCAGAGCTTGAACCTGACTCTCAGTAAGAATTGCGTTGGTCTCTGCTGAGTATTTTTCTAGTCGCTTTAGCCGAAGAGCCTTGGTAGTAAGGTCGTGCCGTTGCCATATGCTTCGAACACCGCCGCCACTAACTATAATGGAATTCCTTTTTTTTCAGCTCATTCGCTGTTCGATTTTGCCCGTGGGTTGGAAACTGTAAAGCATAGTCCAGCACCAACTTTTCAATCTCAGGAGCTACTCTATTTCCAATTCGTGGCTTTGACCTAGACTTTTCAAGTAAACCCTCGATACCATCCTCTTCCACAGCTTGTTTAATATCGTAATAATGTCGACGACTTACACCGAGCCGTTTACAGGCTTCCGTTATATTTCCTAACTTTTCACTTAGTTCTAGAATATTTAGTTTTCGATTGATAATGTATTGTTGTTGAGTCATTACTCTTTCTCCTCTGTAAAAATATTTGTTTCGCAACTTTTATTTTTAACTAAGAAAGTTAATGACTCATTTTTTATTTAAAACGGTCTAGTCCTGTAAACGCTTTTCAAACCTCTAGCAGATAAGGTTTTGAACTCTGAATATTAGTTGCTTAAGCTTCGTGAAACTTGTTAACGTTTCTTGTTCTAATCATAGTTCTATCCAAAATTATATAACAATTCTGTTGCGCCCTTAGATGATTCGAAATTTCTTATCACGAAGCCTCAAGTATTTTTGTCAGGGATAATTTGAGTTCCTTTATCAGTAATTTCAACCAATCGATTTTTATAAAGATATCCAAGAGCCATTTTAAATTTATTTCGGCTGACCAAAAAGTGATAGTGAACTTCTTTGGCGCTTGATTTGGCATTAACAGGTATATAGCCGCCTTCTTGTTTGATGTATTGATAGATCTCTTCGGCCAATTCTTTCGTACCAAGGTAGCCGAGATTTTGAAGGATTAGATCTATTGCCTTGTCGTCTCTTACTTTTTTTATGTATCCAGGAAGCTTTTGTCTTGGCTCTAGTCTTTCAAAAATTTCTTCATGGTAAAGAAGTCCCTCATCTTCGTCGTTGATAGTTGCAACGAAGCCAAGATCGGTTTCTCGTAAAATTTCTAGGTCGACTTTTTGACCTGCTTTGTATTTTTCTTTCATATGGGTTTTATAGCAGTTTCATTAATATATAACCAGTTTTTAGGCCATGCTACTCTATGGTCTTGTTAATATTGTAGTACTTACTCTAATGTCTATATTTGAAACCAAAAAAATCTAAGCTTGATTGCTTTGATAAGTTTTATTGCGAAGGATTTTGTTTTTAAAGTTTGAATCCAATGTTTTAACTAGTCTCATTTTTCTTACAGAATTTATTAAAACATTAGGAGGAAGGTGTTTGTATCTGTCTAAAAATAAGTATAAATTTCTGAGCTTCTTTTAATTTGTTCTTAAGATGTGTGAGTTTCAGCGAATTTAGAGTTTTTTAAATCGATACAAAATATAGGAAAAGTTAGATTAATAATCTAATCTCTCAGAATTTACTTAATAAAACTATATCAAGCGTTACAGTTTCATCGGGGAACTGCCCTCTCAATTGGAAGACTAGTATTCCTTCTGTATATTTGCAGAACTTTTAATAACCTTCGTTTCTAAAGCTTGATCTTTCAAGAAAAGGGCTCGGTCAAATGCGTTGGTGAGGTAGACCATCATTTCGAGCTCCGGCTGATCTGCAAATCTTCTTTTTATCTTCTTAAAGTCGCGTTTTATATCAAAGCTTTCAGCTACATGATGTTGGGTATTTATTTGACTAAAAAAAGGAAGTACCACTCCAGTACTCAATCCGGCCAAAGGCAAATAGATTCTTAGTATGTTACTTCCGTTTTGTCCGATATGGTCTACAATTATCTGAGATAAATCAGGCCAAATTGCTCCTGCTATTAAATTAATGAATAGATAAGAGACAGAAGGTCGAATGATATTGTTTCGGTGCTTAGTGATCCTATCGATACAATCTAGCCCCCTATATACTCC
>DJMA01000043.1:10520-16599 GCA_002436415.1 Bdellovibrionaceae bacterium UBA6502 | reverse complement strand
TTCTTGTCTAAATCTCGTCGTCTACTTTTATTTTTGCTGGCGCGGGTGGTTTGGGCGGCTTTGCCGCCGATGGCTTTTTGAGTTGCTTCGCTCTCAAAAGCGTTTTTGTTTTTTTGGGGTGGTTTTGTTTGGGGTTTTTGGTATAAAGGGGGGAGTGTTTTTTGTAGGAGATGGAATGAAGACTGCTTTGATTATGGCTATGAAAGAGGAAGCAAAACCTGTTATTTCTGAGTTTGGAATGACTCGTTTTTCTTTGGATTCTAAGTGTAAATGGAAAAATGAGATTTATGAATCGAGTAAGTATCCTGGCTTTTATTTAATTTTAAATGGTAGTTACATCAAGGATCAGAATGTTTCTAAGGTTGGTACTCAAGCTGCTTGTGTAGCGACTTTTATTGCGCTTGAACTTTTAGGGGCAGAGATGATTATTAATGCGGGAACAGCCGGTGGATTTGCTTCTCGTGGTAATAAAGTTGGTGATGTGTTTTTGGGGAAAAAGGCTTTTTATCATGATCGTAGAGTTCCAATTTCTAAAGAATGGCAAGCTTTTGCGCGAGGGGAGTACTCACTACACTTTAAAAAGGAGTGGTTTGATAAGTATGATTTTTTAGAGGGTTTTATTTCTACCGGAAATAGTTTGGATTTTGTGGATAGAGATTTAGACCTAATTCATGAGTTTGGTGCTCACGCTAAAGAAATGGAAGCGGCTGCTATTGCTGAAATTTGTGAAGAAAATAATATTCCATTGATTTGTATTAAATCCATTACTGACATTGTCGATGGAGGAATTCCTACGCATGAAGAGTTTATGGCAAATTTAAATAAGGCTAGCGAAGAATTATCAAAACATCTTTTGAAGTTTTTAGGGCAAGAAATATTAATCGGAGAGCTTTAATCCTCTCCGAATCCGCCACCGCCGGCAGTAAGTATATCGAGCCTATCTCCAGCTTCTACCTGCATTTCTCCCATTAACTCTAAACGCTTTTTATCGCTATCACGCACTAAAAGAAACTGGGGACCGAGCCCCGAACTTCCGCCCATAAAGCCATCTGGACTGTGGCCAGTCATTGCGCTAAACCATTTGATCTTGGCCGATTCCTTAAAAATGTAAGAACGAATCATACCATTCCCACCCTGGTGAGTACCATTACCGCCAGATCCAGGACGAATGCTAGTACTTCTTATGTGTAGAGGAAAACGTTTTTCGATTTCTTCGATACTTGCTTTTAAAACATCGTGAGACCATTTGTCTACAGCGCTTACACCATCATTTTGGGCACTAGCACCAAGTCCACTTTGGAGGCGATCAAAGAAGTGGAGATTTGATTTTTCAAAACTTACATCTAAGCTACAGGTGCCGATATTACCTTCTGCACTTTGGTATTCTTTATTCAATTTAGCCACTAGTTTTGCTGTGAAGTTGGCGATTAGGCCAGAGGCTTCTGTGAAGCCTAGATAAACCGGGGCAGGGTAGCTTGAGTTTAAGAAACAATCTTTTGGAATTTTTAGTTCAATACAATCCATGGTCCCTGTGTTAATAGGGATTTTTGTTTCTAATAAATTTAATACAGAGGCAAAACAAGCACCAAATACTGCCGCTTGAGTTAAGTGGTATTTCTCAGATTTACTCACCTCGAAAAAATCAAAGAAAAGTTTCTTTTCTTGTTTTTCTAGGCTCAGCCCCAGCGACTCACCGGTAATCCATTGCTCTTTGTACTTCGCTTTTGCTAGGCGAATCTGCGTTAAAAAATCGATCATACGCTCATTGGAGTGGTGTATGTATTTTTCTAAGCTTTTTTGATCCATTGGAATTTTCCATATATTAATGGAAGTTTCCAATTTCTCTTTTAAGGAAGAGATTTCCTCGATGGCTTTTTCTAAATGAAATTTTAGGTCTCCCGGAGCAGATGGATGAGAGCAAATGGCTTCTATCAAAGCCTGATTTTTTCCGTTTTTCTTGTCAAAGATCGGAGTTGGAGGAACTTTTAAACCCTCGTTTTCTAAATTGTCAGCAAAGACTAAAGAAGGACGAACAATGAACTTAATTCCAAGTAAAAATTCGGCCGATTTTCCCTTGTAGTCTTTATTTAAATTAACTCCCAGTAACAAGGTAAAGTTGGATAGAATTCCTCCGCCAGAATATGGGTCATTTAATAAAATCATACTGCCATCATCGATTGGGAAGTATTTAGGGATTTCGTAACAGGCTTTTGGCAAAGTACCAAGATCTGTGATTCTCTCTTGCTCCATATGCAAGGTAATTCCCGAGTGATGAAACAAAATTACACTCGGACAATTATAAAATACTTCTTCAAAAAAATCTTGGTATTCAAAGTACTGATTCTTCATTTATGCTCCAAGCTCTCGTGCTGCTAAACTGTCAATAAAGTCACAGTCTTTGTCTAATTCCAATTGAAAGCTCTTAATTTTTGACTGAATTTCTGGATACATCATCTTTGCCAGAGGTCCACTTAAAACGATGCTCTCATTAGCGGGAACCAATTTCCCTAACTGGATGCAAAGTTTTTTATAGGCGGTTTCACGCATTTGATTGACCAGCTCGTCTAATTTTCCTTCGAACTCGGTATCTTTTGTGTAGGTGTACATCGACTCTAAAATTCTTGATTTTGAGTTTGGACGAATTTGCTTTTCTAAACTACTAATGGAATCCATTTGGCCATTGACGAACAATAAATCCAAGAAACAAGGAGTAACGGATTTTCCCATCAACATTGGCCCAGGTTCAAAGCCCAATTCTCTTTTTTCAAACTGGAATATTTTCCAGTCGCAAGGGGAGATAATTTGCGTAGGTTGGATTCCCATTTTTTGTTGCTTCACATTACTGACTGAAATTGGACCAAACTCACTTTCAAAATTTTCTAAAGTGGTTTGTGGGTTGATATAGGTGAACTCTTCTAATCCAAGGTACAAAACGTGTTGTGATTTTTTATGATATTCCCGAAGGCTTGCAGCTCGTCCAAACCTAGAAGCGAAGTATCTGGTTTTGTCTTCTGTAAAAAGTTTCGAATGATTATCAATGTATTCAGCTGTTAGATTGTGCTTTTCAAAGACGGGAGACAATTGACTTTTGTATTCGTTGAACAATTCATAGACGTAGGCATCCATCGCTGATCGCCACCATCTAGAAACTTCGTTGGCTTCTTTTTGCATATGACTACATAAAACTTCATAACCCAATTCGCTAAAATACTTAGCCACTTGTTGTTCGTTTTCTGGGTTTTTGTGAGAGTGTAAAAAGCCAATACTAATGGTTTTTATGTCCATGAGCTGGAGTTTTGAGTGAAGAAACTCTAGTTCTTCTATGTTTGGTGCTTTTTCGATTTTGCCACTGGCATCGGTTCTTTCAGAAATTCCAAAGATGTAGTCACTGGGAATCACAGCTTCGTTGCGGAATGGCTGTCTAAGTACTCTTTTGTTAAAGGCTGGTTGACGTAACTGTGGCCAGTTTTGAAAGCCTTCAGTGACAAACATTGCCATTTGCGCACCAATTCTTTTATCTACGATTCTTTCTGTCCACTTTGTGGAAATTTGTAGGTTGGTTTTTTCAGGAAGATCTAAGTCCGATAAAAACTGATCGATGGCATCTGCCTCGGAAACTTCGGCTAAAAAATATCTACGAAAATGATCTTCATCATTTAGTTTCGCTGCGATTTCTAAGAAACTCATCCCTATATGAATTCCGATTCTATTTTGCATATATTCCACCTACGAGCCTTTGATGTTTTATCGGGTCAGCGAGTATTTCATTTAAGTCTAGGTTTGGGTAGTTTTGGCTAAAGAAATGAGTGAAAACTTAGCAGTTTCTTTACTAAATGTTTTGTTTTCTAAACTACTTAAATTTCAAAACATTTAAGCAATTGTAAAAAGCAGAATCTAATTTATTAAAATGGCTTAAAACTTAGGATTAACAACTTCCTAATTGTTCTAAAAATATGCAAAAGAGAAGTGACTATCCGTGCGAAATTGGATTTTACTAGCCAAATTACGGCGAAGTCATTAGTCTCACTCAGGCCCTTTGGCCATTTCGATAAACTGTTATAAATTAGTTCAATGGCGGATTAGGGGTTTCTTCATGCAAGTTTCTGACAATATTGAAAATTTAAAGCCTTATGTACCAGGTAAGCCTATTGAAGAGACCAAACGAGAATATGGCTTACAAAAGGTCTTTAAACTAGCTTCCAATGAAAACCCTTTGGGGCCTAGCGAAAAGGTCTTGGCGGCAATTCAAAAAGCTTCATTAGAGATTCATCGTTATCCTGATGCGGGTTTCTATGACTTGCGACAAGCATTTGCAAAAGAGTTTGCGGTTGAGCCTTTGGAAATTAGTTTTGGCAATGGTTCCAATGAACTAATTGATTTATTAATTCGTCTTTATTGCAAAGACGGCGATAAAATTTTAACACTTCAATCTGCTTTTATTGCCTATCAGATTAGTGCCCAAGCAGCGGGAGTTGAGACAGACTTTGTTTCTTTAAAGCCTGAGACATTAAAAATTGATGTAGAAGATTTAATCAAAGCTTGGAAGCCAGAGCATAAAATTGTTTTCCTTCCAAATCCAAACAATCCTACTGGAACTTATTTGAATCAAAAAGAGATGGAAAAAGTCATTCATTTTTTTGGTGGTAGGGATGATGTTGTTTTGGTTTTTGATGAGGCTTATGTTGAATACGCTGATGCGGCTGATTATGTTAGTGCTCTACGATACAGAGCGCAGTATGAAAACTTAGTGGTATTACGAACTCTCTCAAAAGCTTACGGTCTTGCAGGTTTAAGAGTAGGAGCAGTGTTTGCTGACAAAAAAGTGATCAACTACTTAGATCGGATACGTAATCCATTTAACGTTAACTCTTTAGCGCAGGCAGCGGCTCTAGCAGCCTTAGGTGATAAAGACTATCTAGCAAAAGCCGTGAAGATGAATTCAGAAGGTAAGCAGTATTTTTACAAAGAGTTTGAAAGCGCTGGAATATCTTACTGGCCAAGTCAGGCTAATTTTGTATTGTTTGATTGTAAAACCAATGCCGCAGAGGTGGTTGAGGATTTACTTAAAAAGGGTGTGATTGTTCGCCCAGTGGCAAATTATAAGATGCCAAATTACATTCGTCTAAGTATTGGTACGGAAGAAGAAAACCAAAAGGCGATCAAAGAAATTAAAGAAATTTTAGGGAGTAAGTAGTGGTAGTTACAATCGATGGACCGGCAGCCTCAGGAAAATCTTCAGTGAGTAGAGATTTAGCAAAAAAGCTTGGGTGGAAATGGGTTTCTACAGGAGCTTTTTATCGTGGTCTAGCTTATGTAGCCGCCAATTCTGATATTGATTTAGATTCAGAAAAAGAAGTCTTAGATGTAGCTACTGGTGAGAGCTGGTTGGTTGTAATGGCGCCTGAAAAAACTGAAGTGCATTTCAAAGGTGAAGACGTGTCAGATAAAGTTTTCTCAGAAGGAATGGGTGCGGTAGCCTCTAAAATTTCTCAGTACCCGAAAGTTCGTGAAGCCTTACTAGAGCCGCAAAGACAGTGTGCTGAAAATGTAGCTGGGCTGGTTGCAGAAGGCCGTGATTGTGGAAGTGTTGTTTTTCCAAACGCAGAGGTGAAAATTTATTTAACTGCAAACGAGAAACTGCGTGCAGCCCGTAGAGCCATGCAAACGGGTGATGACATAAAAAATGTTCAGGCCAAAACAGATGCTAGAGACAAGCAAGATTCTACTCGTAAGACTGCGCCAATGACCATTCCTGAAAATGCAGTTGTGGTTGAGACTAGTGAGCTAAGTCTGGAAGAGGTTGTAGATAAGGTTTACGGTATAATTCAGGAGAGTTTGAAATCTTAATTTAGAGTTTTAAATCTGTTTGTGGAGAAGAGATCTTTTAGAGATCTCTTTTTTTTTGGGGGTTACTCCTCGGTTTGAGTCTTCGAATGAGCCGGCCTTCTGAAACAAAAGTATTTTTCTCAGACACGATTTTGGCCTTCGGCTTTGGGTTGTTTTTGTTTTTGATTTTTTGGGGTTACTCCTTGGTTTTGATCTTCGAATGAGCCGACCTTCTGAAACAAAAGTATTTTTC
>DJMA01000043.1:0-10194 GCA_002436415.1 Bdellovibrionaceae bacterium UBA6502 | reverse complement strand
CCTGCGGCTTCTTCCCTCACATCCTTGTTACTCGTTTTGGATCTTCCTGATCCAAAAAGGTCTGAGAAAAATACTTTTGTTTCATACGGTCTCTTTCTAATTGGAATTGTGCTAAATCTCGTCGTCTATATTTATTTTTGCTGGCGCGGTGGTAGGGGGCGGCTTTGCCGCCGTTGGCTGTTTGAGGCTTTGGCCTCAAAGGTGCTTTTGTGTTTTTTTTTGGGGGGGGGAAGTCGTCGTAATGTTTGGCAGGAGTTAGGAAATTGTACAGTAATTGTTGGTTCGTATCGTTTTGCGACGTTTTAAACTTCTTTGTTTTGAGATGAATAAATTTTATTGGCATTTTTTTTGCTCCTTTTAAGTTTGAATTGGGGGAGTTTTGCGACAATATTTTAATTTTTTATCCATGCATTTAATGGCGATTCTTCTATTGCTTTCATTTTCTTTGAATGAAAGATTAGAAAATATTCCTAATGCTCTCCGTCTACCTAATTCTGTAGAAGACTCAGAAATAGATGTTGTTAGTTCGCCAGAGGACTCAAGGCTCTTAAAATCTAAGGTGCTGGGTTGGATGTATGGGTGGATAATGATGAAAGTTTCCAATCGGAAATGTCTTTCTTTACAAGGATTTGGAGGGAAGAGGAATTTTCTCAGGGAATTTATATCCAAATTGGTACAGATGTTTATAAAGATTTATCTTCTTACGAAGAGAGTTTTAAAAAGGCCAATGCAGCCATTAAAGATAGTAAAATTAGTTTGGAAAGATACGGAAGTCTTTCTAGTCACTTAAGAGAAAAAGGCTCTAAATCCTTTGGTTACAAACTCACTGAAAAAGAGCTGCTTGGGAATTATTCAACAGAGAGTGGTAAGATGCCAAAGTTATATGATAAGTCCTACGCAGAGATAGAGGGTTTTGATACTTTGCAAGAATTTTTCCAGTCTTTAAGTTCTAAAGTTTTAAGAAGTGAGGACTTATACTCAAACCAAAAAGTCGATATTTTAGATCATTTTCTATCACAATTACCTAGTGGTCCGGCAAAACAGTATCTAATGAATCAGTTCTTAGCGAATCATCTTGATGAAGCTAGCAATATCGTCGATTCTTCACTGGTAGAGGAATTATCGATAATTTCAAAGACTTTAAAAAAACAAAAAATAGACTTAGATTCTCCGGATATAAAAGGCAATCCTGTTTGCGAGTTTTTACGGGAACAAGCAGTCAGTCTCTCGAGAAATTGTATGTGGGAGGATCGAATAGTTCTAGACGATTTTGTAGAAAAATTAAACTTAATACAAGACACTTATGAACTAGATTTAGATAGATTAGCGTGTGATTTTTCCTCAAAAGAAAAAGAAACAGCAAAAGATCTTAGACCTAAAGAAAAGCAGAAGTTTTGGCAGGCCTTCAAACAGCTAGCGCACGGCTTAGTAAATAATGGTTCAGATAATTTTAAATATTCAAAAGCTGAATCCTTTCAACCGATTGTTAAAATGGCAGCAGGATATACCCATGCTTATAACAGCGAAGGGGAAGAGGTCTGGTATAAGTTGGAAAGTAAAAATAGCTCCAGAACTTTAAACGAAAGGCAAATGCCGGCTAATAGGAAGTCATTGAATGCAAATGCTCAAGAAAAATCAACAAACAATGAGCCTGAAACTACAGCGCAAAGCTCAGTCTATGGATTCGAGTCATGGGTCTCAAGTGAGATTTCTAATCCAGACAAATGTAGCCCTAGACGATTGGCAAATGCGATTCGTGATATAAAAAGTATGGTGAATAAAGAAGCTGGATCGAAAGCTCTTGAGGATACCAAAGAGGTTTACCGCATTTCTGGTAAAGGAAGTGAAGGCGATAGTGTTGATCTTAAAGTTACCTTGGATGTTCATAGTATTGAAAGTGAGTGCAAAAATAAAAACCTAAAAGTACTGCTCAGAAATGTTTTAAAGGATTTAGGGCCAAGCAGGAGTTTTAATGATTCCCATGCATTTTATTCGGGACAGAAGAAAGCCGACGGTGAAAGTAGGTGTAACTACGGAGTGGTTTTAGATGGCTCCATTCATCGAATGAATGAAAATACCTTAGATTCTACTGTTTTACATAAAATTGGCCTCGGGATTCGTTAGAAAATTACAATTTGGAGTAACTATAGCTTTGAATTCCCAAAAAAATTTGCTTTTTTGAGATTCTTTGTCTAAAAGACATGGACCGAACCAATTGGAGGTCCCATGAAAAAGGCAATTCTTGCTTTAAGTCTATTGTTTTCTGTTAGTTCTTTCGCCAATGAGTGCGTAATCAAATCTATATATAAAGACCTAGAGTCTGGAATATATAAAGAAAATATCTGCGAAGCTAGCCTATATGCTTTGACTGGGCAAACGCAGTTTTCTGGACAAGAGATTTCTATTGAAGCCAATGGTGCTCGTGGGTTCTATGATGTTGAACTTACCAAAATTGAAATGGCTGTAGAGGGCAATGAGATTTACAGTGGAAAAGGTGTTTTTAAATGGAATCCTGATGAAACTTCAGTAATCCTTTCTGAGTAGTATTTCTGCTAAAATCAATAAGAAAAAGCGAAGTTGCAAGGCTTCGCTTTTTTTGTTTAAAAAGTCATATTCTAATGATTAAAGCTGCTAAATCATGAAATTTTTAATAGCTAGAGGCTTTCATTTTGCCAAAAAATTTCTCATGCTAACTTTTATACAGCTTTTAAATTTGTAAACATCTGGTTTTGTTCTGTCTCGTTTTAAATCACTCTAAGCCCGAAAGAATGCTTTTCAGCGACCGGCATTGGTAGCAATTTTGCATACTTAAGGTGTGGGAGAGAAATTATGAGTTTAACAAAGACCAAATTAGTATTTTGGAGTTTTACATTTTCAGCTTTTCTATGGAATGTGAGTGTCTTTGCTCAAACTGAAAATTCAAGTTCCGAGCCTTCGATATATGAAGCTAAGCATTTAAAAATATTTGGATTAAATGTAAAGCCAGTCAGTAGTGAGCAAAATTTTACATTCTACGATAGTTACTCAAAGGGGTATGAGTCATTGGTTCCTGAAAAGTCTTACCAGGAGCTAAAAAAACAAATGCAAGACAAAGAGACTATGTTTAAGCTTTGGGATAAAGTGCTAACGAAGTACCCCCAAGATATTACTGAATATAGCTCGCTCGATGCTAGATTGATGAAACAAGGGGTTAAAGATTTTCAACCAGAATTCAAGGAACTGGATGGGAAGTATACCAACAAACAAAATGCCAAAGCAGAAAAGTCCTACAAAGCAGAATATAAAGAGTTAAAGCCTTTAGACTTTGCCGAAAAAGCCCTCAGGGAAATGTTTATGAATGTTTCTAGTCGTACAGATCTTTCTGATTTTGATAAAAGAGAACTTTATAAAGCGGCATTGGCAGAGTTGCCTCAGGGAGCCTCGAAGCAATATTTAATGAATCGCTTGTTGCTAAACTTAATTGAGGCTACTGAGTATGGAGGCGTGGATGAGTTTGGGACAGTAATTAGTATTGAAGATGTTAAAAACTTAATGCAAGTCCTTCGAGAACAAAAAATTGATTTAAAAACGCAAAGCATTGCTAATAATGTAGCTTGCTCCCAAGCAAAGCGTGTAGGAAATATTCTATCTGCCTTTTGTGGTTTTTCAGGAGTGGGCTTTTATGAAAAGAAATTTGTGGATTCTTTGTCTTTTCTTAAAGAGGATTTGGGTTTTGACCTAAATAGTAAGGATTGCCAACTTGAAAGCCAAAGTGGTGGATCGTCTAAAAAGATTAGCCCGCTAGAGATGATTCAGTTTGCGGCTGATGAGATTGGGGAGTTGAAAGAGTTGAAAGAAGACCCCGAAGTTCTAGCTTTTGATGAAAGCGGAAATATTCAAAAGTATTCACTTGAATATACAGAAGAGGAAAGGGCGAATAATCAGGCCGAGGTAGAAAAGTATTTTGGCCGTGATTTAACTTGTAGCCCTGAAGTAGTGAACGAGAAAATCGCGAGGCTAAAAGCGGCTTTAAAAAGCTCCTCTTTGGCTAAAAGAAAGCGATCGCTTATTGAGGAAGATACAAATGATAAATTCCGTGTTCAATACAAAGAAAGCGAGGCGACTTATGTCGATCTTGAAATTAAAACCCTTTACAAAAGTGATGAAGCCCCTTGTGAAAATCCAGACATCAAGGAGCTAGTGAACCAAATTCTTGTACAGACTAGCGCATTTAAGGGGAAAGCTCGAAAATTCAAAGAGTTCAAAGCCAATGTCAGTTATGGTAAAAAATCTGCAGATTTTAAATGTAATTATGGATTTATAGTAGACGGTAAGTTAAATGGAATGAGAACGAAGCATATGGATAAAATATATATCCAGCCGACGGGATCAGCGGCCAATTAATAGGATGGCTTTCTTTAATCGAGCAAAAACTGGCCCACTTAATTGTGGATAGAAACACGCAATACAGAGAAATTTTTAGGTTATTCATATCTGTCCGGATTAGGTTCCGACTTGCAATGAATTTAAAAAAATATATTGCGAACTTAGCTTAAATCCATCCGCAATTAAATGGGCCAGTTTAAATCGAACAGAGGCAGATTTGCGGTGTTTTCTAGAAACTTGGGGTTGAATCTTTAAATCTAGCTCGCGGCCTAATTTGTTTCTATAAAAAGAGGCTAGTCTTTTTGAAGAAACCTTTGCATAGTGATTAAAAACTTTAAGAGTGGCTCTTTACTTATTACGCGGGTGTGAATCAATCTGATATCTGCTGGTATTTCGGGGTGGAGCCTTTCACGTGATTTCAGCTACTTAGCGAGAGCCATTCACGGCACGGATTATTTCCTATTTTATTTGCAAGATTAATAAGTTAGCCTTTGACTTTGTATTAAAATTTACTATAACGGTATGCTCCGAACCGTCTGAAATCCAAATACATCAGCAAAATCGGAAAATTTACTATGATTCGACGGGAATTGCCACCTATCGGGTCTAGAGGAGGTATTAGTTGGCAAATAACGAAAATTTAACCAAAGCGCAAGCAGAACGCGCCAAGATTCTTGCACTTCTAGACGCAGAAGATTCTTCTGTAAAACCAAACCCAACAGCATTCGACGTATCCGGAGTTAAAGACTCTTTTTCTGAGCTTTTAAAAGGCGAAGATAAAGGTGCTGACTTCACAGTTGGTGATGTAGTTAAAGGATCTGTAATCAGTATCCAACAAGACTGGGTTGTTGTAGACATCAACTACAAATCTGAAGGTGTAGTTAACGTTAACGAATTCAAAACTTATGACGGAAGTCTTACAGTTAAGGAAGGTGACGAAGTTGAAGTTTACATTCAGAAGTTAGAGAATGACAACGGTA
This sequence comes from Bdellovibrionaceae bacterium UBA6502, assembly GCA_002436415.1. GTDB lineage: Bacteria > Bdellovibrionota > Bdellovibrionia > Bdellovibrionales > UBA840 > UBA6502. The sequence continues at coordinate 4,849 of DJMA01000043.1, read as the reverse complement.
TGGTTGTGCTTTCTAAAGATAAGGCTGATATGCTTCGTGCATGGAACGACATCTCTCGCGCTGCAGAGAGCGAAGAAATCGTTGAAGGTCTTGTTATCGCGAAAGTTAAAGGTGGCTTGAGCGTAGATATCGGTGTGAAAGCTTTCTTACCAGGATCACAAATTGATCTTCGTCCGGTAAGAAACCTTGATGGTTACATCGGTCAAAAATTGAAATTCAAAGTAATAAAGTTCAACAAAAAACGTGGAAACATCGTTCTTTCTCGCAGAGTACTTCTTGAGGAAGAAAGAGAATCTATGCGTGCAGAAACTTTAGATCAGTTAGCTGAAGGTTCAGTAGTTAAAGGTATCGTTAAAAATATCACTGACTACGGTGCATTCATCGATCTAGGTGGAATGGACGGATTACTTCACATCACTGACATGAGCTGGGGCCGTGTAAAACACCCTTCTGAGCTAATTAAAGTGGCTGAAGAAATCGAAGTAAAAGTTCTTAAGTTTGATAACGAAAAAGAGAGAGTATCTCTAGGTCTTAAGCAGTTAACTACTGACCCTTGGGAAGAAGTTAAAGCTAAGTACCCACCAGGAACTAAATTACGTGGTGAAATCGTGAACATGGCTGACTACGGTGCATTCGTAGATTTAGGTGATGGAATCGAAGGTTTAATCCACGTATCTGAGATGAGCTGGACAAAACGTGTTAAGCACCCATCTCAATTAGTAAAAGTGGGTGACGAAGTTGATGTAGTGGTTCTAGAAATCGATGCATCTAACCGTCGTATCTCTCTAGGTATGAAGCAACTTGAAACAAATCCTTGGGATGAGTTGAAAGCAGCTTACCCTCCTGGAACTATCATCGAAGGTGAAGTTAAGTCTGTGACTGACTTTGGTGTATTCGTAGGTGTTGAGGAAGGAATTGATGGACTAGTTCACATCTCTGACTTCTCTTGGACAAAACGTGTAAACCACCCTTCTGAAGTATACAAAAAAGGCGACAAATTGAAAGTTGTTGTACTTGGTGTAGACGTTGAAAACGAGCGTTTCAGCCTAGGTGTAAAACAACTTGAAGCTGACCCTTGGTCAAACGTTGAAAGTGTTTACCCAATCGGTAGCCAAATTGACGTAACAGTTTCTAAAATCGCTGACTTTGGTGTATTTGTTAATTTAACAGAAGACATCGAAGGTCTAATCCACATTTCTGAGCTAAGCACTAACCGTGTTGATAAGCCTGAAGACGTGGTAAGCGTTGGTGATTCAATCAAAGCTGAGGTGATTACTATCGACCAAGACGCTCGTAAGATTGGATTGTCTGCGAAACTAGTTAAGCTTAGAGAAGATAACAAAAATGTTGATGACTATGTTCAGAAAGCAAAAGCTACTTCTAAGACTACAATGGGTGACTTGTTCGCTGACGCTCTTAAAGGCGTTGACGTTCCTAACCAAGACTAAGCTTAAAATTATAAGTAAAATCGAAAAGCCAGCTAGAGATAGCTGGCTTTTTTTGTTTGCTGGAGCTTAGAGTTTTTTGGCGCTGTTCTTACAAAGCTTCCCTGAAATTAATTTTCTCATATCCCTGATTTAAAAAACTGAAAATGCCAGATCAGGGGCTCTATTTTTAAAAGTAATCAAAAGACTTCGATTGTTAGTGAATGACTCAACTACTCGATAGATTAGGCGCACTAAAGCCCTTGTACCAGATACCAAAACTCCAAAGGTGATAGATAGTGGAAGTTGAGTAAAATCGAAGCAATCATCATCAACTAAATCATTTAAAAGATTGGCTTTTCTTGAAAAAAGAGCGAGGATTTGGTCTTATATTGATTCTCTCGGAGGTTCTCATGAAAGCAAACCCTTGGTTCTTATTTAGCATGATTATTTTAACGTTTATGGGTGGCTGTACCTTTATCGTTTTTAATTCTTTGAGTGGGGTAGTACAAACGCCAACGCAACAACTCGCTGAAGACTCTATTTTGTTGCTAGAGTTAGAGGGCGTAATTTTAGACGGTAAAAAGTTTTTAAAGGAGATTAGGGATTATTCTGAAAAAGACAATATCAAAGGAGTAGTGGTTCGGGTGAACTCTCCAGGAGGAGTGGTTGGACCGAGCCAAGAAATTTACTCTGAAATTATGCGAGTGAGAGACATCGTGCAAAAGCCGATCTACATTTCAGCCAATGGCTTGATGGCCTCAGGCGCTTTTTATGCGGCAATGGGAGCTTCTAAAATTTATGCCAATAAAGGAAGTCTTTTAGGTTCTATCGGTGTGATTATGAACTTTGCCAACTTAGAAGAGCTTTACAGCTGGGCCAAAATTAAACGCTTTAATTTAACCACTGGAAGATTTAAGGATACAGGAAGTGATTTTCGTTCTATGCGTGAAGATGAAAAAACTTATCTAAATGCTCTACTTTCTGAAAGTTTAAATCAATTCATTGATGACATCGTTACTGGGAGAAAAATTCAAAGAGATAAAGTAGCCGCGGTAGCCGATGGGCGCGTTTTTACGGGTGTGTTTGCTAAGCAATATGGTTTCATTGATGAGATCGGTGGACTGCATGATGCTATTTCGGCGATTGGGGAAGCTACAGGCTTAGGTAAAAATCCAAAAGTCTATCGACCACAAAAAACTCCAGAAGAGTTTTTTGAAATGTTAGGGGAGAGAGTGCAGGCGCTAAATCCATATAGTGCTGTAAAAGATACGCTTCATTTACAAAACTTTGGGAAACCAATGTTTATTTTACCGCAGTACGCTGAATAAAACAGAGAGCACAGAAGAACATGGCAAAGAAAAAAGCAAAGAAAGTAGTTTCAAAAAAGAAGGCGACTAAAAAAACAAGTGCTAGAAAAAAAGCACCTGCAAAGAAGAAAGTCGCCAAGAAAGCCACAAAAAAAGTAGCTAGTAAAAAAACGGCCGCAAAAAAGCAAACTAAAGTGAAGTCTACTAAGAAGAAAACTTCTAAGAAAACAACGACCAAAGCTAAGGTAAGTAAGCTAGCTACTACGAAAAAGAAAAGTGCTAAAAAGAAAGCCTCGAAAAAAGTAAAGTCGGCGACAAAAAAAACCAAGAAAAACCAGCTTCCTCTAGATATGGAAGGCTGGCCTTCGGATCGAAAAGTCATATTTAATCCCGAAAGGTTTAAGTATTTAAATCGTGCAAAAACAGATTCTTGTGTATTTTGTGCGGCCGCTAATTATGGACCCGCTTTTGAAAGTTTGAGTCTATATAAGGATTCTCACGTTCAAGTGATTTTAAATAAGTATCCCTACCACGTAGGTCACATTATGGTGATGCCAGTTAGGCATGTTGGAAACTTAGAAGAGCTTGGAGAAACTGAATATCTAGAGATTATGAAGATGCTAAGGCGTTCCGTTGCTATTTTAAAAGAAGTTTACAACTGTGGCGGTGTGAATGCGGGAATAAATCTAGGCAGAGATGCTGGTGCTGGGATTCCAGATCATTTACATTGGCATATAATTCCAAGATGGGCAGGGGACACTAATTTCTTCCCGGCAATAGCCATGAGTCGAGTCATTAGTGAATCTTTGGCTGAGAGCTACAAAAAATTGTCTCCACACTTTAAAGTAGATGGGGAGCAATTAAGTTTACCTGGATCAGCAGGAGAGAAACAGGTAGAATTTAAGCTAGAAGAATAAGGAGTATTCATGAGAGGCGCAGCAATTGGTTCTGGCATTCCTTTTCGAGGAGCAGTGAAAACACTAATCATCTTAAATGTAGCCATTTGGTTGGTTCTACAGGTGGTAGTTGGTAAAATGATCCTAGGGAATATGGGGGCCATTACCCAATATTTAGGATTGATTCCTGGTCTCGTAATCGGCAAGGGGTTTGTTTGGCAGGTTTTCACTTACCAGTTTTTGCATAGCCTTGATCCCTTTCATATTTTATTTAATATGCTTATTTTATGGTGGTTCGGAGCAGAGCTTGAGCAACGCTGGGGCACGAAGTTTTTTGTTAAATATTATTTAGCTTGTGGTTTCGGAGCTGGAGTAATTTACGTTGTAGGTTACGGTGTGTGGGCCATGATTACCGGAAACATCACTCACTTAGTATCACCAGTTGTAGGAGCCTCAGGGGCGGTTTTCGGCCTTTTGATGGCTTATGGAATCTTATTTAGCGAAAGAACCATTTATTTTATGATGATGTTCCCTCTAAAGGCCAAGCAGTTTATATGGATCATCGCTGGGATCGAAATTTTGTATATGATTACAGGGGCGCAGTCTGGTGTGGCTAATTTGGCTCATTTAGGTGGATTTGCTACTGGTTTTGTGATTTTGAGCTATATCGCACGCAAAAAACAAAAAAACAGAGGGTCTAAGAGTAATAAACGTGGTGGACCGCAGTTGAAATTAGTGGTAGATAACGATAAAGCGGATGATGATGGTCCTAAATATTGGAACTAAATATATATAATTTAACGGAGTGTTCATGTCTTATCGTAAAGCCTTCAATGATTTAAAATTTGATGTTCGTATGAAAGATTTTAATCTTACAAACAATATCGTTACTAAAGAAGAGCTAAGCTCTTTCGAAAACTCTTTGCAAGACTCTGCTGCAAATGCAGAAGCGCTTGAGATCGAAGTAGAAACTACTCCAGCTCCACAACAAGCTATGGATCAAGGTTTCGGAATGGGTTCTAATGTAGACTTCGGAGGCCTAGGTGGCTTCGGTGGTGGAAACGGTTTTGGCGGTGGTCAAAATGGTGGTTTTACTTTCTAGGTTTTAGAAACAGAATTTTTGTTTTTGATGAGGGCTTTCTTTTTATGGGAAAGTCCTTTTTTTTGGGGTTTGTTTTTAACTCCTCGGTTTAGGGCTTCGAATGAGCCGGCCTTCTGA
>DJMA01000015.1 GCA_002436415.1 Bdellovibrionaceae bacterium UBA6502 | reverse complement strand
ACGATTTCTTATGAGTAAATTCGGCTATTCACTGTGCTGAATTTATGGTACTAATCTTGAACTACTAGTGGGGGAGAAAAGAAATTAGCGCTCAAAGGGAAATTAGGGCTATTTGACAGATAAATTCTGTACATTGTGTGCCCAAAATTGTCGTTTGAGAGCCAAAAGCATTTAGGAGCTTATTGAATGAAAAAAAGCATCTCCACTATTGTTGCAGCAAGTTTGGTTAGTAGCGTTGCCTTAGCTACCATTATTAAGCAAGGTCCAATTATTGACGCTCGAAAACCTAAAAATCAATTAGAAGAAAAGAAGCCTGATGCTAGGGCAGCACAAGAGGCGGTTCAGGAAGTAAATGCTGAGGATTCCATTGATCCTCAACAATTAGAGCTGTTGCAAGCGCAATTTGCAGAAAATAATCAGGAAGAGCAATTTAATCCTGAAAATATTGATTACAATAATATAACTGCAAAAGATATTAAAATGTCTAAACTGCCTATGTTTCCTGTCTATGACTATCAGTTAATGTTGTATTACTACGGAATGAAATCGCAAAAAACTTTCGTTGAATTATTAATGACGGCAACATCTCCTGAACATTTGCCCAAAGAGATAAAAGAGAATTACTACATATCCTTTGATAATGCATTAGCAGCCCAGAAAGAAGAAATAGTGGCAAAGATAGAGGCTAAAACGGATGCTGGTGAGGAACTAAGTGAACAAGATCTATATACTATGTTAAGCATAGGTTCTATCTCTTACAGAGCACCTTTTGAAACATATGTAGGTTATAAGCAGGATGGTCCATCTGGTAGCGAAAAAGCAAAGCTAAATCAAAAATGGCAGCTTGTTAAACAAATGTACGCTCGATTCGGCCTTTCGGATGATTTCCACGATAAAAGAGTTTTTAACTCTAGGATCAGTTTGGTTGATGTTTTAAGTATTAAAGCATTGCCGGAACTTCTGGATTTTTTAAATTGGTCAGAAAGGCGTTCGGATTCGACGAGTAGATTTTTTGTCACGGCGGAAGAGAAGCAAGCAATTCAAGAACTTATAGCCTATGAACAATCAATGCGAATAGAGCAAAAGGTTTCTATTTTAGATTGGGATAATCTTAGACCCTATTCAATACAAGAGCTTCAAGTAAGAGGGCAGCAGTGGCAAATGCAAAACTTTTCTCCCAAAGCCTTTGAAGATGCAGAAATTTTAGCGAAGTATAGAAAAAACCAAGCTGCTTGGGTTCAAAGTTTGATTCAGTCGGCCAAAGAGAATTTGAAAAATATTGATCCAAGGCGTGCTCCTAAACTAGCGATGGCCTTCTATGAAAAGAAGACGGAATCTGGGTATGGAGATGAGAATCCTTTAGAGACGGCTGAGGCAATCGAAGCTGCAAAAGAACGAAAAAAAGCGATGAATCTTCAAGAGGAATTGTACCAAAGAGGAATTTACGAGGAGACTCAAAAACTTCCGGAGAACTATGACTTTGTCCCTGAATCTGAGGAAGTGGAATCCGATGTACCAACTTGGCTAGACAATTAATTTTATAGAAACGAATGATTTGGCCTGGAGAAATCCAGGCTTTTTTTATGTCTTAAAGCATTGGAATTTTAGTGATTTTTCAAAGAATTCGCATTTTCGCCAAGCCAGCTAGGCAAGAGCCCGAAAATCCGCTATAAGGCCCTATGCATTTATCTGATTTTGATTACCAATACCCTGAGGACTTGATTGCTTTAGAGCCGCAAGAGCGCTCTAGAGTGCTTTTAAACAAGGCCTCAGTGAACCAGGAGATTAGCCTTGAGGATCTAATAGAAGAGTTCTCTGAGGGAGATGTTTTGGTTTTAAATGACACTAAAGTAGTAAAAAAGAGATTGTTTGCTAAACATCAAACTCAAAATACTGAAAAAGAGATGGAAGTTCTTTTCCTTGAACCTGTGGGGGAGAGACGCTGGCAGGTTTTATTTCCTGCAAGTCGAGTGAAAGACTCTCATAAGCTCTTATTGCCTGATGGAATTGAAATTAAAATTGTCGAACGTGGAAAACCGCAAATTGTTGAATTAAGTAAATCAATTGATTTAAATTATTTTGCAAAATACGGAGAACTACCTCTTCCTCCATACATACAAAAAGCCCGAGCTGATCGCCACGAGAAAAAAGAGGATGAATCTTGGTACCAAACTGCTTGGGCTGAAAAAGAGGGAAGTGCTGCTGCGCCCACGGCTAGTCTACATTTTAAAGATTATCATTTAAAAGCCTTAAGAGAGCGCGGAGTAGAGATTTTAAAACTGACTCTTCATGTTGGTCTTGGTACTTTTTTGCCAGTAAGTACAGAAAATCTTGAAGATCATATTATGCACAAAGAGTGGATTGAAATTCCTAAGCTTAGCCTTGAGAGGATTAAGTTAGCTAAGGAGCGCGGAAATAAAGTTTGGGCTCTGGGCACAACGGTAACTCGATCTCTTGAATCCTATGCCAATCAGCTTTTAGAAGAACAGGAAGATTCCTACATAGGTGCCTCTGATCTTTTTATTTACCCTCCTTATACTTATAAGATGGTAGACGTATTACTCACAAACTTTCATCAGCCTAAAACCACTTTGATGGCTTTGGTGGCTGCCTTTACTGATATTGATAATTTAAAAAAATCTTATTCATGGGCGATCGAAAAGCGTTTTCGCCTATTTAGTTATGGAGACCTTAGTGTATGGATGAAAAAGTAGGGAACTTTAAAATTGCTGGAAAATCTGGAAATGCTCGTGCAGCTGAGCTAACTACTTTTCATGGAAAAATAGAAACTCCCATTTTTATGCCTGTGGGGACAAAGGCTACCGTAAAGGCAATGCTACCTGAAGAGTTAAAAGAGCAAATCGGTGCACAGATTATTTTAGGTAACACTTACCATCTTCATCTTCGCCCTGGTGAGGACATCATTAAAAAGCTAGGTGGTCTGCACAAGTTTATGAACTGGGATGGGCCAATTTTAACAGATAGTGGTGGCTTCCAGGTTTTTTCCTTGTCGAAGCTTAGAAAGATGAGTGAGGAAGGGGTTGAGTTTCGTTCTCATATCGATGGAAGAAAACACTTTATTAGCCCAGAAAAATCCATGCAAATTCAAATGGATTTAGGCTCTGATATTATCATGGCCTTTGATGAGTGCTTAGAGTATCCAGCTGAGCCATCTCGAATTAGAGAGTCTATGGCCTTAACTCATCGTTGGTTAAAACGCTCTAAAGAGGCAATGACTCGAAAAGAAAGTCTTTTGTTCGGTATTGTACAAGGTGGTTTGGACTACAACCTAAGAATGGAATCTATGGATCAAATTTGTTCCGAGGATTTACCTGGTTTTGCTTTGGGTGGTTTTAGTGTAGGTGAACCGATTCATTTAATGCATGAGCTGGTAGATAAAGTGGCTCACAAGATGCCAGAAAACAAACCTAGATATTTGATGGGAGTTGGAACTCCTTTAGATCTAATCCTTTCGATTGATGCTGGGATTGATATGTTTGACTGTGTGTTACCAACACGAGTAGCTCGTAATGGAACCTTGTATACTTGGCAGGGGAAAGTAAGTATCAAACGTGCCGAGTATAAGGAAGACCCTTCTCCTTTAGATCCTGAATGTGATTGCTATACTTGTACCAATTATTCGAAAGCTTACCTTCGTCATACTTTCTTGACTGGTGAGATTATAGCTTCGCGATTGAATACCATTCATAATTTGCATTTTTATTTGCAGGTGGTAAAACGCGCTCGTAAGGCGATTTTGGATGGGACTTGGGAAGAGTATCGTGATGATTGTGTTCGTCGCTTTACGCAGACACGGTAGTTTTTTTGAGGGGGACTTTCCTCCTCGGTTTAGTTCTTCGAATGAGCCGGCCTTCTGAAGTAAAAGTGTTTTGGGTGGGTGCTTTTTTCGTTCTTTGGCTATGGTTTGTTTGTGTTTTTATTTGGGTTGGATTTAAACTCCTAGGTTTAGTTCTTCGAATGAGCCGGCCTTCTGAAACAAAAGTGTTTTTCTCAGACACGTTTCCGGTCAGGCGCCTGCGGCTTCTTCCCTCACAT
>DJMA01000037.1 GCA_002436415.1 Bdellovibrionaceae bacterium UBA6502 | reverse complement strand
GAAGATTAACAACGTTTTGGTCTCCACAGAAGAATCTTTCGTTTATATTTTTGAGGCCAAAGGTGAATATAGTGTTGGTCTTATAGTCTTAGATGATAATGGAAGCCTATCAGAGGAGGTTTTTCGAACTATTGTTGTACAAGAGGCGCCTCTGGAATTAAGTCTGAATTCGCCTAACGAAGGGGAAAGCCTTAGAGGTGATAGTTTCTCTGTTGATTTTTCTGTTAATAAAGAAATTAGTTCTTATACTTTAAATGGAGTTCAGTATTCTCCCGGATCTGTTGAATTGAGAGACTTTGTATTAAGTTTACCAATCAATGTTACTGCGCCTTTAAGGCTTGATCTAGAGGTAAGGACGGCCAGTGGTGAAGTTGCCCAAGAATCTATAATAGTTCGCACTGAGACGATAGATTTTGTGGAGCCAGAGCCTGGGATAAATTTTGAAAATGTTGCTCCTCAACTAAATCGTTCAGAATCAGGAGTTGGGGATCAGTATGAGTTTTTGATTAGCGGAGATGAGCCAATACAAATTGGTGTAGATAAAGACGCTTTTGATAAGTCATCTGTATCCTTAGCAGTTGGTAAAGTTTTGGATTCTACAGGAGCAGAGTTGCCCGGTGTGGAAGTTGAGGTCTTGGATCATTCCTATGCTGGGCATGTTGTTTCAACTGCTGAAGGTCGTTATGGGATAAGCTTTAATGGAGGAGGGTATAGAGACATTCGCCTCAGTAAAGCAGGGTATTTCCCAGTTGATAGAAAAATTTATGTTGATAGAAATGCACCTGTTTCATTGCCTGATGTTGCGTTAACACCTGTTTCTGCGATTAGTAAAAGTATTGTAATGGGCTCTGGAGAATTTCAGAGTTTCGTCGGCGATACTGAGGAAGATGAAGTAGGGATGCGAACTTCAAGGATGTTTTTCCCACCAGGAACTAATGCTGTTCTAGAAACCAAAGACGGATTACAAACAATTTTACCAAAATTTAATTTACGAGTAACAGAATACACAGTAGGGGATTTGGGCCCAGAAAGGATGCCGGCAGATATTGCCGCAAACACCGCATACACCTATGCAGCAGAGTTTTCTATTGATGAGACAATTGCAGACCCAAGTTTAAGTGTCAAATTTAGTAGTCCTATTTATTATTATCTCGATAATTTTTTAAATTTTCCTGTTGGTAGTGCTGTGCCTAGCGGTACATATGACCGCAACAAAAGGGCATGGGTTGCTCGCCAGGATGGGATTGTTATAAGCGTATTGAAAAACGAAGGGTCTGATTTTGAATTAGATTTAAACGGTGATGGTATTAGTGATGCTTCTGATGAGATACCTGAACTTGATTTATCACAAGTAGAGTTAGATTTCATAAAAAATACCTATGCCGAAGGCAGTAGCTTTTGGAGGATACCAGTTAGTCACTTTTCACCTCAAGACTATAATGCTCTTGGTGATGCAGTTCCATTTTATTGGCTTCCTAAAATTGACAGTTCGGTAATCGCACACGAGCCAACTCCAAATCGAATTGGGCCATCTTGTTCAGAGAGGCAGTATACCCATGGTTCAATCGTTGATATGTATAGCCGACACTTTGTTGAGTGGGTTAATCTTCCTTCTGGTAACGGTAAACTAAGCTATTCGTCAAAGCGTAGCCCTGGATTTAATGGAAAGTACCAACTAAGCATCCCTGTAATTACAGATGATCTTTATGATAGTAATGCTCTTGATATTCAAAGGGTTGAAATAAGTGTGACAGTTGGAGGCCGAACTTTTAAAGAGAGTTTTTCAAATCAGCCAGGTCAATATTTTAACATTGAATGGGACGGTAAAGATTTTGCAGGAAGATTCTTGGGTAAAGAAGTCAAAGCATACGTTAAATCTAGGTATGTAATGCAAGACAGATATGTTGTACCTAACTTTATGTGGACTTCACGAGTTGTTGATGACGGCAACACGTCTTCGATAAGTAATTTTACCTCCTTTGGAAGGACGCTGCCTAACAACGATGGTGTTTCATTCCCATCTTTGTCAAGAGCTGGTACTGGGAGTGGTGAAATGTTTTTAGAGGCTGAGAATGTTTATAAGTTAGGTGTAGATATACCAGTTTATTCAAATGGGGTCGCAGGGAATTGGACGTACAACCTATATCACACCTACAACCCTAGCACCTCTACTTTATCTTTAGGTGATGGATCCACTTATCAATTAGACTCGAGAATGCCAGTGCAGTTTTTATTAGGAGCAACTTCAAGCTATTTGTATAATAAGCCTAATATTGGTGTAGAATTCCCCGCTCCGCTTACTCGATTAGGGTCTTTTGCTTTAACTAGAGCTCAGGATGGGAACTTTTATTTTATTAATAGCCAAAGGCTATATAAAATTAACAGAAACTTTACTGCGGTTGGTATTAAGGACTTGGCAATAGATACCCCTTCTGACATGAAGGCTGGTCCTGATGGTAAGCTATATATACTATCTAGCTATAGGATTTGGACCTATGATTTAGAAACTGAAGAATTAAAAGTTTTTGCAGGGACAGGGCGACCTGGTTCATCAGGGGATAATGGCTTGGCAGTTAATGCCAAATTTACAGCAAATGATGGCTTTGTTATTTCAAAGAAAGGAAATGTGTTCTTTAAAGATCGCCAAGCAAGAACGATTAGGAAAATTGGGACTGATGGTATAATAGTTAGCTATGCTGGAAACGGTGGGGATAGATTTAACGGAACAGAGTTGAATCATAATGCATTTGATGTGCCTATTCAAAGAGTAACAAAATTAGCTGTTGATGATGATGAAAACTTGTATTTTATGATGAATGTAAATGGTGATGGTCATTTAGTGATTCTTGAACCATCAGGCGTAATGAAATCTGTAATAGAAAACACAGGTTTTAATTTTGTTTCTGGTAACTATTTAATAGGGGTTAACAAAAGAAGTGAAGTCTACTTAATGAATTTGGAGTCCCAAAATGGTGGGCTATATAAATTAAATCTTATAGAAAAATCGGTGCAAAAAATCACAAGTGATTTGGTTTCAATTTTACCTGACTATTTTGAGGATGGCGATCCTTTAGAGTTTTTTACTGGAGGAAACTCTAAAATGGATGTTTTTGACGAGGAAATTTTGTTTTCAGGCTATGTAGGAATTCAAGGTGTTAATGGTAGTAAATTGGCAAGCTTTTTAGTCTCCTATAACTCCACATACAAAAAAGGAGATGGCTACGAAATACCGTCCCCGTATAGTGAAGAAAAGTTTCAGTTTGATAAAAACGGGAATCATATAACTACTACTGATTCCAAGTTTGATCATATAGTTTATAGTTTTTCTCGTGACGCTGAAGGTAGGCTTTCTAGTGTCACCGATAAGTATGGGAATGAAACCTCATTCTCATACTCAGGCGAAGATTTAAGTATCCAGTTCCCGAACCTGGGGTATCCTTTAAATTTCTCAGTGAGTAACAACGGCGATTTAGTTGAGGCAGATTTGGGGAATGGTGAAGTTTATAGTTTAAGCTATGATTCTAGTGGGAGACTTAGGAAATTTACTAACCCTTTGGGAGGAGAAAAGGAATACACCTATGATTCTCAAGGCTTTTTGTCTCGTGAAGAGAATGAGTTAGGGGGACTTTTAAGTTTAATTAATCAAAGAAACATTGAGAGCAGTAGCTATCAGGAAAACCAACAAATACAAGTAAATCGATCAACATATAATGTTCAAGATATTGACTACACTTTGGCTCTCGATGGAGGTACGGTTTCGACGGTTTCTGTTGGGGGGCAACCTCTAATGGAGACCATCGCTCGCGAGGGGCAGAACTTAGTAAGTTATTCGAATGGGAGTGTTATAGAGAGTAGTTTCACCGCGAGTATTGATCACGGTATTCTAAAGGCCGACGTGTCTAGTAGGAATATAACGACACCAGGGGGCTTGGTTTCAGAAGCAGCTAGTTTATCTCGTGTCTCGCTTTCTTCGGATGGGGATCGTCTGGGCCGATATAAATACAGCTCTATCAATGGCAAAGCTTATTATTCTTATTTGGATTTGAATACTAAGATTACCAACTTTGGACTCCCTTCAGGGAAACAGTCCTACCTTAGTTATAACGAACTAGGAGATCCAAGTAGTGCTTGGCAAGAAGATGTTGCTCCAATTACATGGGAATATAACCAAGACGGGACCGTTTATGCGGTTTCGCAAGCTGATCGTAGGTGGGTTTATGGCTATAATAACTTACAACTTAGCTCTATAACTGACCCAATGGGGAATGTTAAAAACCTAGTTCGTAATTCAAAAGGTGAAATTGTTGAGCAAAACATTAATGGCAAAAGAAAGCTTCTCTTTGAATACGATGATTCTGGTCGATTAGAAAAATTAACTAACCCGATGGCTGGTGTTTATGTGATGTTATCAAATGTTTCCAAACTATTGGAAAGTTTTGAGGCTCCAATCATTAATGGCAATTCTCAAAACATTGAATCTTTTGGTTACAGTATAGATAAGCAGCTTAATTCCTTCACAAAACCGAATGGGTCAAGTCTAGGATATATTTACAATGATATTGGTAAGCTGCAAAATGTAACAGAAGACTCAGTAGTGTTAAAAACATATGTTAGAGACCGAAGTAAAGATCAATTAACTGGAATCAATTCTGCATCAGGGATAAACCATATTTTTAGCTATGATGGTTTCTTGCTTAAGTCTGAAATGGTTTCTGGCGAGTTAAGTGGGAGCTATCAACTAAATTATGATAACGATTTTAGGCTCTCAAGTGATCAGGTGTCTTCAGGGGATTTAATTAGTTATACCTATGATGATGATTCTTTATTAAGTTCAGCGGGAAGTTCTGCTTACACCTACAAGAGCTCTAATACACAATTAGAGTCAGTTAATCTTGGTTCATTGAAAACTGAAATGACATACAATCAATATGGTGAGCTTGAAACTCTTAGTGTAACAAACACAACTACTGCGCAAGAGATTTATTCCTATTCTTTGACTAGAGATTTGTTGGGAAGAATTAGTGTAAAAGATGAAAGTATCAGTGGAATATCCACACAATACATTTATGATTATGATGAGTTTTCTCAGTTAAAATCAGTAAGCAAAGACTCTGCTTTAATTTCACAGTTTGACTACGACGCCAATGGAAATAGAACGCTAAATAACACCGAAGTTACGAGCTATGACGTTCAAGACAGAGTGATTGCTAGCAACGGCATTGCTCATGAGTTTACCTCAAACGGTCAGTTAATAAGCTTAGGCTCAGTACCATCAAACAAAACATTTGAATACGATGCCTTAGGGATGTTGAAGAAAGTAGTGCTACCAACGAGTGATATTATTGAGTACGTAAATGATGCAAGAGATAGAAGAAGTGTGATTAAAAAGAATGGCATTGTTCAAAAGGCATTTATTTACCAAGATCAGTTAAACCCAGTAGCAGAACTAGACGGAAGTGGTAATATAATAAGTAGATTCGTTTATGGATCGAAAATCAATGTTCCAGAATATATGATTAAAGGAGGTATTGAGTACAAAATCATCTCCGATCATCTTGGGAGTGTTAGGTTAGTAGTGAACTCATCAAATGGGAATATAGTGCAAAGAATGGATTATGATACTTGGGGTAAAGTATTGAGTGATACTAACCCTGGTTTTCAACCGTTTGGTTTTGCTGGTGGGATTTATGATCAGGATACTGGCTTAGTGAAGTTTGGTGCACGTGATTATGACCCAGAAACTGGTAGATGGATATCTAAAGATCCGATTAGGTTTGATGGAGGGATAAACCTTTATGCTTATGCGGATAATGATCCTGTGAATAAGATTGATCCAAATGGCTTATGGGCATTACAGATTGGAGGCCAACTAACTGGATTTTTCCCTACTGCTGGAGCGGGTATTTCGGGTGGAATTGCTCTCTCATATTCTGCTGAGCACGGTTTCCAGTATGGAACTTACTTCAATACCAGCGGAAGAGGTGGTTTAGGTGTTGATTACGGATTAGCTGGACAAGCAGCTTTTACACCAGGTGCAAATCAACTTTCTGACTTGAATGGGTCTTTCTATGGGGCAGGGATTGAGGCACTAACAGTTGGACTTTCTAGAACAGTACCGAGTCAGGGTAATGCTGGCCCAACTTATGGAATATCAATTGGTTCACCAGGCCTAGGTGTCATGGGGATTGTTGGTTATCAAGAAACGGTTAACTTTTCAGGAGGGCAACAGTGTCAGTAGAGTCAAGTGACGTTTGGAAGGGGTTTAGGCGCAGGAGAATTGAATCTGTGCTCTTACCAGTTTTGGCTATTCCGACTTTAGTCATTCTTTCAATGGCTGAAAATTCTAATGATACAACCTCTAAAATTCTAATGTTTTCTATTGTAGCCGTTTTTTTCTTATATACTTTCTATAGCGGATGGGTATTTATGAAAATTAAATGCCCAAGATGTAAAAAGTCATTTCACTATTCACCAAACACCTTGATGATATATGCTGTTTCTAAATGTCGCCACTGTGGCCAAAAAGTTTATGCCGACATAGAAGAATTTTAAAACTCATAGGGACTAAGCTTCTCAATATCACAAGCCTGAAGCTGCCTATAAGCATTAAATCGAAACTCAAAATGCCAGCTTTGTGCCAATGCCTCCTCACAATAACAGCCTTCTAAGCTAAAACCTCGTTTATTAAAATTCGATACATATCTAAAATGATTAACGAAAACTAAAAGTATATAGAAGTGCCAATCGTGCCAGCTTTGTGCCAACAAACTGCATTACAAAACAACTCCCAGACTAAAGAACTACGTCTAGTCTAATTTATAAGTAGTAGAGCGTGCAATAACTTACTCAATTCCTATATGATTAAAGGAGGTATCGAGTACAAAATCATCTCCGATCATCTTGGGAGTGTTAGGTTAGTAGTGAACGCAAGCAACGGTAATATAGTACAACGAATGGATTATGATACTTGGGGTAAGGTGACTAATGATACTAATCCAGGGTTTCAGCCGTTTGGTTTTGCTGGTGGGATTTATGATCAGGATACTGGTTTAGTAAAGTTTGGTGCACGTGATTATGACCCAGAAACTGGTAGATGGATCTCGAAAGACCCGATTAAGTTTGATGGGGGGATAAACCTTTATGCTTATGCGGATAATGATCCTGTGAATAAGATTGATCCCAATGGCTTAGACTCATACTGGGTGGTACAGCCCATGTTTTACGGTCATACGATTCTTGTTATTGATAATCCTTATCAGAGTAGAGGGAAAATGTCGATTGAGTTTGGCCCCAAGGGGTTTGATATATCTAAACTACTTTTTGGGAATCATCCTGGGAAAGTCGAAATTTACTCAGGAGTACCTACAAGCGGCTGGCGAGTACCCGGAAGCTATAAAGAATCAAATCGGTCTGAGGATCGTAAAATTTTGGAAAAAGCATATCACCTTAGAGATTTGGTAAATTCTGGGCAAATTGGGTATAGTTTAATAGGTGGTACCGGTGATAATGCTTCTACAAACTGTGTCGGATTTTCGGGAGCATTAAGAGATGAATAAATTAAGCAGAGGCATAGATTATTTAATAGCATTTCTAGGGCTTTTCTTTTTGATTAACACATTGATTGGTGTTTTAGAATATTTATTAAGTGTAAAGTCGAGACCCTTTAATTTAATTATCACCATTTTAATATCTAGTTTACTAATTATTAGGTTTAAGGTCATATCGTCAGAATCAAAAATTAAGTGGACTATTTTCATTTTAGGGCTATTCTCCAATTTGATAATTGGTGAGTACCTATTCTCTAGGTAGTTGTTGGAGGGCTGAATGGGTAATGATTTAAAGGCTGAAATAGCTGAGAGATTATTTCTAGAAGAAAAAGAATTTTTTGAAAAGGGGGAAATAGTCCTTCCAACTGCAGGGAAGAAAAACTATAAAGTGGTCTCCGATAGGAATGAATTTTCATTAGATGTTACTAAAAGTTCGATAGCTTTCAAATGCAACCTTCAGAAAAGGTACGGTACGGTTTACATTCTCAGAAGATTAGATGTAAATGGACCTCCACATACTAATCCTGATGGGACTGTCATCGAATGTCCCCATATGCACATATACCGTGAAGGGTTTGGTGATAAATGGGCTGTTCCATTATCCGAAATAAAAGAGGTAAAGTTTAATGTAAGTTCAATTGCACATATTTTTAGTGCTTTCTTGGAGTATTGTAATATCATAGAAAGCATAAACATTCAAAATGAGTTAGATGTATGAAGTATGTGGATGAATATTTAAATTGGTTAAAAAGGTCTATTCGAACAAGGGATGTAAACGGCTGGACAGAGATAACAACACCCTATCTTGATAGGCATAATGATTGGATTCAGATTTATGTTAAGGAAACTAAGGGAATCTATGTATTAACTGATGACTCGTACACAATTTTAGATCTTGAAAATTCAGGTTGTGTGTTGGATTCACCAAAAAGAAAAAGTCTTTTGAGTACTACGCTATCTGGATTTGGAGTTAGGCTCAATGGGAATGCACTGGTTATTGAAGCCTCTGCTGAAGATTTACCTTTTAAAAAGCATTCTTTGATGCAAGCAATGTTAGCTGTTAATGACTTATTTTATGTTTCTAGAGCAAGTGTAGACAGCTTGTTTTATGAGGATGTGGTGTATTGGTTAGAGCAAAACAATGTCCGATATACCGAAAATGTCAGTTTTACTGGGAAATCTGGCATGAGTAGTAAATTTAACTTTGTGATACCAAAATCTCCAAAAGAACCCGAGAGGATCCTACATTTAATAAATTCACCTTCAAAAAGTATTGTACAGGCAACAATTTTTTCTTGGGAAGATATTAAGTTTAACAGAAAGTCAGATTCAGTCCTATATGCGATGGTAAATGATTCAGACGAGAGTAGAGAAAAAGTTGCTCAAAAGACTATTTCCCCTTTTAAGAACTATGGGATTGTCCCAATTTTGTCTTCTGAAAAAGATTTATTTATTGATCGACTGGCATCATAGTCTGCTAATTTGGTAGGAAGTTGCCATATGTAACTTATTATCGTTAGGAAATTGTAACAGTGCCTCTCTTGATTTTTTGACCTTGCCTATCCAAAATATCTTTGTTTGATTCTAGCCGTTACCAGTGAGTTTTTGACCTAGCCGGGCAAAACCGGTCCAACGATTGTGTTAGACTGTATGCATAAGGAGACTAGGCTATGGCCCGTAAACGCTTTAAAACAGAAGAAATTATTCAATATCTAAGGACCCACGAATTAAATGTAAACAAAGGGCTGACTCGTGAGCAGTCTGCAAAATCCCTCGGGGTCGCTTACCAAACTCTTGCTCGCTGGCAAAAAGAGTACGGTGGGCTTCGAGTCGATCAGGCTAAAAAGCTTAAAGATTTAGAAAAAGAAAATGCACCCCTTAAGAAGCTTCTTGCTGATGCTGAACTTGATAAATCTATTCTAAAAGAAGCTCTTGAGGGAAACTACTAAGCCCGACAAAGAGACGAGAGGCTGTTCATTTTGTAAGGGATAGTCTCCAGGTTTCAGAGCGTCGGGCTTGCAAGGTGCTAAATCAACCTAGAACCACTCAACGATACGAAGCGAGGCCAGATCCTTTAACTGAAAAAGTTCGTCCCGAAGTCATTGCTTTAGCTAAAAAGTACGGTCGCTACGGATATAGAACAATTACTTCTATGCTTAATAATCAAGGCTGGGAAGTTGGTAAAGACAGAGTGTTCACTATCTGGAAACAGGAAGGATTAAAAGTCCCTTCCAAGCAGCCTAAGAGGGGAAGGCTATGGCTAGCCGATGGTTCTTGTATCAGAAAAAGACCTGAGTATAAAAACCATGTTTGGTCTTATGATTTTGTTTCCGATCAGACTGATGATGGGAGGAAGTTTAAAATATTGAATGTTATTGATGAGCACAGCAGGGAGTGTCTGCTGTCGTTGGTAAAAAGACGTATCAACTCACAAGACGTAATTTTGGCACTGGTAGATCTTTTTCTGCAAAGAGGAGTCCCCAAACATATCCGTTCCGATAATGGACCAGAGTTCGTTGCAAAGAAACTTGTAAGCTGGTTAGATAAGCTAGAAGTAAAACCACTCTTCATTCATCCAGGTTCTCCGTGGGAGAATGGCTATTGCGAATCATTTAATGGAAAGATGAGAAATCAGTTTTTAGATGGGGAAATATTTTATTCGTTGGTAGAGGCTCAAGTTTTGATCGAAAGATGGCGAAGACATTACAACACTGTTCGACCGCATAGCAGCTTGGGCGGTAGACCACCAGTACCGGAAACTATTACACCGAAATTGGAGCTACTTGCCATGTAGAGTCGAACTTTGTTAGTGGTACTAAAACTCCCGGCTGGTCATTTTGGCATCCGTGCCACGGTATTGCCAACTTCAAAAAATAAAAGAATAAAAACACTAACTTAGCTAGCTCAAAGTACCGATAAGTTGAATAGGAGAGATGAATTTGTATGTCTCTGAATATATGATTAAAGGAGGTATCGAGTACAAAATTATCTCCGATCATCTAGGGTCAGTAAGGTTAGTAGTGAACGCAAGCAACGGTAATGTAGTACAACGAATGGATTATGATACTTGGGGTAAAGTTCTCAATGATACCAACCCAGGTTTTCAGCCATTTGGTTTTGCTGGTGGGATCTACGATCAAGATACGAAGCTAGTGAAGTTTGGTGCGAGAGACTATGACCCTGAAACTGGTAGATGGATATCTAAAGACCCGATTAAGTTTGACGGTGGTATAAATCTTTATGCATATGCGGATAATGATCCTGTAAATAGGATAGATCCGAATGGCTTAACTTCATTCCCAACTGAAAGTCCAGGTGCAGTCACAAGTGGGTTTGGTAGTAGAATAGATCCTTTCACTGGTTCAAGTTCTTTTCATTCGGGTGTCGATTTTTCACAGCGTGGTACGTCAGGTTATGTATATGCTGTTGAATCAGGTAGCGTTATAGCTGTTGGTGCAGGACCTTCTGGGGCAAATAGAATACAAGTCCAAGACGCAGCTGGGGCGATTCACGGATATTATCATACGGCAACAGGTTTAAGGGTGGGGCAATCAGTTACTGAAGGTAACCCTATTGGTGTTTCTGACTTGAGTGGTAGAAGTACAGGGTTGCATTTGCATTATACATATCAGTCTGGTGCTAGTCGTTCTAATCCTTTACAGTATCTTAATTCGAGAAGCCCTTCTACACCTAGAGGACCATCTAATTATTGTGGAGGTAGGTAATGAAACTCTTATTTTTGTTTTTATGTTTTTTTCTTATATCCTGTAAAGAAGTTCACGCTGATCTGAAGTACACCTATGAAGGAGGGGAGGGGCCCAAGATGGATCTCCTACTCAAAGAAAACGGTGATGCAGAATTTGTAGGTGGTTTCAAGTGGCTTAATCCAGCTAAGTGGGAACTTGATAAGTCTAAGAAGAATATTACATTATTCTTCCCTAAAGGGAAAGAAACTGATTTTGAAACCTTTGTTATTCATTCTAAGGAAAAAGTGCATGGTAACTGGGTCAATCCAAGTAAAGTTGACTTGGTTAAGCGGTCAGTTATGTATAAGAATGCCAATAAGTTAAATATTTTGGGGTTTAACTTTACGAAAGTTAAAAAAGAATAGAGGCAGATTCCATTTACTGAAGGAGAGGGAAAAATGGAGTTTTTTGGTTATCTGCTTTATATACTATTCGCCGTATTTGTACCTTATTTCTGGTGCAGTTGGAGGTTATGCCACAGGTGGGCTTTGGGGGGCAGCTGTAGGTTCTGTAATAGGTGCTGGCGTTGGGTTTGTTAATCCGTGGGGCTCTAGCGCAGCAAGGGCATTTGCAGGAGGTGTTGTAAGTAGTGTTGCTGGTCAGGTGTTAGGTAATGCGATTAGTGAACAGCCACTGGCTTCAATTGATCCGGCTTTAGCATTAGCTTCTGGTTTTGGAGGGACGACTGCTGCATTAGGAGCAAGTGCTCTAACAAGTGCTGGTGTATCTAACATCGGAATTGAGGCGGGAGTAGCTGCTTTATCTGAACTTCTTTTTATAACACCTGTAAATAATATGTCCCCAGGACCATATGATTTTGGGAGAGTGTGTAAGTGATGTTTACAATTATTAAATTTATAGGAATTATTTCAGGACTTTCTTTCGCATTATTTTTAGGATTAAGAGGATATCTTATGGTTTCAAAAAGAATTAAAGAGCCAGTGACAAGCATAGGTCAGGTTAAAATTGGGATTGCTTGGATTTTAATTTCTATATTCGTGATATTAATTGGGGTTTTAGGAATTAAATCAGTTACTTTTGTCGGATTAGAAATCAACCGTGCAATTGGTGTAATTCCTGTTGTCATTGGTTTTTTATCATCAATATTTTTGTATAAAGAAGATTGGAAGTCTTTCTCGAAAAAATTCAAAAAAAGTGAGAAGTATTAAATTGATTAGAGTGTGTTTTTGTTGAACTGATAATAATTGTAGAGGAATCGGATGAAGTTATTTCTTCCTATAGTTTTCATATTTTATTCTAACCAATTACTTGCTGTAAAATGCTTAAAAGAAAATAATAAAGAGTTTTATAAAAAATATTTTGAACACATTGTAAAAGGCAAAGTAATAAATGTGAGTCATAAATTAAATGAATTAGAAAATGGGATGTTGAAAAAAGTAGTGTTACCAACAAGTTCATTGAACCTTTTGAGGCTCTCAAGTAGGTGAGTAGTCGATCTAGTAAAGCGACTAAAGCTATATACAACCCCAGCTCCATAACGCCACTACTCAGTTTTATCTAGCATTTCGTTAAAAGATGGGCGGGATACTTTAGCTCCTGATATCCCTTTGTCTTGGTAGCTATCGAAGTCCTGGATCTCCTTACGCTCTAAGTACTCTTAAATAGATCGTTTTTGGGCCTCAGCTCCTGACTCTTGGTAATTTGTGGATACTCTCAAATATACAGCTACTCTCATAACTTCATTAAAACGCATAGCAATAAAATATGCCACAAAAAATTGCTTTACAATTTATATTGAGACACCGATGGTACCGACATTAAACCAAAGAAAAAGACACCAGCAGACTATCCGCAATTGGCTTTCAGGCTTAGCCAGGAAGATGAAGATCTTATAATGAAGAAAGTAGATGCTCTCCATGTGAAGCTTAATAAGAAGCTAGGAGAGGATGAGTATAAGATTAAAAAGAATGATATCCTTGTAGAAGCGCTTTCAATTGGTGAAAAAGCTATTAGGGAAGTAGCTCATATTTCTTGTATCCCTTTAATACAATTCTAACTTAAAACCTAAAGAGATTCTCTCTGATCCCGATAAATAAAATATAGTTATTAATAGAATTAATTCTTTTTGTGAGCTGTTGATGAGAGGCATTGAGTGGGAAAAAAGATTACCGAGAAAGAGATCAATCTTAACGTTGCATTACTAGATACTTTTAAGAAGAATGAAAAAATTGATTACATTGACTGTTTTCTACCTTTACTTGCCGTAGTTTTAAGAGATGGGATATTAAGTGATATAGAGCCTGAATCAATAAAAGAAGCATTTGAAAAAGAACTAGAAATTGAATTTCCTGTTACTGCAATCAAAAGTATATTAAAGAGGGCTGTTAAGCGAGGATTGCTGGAAAAACATGAAGGCAATTATTTAAAAAATGATTCCGAGATTTCTTTGTATTCAGAAAAATATACTAAGAACAAAAATCAAATAGTTGCCGATCAAAACTTAATCGCAAATGAATTTATAGAGTTCGCGTTTAAAAAGTTTGGCAGGCAGTTTGATGAAGACGGCTTCTTCGTTTCTTTTAACAAATTTTTGAAAGAAAATATAATTGATATTTTGGGGCAGAATTATCGACCTGAAATACAGGGTAAATCAACAAATAATATGAATTACATAATTTCATGTTTTTTGAAATCTTCTTGGGAGGAAGGAGTAGGCTTTCCATCAACAATTCAAAGAATTATTAAGGGCTATTTACTTTCAAATTACCTTTGTAATTCTTCTGTAAATATGTCAGATAACATTAAACGTTTTAAAGTGTTTTTGGATACACCACTGATAATTGCAGCTCTAGGGTTTAATGGGAGTTCTAAGGAACGGTATGTAAAAGAGCTTTTAAATGGTTTGAAAGTTGTTGGTGCAAAAATCTATGTTCTCGATATTAATGAAGAGGAACTTCGGGGGATTTTTTCAAGTTGGATACATGATTTAAAAAATAATAATTATAAAAAGTTTAAACCCCATACCCTTAAATTGTTCAAAAATTCTGGAATTGATGAAATTTACCTTGGAGAAGGAGCTAACCTTATTGGATTCAAGGTTGGCAGGGTTGGGAATCCAAAAAATGGATTCTCCTCCATTTAAGAGGGATTTTCAACTGGATGAAGAGCAGTTGAAGTCACTTTTAGTTCAAGAAGGGTTCGAGGAGTTCAGGGCGTCCACTGATCGAGATGTTGGGTGTGTTTCAAGTATAAATCGATTCAGAAAAGGTAAGGAAGTATATACCAGTTCCAAAGAAATCCATATATTTTTAACTAAAAATCCAACATTAAACCGCGTGGCTAATAACTTCTTTTTAAATGAGAAGTTGTCCAGCCAAAACTCAGTTCCTCCTCTAATGAGTGAGAGTATAATTGCATCTCTTTTATTTGCTAATAATTCGGTAGATTTTGAAAGCCTGGGGCCTAAATTAGTGCTTAGTCATGCGTACTCAGTAATATTTACGGATGATAAGTTTATGGAGAAATATTCAGAACGGCTCGACTCTTTATTAAAAAGAGAAATTATTACTGAGGATCAGTATATTTTGTATAGGTATGACCATGAATTACGATCATTCATCAATAATTATCGCGTTACGAATGATCTAGAAGAATTGGATGAAGATGGTTTTGCTGAAATGTTTAGAAAGATAAAAGAACGTGAAAAAAGGATTATCGAGGAAAAAAGTGAGGCTTATGAAAATCAGATACGAGAAATTAAAAAAGATACAACTAGGGAGAAGGATCGAAATAGGCAGCTTTCGCAGAATAATACTGAGATGAAGAAGGAAAACAAAAAGCTAAAGGAAGAACAAAGTATGTTAGTAGATAAAACTGCTCGTCAGGAAAAGTTTATAAACTTCATTTTAGCTAGTTTTGTATTCGTAGCCTTAATCGGTCTTAATATAACAATTGAGAGCCTCTCAGAGGCATACAAGAAAAGTGGCTATTCTAATTTTGTGATTCCAGTTTACGCAGTTGGATCTATTATTATATATATAAAAGGGGTGCCGTTTTTTAAAATCGTAACCTTTATAAAAAAGAAACTGAAGATTGATTGAAAATTTAATGCCTAGAAAATGCCAGAACGTGTTGTGTGTTTTTTGGATTCTAAGGTTTTTGGTAGTTTAATCCATTATCATTGCCTAGCTTCTGACTACCTGAAGGTATTTTAATACCAACTGGTGAGTTTTGGCACTCGTGCCACAATATTGCCAACTTCAAAAAAAGAATATAAGTACTAACTTAGCTAGCTCAAAGTACCGATAAGTTGAATAGGAGAGATGAATTTTTATGTCTCTCAATATATGATTAAAAGAGGTATTGGATACAAACTTATTATATCAACTCTCTCCTCGATATTTTATTTATCAAAATCAATCCAAGGCTTTACTGGTTCATGCAATATTTGACTATTTCACTCTATGGATTAAGCATAGTTATGAAGACCGTGAGTTAAATAGATAGTCTTAAAAGGAGTTTCTGTGTCCGAAGATGTTAAAAACAAAACGAATTACATACAAATGAAAATACAGCCGCGATTTAAAGACACTGATGCCATAGGGCATATCAACAATGCAAGTATAAGTACCTGGTTTGAAGAAAGTCGAAGAGAAATTTTTAAGATATTTATTCCCGATTTAGACCCTAAAAAATGGAACCTTATTGTGGCAAGGGTTGAGACCGACTACTTAGCCCAAACCAGTTATCAAGAGGAAGTTTTAGTAGAGTGTGGGATCGAAAAAATCGGTAATTCCTCTTTTAAAGTTTTTCATAGAGCCTTCCAAAACAGTGTAAAAGTGGCAGAGGGAAGAGCGCATTTGGTACATTTTGACTATAAAGAAAATAAGTCAATTTCTATCCCAAAGGCGATTAGGGATCAGTTAATGAAGTTTTATATTGGAGACTGATTTTTACTTAGCCGTGAGTATTTGTAGATATTAGAGTTTAAAGCCTCTTATTTTATTGGTTAGATAATTATGTTTCATTGTGTATCAAAAGAATACACTTTAAAGCTAAGGTCTAGCAAAGGTCTAGTTTAAATAAATACGAAAGCCTAGTCCTAAAGTCTTTAGTCTTAAGACCGAAGTATTGTATGTCTGGTGGTTAACCCATACCTTTAGACAGTAGAACTTATACCCATAAAAACCCTTCGGTCCAGGCCCCACCTGGACCGAGCTTTTTTGTAAGCTTTAAAATGCTAAAGCCCTCCATTGGGGTAAATGGAGTAACCGCAATATTCCCTTTTTCTATTGCAATTACGTCTTTTACTGCACACGAGCAGACTGTCAAAACTTGCATCTTTCAAATATCTTTCACAACGTAGTTTGTCTCGCTTGGCATTGTTTGATCTAAAAATCTTAGAATTATCAAAGTCAGAGGTTTCAAAGCGCAGAATGTCTTTTAAATAACCACAGTAGCGCACAAAGCGGAAACTGTATCTGCCTGTGTCTTTTTGATAGGCCATGCAAGCTAGTGGCTCTGAGTTACTTGGGTCAAAGTGAAGCTTAACTATGTAGGGATAGCCACTAGATTTTGTCTTTGTTGTTAAGAGATTGTACTTCTTTCCGTCATACTCAAAAATGGGGAACATATAACTATGAATAGCATCTAGGCTGCCAAAACTAGGCAACATAAAGTCTTCGCCAAAGCTAAAAGAAAAATAGCCATTATCAAGATCAACATTCACTTTTGCTTTTAGTTTTTCCGTATTGATAAGAACTTGGCCTTTATAATAGTTTTGTTCTTTTGCTATTTTTCCATTTTCAATTCGTATTTGAGATACATTCCAATCATAAGACATTGGCTTAAGGCTAATCACCGGGCTTAAAATCAATTCGTATTCAGGGCGATAACCAAAGTTTAAGCTAGAGTTTATTTTACCTTCTCGGTTAAACTTTAGGCTATGTTGGTGACCTGTTAAAATTTGGTAACCCTCAAGGCTTTCATATATTTGTCCGCGCTGAAAATCTAGATGAGTTGTCTTTGCGACATAAGAAGTTGAGGCCAACATGCCAGTGTCTTCGTAATACTCTCTTTTTACTGGATAAAGCTCTTTCTTTTGCCAATCTATGTCTTGAATGGAAAAAGAGTAAGAGTCTTTTGTGACGTAGAGTAAATCTGTTTGTATCACCAACTCGTGATAGTCTTTCTCGGTGTAATTAGAGAATTCCTTAGAACTTATAATAGCATTAAAATAACGAAGTTTGCGTGAGTCAGGATGGAGAAAAATAGCTGGCTTGTCCTTGATACTTAAAAAATGCTCTTTTATTTCAAGAACGTCTCTGTAGATTAACTCGTGTAAAATTAGCCCCGCCTTATGGTCTGCATCCATTTTGTCCCAAATCGGTTTGGCTATTTTATACCTTTTATCTTGCGGGAAAAGAGGCTTTTCTTGAATCGCAGCCTGAACTTGAAGGCAATTTTTTTCATAACTGCTACTACCGGAGTCATCCACAGGCCCCAGTTTTTCTTCCCAAGAAAAATTATCTTTTGAGAAAAAATCTTCGTACCAGTCTAAATACCGACTCGCTCGTACAGAATCATAACTCGCTAAACGCTTTAAGGCTCCTCGTACTTTACTGTCGAAATCTCCTTTAGCAGGCGCCAAATCCAATTCTTTGATGTAGCCACGATCAAAAGCTTGGTAGTAGTCAAGTAGTTCAACCCTTTGGCCTTTGTTGTCTGCCAATTGGCAAACAATTGCGTCACCACCATTTCCCTCGCGTGAGGCTTGTAGTTGTATGGATATGCTTAGTAGCAATAAACTATACAAAAGCTTCATTCATCTTCCCCTTTGTTTGTAGTAATTAATGGAAATAAAGATATACTTATTTGATATACGCTGTCTTTTTCTTCGGTATCTTCTAAAAAAGCACTCAACTCTCTACGAAATTGAGTGATTCTATGTTTTGCTTCATCGATTTTCTCTTTTGAGCAAGACATCATTATAGAGGATTGGTCTCTTTCTTCGATGGCTACATGATCAATGCTGTGAATGGCTTTTTCTAGAATATTTTTTTGTGCCTTCTTATGGGCGTAGGACGTAAAATTTTTATCCAATATATGAGTACTTTTGCCATGAGAAAGGTCTTCCCATTTTCCGTTTGGATGAATTTT
Source organism: Bdellovibrionaceae bacterium UBA6502 (assembly GCA_002436415.1). Taxonomy (GTDB): domain Bacteria; phylum Bdellovibrionota; class Bdellovibrionia; order Bdellovibrionales; family UBA840; genus UBA6502. Next base: position 28,826 of record DJMA01000037.1, on the reverse strand, counting down.
TAGTATTCCCACTCTTTGAAGTCTTTGCAGACAAGTACCTACTTCTTGTGTGCTTAAATTTAGTTTTTTAGCAATCCATTTAATATCTGGTTTAAAGCTTTTAAGGCTCATCATCTCTAAGATCGCATAGTGCTGCCAATCAGCAATAATATCAAATTGATCAAGGCTAAGTTGATAAGGTTCCTCTTGAGTGTAATCTAAATAGGAATCCGTCTTAAAGCTTTCAATACTTCGTAAGCTAAGATTTAAAAGTTTGCCTAGCCGGTCAATTTGCTTGTTAGAGATTTTTCGTTTTCCGCGAATTAGTTTTGATAACAATGACGGGTCAGTATCAAGGTCTCTTGCAAAGGAACGAAGGGAGTAACCTGAATTAGATTTTACTCGCCTTTGCAGCTCTCTTTCTAAATAGAGCCTGAAGTGTTTTTGAGAATGCTTTTTAAGTGTTTCAAAGTTTTCCACAAAAACACTTATAGTGGCTTAAGAATTTATAACAAGAAAAATGTCCACAAAGTGTGGACAGAAACTGTCCACAGCAATTTTATAATCATTTTTTAAAAGGTGAAATATTAAGCAATAAAAGCTGTTTTTTGTACTGAAGACTAACTGAATGCCATTAGGGCTTTAAAGATTTTATAGCTCGTCTGCTAAAAAATCTTAATCGCCCTGCGTCCAAAAAATCAGGCTGACCGGTATGGCGGAGTTTTTAAAATTTAAAATCTTACTAGATTTTCCCTTTAAAATTTGAAGACAAAAATCTCTTCGCTGCCTTGGCACCATTAAGCAAGCCGCCTTGATTTTTGAGTTTAAAATATTGTTCAAAAAGCTTTGTAATTCATTTTTAGAAAACTTCATTCTTTCATCATAGGGTGGGTTCGATAAAAGTAGATCTGCTGTTTCAAAAAATAAAGAGCTTTTTGTGGCAGAAGCTACTTGAAATTCACAAATGCTCTCTAGTTCTTTAAAGTTTAACTTTGAGTTTTCTATGGCTTGCTCAGACACATCACTAAAGAAGAGTCTTTCTAAGCTAGAATTTTTTAATTCAGGATGTTTTTTTCTAGGTGCAAAGATTCTATCCGGTAAGTATTGAACGGCAAATTCACGATTTGCGGCCTTATAAAACTCTAAAGACTCTTTTAAAATGCTTCCGCTGCCACACATTGGGTCGTAGATATTTTGGATTTCATCTTTTAAATGAGAAACAGAAAAGTAATACATCAATGCGCAGTAGTTTTCTCTGAGAGGAGCTAAGCCTTGTTGTCTTTTACTTCTTTTATGTAAGTGATCACCAGACAGATCCATCGCTATTTCAAACTGGTCTTCAATGACTGTTACGATGATTTGGTGTTTATAGTTTTGTTTATATTTTTTCGGGTTTTGTGCAACATAATACTTCTCAATGGCTTCATTGAAGCTGGAGATAATTTTTTTCTCATTATTTAGTCGCGATTTTTTACTGATTACCTTTAGTTGAAACTCTTTATTGATTAAATAGTTACGCCAAGGAATTTTAGAAACTTTTTGGAATAGCTTGGGTAGATCTCTGGCTTTAAATTGATCTACAATCAAGCTAATCCGATTTGGTAGCTTTAAATAAAACTGAAGTTTCTCTACAGATTCTAAGTTTGATTCAAAACGTATTTCACCATCTTTTAATTGAATCGCTAACAATTCAATATTTAAAAGTTGAGCCTTTTCTTTCAGTTCTTTAAGGCAATATTCTTCGGTGTCAAAAGGACAGGAAATTCTAAATTTAAGGAAGTTCATTTTTCTTCAAGTAGCGCCATTCGCCTTCTTTTAAATGACCTAAATGAATCTTACCGATTCTAGTTCTTTTTAAAGAAACTACGTTCAGACCTACAAGTTCACACATTCTACGAATTTGACGTTTACGGCCCTCAGTTAAAGTCATACGAAAGCTATGATCATTGATAGGGCTAACTTTCGCTCTTTTTAAAAGTTTTCCATCAAGCTCTAGGCCAAACTTTAGCCTTTGAATTTGTGTAAGGTTCATTTTTGAATCTACAGTCACTTCATACTCTTTCTCAACATCAGAGTCTTCGCCAATTACGTATTTAGCTAAACGACCATCTTGAGTAAAAAGCATTAATCCACGGCTATCGATATCTAGTCTTCCCACAGGCGCTAAACCGTAGGTGTTGTCTCTATTTAATTTTGGTCCAAAGGGTGAAAAATCACTTTGGCTTGAATTTTTTAGTAAGGAAGTGGCAGTAGGGTAATCATCCTCTGTTTTATGAGAAACATAACCAACTGGCTTATGAAGCAAGATGCTAAGTTTTTGGCTTTGCTGGCTTCGAGCGGCTTTAAGCAGTTCTATTTTATCGTCAGGGTGAATTTTAGTGCCTAATTCACTAATGATTTCACCATTAACTTTCACCATGCCTTGGCTAATGTACTCATCAGCTTCTCGGCGAGAGCAAATGCTCAATTCACTCATTCTTTTTGAAAGTCGTACTAAGCTGTCGTTTGTTTTTTTGCGTAAAATTGGGGATTGCTTGCTATTAATTTTGGCTTGTCTCATAGCGCACTATGTTAATTGTAGTCGTATTAAAACGCAATTTTTCCCTAAGTCTTTGAAAACTTGACAAAATTGGGGAGAATTCGCTTAATTATACTTTCTAAATTTACTTTGACCAAAGCAATACCGAAAGGGCTCAAAATGGCAGAAGAAAAAGAAGCAGTAGAAACTCAGCAGGATCCATTAACAGAGGTTTTAGAGGCTTTTAAAAAGCAGCAAAAACTTATTATCGGTGCTGTTTTAGTGGTGTTTGGAGTCTTTGGTGGGATCACCGTCAAAAAATCCATGGATGCAGCAAATGAGACTGAGGCTCAATCAAAATTATTTAAGATAGAAAAAGAGCTACAAAGCATCAATGAAGAGAAGGCAAAACAGGCGGCGGTAAAAGACGAGAAGGCCGAAACAGAAGCTGTAGACACGAAGGCGCAACTAGAGGCAGTGGAGTCGCAGCTAAACTCTTTTGTTAGTGAAAACAAATCACTAAAGGCTGGTGTGAGAGCGAGCCTAATTTTGGCTAAAATTTTAAGTGAAGAAGGGGAGTCGCAAAAGGCTCTAGAAGTGCTTGATATGGTAAAAGACAGCCTTGGCTCTGGAGCATTGAGCAGTCTTTATAAAACGCAAAAACTTAGTCTTTACCTCGACACTGAAAATTACGATGCGGCTGTTAAATTAGCTGATGAGATGATTGCTAAAAAAGATGAGAGTTTTGCTCATCCTATGGCTTATCTTAAAAAGGCAATTGCTGTGGAGAAAAAGGGAGACATCGAAGAGGCAAAGGCGATTTATAAAAAGTTGTCTTCTGACTACCCTGAGCACTCTGCCGGTAAAACTGCCATGCAGTACCTTCGAATTCTATAAGTCTCTATTTTAAGGAGAAAGTGTGAAACTATTTTTAAGTCTAATTATGGCAACAAGTCTTGTTGCCTGTTCTAGTATAAAGCAACAAGAAAACAACTGGCGTGAAATTCAGTTAAACGCAAATTGGATTAGTCAAATTTCTGCAAAAGAAAATCTTGAGGCAAGAAAGATGGCTCGATTTAGTCCCATTGTATTTGAAGACCTGGTAATTGCAGGTGGTTCAAACGGTGATCTAAGTGCTTTTAGTAGAAATAGCGGAAAACTGCGTTGGAGATTTCCGCTGAAAGCGGGTGTGGAAGCTAGCGGTCTTATTTATAAAAATAGATACCTTATTTTTGGTGCCAAAGATGGCTACCTTTACAAGATTAATGCAAAAACCGGTGATTTGGTTTGGAAGTTTTTTGCGAAGGCAGAAATACTAAGTGATCTTAGTATAGACTCTGATGCGATCTATTTTTTAAGTGGCGCAAATATTCTTTATAAAATTGATGCTGAAAGCGGTAAGCAAAAATGGGTTTACTCCCGTGTACAAAGATCTCGATTTTCAGTAAGAGGTGGCGCGCAAGTCTTGGTCCTAGGTCCTCGTATTTATGCAGGCTTTAGTGATGGCTTTTTGGTTGCCCTTCAATCAGAATCTGGCGATTTGGTTTGGGAGAGAAAACTAGCTAGTTCGGAGAGATTTGGCGATGTAGACAATAGCCCGTTAAGCAATGGTGAGCTGATTTTCTCAGCCTCTTTTGATGGAAATTTTTATGCTTTTGATAAAAAGGGGAGTCTAAGGTGGAAAGCCGATGTTGGTGCTTATTCAAAGGCTCGAATTTTTCAAAACCAGTTGATTGTTCCAAGTAGTGATAACAAATTGGTTTTCATGGATGCTTCGAGTGGGAAGATTTTGAAGTCATTAAAACTAAAATCCATTGCCTCTGAAGTTATCGTTAAAGACAATCTAATCATTTTTAACGAAGCTAATGCTAATCTTGTGGTTTATGACAATATTAAGTCTAAAATTATTGCTAGCTACGAGCCAGGTAAAGGAAGTTTAAGCAAACCAAGCTTTGATTCTGAGTATGGACAGATTTATTTAAACTCTAATGCTGGAAATATCCACGCTTTAAAATTGTATTATATGGATCGTCGTCAATTGTGGGATTGGGAGTTAAAATAATGAGGCGGTTGGTAAGCTTGCTTTTTTTATTTAGCCTAGTTGCTTGTGGGAGCGATAATTGCCGTAAGCAACCTGATCCTAATTTTTTCGCTAAGAAAACTGAAAACCTACCAAGCTTCAAAGAAAAAACCGCTAGTAAAACAGGTTTAGGAGCTGGCTCTACGGATTGGGTGCAGGTGTTTAAACCTGATGGTTCTTTACAATGTGGAATGGGCGCAGCCATTAGCCCTGAAGAAATGGGAAAAGAGCTTAGAGACCAGGGGATTCGTATTAAGAGTTCGGCAAAGCAAAACGATTCTTTGATGCGAATTCAAGTTTGCGGCTCACCAACAGGGATGATTAATGTCTATGAGATACAAAGCTCCAACCTTGATATGGTGAAAAAGCTTGGCTACAAAGAGCTAAAAAGTATCAAAAAATAAAGGGATAAAGCAAAAAGCCTTATCCCTTGTTTTCTCTAGCAATACAATTCGTTTAAGAAATACTGAAGGCAGCGTTGTGAGCCAATGAGTAAACTTCTCCATTGTCTCCAGGCTGATAGTCATAAAGACTTCTAGTTTTTTGCTCCACTTCTGGGGCCTGTCCTAGGTTGGTCAAAATATGATTCTTATGGTCTTTCACCATAATTTCCACAACTTCATTGATATCTAATTTATATAGATCAACTAAGTTTTGTAGCATTGGAAATGGTACATTACAGATATTTCTCTCGTAGTTACTAATGAACTGAGGTGAGCTAAGATTTAGGAGCTTAGCCACATCTTTCTGCTTGTAACCGTTTTCTCTACGTTTATCACGTAAGTATTTGTTTAAGCCTTGGCATATCATATGAAATCTCCTTTATTTATACTTCTATTGTTCAAGAAGTCTTAAACAGTTTAAGCTTCTTTAAACTCTCTGTAAAGTTTAAAAAGCTTTAAACTGCATATATTTCAAAATGCTACATCCCTAAGTCTAGGTTTTGTCCTCTAACCTACAGAAAATAAAGGTGTTTTCCGAAAAAAGCTATAGGAGTGCACTATGTTTGACTATGACAAGGTGAAAGAAAAAATAGAATCAGAAGGTAATCAGTGGGCATCATATAGTGATTTGTTCATGGTTTTGTCCTTTGTGTTTTTGCTTCTTTATGTAACATCGAGCTTAAGAAATGGGACTTTTAGTATTCAAAAACACATTGAATACAAGCGAATGGCCCATGAGGCAGCGGATCTACAAGAACAAATTCGAGTTTATAATAGCTTGAAGAATGAGTATTTAGAGACGGGTGCTACTGAAAAAGAGAAAGACAATTATGAGAATTTAATGGCTCAATTGGATTTATTGCAAACAGAAGCAGATCAAGAAGCTGAGGAGTTGCAACAGAAAGCCCAAGAGCATAAGCAGAAAAAGACTGCTTTAAACAAATACCAGCAAATGGTTCGTAACATCATTAACACAAATATGGTGGCTCAATCGCGAATTAAAAAGCGTGATAATATCATTGCTGATAAAGAAGAAGTGATTAAAGAAAAAGAAGAAGTCATTGTTCAAAAGCAACAAGAGATCACAGAACGTCAAAAAGAGATCAAGGGCTTAGAGAAAGACATTTCTCAGAAAAAATCTGAAATTGCGAAAAATGAGAAAGCCATTAAAAAGATTAACAGCACTTTAGATAAAAAAATTGCGCAACTTAAAAAGCAGGCTAAAAAGTATAAAAAATCTAAGAAGCAGCTTAATAAGCAAATTGCCAAGCTTAAGACAACGAGTGAGCAAAAAATCAAAGAGCTTTCTACGCAAAGCCAACAAGTTGAGGCTCAGCTTAATAAAGTATCTAAAGACTTAAATCAACAGACCTACGCATTGCAAATGGCAAAGAATCAAGTGGAAAGAGAAAAGCTTGAAAAGCAACGCTTGAGTCAAAAGTTTGAAGAAGAAGTTAAAACTTTAAAAGAAAACTATAAAAAGCAAATCACTGGAAAAGAGGCTGAGTACGAACGTCAGTTGGCTAATTTAGATGCTAAGTTTAAAAACAAGTACAAGTCTCAAGAAGAGCAGTACCAGGCTTATTTAAAAGAGCAGCAGAAAAACTACCAATCAGAAATTGCCAAACGCAAACAGCAAATCTCTGCCGCAAAAGCTAAGAATAAAAAAGTTTCTAAAGCTTTAGCTGCTGCACAAGAAAAAGAAAAAGCAAGGCAAAGAATTATTACCCAAATTAAAGACAACTTCAAAAAAGCCGGTATGGACGTCGAAGTGGATGGCCAGACGGGTGATGTTGTATTGAGTTTTGGTAAGGAATATTTTGAAACAGGAAAAGCGCAGCTTAAGCCTGGTATGACAAATATGTTACAAAAATTTATTCCAGTCTATGCAAAAAGCTTATTTGAAAGCGAAGAGGTTGCTAAGAAGCTTTCTAACGTAGAAATCATTGGTTACGCATCTCCTACCTATAAGGGTAAGTATGTTGATCCGGGGAGCTTGAAAAAGGGTGACCGAGAAGCGGTTAACTATAATATGGATTTAAGTTATAGACGAGCAAAGTCTATCTTCAACCACATTTTTAACAAAGACAAAATGACTTATAAAAACCAACAAGAGCTACTTCCTTTAGTAAAAGTAACGGGTAAGAGTTTCTTGGCAGAGGCAAAAAGCCAAAGAGGCATTGCTTCAGGAACTTCTGTAAAAGATTTTTGTAAGGAATATGACTGTAAAAAAGCACAAAAAGTAATTATTAAATTTAATCTGCAAAATGATTAAGGGGATATAAGATGGGCGCACAAGGTATTATACAAAGTTTAGTAGATGGGTTGGTGGTTTTTGCCTCTGACTTGTTAATTCCATTGTTGGTATTCACGTTTATAGTTGGAGCTACATTACGAGCTCTTATTTGGTGGACCATTCGAAGAGAAGCATGGTTTTCTCGTGAGTTCGAAAAGAGAGTTAGAAAGTTTTTAGACGTTGAGGTAAGAGAGGCGAAGTTTCCTTCTTTCTATCAGAACCTAAAAAGACTTTTAGAAAAAACTTATTACGAGCTATTTGAGATGAGAGCGATCATGAAGCGCAGAAATCCAGATATCGTGGCAAGCTTTTTAGATAGAGTATTTTTGATCCAACACGGTACTGCATGGTTAGTTAGAGATTCACTTGCCCAGGTGAAGTATCTGAAACACGACAAAGGTCATCCAAAGTTTTTAGAGGTTGCGAAAAACGTTTTTAAATCAAACCCATGTTTTACCAATGTGTTTGGTGTAATTCCAGGTGCAAAATTTAATGACTTATTAAATATTCTACCAGGTTTATTCGTAATTGGTGGTATTTTTGGTACTTTCCTTGGGATTATGAAAGCACTTCCAGAGTTATCTGGGATGGACTTGAACGATATTGAAGGTACAAAACTAGTGATGGATACTTTTTTGTTAAAAATTAGTTTCTCTATGAGTACATCTATTATTGGTATTATTTTAAGTGTCGCTATGTCATTGGTAAATACAATAATGAGTCCTGAGAAGGCTTTTGTAGATACTGTGGAGCGTTTTGAAAACTCTTTAGATAATCTTTGGAATCAAAGTGAAAACAATGAGCTTCCGCCTGAAGATGAAGAGTTTGACGAACATAGAGATCCATTAGAAGCATTAGCAGAACAAGCACTGTCACGTGAATTGGAATCACAAAAGAAACAGTGGGTACGTGAAGGGAGAACAGCTGCCAAGGAAGCGGCTAACAAAGCTGGTTAATTGAAACCAAATGCAGTTTGACGATAACACAATCCTTATTCGAGTCATTGTTGAAGATGAAGTGTTCACGCACTTCATCGATAAGGAGGAGTTCGTCATCGGCCGTTCCGAGGACTGCGAACTATCTATAAGCATCGAAGGTATCAGTAGACATCATTTAAAAGTTTTATGGCAAGAGGGTAAGTTGTTTATCCAGGATCTTGGCAGTCGTTATGGAACATTCGTTCAAGGCCAAAAAGTAGACGCCCATGAGCTTTTAGAGTACCAAAAAGAATGGCAGCTTTTTCTAGGAAGTAATCAGGCTACAATTACATTAGATTGCGTGAAAAAGTTTAATAATCTTGAGTATGCTAAATGGAAAGAGAAAGAGCGTTTCGAGATTAAAAACCAGTTAAAAATGGCTTTAAACCGAATCTCCCAAAAAAGTCAGATCGATGAAGATTCTATGATTTATCCCATTCGTCGAGAAAACAACGAAAAGCATGGCTCAGAAAGTTTGAGCAATTCAAAAAAACGAGAATTTGTTAACTTAAATAAAATGCGGCTTTTAACCAACGACATTTATCGCTTGGCTTCTCATCGTGACCAGTTGGTTGAACGCATGAACCAAGTGGAAAATGAAATTGAGATTCGAAATTCACAAAAAGAGCAGCTTGAAAGTCAAATTGATAACTCTCAGGAGCGATTGAATTTACTGGATCAAAAAATTGAAATTGGGAAAACCAATCTTCAGCAAATGAAAGAGCAATTTGAAGCCGCAAAGCTTCAGATGAGCAATAAAATCGATAGCCTTAAACAAGAGTCTTCAGCGGAAGAAAAGAAACTAGCATCCATCGAAGAGAAGAAGCACTTGGCTTTTGAAGCTGAGGCTCGTTCCTTGAAATCTTACGAAAACCTAGAGAAAAGGTCTGTTAATCTCTTAAATAGCATTGAGCAAATGGACCTTGATTTGAGTGATCGCTCGAATCAATTAGAAAAACTAGAGTCTCATGTTGATGATTTAAAAACGGAGATTCCAAAATTATTGGAAACAAAAAATAATTTAGAGTCCGAGGGGAGAGAACTTCGTTCTGAGTTAAAAGACCTGCAGTACGAATGGAATGAAATGCAGGCCAAGTTAAATGAGCAGCAAAAAGAAAAAGATCGTCTGATTGAGGCTCAAGAAAGTGCAAAAAACAAAAGAGATCTACTGCGTGATGAACAAAGTAGATTGACAGAAGAAAATAGACAAAAAGAAAGTGAACTGGAAGAGTTGGCTGAAAATGTCTATCGTTCTAAAGAAGATTTTAAGGCTCTGCAAGAACAGGTTAGTCAGCTAGAAAAAGAAGAGGCTAGTTTATCGGAAGCTATAAAAAGCATCGAAGACAGAGAGCTTGCTTTAAGAGAAAATATTGAGAACTTCGAAAGAAAAAGCTTAGACGAAGAAAATAAGCTAGTTCAATTAACGGAAAAAAATGAAAAGTTAAATAAGGCAATTCGTAGTTTAGAGGAGCAAAGAGCTGCAAAAAGCCTTCGTTTGGATAAGGTTGAAAATGTTTTAGATGAAAAAGAAAGTCAACTTTCTAATATTAACAAAAACATTTTACAAGTTGCTGAAGACTATAAAAAAGCGAGTTTAGATTTTTCTAGTTTAGAGAAAGAGCTAAAAGAACATGAACTTGAGTTAAGTGAAAAGAAGTATGCTCTAAGACATATTGAAGATGAAGAGCTAAACCTTAAAAACTCAATCATTCGAAATGAAAAGAAGCTCGAAACACTTCGTGCTGAGCTAATAGACTCTGAAGAGCGTTTGCATACTCAGAAAAGCGATTACAATAGCACTAGTGAAAAACTCGAAGACTTGGAAAGCAAGAGAGCGAGTCTTGAGAAAAACATCATTGATCTTGAGTTAGAAGAGCAAGAGATTAAGCCTAAACTTGAGCTTTTGCAAAAAAAGGCAAAAGAGACCCAGGCTGAGTTTGAAGATTTTAAATTAAAGAAACAAGATCTTGATTTGGAGATTGGTCCTTTAGAAAGAAAGTTAGGGCATTTAAGAGAAAAAGAACTTGATCTTAAGATCAGCTATCAAAAGCTCAAAGAAGAATTTGAAGAAACTGAGGCTAGCCTTGGCCCTGCGAAGGAAAAGAAAAATCTTCTTATCGCCGAAATTAATGAAAACACGGACAAAGCAAAAAACTTAAAATCAGAACTTCAAGAGGCTGAAGAAAAGCACAAAGATTTAGAGCAAAAGCTTAAAGAAACGGAGTTAATGCTTAGGGATGCCGAAAAGGATCTTCGCGTAACGGATGATAAATTACAGTTTTCAAAAGAGAAAATTTCAAAATTAGAAAAAGAAGACACAGAGCTTAATGTTAATATTGAGCGCAAGCAAAAAGAAAAAAACTTATTAGAGTCTAATTTACTAAACTTGAAACGTGACCTAGAAGACTTTGAAGCTTCTAAAGAAAAAGAAATAAATGAACTCGCTCGATTGCGTGAATCTAAAACCCAGTTATTGGATGAAGTTTCTAAAGTAGAGCAAAGCATTGAGAGTAAAAATAGAGAAAAAGAATTGTCCGAAAAAGAGCTTAGTCTTTTAATGGATAAATTGAAAAATTTTGAAGATAAAATTTCTCATCTGGCAGAAAAAGAGGATGAGAAATTATCAGGTCTAAAAGAAATAGAAGATCGAAAAAATAATCTACTAGATCGAATTGAGAAGGCTACAGAAGAGCTAAGTACTTTAAAATACCAGACCGAGAGGGAAACGGAAAAGTTTAACGAAGCACAAGCTGCTTTTGATGCTCAAAAAGAGGCTTGGGAAAAAGAAGTTGAAGACATAAAAAGTCGTATTGAGCAGGTTAAAGAAGATGAAAAAAACGCTATCAGTGCTGCGGAAGAAAAGCTAGCTCAAGAAATCGATAAAATACGTAGTGAGAGAAAATCTAAGTTTGATAAAGAGCTTTCTGAGATGGAAAGTAAAATCACTGCAGAAAAGCTTAGCCTTCAAAAAGAGGTAAATCGCTTAGAAGCGGAGACGAAAGAGCAGAAAGAGATTTTTACAGAAAAAATGAAGCACGAAAAAGCGGCTTTAGAGAAAAAGTTTAATGAAGAAAGGGCTTATCTTGCACAACGATTCAAAGAAGAAAGAGATGTTTTTGAAAGTCAGTTGTTTAAGTACCGCGATGAGTATTTGAGTGGTTTTAGTTTTGCGATGGATCAGTTTGGCGCTTCTGAACCTCAGTTTACAGAACAAATGAAAGAACATGTGATTTACGAAGTTAAGCGCAATTTTGGAATGGTCAATGAAGACAATGAAGTGACATTGACAGACTATAACTATGTACCTAGAAAAGATGCTTCCAGAGAAACGATGAAACACTATGGTGTAAGAGCCGGTGCTGTTTTAATGTTGATTTTATTGGTGGTTTTTAGTGGAAACATTAAAAACGCTGTGGTTGCCATGCTTCCAGACTCTTCAGAACCAGGCGCTCAAGATATTTTTGTAGAAAACATTCGCCGTGAGATAGCTAGTAAACCTAAGTTTGAAGCAGAAGTGAAAAACTCCTACCAAGACACCTATGCTGAAAACGTACTACACTTTCAAAAGTACAACGAATCTTTTCTCGATCAGCAATGGCAAGACAAGCGTCTGTCCGATTTGAATAACTACTTCTTCGACGAACTTAAGTTGGATGAGAACGTGGTCGTAAGGTTTATTGCTGAAGAAAAAATATTGATTCGTGAGCTCTTGGAGTTGCGCAATAAGATTAATCCGCGTTTTGTGCAAGAAGGAATAACTCGCATGAAACAACGAGAGTTAAAGTCTCGAAAGAAGTTCATCGAAATGCTCGGAGGAACCGAGAATTACAATAAATTTCGTATGAAAGATAAAAACTTTTTCCAGTAGCTTGATGCTACTATCAAATCCTGCACATTTTTTGGCAAAATCCATCGTAAAACATGAGCTTAAACTTGCATTTATTCTATTTGTTACATAATATTTCTTTGAATTTTTAGTAAGGAGTAAATGTGAAAGTTGAAATGACAACATCTGAAGGTACAATTGTTATCGAATTAAACAAAGAGGCAGCGCCAAAGACAGTGGAAAATTTTGTGTCTTACGTGAAAGAGGGTTTTTACGATGGTTTGATTTTTCATCGTGTAATTCCTAATTTTATGATTCAAGGTGGTGGCTTTACACCAGATATGGATCAAAAGTCTGCCAATGACAATATTGAGAACGAAGCAGACAATGGCTTAAAAAATGAAAAAGGAAGCATTGCTATGGCTAGAACTATGGAGCCGCATTCAGCAAGTTGCCAATTTTTCATAAATACAAAAGACAATGATTTCTTAAACTTCCAAGCTAAGACTCCACAAGGTTGGGGATACTGTGTTTTTGGCAAAGTGGTTGAAGGTATGGATGTCGTGGAAAAGATTGAAAGTGTACAAACTGGTAGCATGGGCTTTCACCAAGATGTTCCGAGCGAGTCTATAGTAATAGAATCCGCAAAGCTACTTTAAGGCAAAATCTACCTACGGAAACTAGTCGCTAGTCTAGTAGGTGTTTAGCATTAAATTGTAAGTCAGTAAGAATGCCATAAAATAGGTTTATAGTATGAAAATTATAAGCCTATTTTTATTTTTTAGCTTAATGACACCTCCAACCTATTCTTGGAGTCCTGTTGTTTTACAAGGGGTCAGAAAGCTAGATGATAAGTTAAGTTTGTCTAGATCACCTTTTTTCGATCGCTATCAATTTTCATTATGGGGAAGCATTCGTGCTCGTCTCTATGACCCAAGAACTAAAAAAACATACCTATCAAGCCGCTATTTAAAAAACTCTGTAAAAGCCTCTTTTGGAATTGCTGATGCAAAACATCCAGAACTCTACGTATACATCCCTGGTATCTTTAATAATGTAAACGAAGGACAAACCTCTCGAGCATTTGTGAGAATGAAGAAGATTGCAAAGAATGTTTTGATTCTACCAAACCCCTGGGGGACGGATTACCTTAAAGCAAGACCCACTCATAAGCCGGGGGATGTTGTCAGAGAAGCTGAGTCTTTGTATGATTTAACTTTAGATTTTTTGGCTCAACAAAATCTCCCTGAAAATACAAAAATTCGATTGTTCGGCGCAAGTTATGGAGCGTTTTTAGCTACTATTTATGCCAATGTCGATCGCAGTCTGACGAAGAATTTAGTGGACGATAAAGTCTACGTTTTTTCGCCACCATTAAATATGGGGCAAACCATTCGCAATATAGATCAGTTGATGTGGGAAGATGATTTCTTTAACCGAAGGCTTTCTGATAAAGATATGGCCTTGGCTTTTTTGGATTACGTATTTGCAAAAAACGAAAGAGATCTTTCTGTAAAATCAAAAATTTTGAGCACTCCATTGACCGTAAGGGTTGGATTTAAAGAACCCTTTAGGGAGTCTATTGATATCTATTTTAGAAATCACCCCGATTATAAATCGAATGAAAAGTATTTCTTTCGAACCTACCTTGAACAGCTTGCCCCTGAATTAAAAACCTTGCTCGACTCAGAAGTAGCGGATTTAGATTACTGGATCTCTAGTGGGAAAGAGGCTTATGGCTTGGACATTAAGGTGCTAAGTAGCCAAAATGACTTTTTAAATAATTATGTATATTCTGGTTTGTACCCAGAGGATCATTACTGGTTTTTTCAAAACGGTGGTCATTTAGGTTTTATTGAATTGGATGAGTTTGTTGATTTTCTGAAATTAACAAAAACTGCTCAATAAATAGATTGTTTTCTCTTAATTAGCAAAAATCTACCTATCTTTTTTTAAATTTATTCTTTAACTTACTGGCAAATAATGAAAGTAGGTTGATGATGAATGTTTGTGTTTTTTGCGGTTCTCGAGAAGGGGAAAAGCCTGTTTTTATGGAGGCAGCCCGAGATTTAGGAAAATATCTAGCTGAAAATTCACACACTCTGGTTTACGGCGGTGCAAATGTGGGTTTGATGGGTGCTGTGGCGGACTCTCATCTAAAACATGGTGGCGAGGTTATTGGTATTATGCCTGAGGTTTTAAAGCATTATGAGGTGGCTCATGAGGCTCTAACAGAGTTGCATTGGGTTAAAGATATGCATGAGAGAAAGGCTATGATGGAAAAAAAATCAGATGCCTTTATTAGTTTACCTGGTGGTGTTGGTACTCTTGAAGAGTTCTTCGAACAATTCACATGGAACCAAATCGGCGTACATACCAAGCCCGTAGGTTTGTATAATGTAGACTCCTATTATGAGCTTTTGATTCAGTTTATGCAAAATGTTGAGCGTAGTGGTTTTTTAAGAGAGGGCGATATTCAAAAGCTCTCTATCATTGAATCTGTTTCTGAGCTTAAAGAAAAAATGGGAATCTAATGAAGGCATTAATTTGGATGTTTCTTTTAATTTCTTTACCTAGCTTAGCTTCTCTCAAAGAGTCTAAGTTGTCTTTCGATGATTTTAAAATAGATACCAAAACTTCTTATGAAAAACTTCCTTCGGATTATTTATCTGTGGCCATTGATATGGCCTTGGTAGTTGGCGCTGGTTGGTGGGAAGGAAACAAAGAGTTTAAAGATGGTCGGGGGGTAAAAAAGGCAGAGCAAATTGATTTTAAAGACCCTGAATTGCGTAAATACTTTAAAGCTCTTGGCGAGCTTACGCTTAGGATCGGAGGCACTGAAGCTGATTCGGTCTTTTATCAGTTTGCAAAAGAGAAGAAACCAGAGAAATATTCTTCAGTGATGACTGAGGAGAGGTTTCTTGAGTTGGCTGAGTTTGTAAAATCAATGAATGCTAAATTGTTTTTAACCTTGAACGCTGGGCCTGCAAACTGGGATAAAAACCATCTCATTAAACTATCTCAAACACAGAAAATTTTAAATTTTTTAAAGAAACATAATATTTCCGTTGAGGCTCTAGAATTGGGGAACGAAAACAATGCTTTTTGGGTAGCGCATGGATTGTCTAGCCAGTTAAGTACTGCTTCTTACTTTAAAAACTACACTAAGATTCGAAATTATTTAAAAACAGAAGATGTAAAATTAGCGGGGCCAGCCAATGCCTTTTGGCCAAGAATTGGCGAAGTGGCTGGTTTTTTCACAGTCAGTAGTTTTCGTTTTTTTAAAATGGCAAAAAGTGAGCTAGATCTTTTTACTTGGCATTATTACCCAACGCAAAGTCAACGCTGTCCTGTACAGTTAGTAAAAGCTAGTAAAGAGAATTTTTTAGATATAAAGACTCATGAGAGACTTAATAGCTATATGTCAGAGATAAAAGTTTATCGTGATAAATATTCTCCAAAAGCTCCAATTTGGCTGGGAGAGACCGGCTCTGCACAGTGTGGAGGTGAGCCAGGTGTTAGTGATACTTATCTATCGAGTTTGTGGTGGCTGAACCAGTTGGCATTAGGTGCTCTGCATTCTACAAAAAAGCAAATTCGTCAAAGCTTCATTGGTTCTGATTACGGTTTGCTAGATTACAAAACGATGCAGCCGAAGCCAGACTATTTTGCAAGTCTTTTATGGAAGCGTTTAATGGGGAGAAGGTTTTTTAAGTTAAAGGGAAAAGAAAAAGATCTGCTCGCTTATGCTCATTGCCAAAAAACTCAAAAAGGAAAATTGATTAAAATGTTGGTCAATTTTGGCGAGACAAGAAATATTCAATTTTCAGAAACACTAGAGGTAATTAAGCTAGAAGGAATTGAACAAATGAAGCTTATGGCCATGAATTCGATTGGACTTAAGTCTTTGTCTGATTTTGAAAAGGCCTTTCAATTTAAAAAACTGACAGAATTAAATTTACGAAACAGTGAAATTCTATTTGTTCGTGAAGATTCTAGCCTTTGTGAATAGTTGTTTATTGCTCTCTCCTCAAGTAAAATAAATTTATGAAAAGGATTTTGTTCTTATTGTTTCTTTGTATTCTAGGCTGCGATTCTTCGAAGGAAGAACGTTTAGGTTTTGGAATTAGTAAAAAGCAAGCCGACAAAATTCTTTCCAGTAATGGCCCTGTGTTTTCGGAGGCAGATAGTTATTGTGTAGAAAAACAGTTTCAAGAAGTAGAAGATGTGCAATTTAATAAAATAGACAATCGCTACTACATTAATAACAAATCAGGAAAAAGCCTAAAATACCTTTCCCTTAAATTTTACAAGACGCCTAAAAAGAAATTAGACAGCATAGGCTGGAAGTATTTCTCAGACACTGATTTTGATCAACTAGGTCGTTTTAAGATCGATACTTCTAAAAGGCAAAATTGTTTCCCTTTGGGCGAAGAGATTGGAATCAAAGGCACTGCTTTGGGAAGTTATGTTTTGATTCTTCCAGAGAATGATTCTTTGGTGATTAGTGAATTAAAAGTGTATTCCAATGAAGTTCAGAAAAAAGATAGTTGTGATTACCAAACGGATTTGAATCAACTGCAAAAAAGTTATTTAAGTAGTATTGAGAAACCAGAGAGCAAAGAAAAATTCATTGAGTTTTTTAAATTAATCTTAAAAAGCATAAAGCCTAAAGATTGTAAAAGAGATATTGATACCCACTCAGTCCCTAAATATTACTTTTGTGGCTACGACAGGGATTTGAGCTGCACGGAAGACAGTCCAAGGCTTTGGTTTCGACACCTAGAAACTTTCAAAGAAAAATATCCCGTAGTTGAGAAAATGTTTCAATCTGTGGTGTTTCAAAAGTATTTAAGAGGGACAGAAGCTGAATTTCGCAGAAAAGCATTGGAAGAAAAGTAAAGCCTGAGTTATATAGTTTCTTTCGAAACCTTCATTAGGAGTAGAGTATGGATTTATGGGGAAAACAGGCTCAAGAAGCTAAGCGAGCATTAAGATACCTTTCAGAAGACCAAAGAAACCAGGCTTTAAAAAATATTGCCTTGGCTTTGAGAGAAAGTGTTGATGAGATCATTGCCGCTAACTCCAAAGACATGGATGAAGCGAAAAAAAATAATTTAAATGCCGCTATGACGGATCGACTATTGTTGGACGAAAAGCGCATCAATGCCATGGCTGATGGTGTGGATTCCATTGCCAATCAAGACCAAGTTGTATCTTGCATCTATAATGAAAGAACCAATGAAAAAGGCTTAAAGATAGCAAAGCAAAGAATTCCACTGGGTGTAATATTGATGATTTTTGAAAGTCGTCCCAATGTAGTGATTGATTGCGCTGCTTTGGCCATTAAATCAGGAAATGCCATTTTATTAAAAGGTGGAAAAGAGGCTAAGTATTCGAACGAGTGTCTTGGAGATTTAATCAATGCTGCCACTAAAGAGTTTTTACCAAAATTTAGCGTTCAAGTTTTAAAAAGTGATGACCGCAGCACTGTGAATGAACTTTTAAGTAAAAAAGAATATATCGATTTAGTTATTCCTCGTGGTGGTAAAAAGTTAATCGAACACGTTTATGAAAATGCTCGAATGCCAGTGATCGCTCATTTTGAGGGATTATGCCATATGTATATTGATTCATCCGCCAAAGAAGAAATGGCTTTGGATTTGATTGTAAATGCTAAAACCCACCGAACTGGGGTTTGTAACGCCATGGAGACTTTGTTGGTACACGAAAGTCAACTTGCTAACTTAGCACCTAAGATCACCAAGGCTCTGCAGGAGAGGTCTACTGAACTCCGTGTAGATGAGAAGTTTAAAGATGCTAGTGGCGTAGATTTAAAAATTGCAAACGATCAAGATTGGGCTACCGAGTATTTGGAGAACATTTTATCTATAAAGAGTGTTGCTAGTGTAGATGAGGCGATCGCCCACATTGATAAATATGGAACGAATCATACAGAAGCTATCGTTAGTGAGGACCAAGCTAGTGTTGATAAATTTTTTCAAGTGGTAGATGCAAGCTGCCTAATGCACAATGCTTCAACTCGCTTTAATGACGGCGGCGAGTTAGGCTTAGGTGCTGAGTTAGGGATTTCCACTACTAAGATTCATGCTTATGGTCCAATGGGAGCAGAGGAGATGACAAGTAGTAGATTTATTGTTTTGGGTTCGGGGCAGGTACGCAGCTAGTAATCTAGCCATTTAGAAACATCAGAAAGATAGGGGATGTTTTTATCTCCAAAGCGATAAGCATACATGATTCCAACGTTGATAAGGTTAGAGCTAATGCTTTTGTCATCGATTTTGATTTGATTGGAAATGCCAAAAACTTGAAGGCTTAGTTTGTGTTTTTTCTTATTCATTCCCAGAGAAATACCTATGGTGGAGTTAAAACCAATGGCTGTGTCAGAATGTGATTCATTGCTATATTGAATTGATTTTTGCTGGATGGCAGCGCCAAACATCAAAATTGCATTTGCGTATAAAGATTTATAAACATAGGTGTAGGAGTAACCACCTTGAGAATTTAGACTTAAGATATCTATCTTTCTAAGGTCGATTAAGCTCTGGTAGTTGCTATTTGCATAAGAAGGGGAAAAACCTTTGTTTGGGCTTTTTAATTTTTCCTTAGTAGCCCCAACTCCTATGATCCAACTTCCACCTTTTTCCTCTTGGTAGTCAACAATTCCATATGCTGAATCTAGGTTAAAGCTCTCTGGCTTAAAAACTCTGAAGTATCGAAAGCTCAGGCTCCTTGTTTCCATGTTTGGAAACAAGGACTCTTCATCATTTTTGGTATAGGTATTATCGATTTGTTCAGGATTACTTACGTAATAGCCTTTATACTCTTGGTAGGTGACTAGATAATTATGTTGTCCACCGTAGAAGGCCAGTTGAATGTCATGGTATTTTGTATCAAGTTTTATTTCATCATCGCTATCGTTTCTGGCTTTGCTTGTTGTTAGATCAAGTCCAAGGTTTCCATAAGAAAAGATCAAATTTAAAGTGGATGCGTTGTTGGGAGAAAATTGAATGGTCTCTGAGTCATCCTCATCTCCTACATTCACTTTTAAGGATGGATTGAATAAGCCGATTCCCATGGCTAATTCTTCAGCCCAAAGAGTGGGCTGAGCTAATAAAAACAAAAGCATCAATACAAAACGCAACATATTTACATTTGACAAAATCTACGAATTTGAATCAAGGATTTTGTTTAAAAGCCCAAAAGAATGAGTCTTGTTGGCAGTAAATTCTGCAGATTTTGTTTCTGAATCAAGCTAAGGTAAAATGCTTTAGCGAGCTTCAAGTAATAGGATTACTTGTAGTAAAAATTCTTCTTTGTGTTTTTCTCTTAAAGCGTTTTAGCTGGATGGTTTTTGGTTGGGCTTTTAGCTTTATGGCTGGAATAAAGCTAAAAGCTCTTGGTCTTAGTGTCACAGGATGGTTTTTATTTTTAGGCTTAAAAGGAGCTTTTCTTGCTTTATTTTTATACATGATGTAGACTGCACAACCATGGGTCATGGAAATCAAGTGTTTATTGTTGGTGTGGCAGGAGGATCTTGCTCGGGTAAAACCACTTTCTCTCGAAGAATGAGGGAGAAGGCAGGTGAGGATCACTGTCGTATTTTATACCAAGACAACTACTACTATCACGTAGCCTTTGAGAAGAGAAAAGAAGTAAACTTTGATTCACCAGAGGCAATCGACTTTGCGTTACTCTATGAGCATCTAAAAGCCTTAAAATCAGGGCAAGACATCTTAGTTCCAAGTTACGATTTTAGTACCTACGCTCGTAGAGAGACGCCGATAGAATTTATCTCAAGGCCAATTGTGATTTTAGAGGGGCTTTTAATTTTAACTCAACCTTTAATCAGAGATTTAATAGACTATTCTTTCTTTATAGAAGCAGACACTGAGTTAAGGTTTAAAAGGCGCAGTGAGCGAGATGTTATCGAAAGAGGAAGAACCAAGGAATCGGTATTTGAACAATTTTACTCGCAAGTTGAACCTTCTCATCAAGAGTTTGTTGTTCCTAGTAAAAAATATGCCAATGAGCTGGTTTCTCAAGAAAGCTATTTAGCAAATTGTGATGCGATCATTAGTAAAAGCCTAAGGTATATTTCGGATTTAAAACGCAAAAAACAAACGGATCTCAGTCTTTAATTTATTGTGCTATTGATTAGCTAGGCTTTTCCTCCCAAAGATTCTAGGAGGAAAAGTTACAGGCTTAATACTTATAAATCTTCGAGACTAATGCTCTTTACTTCGAAAAGTTCATTAACATAAATACTACCCGCTGAATAACTCAAGACTGCTAAGCTCAAATTAACACCTGTGGTGGTCCAAATAGCAAGGCTTCTTGCTACTGGATGGCGACTCCAAAACTCACTTTTGCCAAGGGCTGGAAAGATTTGTCCCTGCATAAGTTGGTAACGGAAATTAGACCATACAGATATGAAGCTCGCGTGAAAACCCGCATTTACTAAAATGTATTCCAGATCTCTTTCAAGGTTTAAGCCTCCTTCGACGTAAAACTTCAAACCTGCAAAACTAACTAAACCAGCCAAACTTGCTACTTGAAAAAGTTGTGGAAACTGTTTTAATCCATCTCTAAAAATTTTCTTTGTGGTATCAATGCCTTTTTGAGACATTTTTTTACTGAACTGAAATAACTTTTTAAAATTTCCTCTGATCTCGTTAATTTGCTTTTTGTCGGCACTAGAAAGCTCTGTTTGTTCAAAGTTTTTAATATTATTTAAACTCTCAGGGTATGCCACTAGGTAGGCTGCGTTCTTTGCGGAACCAAAATTTAGTGCTACTTCGGTGATTAGTAGTGCGGTTAATTGTGCTCCAAGAAGGGGTACGTATTCTAATTTTGTATCGACTAAAAAGTGACCTCCGATTTGAGACAGACTGTGAAAGGTGGCTAAGGAGATAAATGAAAAAAGAAAATTTGGATTGTTCACCCCTCGTAAGCGAATGCTTTCTAAGACCTTATATGGATTTAGAACAAAGGATTGAAAAGATTCGTTGGGACTCTTTTTATAGGAATCAACGTACTCAAAAAACTTAGCCAAGCTTAGTTTGTTTTTTTCTAAGCGAGTCAAAAAAATTTCTTCGGTTAAGTTTAATTTTTTGGATGCATCGGCGATTTGTTCTTTGTACAGCTCTATCTCAATTCTACTAAAGCTAAAACTTTGAGCGGAAGAGCTCTGACAGGTTTGATTCGCAAGAGCAAGCTGAGTGAATAAACTAAAAATCAAAAAAGCACGTAAAATAGCCATTAGGCATTCCTTTCCTTGTGCTTTCATCAAAATGTACGGAGTTTCTGTGAAAAAAATAAATAGAAAGATTCATTCTCTACTTTCACCCCATGTACTGGGATGAAAGCGATAATATACTACTTCAGCCCAGCAATGATCCAATGCTGATGCCAATGAAGGTTTTGGTTTGAAGTAGTTGTAGAATTAATCATGTCGCAGAGTTTAGTGATAATTACTCAAAAGGGAAGTTGAAAAACCTAGGGCTGTAATATCTTTAGGGTTTAAATGCCATTGGTTTTCTGGCTCTAGTTAACTAGCTTTGTTGGATTAGGTTCCTGAAAACACAATTGTTTCTTCCGTTTTCCTTGGCTAGATACAGGTTTTCATCAGCAATTTTAATGAAATCCTTCATATGCGTTTCAAAACTAGCGTCCTCTGGAATTTGAAAGGCAATCCCGCCAAAGCTCGCCGTCACGGAAAGTTTTTTACCTTCTTTTTCTAAGTAGTCCACTTTTGTGTTTTCAATGGCCTCTCTCATTTTTTCCATTTTAATAGCGACCTCGTCTACGCGATTGATTGGAAAAATACTGACAAACTCTTCGCCGCCGTAGCGTCCTACGAATTGCCTTTGTTCGGCCACTTTTTTCATGACCTTGGCAACGGTTTTTAAGACTTCGTCTCCCTGAAGGTGGCCATAGGTATCGTTAAAAGTTTTAAATTTATCAATGTCTAATAGATAGAATCCAAATGATTTGCCTGCCATTTTTTTGTTTTCAAATACTTTGCTTGTATATGTTTCGAAGGCTAAATAATTATTTAAGTCTGTTAAACGATCTCTTAGCGCGATGGTTTTAGTTTCTGAGATTTCTTGTTTTTGGGTTTTAATGGTTTCAAATTGCTTTCTTAGACTTTCAGAGGCTCTAGAAAGAGTTTTTGCTAAGCGAGATACTTCATCGTCACCTTCAGCTTGATACTGTACTCCCAATTCTCCAGCGCCGAGTCTTTCTCCCATTTGTGCTAATCCCTCTATGGATTGCGAGTGCTTCCTTGAAAAATAAATTCCTGCCATCATTGCTAAGCTGATGGAGATAAAAAAGATTAGAAGTAATTGACCAAACATTGCCTGGATTTGTGCGTAAGCCGTACTGGAAGGTACCACTTGTAAAATGCTTTCTTGGCTATTTGGCAGCTTAACATAGGAGATTAGATAGTTGTTTGAACTGGCTCTGTGAAAAAATGCACCGGAACTGTTTTTAAAACTTAATTTTTGCCAAGCCTCGTAAAGTGATTGGGTGTCATTTACGTTAAAGCCTTTGCTGAACTGATTTGCGAGAATTTCTTTTTCATTAGCGATTAATAAGCTCTCTTTTTCTTCGCCCTCGCTAGCTAAGTAGTTTTTAGGGAGTTGAAAAAGAGCCTCGAAGCTATAGTTTTCTTGGTATTTTCTTTTTATAAATACATAGTTATTGTCTTTGGTGGTGAAGTAGTAGTTTATTTTATCTAAAACACTAGAATTTTGAAAAAGACTTTTATCAAAGTTTTTTAATCGCGGGTGTTCTAATTTTATTATTTCTTTTTTAGATTTTTGATCGATTAACTTAAAGCTTAAAAAGTATTCGTTAGAGTTAAAAACGGCAAATGATCTTTTTTGCGGGTCATCTAAAACTTCGTTGAGCAATGCCACTGATATTTCGTATCTACTATTAACACCAAGGTCTAGTGAGTTGGCTTTTTGCTTAGTCTTTTGTAGAGCGTTTTGAAGGCGGTTACTGTCGATGTTTTCTTTCCAAGAGTCTAGGCCTAAGAACAAGAAAGCAGCCAGTGACAAGATGGGAATGATAAGAAGTGTACTAAGTAGCTTGAATCTAAAGCTCTTAAAGAAACTAATTTTCAAAACCTGGACTCCTACGTTTGTTTCTACTAGCCGATAAGATGGGTAACCAAAGTATAGCATGGGTAAAAAGGTTTGGCGTGAAAAAAGATGATGTTTTTATAAAAAATTTTGAATATGGAATTTTGAATTTTCTGTTTTTAGGAGTTGCGTTTTCCTTTTTCTTTTTTGTGAATCCACAATTTATCGCAAGCAGTTCCAACCGAAAACAGCTTACTGAAAAAGTCTACGCCAAAGTTTTTGAGATTCGCGGCAAGGCCTATGTATTAGGAAAAGATTCAGACATTTGGGTGCCTATTACTAGGGGAGATTATATCTTATTGGGTGATTATGTAGTGAGTGCGAAGTCTTCAGAAGTAGTATTAGAAATGCACAGAACTAGAAAGAAACATGTTTTAAACCCAGATCATATGTTTTTTGTTAATGAAAATCAGCTTGAAGAAGTTTCTAATCCTAGTCTTGCTATGTTTAGTATAAAAAAGCAAACGGATGTTACATCAAATTTAGTGCCTGTATTTGACCTAGGCGAGGCCCTTCCAGTGAGTCATAAAGAACTACGTCTAAAAGTAGAAAGCATTGAAGGCTTAAGCGCAAAAGACCTGCAAGAAAGCGAAACTAAGAAAGATCTAGAGATTCATTCCTACTATAAGCGGCAGGAAGAAATACGTTATTGGGCGCTAACTGATTTTGAATTGGCTGAAGGAATCGAGTTTGTGGAGACTAAGTTATACTTTGCTTGGGATCAGTGGATGGCTGAAAAGCAGGATGTATTGTGGCGAGTGCAAGTTTCAGAATACCCTGATTTTAGCAAAATTGTGTACGAAGAGGATTTAGGGAATTCTTCTGAAATTAGCCTTAGTCTCTATCCAGGGGATTGGTTTGTGAGGGCTAGTGCTAGAAGAAGGTATTCTAATAATGAATATGTTGGTGGAGCTGTTCTGTTTAAAGTTAGATCATTAAAAGAAAAAAATCCTGAGCCTGAAATTCGTTTAGCAAAAAAGCCAAAAACTAAGAAAACTCCCAAGAAAAAGAGAAGTATCGCTAGTTTTGAGGATTTGCAGCCCTATGACCTGAATGTATCAGAGTATAGTGAAAAGCTGTATTACCTAGACTGGAAGGTTAATTCTTTTGAGGTTTCAAGTTATCATTATCAATTAGATTGTGAAGACCGAGGCAGAGACTCGGAACAGGCTTATTTAGGGCAAAACTACCATTATGTTTGGAAAGAATTGACCGAAGGCTGTAGCTACAAGGTGAGAACTCGCTTACCAAATTGGAGTCCTTGGAGTGAATATCGAAAAATTTCTTTGTAGTTAAATTGATTCTTGGTTAAAATTAATAAAAAAGGAAATCAACATTGAGATTATCGCGTTTAGTTCTAATTTTTCTTTTTTTCTTTGGCTCTTTGAATGAGCTTTTGGCATTTTCTAATGCTAAGCTAATTGTTAAAGACTTCAATGACTCAGATCAAGTAATTGCACAAAGCTCAGGTGCTTTCGTTTTAAGAGAAAAAGCTTCTTTACCAAGTTTAGAGGTAGAGTTCCCTTTATCACAAGAGTATAAATATTCAGAATCATCTGGCGCCAGCTGCGTTCGAGAAGGTGACAAGATAGTCGCCAATGTGAGCGCTGATCAGTCTTTTTGTATTTATCAGGCAGAGGGAGAGATAAAGAAAATTGTTTTCTCTCTAGAGATTGAGCCTCCAAAAGATAAGGTTTTCGTCGGGGAAGTTTGTCAGGAAGGAGATATTAAGTTAAGCTCAAGTTTTACCGGCAAATTACCAGATGATTTTTTTATATACTTAAATTGTGTTAAAAGCTCTAGCGGCATGAGCATGCATTTCTTATACCCAAGGGATTACCAACTTCGCGATTCCATTTTAAGGGAGACCGAAGGTAAATCTCTTAATTTTAAATCCTATGATCTGCGAGGTTTTGGTAAGATTTCTAATAACAATGATCTTGTTGTAAATAAATTTAAGATGATTAAAGGAGATAAAGTCTTAGATTACAAATTGATTAAGGAAAGCTTTTTAAGTGTAAGACAATCGCCTTTTGAGGTGGAGTTTGGTTTTGGTTTATCATCCATTGGTTATAGCGATGGAGCTATTTCTAGCTCTAATTTGTCAGGCATCGGTATTCTTTCTGTTCTTTATAAAGTGTGGGGGAATTTATATACCAGAGTGATGGGGGAGGCTGAAATTATCGAACTCACCACTCAAACGGAATCCACTGCTAGTAGTAATTTTTATTACAATTCAAAGTTTTTAGCCGGTTATCGTTTCGAGTTTGGAACCTCTTACCAGTTAGATTTGGGTGCCGGTTTGGATTTTTCTAAATATTCTTTTGTAATTGATAGTATTGGGCGTGTTTACAACCGACGCGGATTTTTGCTGGATGCAAGTTTTAGATCTCTTAAGTTAAAAAGAACCAACTATTGGCTGCAATTTAACTACTCGACTTTTTTGACTACTACTCCAAATAGCAGTTTGTATTTCCAGGCTGGCAAAAGGTGGGGAGACTCGAAGTTTTCTTACTGGTTTGCATTTAGGAGTTCGGCGCTTAGTGATGAAACGAATAGCTCTGACACTCAGTCTAATATTAGTGCGGGTCTGTTGTTAGACTTTTAAACTGGCCCACTTAATTGCGGATGGATCTAGGCTAAGTTCCCAAAATCTTTAATTGTATTCCTTGCAAGTTGGAAGCTAATCCGGACAAATCTCAATAAACTAATAAATTCTCTGTATTGTGTATTTCTATCCGCAATTAAGTGGGCCAGTTTAAGTTTGAAACAGATTAAATTGTTAAAGAGTTAGACAATCTTTGTTATTTCGATGGTTTAGCTGATTTTTACAGGTCTAGTTTACAAATACTTTGTGCAGTAAACGTATTGTTTTTCCGATAGAAGCAGTAAGAAAGAGGGCATTGTGAAGGGATTAAGTCTAAATCAAAAATTGAAAATACTCTGGCTGTTAATGGGCTCTTTAGCTTTAACAGTTATTCTGATCGCTGCCATTCAGGCGGTTTCACCTCCATATTTTGCAAATATGCTTCTGGGGTTAAATGCGAAATCCTATCCTTTAACCTTTCAAACCGTTATGTGGTTTCCGTTTGCTGTTGGCTGTGTTGCTCTTTGTGTTCGTTGGCTGTTTGTAGAAAGTAATCAAAAGAAATTACAAAATATTTGGAAAGTTTTTGATCTTGCTGAAATCTCAGAGACTTTTGATTTTTCATTGGCAAGAAGAAAGCTGGAAGCATTGAATGATTCTAAGAGTTTTGTAGCGGTGTTTTGGGATAGGGTATACACAACGATTTATGATTCAACTAGATTTAATGATATCAAATCAGATTTACAAAGTGCTGAAGAAGAGCTTTTTGCAAAAGTAGACAGTAGCTATGCAAAAATTCGTTATATAGCATGGTTGTTACCAACTTTAGGATTTATGGGTACGGTTTACGGGATTTCATCTGCTGTATCTTTGTTTGGTGGAATTGCTAACGCTGAAGGCTTGGAAGGTTTTACAGTAATTACTTCCGAATTGGCGATTGCTTTTGATACCACGCTTTTGTCTTTAATTCAGAGTTCTATTTTGATTTTTTTCTTAACACTAATTGAAGAGTATGAAGCCTCAACTATTATTAAGTCCAAAACAAAGGTTCTTAAAGATGCGAGAAAACTAATGCGCGATTACAACAAATATAGAAGTGCGAATCAGAAAAATAATGATAGTACTAGTATGAAATTAGGGGCGTAGTTTGGCACGTAGAAAGGCTAAGGAAATTAATGTTTACTCAACCTCTGCGATTGATTTATTCGCTTCGGGCATGGGTGTGTTTTTATTCTTAACAATTCTAATACTTCCCAAGATTAAGAACGAATCTCGGCTTAAAATTGATGAATATATTAAGCAGATGGAGCAACTTTCCCACCAACTTTCTCTTATTTCAGAAGCTAAAGATGATTACCTATTGAGTATGAAAAAAAGGTTACAGGGTAGTGAGACGGCTATTAAAATGACACCTGACACTCAAGACGATGCTGCTAAACAAGTAACAGCAACTTATAATCAGACGCGAAAAGTGGTAGACGATCTTATTCAGAAACTATCCCAACAAAAAAAACAAGAAGATAGCATTCGTCAAAAAATGCAAGAGCTCGTCAAAAAAATGAAACAAGAGCAGTCTAAAAATGTGGTCTTGAAAACCCAACAAGAAAAACTAAGGCAACAAAAACAAGAGCTGCAAAGCCAATTGGAAAAGAGTGTAGCCACCGAAGAAAAGTTTGTTGCAGTTATTTTAAATTGGTTTACTGAAAGACACGATCTAGATCTTCGCATTGAAGGCCCAGACGGGAAGAAATACATTTTTAATAAAGCTGATTCCAATCAAAAAAGCCAAATCATTTCTGATGCTAGGGAAGGCCCTGGAACAGAGGTTTGGTATCTATCAAAACCAGCACCTGGAACTTATAAGGTATTTGTTATGTTTCACGAGAAATATGGAAATGACAAGCCGGCTGAGCTTGGTGTGAACGTGTTTAATAATTCAAATTTCATATCAGGTAAAAGAATTCAACTTTCTAAGAGTTTGACTGAGTATGAGGTTGGAGAGGTTTTGATTTCTGATGGGGAGCAGATACAGTACTCATCGTTTCAACCTTAAGTTGGCACCCTTAATTGCGGATGAATAATAAAACTTCAGTGAGTATTCGTAGAAATGTGTCCGGTAAAAATTATCTTTATCCCAAAAGCATTTGATTATGATAATTGATGTAAATATCAATGTGATCTTGCAGTCTTTCTGCAAGTTTTGTCGTGGTCCAAGTTCTGCGAACCAGCCTTGAAATGGAATATCTCAACATCGCACAAGTATGATTTAAACTAAACAATGGATCAAAACCTCCGGCTTTAAGCTCTCCTTGCCCAACAACACAAGCCCTTCTTCCTTTGTAGCTAATATGCTCTGCCTGAGGAAAAACTCTTTTAATTGAACTCGGGTAATGAGGTTGTTCATCGGTTTCGATTAATGCGAATTTATCATTGATACATGGTTTTATTTTGTTTAATAAAATTTCTCTATTTTTCTTTCTATGGTCTTTTCGCTTTCCATACTTTTTCCTAGATCTCTTCGCAATTAGGCCTTTAGCAGGCATTTGTGATACTTTTGCACCTAGGATTATTCTAGTGTCTTTTTGCACAACAATAGTGATTGATAGTGGTTTTAACTTACTGTGCTCAAAGCTCTCCATATCATCAAACTGAATCTCTGTGATATTACTTAGAGTTTTAAGGTATCGATCTTGTTCTATTCGAGATTTATTGGCTAAGTATTTAAATTTTCGAACCATTGTTTTGCGGTTTATATTTAAAACCTTCGCAGCCCTTCGTAAACTCCCACTAGAAATTAATTGTTTTAAAGCCAAGCCATTGATGTTTCTTTTTCGCTGTCTGTAACGCAGCTGAAAGGTGGCATCAGAGAACTCCTTTCTACACAATTTGCAGCGATACCTTTGAATAGGCGTCCGTACTCCCGCACGGACAAAGAAGCCATTTCGG
>DJMA01000007.1:11041-94461 GCA_002436415.1 Bdellovibrionaceae bacterium UBA6502 | reverse complement strand
CCAAAGCCGAAGGCCAAAAACGATTCCACAAAAAAACCAATGTCTTGCTACAAGCAAAAAAAAGAGACCTACAAGAGGTCTCTTCCAAAAGCCAAAATTTATATTAAATTCTAAAGTTGAGAATTCAACTTCGCAGCAATCGCGTCTTTCTCCACGTTACCAACAATTTGATCCACAACATTTCCTGATTTAAAAATCAAAAGTGTAGGGATACTACGTACACCAAAACGAGCTGGAGTCGCTTGATTCTCATCTACGTTCATTTTCAAAATTTTTGCTTTCCCAGAAAACTCATCAGAAAGCTCTTCTAATTTTGGTCCAATAGCGCGACATGGTCCACACCACTCAGCCCAAAAATCCACTAATACTGGAGTGTCTGAATTAATAGCAGTATCAAAATCTGCGTCTGTTATTTTTTCCGTTGCCATATGTCCTCCTAGTCTCGATGCCTAGCAATTTTGTCATTAGTGTTTTAAGTTTATCAAATATTACAGTCCAGATATATTACAAGATTGCCGCCACTTGGCGTTAGTTTTCATAAAGTATTGCTTTAAATGCTAAAAAATAGAGCTTAGTTTTTTCTGAATCAAGAGTTTTACTTTAGCTTCTTCAAGTAAGCCCCTTGAAATATTCAAGAAATCAAATCTTGGAAAAAAGCCTATAAAAACTAAAAGGACTTTAGTTTTTAGCAAATTTTAGTCATAGTTTTTATGGATCTAATCATAGTAAAAAACAATTTACTTTTTATTCCCAGCTGAATGCCTCTTTTTAGTGTCGCTTTCTGAGACTAAATCAGCAAACCAGACCCTCTAATTTATTATTTTTACTACTATTTTCTGCAATTCTTCCGATAAGTATTTTGGAGACAGCATGTTTAAATCGGATCTAAAATTACTTCTCGTAGAAGACGACAAAAAATTGGGCGAAATTATCCAAGAGTTTTTGGAGAAAGATGGCTACGTCGTTGAGTGGGTAACTACTCCAAAAGAGGCTACGCAACTGGCCCAACGAATGACCTTCCATGCTGTTGTCAGCGATATTATGCTTCCGCAAAAATCTGGTGTAGACATGATAGAAGATATAAAACCTCATCTATCAGAAGATACGCCGATTTATTTTATGAGTGGAATTTACCGCGATAAAAAGTTTATCAAAAATACCCTTAGAAAGACTGGCGCAAAAGACTTTTTGGTTAAGCCTTTTGACATTAGCATTCTGGTGGACTTTTTAAACCAGGATTTTTCTGGAACTGTGGTTGCTGACCTTAGTGTTGCCGATCGAATTTTATTTCAACCAGACTATACTAAAAGAGATTTAACTGCGGCCCTGGAACAAACAGAAACAATTCACTCTCTAGAGCTCCCTATTTATCTTTCTAAACTAGTCAGCCAAAAAGTGAGTGGCCATTTAAGCCTTAGCTCTACTGACACAGGTGATACCTCTGTTATCGAGTTGAATCACGGGCATATCACTAGTGTAAAGGTAAAAGATCCAAAATCAGTTTTTGGTCAATTGCTTGTGGAAAAAGGCTTTTTGAGCCATGAAGAATTAGAGGCTACTCTTGCACAACCTGGTAATAAAAGAATTGGTGAAAAACTAATCGATGCCAATCTACTAAGTCCACACGCCATTGAAATTGTAAATGCAGAACAACTTGCCATTCGCTTAAGTCTACTAATTGGTGACTTTCAATATGACATTGAATTTAAAGAAACCCCTGGGACGGAAACCAATTTAGGGATTAGTCAACGAATGTTCAGTGGCTTTGTAAGTGATTGGGTGCAATCGAAATATCCAAGTGAGTGGCTGAGTTTGTATTTTACCAAATTATTGGATCACAATTTTTTAGTGAATAAAATGGAATCGGGAGACGCCCTACTATTAAATCCTGTGCTTTCTAAAATCAATGGTTTCAAGGAGATAATTACTCCAAAAGAAAATCTTTCTAGCATACTTACAAAAGCAAATTGGAAAGAGAATGATTTGTATCAGGCTTTGATCTTTTTAATCTGTCATGACTTCGTATTCTTTGATTCTGAGGCCAATGAACAGGATCTAAATACCCATATGCTTAGAATGGAGAAACTATTATCTAATGCTAAGAAACAGGATTATTTCCAAGTGCTTGGTGTGCCTAAAGGTGCCAAAGCCGAAGAGATCAAAAAATCTTATCGTGATTTAGCTAAACTATTCCATCCCGATAAACTGCCTAGCAAAGCTCCAATGGAATTAAAAGACACCACCAAAGAGTACTTTGGAATCGTATCAAAAGCTCATGATATTTTAACTAGTCCGGAATCCCGTGAGGCTTATGTAAAAGAGCTTGAACAAGGTCAGGCAAAAATTCGCTTACAACAAGAAGCTTTAATTGAAGAAGCGAAAGAAAAAATTAAACTACAAAAATACAAAGATGCGAAAGATTTAGTAGACGAGGCAGTAAGCCTTTTCAACCCTACTCCAGAGATACATCTTTATAGTATGTGGATGAAACTTAAGAATCTTCCAGAAACGGGAGCAGACACCATTTTGAGAGAGATTCATGAGGATCTCAATCGAATTCCTCCAGAGGATCGACATAATGCTACTTACTACTTCGTAAAAGGTCTTTTTCAGAAATACATCGGCGAAAAGGCTTCTGCTAAGAAAAACCTAGAGCATGCGGTAGGATTAGCCCCTGGCTTTATCGAGGCCAAACGCGAACTAAATGTGATTAACATTGGTGGGTCGGATGGACCTATTGATTTAATGAATGCTGATTTAAAAGACGTTGTGGGAATGTTGTTTAAGAAAAAACGCAGGTAAGATTTAATCCTTCTTGCCTAGTTCAAACATAGCAACAACAAATTCTTTTCTTTCACGATCAATTTGCTCAACATCAGGATCATCAGAAAGGCGTCTGAAATCATCA
Organism: Bdellovibrionaceae bacterium UBA6502; assembly: GCA_002436415.1. Classification (GTDB taxonomy): domain Bacteria; phylum Bdellovibrionota; class Bdellovibrionia; order Bdellovibrionales; family UBA840; genus UBA6502. The sequence goes on along the minus strand of DJMA01000007.1, from coordinate 91,553 downwards.
ACCTGTTCCCTCACTACGTCTTTAGGAATTCCATTAAATTCAGATTCCCCTGTGGGATTACTCTTCACATACTCCGCATTACGCTGAGCCCTTGCCGGATCGGAGAATCGGAATTTTCCTAACTTCTCTTTCGCTCTCTCAACCGCTTCCTGGGGGTTCTTAGGAGCTTCATACTCTTCTTTGCTATAGGATTTTTTACTGCTTTCAGGTTCTGAATCATTTAAATCCACTTGATCCCTAGAACGGATCATTTTATTTTCATTTTGTTCTTGCTGTTTGGATTTTTCACTACTTAATTTTTGTTGGGATAATTTGGAAAAAGCATTTGTTGCTTTAATTCCACCCAAATCTTCCAAACGCGTAAATAAGTTTTTAATGTCAATTGGACTACTAAAAGCACCGTCATAACCCAACTGATTTACTTGATCATCGCTCAGCTTGCGATTTTTGGTTACAAGAAGGATATAGGGCTTATTTTTTAGTCCCCCTAGGCGCTTAAGGAGAAACTCACCTTTGATCTTCTCACCAAATGCATTGATTAGAATTACCTCCGGAGCAAAATTTAGGATTACGGTGTTAATCCCCAACTCAGACTTAGCGGTTTCCACGTCCCAACCGACTTTTTTCAATAATGTCGTAAGAAATGCTCTTTCTGCGTAATCTTCTAGAACCAAAAGTATTTTCTTCATACCTGTATTATACACAGCGCCTATAAAGTCTTTCACCCCCTATTCCCAACTTGAACTAAGAACTAGACAGAAGTTTACACATTGCGTATAACTCCATAGAATTACTGCTTATCTATGGCTCTTAACAAGAAATTTGCTATACTTAGGCAGTTCAATAAAAGAGGTAATTATGAAACAAAGAACGGAAATTACAAACCTTCCAAACCGTAGTTTTACCGTAGAATACAATGGTAAAAAATTAGAAATCGGAACAGGCAAAGACCTTGCGGTTATTTCTGGACCTTGCGTGATTGATTCAGAAGATCTAATCATGCGAACTGCTGAAAGATTAAAAGAAATTTGCGAGCGTCAAAAAACTCCACTTATTTTTAAAAGCTCTTATGAAAAAGACAATCGTGGTTCTGAAAAAAACTGGCGTGGACCAATGGCTGAAGAAGGCCTTAAGATCTTAGCGAAAGTTCGTAAAGAGTTTGATGTACCTGTACTAACAGATGTTCATCGTGTTGAAGACGTTGCCATGGTTGCTGAGTATGTTGATGTACTACAAATCCCTGCATATATGTGTCAGCAAACATCTCTTCTTTTAGAGTGTGGTAAAACAGGAAAAGCCATCAATGTTAAAAAAGGTCAGTTTTTAGCTCCTGAAACACTAGCTGGTGCTTTATCTAAAATTCGTTCAACAGGAAACGAAAACATTTTATTAACAGAGCGTGGAGCTTGTTTCGGTTACAATCGTTTAGTAGCTGACATTCGCTCAATCCCAATCATGCAAGAGCTGGGTGCTCCTGTAGTATTTGATGCAACTCACATCATTCGAATTTACGGTATCTCAAGTGCTGATCCAGCTGGTGGAGAACCAAAATTCATTCCTCACCTAACACTTGCAAGTGTTGCTGCGGGAACCGATGCATTGTTCATCGAAACTCATCCAAATCCAATTGAAGCAAAATGTGATGCTGCTTCTCAACTAAACCTTGATCACTACGAAAGCTTACTTGCTACAGCTCGTCGTGTAAGACAAGCCATCATCACACCAGAACACGTAGGAACTTATCCTGCACCAAACGCTTAATTTAAAGGATTTGTTTGTTGAGAGCATGGAGAGCTCAGTATTATATCTTTAAAGAAATGCTGCCCAGTTTTTTTCTGGGCATGCTTGTCTTCGTATTTGTTCTACTTTTATTTCAAGCTTTGCGACTTACCGAATTTATCTTGGTGCAAGGGGTAGACAAAGAGTCCATTCTTTATATCGTCTATTTTTTAGTACAGTCCTTTTTACCTGCCATTTTACCCATGAGTTCACTTTTTGCTGTGCTCTTTTGCTACAGCAGATTAAGTGCTGATTCAGAAATCGTGGCCTTTCGAGCTATCGGTCTAAACATGAAAGACATTGGTGTTCCCGCCATTGTTTTTGGAGTGCTAGCCAGCCTCTTAACTCTCTACACAGTGATGTACTCGGGCCCAAAAGGAAACCGAGAATTTGAAATTATAGTTGGCAAACTTGCCCGACAAAAATCCCACACTAGAATCCAAGAAGGTACTTTCTCTCAGGGCTTTCAGGGTATGATTATTTACACTCAAAAATACAACTCCCAAAAAGGACTACTAGAGAAAGTTTTTATCTACGATGAAGGACATAGTAAAAACCCAACTACAATCATTGCCGAAAGAGGACAGATCATTCAAAGCAATCGACTCGGTAATGTCCAAACTATATTGCGTTTGATTGATGGCAGTATTCATCAACCCGACCAAGGAAATTACACAAAAATTGACTTTAAAACTTACGATATTTTTGCCACGAACGAGGTTAAGCTGAACAACTTTAACCTCTCCCCCACTTCCTTAGTTTACGAAGAACTCCAAACAGAATTAGCAAAAAGAATCCCAGCAGCTCCTCCTGAAACAGATAAGCCAGCTTTTGCTAATTACCAAAAGATCTTAAAACGTAGAACCAACCTAGAAACTGAGTTTCATAAACGTTGGGTCATCGGTATATTGCCAATGATATTTGCGGTCTTAGGTTTAGCTCAAGGTGCTGTTACCAATAGACGTTCCGGTGGCGGTAATAGCTTCGTACTGTCTATGGCAATCATTATTTCGTTTTGGATTCTATACATTACCAGTGAAAATATGGCCAAATCAGGAAGCCTACCTATACCTGTTGCCATGTGGTCAACAGATGTGATTTTTAGTATTTTCGCTCTCTACAAACTCAGAAAAATTTGGAACTAAAGAAACAAATCTGTCTGTTTTTTGGTTCCAGGATTACATAAGAAATAGAAATTCACCAAATCATCGCGATCTCGTACGAAACCAGCGCCATCAGCAATTAAATCATTACTACCCCAGAAATGGCAATCCATAGGATCACCAGGAAGACTGACAATCTCACGATTCATGAGCCTGGCGATATTGGCTGTTACCAAGCTACCACTCCGCCTTTGTGCCTGCATGACAAACAATAGCTTGCTCAAGGCAGCAATGAGTCGGTTTCTTTCGTGAAAGTAATGCTTTCTGATTTCTTCATGAGGTAAATACTCGCTAATCAATAAACCACCGGAATCTAAAATCTGTTCTGCAATTTTGGAAAAACTTTTGGGGTACAAGTTTTCAAAACCACAGGGCAATATAGCAATCGTAGAACACGCACAACGCAAAGCCATTTTATGAGCCAACTTATCCACTCCAAAGGCAGCACCACTCACCACCACCGGCTTATAGTTTTGAAAAAAATTAAAAAGATGTAGCTCAGCCCATTCTTCGACCGAGTCCCGTAATTTTCGACTTCCAACTATAGAAATTGAATCTTTATGCAGTAAATCTAAATTACCTTTGGCAAAAAAAACTAAAGGCGGTCGCTCTAGATCCAAAAAAGACTTCGGATAATTTTCATCAAATATTGTTATTAGATGCCGATCCGAAGAACCTAGTAGACTTTCTTTAAAACTTTCCAAGTCTGGTAAAGCTGGTAATTCACGTTTACGACTCAATAACCAGTACTCCTGTAGAAACTCTAAATCAATTTCCTCCGGAAAACTCTCGATTTCATCTAACCTAAGACTTCGCAAATAAAAAGAATAATACACCAAGTGGAACTTACTAAATTTCATAAGTCTCAAGTATGCAATCCAAAGCCCTGCTGTAAAGGAATTAAAGCAACAAGCAAATCCGAATTTCGTTTTATGAGTACGAAAAACAAAAACTAAATCTAAAATCAGCTCGTTTTAAAAATCACTCAATGGCATCTTCAACAAATTGATCCGTTCGGCGGCGAATGATATTTCCTTCGATCAAACACAACACATCCTCAACGATATATGTTGCAATACCTCCAACTCTTTCAAGCTATCTAGAAATTCCCAAGGGATTGACTCAGAAATTTGGACATTCTTAGGATCTGAGAATGATATTATTTTATTTGAAAGTTTAAGAGCAAGGAAAAATTAAAAGAAGTACAAACAAAAAATCAAACATCCACACCTGTGTTTGCAATTTCCTCTCCTGAAAATCTTTGCTCAGGAAACAGAATGGTAAAGCTTGTTCCTTCACCTACAATGGAATCCACAAAAATCTCTAGCTGATGTAGACTTAAAATATTCTTCACAATAGAAAGTCCTAAACCACTTCCACCTTTTTTACGAGAACGGTCTTTATCCACTCGATAAAAACGTTCGAACAATCTAGGAATATGCTCTTCAGAGATTCCTTCGCCATAATCTCTAACCTCAAGCTTATGGGCATTTCCATCTTTAAGCACTTGAATATCAACCCGTTTAGCTCCGGCACTATACTTGATTGCATTATCAATTAAATTAACAAAGACCTGAACCATCATGCCCTCGTTCACTTTCACCTTAAAATCTTCCTCCACAAAAAGATTCAACTCCATTTGCTCGGACTGCGCTTTAGCTTTTAAAAACTCAAGGGCTTTATTGAGAAGAAAACTTAAATTATGCTCTGTAAATCTCTTCTCTCTTCGTTCTTTATTTTGCTCAACATTGGCGAGGAAAAGCATATCATCAACCATATTCTTTAATCGAATTGAATTATCCCTAATTTTCTCCGCAAACTCATGAACTTTCTCTGGGGAATCTAATAGTTTAGGATGTAAAAGCGTTTCTGCGTAGCCTTGGATTGAGGTCAAAGGGGTTCTCAGCTCATGACTCACATTTGCTACGAATTCGCTACGATGTTTTTCTAAAGTCTTAATCTCAGTGATATTACTCAAGACCAAAACAACACCCAAACGATCATTACCGGCATTCATATAAGGAGCTGCCGTGACTTTTAAGGCCTGGTAATCAGGTTCAAAAATTTCTATGCTGGTTTCTGATGGTTCTTTTTTTTCTAGGGCAGATTTTACGAAATCAATTAACTGTGGAATGCGAATCAACTCCACAAAGGCAGCGTCTTTTTGAAAACTCTCAGTGAGACCAAAAATATTTTTAGCAGCCGTGTTCATTCTTTTTACTTTTCCTGACCCAGAAATCGCCAAAACGCCTTCAGAAAGACTCATAAAAATTGCTTCTTGTTCATTTTTTTGAGTGGTAACTTTGGCGATGCGGTTATTAAGATGAGCGTGTAAATCGCCGATCAATTGCGCTAGACGAGAAACCTCTTCGGTCTGAAAATCCCTAAATATAAGCGGCTCAGAACTAAGTGAATCTAGTCCTTCTTGGGTTTTCTTTTCTAATACCTCGATGGGTTTGGCGATTTTTTTGGATAGAAAAAAGCTAACAAAACCAGTGACAAACATCATTATCAGACTAGTAAAAGCTAGATTTCTCGCAAAGAAACCATAGATTTCAGTTTTAGCTAAAGGCGTAGTTAACCGACTATTATAGATATAAACAAGAACGATTAGAAAGTAGGCAAAAAGACTTATGCAGCCTACCGCCAGGAAACTAGAAAACAATCGCCAAAATAAAGTTCTTTTTTTCATTGCTCCTTCATACGGTAGCCAACGCCACGAATGGTTTCAATCAATTTTGCATGATTTCCCATTTTTTTGCGCAATCCTACCATCTGAAAATCAATGGCTCTTTCGGTAACGGCGTAGTTCTCACCACGAATCGCATCCACAATTTGGCTTCTTGTAAAAACCCACCCCGGCTTGCGACATAAGAATTCTAAAATCAAGAATTCACTTTGCGTAAGTTTAATTGGTTGATCTGCAACATAAACCTCATGACGACCTAAGTGAATGTCTATATCGTGAACTTTCAGACGATCATTTGCGATCGCTTCTTCACTAGCGCTTCTACGTAGTAGAGTTTTAATTCTTGCGATCAAAACCTGAGGAGAAAAAGGTTTAGAGATATAATCATCAGCACCAAGTTCCAAGCCACGAACCAAGTCTTCTTCCTGATTCTTTGCGGTTAGCATGATGATACCTAATTTACGAAACTGATCATTGCGTCTTAGCTTTTGGCAAAACTCAAGACCGTTCATTCCCGGCAGCATAATGTCTAATAAAACCAAGGAAACATCCTCTGACTCAAGCACTCGATAAGCATCTTCAGCACTATGACATACGATTGGTACAAATGACTCTAAACTTAAATTGAAACGAATTAACTCGGCAATATCTGGATCGTCTTCAACGATTAGGATTTTTTTGGCGCCCAACATTCTTTTCATCCTCCCAAAAGAAATATGAGAGAAAACTAACATGATATTGTTTGCGTTGTATTAGGTAAATTCTTTAAATATAAAATTTCCTAAGCGATGAAACTAGAAATTATAAATATTTACTGCCCCATTTGAATCTGCACAGGATTTCCAGTGAAGTCCCCTGGCTGAATCACTTCATCAGAATCGATTACAACGCCCGTAGCTACACCTTTAGATGCATGAATTATTCTTATACTTCCTATTTTAGGAGCATCGCCAATACCAGCTTCAATTCCACGGGCTTTATTGCTTCTTAGTACGTTTAGCAACTTGCCTTTCTCAAGACCCTCATCGATTCCTTTGTCTAAATAAACAATAGATCCCATACCGAGAACTTCTCTATTGGCATCATATCGCCCACCAAAGATTTTGGCCTCTACATCTAGATAAGAGCCTTTCTCGCTCCAATCTGTATAATAGAAATCGCTTCTAACTACTTTTGCACCAACATCCAATGGACGAAATGATTTTACAACCAGTGCTTTATAAGATTTCTTTACTTCGTCCACCAAAGAAACAATTTTTATCTTACCTTGAACTTCGACGGATCGTGCCTTCTTAATGTCATCATTTTTAGCATATTTGATCTCATCAGTTTCTAACAATACCAAAAACTCCTCACCAATATTTGCTGGCGCATCGAGTTGAATGAAAACATATTGATAAAAACCAGCAGTTGTCGAACCCCTTTCATCTGTAGCTTTTACCAAGCCAACAGATTCAATGGGAACATCTGTCACAATGTGCTGAGTGTAGTACTTTTTAAGCTTAAAAATATTTGCTGAACTAGATTCCACTTTTCCCACATCGGGAAGCTCATCGCCGCGAGAGGCCCAATCAAAAAAGCTAGGTGGGATTTGATCCATTACCCTGCGAACTGGTTTACCTGGTGGTAGTTCAGGCTCTACCCATTTTAGCTCGAGTAGCTCATCCTCTGTAAGTGCAATTTCCTCTTCCCTTGTTAGAGCTGGTCTTTCCTCAATCTCTGCTTCAACCAAAACTGGAGCCTCTAAACCTTGCTCTAAAAAGCTGAGTTTACTACCTGGTTGAATGTCATGGGGATTGGTAATTTCTGAGTTTAGCTGCCACAGCTTTGGCCAGAAAAAACCGGTACCAAAAATCGTGCGACTAACATCCCAGAGATTATCTCCAGGTCGAATTTCATATTCGTCAACACCACCACCATTTTGAATGATGTCGTTCCAGTCATCTTGGCTCATTGGTTCAGCTAAAGATTCATAAACTCGATCCAGATTCTCTTCAAATCTATGATCTGGAAGATCTGCCGCAAACACAACTTTTGGAATTAGAAAAATACAGATCCACTTTTTCATTCTTTCTTACTGCTCCCCTACTTTTTCCAATAAGGCTAGATGGCTCTGAGCTTTTTTGGCTTCATTTGACTTTGGAAACTTACCGATGAGGTCACGTAAAACTGACTTAGATGGAGACAATAAATTTAGACGACGATAAATGATCGCCTTTGCCAACATAGCCGATTTAGCGCGTTGATATTTTGGATAAGAATTAATGATACGGTTCATGTGAGTAAGCGCCGTTTTGTAAGCCTTTTGTTGGATGGAGTATTTTCCTTTTAGGTAAATGGCTTCAACAAACAGGCTTGACTGTGGAAAGCTTTTTTCCATCATATCAAAAGCTCGGTTGGATTCACGAAAACGCCTAGAATTGTGAGCACTCAAAAAGCTACTAAAAAGACGATTCTCTTCGACGCTGGTTTTTGTCGTTTCGATAGTTTCGTCAGTGTCCATCAATGAGTTTTTACCCATCATCTGCAATTGTAACTTTTCGTTTTCCTCTTTCAATTGCTTCACAAGGCTGGCTTGTTTGTTCAGAGTTCTTTTCATGATCTTGATTTGCTTGGCATAATTTTTCTTAGGAGCAGTGCTTTTTTGTTCAGTACTACTGCATGAAACTTGAAGAAAGGCTAAACCTGTTAAAAGAATAATTGCTTTCAAATTCCCTCCTAGAAAGTGGTGCTTAATTCATTTTAAAACTCTTTTGAACAATGTACTATGAATGCATCCGTGAACCAGACCAATGGCCATGCGATTTATGTTTATTAATTACTTAAAGAAGAACTTTAACAAAAAATCCTAAAAATCATTTTTATCTTAGACTTTTCCACATCAAATGTGGACATTTCGCACCTCTGCAGTGGCAAACCGACTCCAGTACTGCATTTGTAGTCTTTGCTTAAAAAACGGACTATATTTAATGGTAGATCCAAATACCGGATTAGATACTTGTGTCCTGCTAAAAAGACTAAGTCCCACTTTTGCCAGTTTAAGCTTTCGATGAGTTTCGTAAGCTACCTAATTCTTTTTATCTGTATATCAATCTGTCCAAGCACTTTTGCATCACTAGAGCATAGTGATTTTCACCGAGCTATATTTTTAGGAATCAGACTACCACAGTCCTTTGAAAAACAATTAATTACCGAGCTTGGTTTAATCAGCTGCTTAGTCGTTAGCGGTATACACTTTCAAATAGCATTAGGCTTGAGCAAAAAACTAAAAGTCCCAAGTTCCCTTTTGTCACCATTTAGTCTAGCACTAGCCTTTCTCTGGAGCTGGAACCTTCCTGTTATGCGTGCATTTTTAGAATTTCAATTTAAAAACTCAAAAACATTACAAAGAGCCGTAGCCAATCCTTTTTTGACTCAAGCCATTTGTTTTTTCATTTGTCTCTTTCGCGTAAACTCAAGCTACGACCTACACAGCCTATGGCTTAGCTTCATCTTTAGTTTTTATTTTCAATCCGCCAATCTTAGCAACTGGCCTAACAAAGTTTTAAGCGGCATTTTTATCTTTTGCATCACGCCTTTTTTACTTCCCTTTCCCAGTAAGCTGAGTGTCGTGAGCATCCTTTTACAAATCTTTTTCCTAAGCCTGTTTACAATTTTTCTCTTCATTAGCCCCTTGCTTCATCTACACTCCGAGCAAACGTGCCAAATGGCATTCAAAAGCTTGCTTGATCTTTTTCGAGAGCTCACAAAACTTTTCCCTTACCACCACCCTTTTCAATCAGGAGGATATAACCTTTGCTTGCTTTTTTTCTTTTTAATGATCTTGTTCGCAAAATTTCGATCCCAAAAATTACGAAAGAAGTTTTTCAAACATCAATCTTCTTCTTTCCATTGAGTGTTTGTGCCGGGGATCAGTTGTATATCTGGGACATTGGACAAGGAAGCTCAGCCAGTATCGTAAATCAAAAACAATGCATTCACTTTGATTTGGGCGGCGAGAAAAATCCGATTCAAAAAATCATGCACTTATGTAAAAATAAAAACAATGCCTTGGTGCTAAGTCATTTCGACTATGATCACTACAATTTCGTAGCAAGCATCCAACGACAGCTTTCTCTTTGTATTGTTGATTTTCCAAGACCAGATTTTAAAATCATTAACAAAGCTTGGTTTCGAAATTTAAAAAAGTGCCCACAAAAGCCTAGCTTCCTGACAAAAATTTACGAAAACCCCATGGCCAAAAATAAAAATGCAAGTAGTCTAATATACCTTTACAAAGACAAAGTACTTTTCACCGGTGACAGTGGTAAAAAAGAAGAAAAAGTTTGGTCTCTAAAAATCCCCAAAAACATCCAATGGATCATTGTCCCTCACCATGGATCGAACTCTAGTAGTGGCACCGAACTATTAGCCAGATCCAAGCGAGCCAATTTTATAATGAGTAGTCGCAAAGAAAAATATGGCCATCCTCATATCAAAGTACAGCAAAGATTTAAAGATTGGAGAAGAACCTACCTCAACACCCATGACTGGGGAAGTCTAATCATAGATCTCAATTAAGCCAGGCTCTTTATTTTTACTTTCTTCATCAAAACTAATCATTCAAAAATAGTTTTCAGAAAGGCTAGCTTAGAGAAAAATAACAGACATCTCATTGAAGCCCGTAAATATAAGGCTTATAATTTTAACGAGCAGGAGATTTCCATGGCAGTTTTAGTCTCAAGAAAAAAATTAGTATTTATTCTAGTGCAATTCTATCTAATGTTTTTTAGCCAATACTGCTTTGCTAAATTCTCCGCTGGAATTGGTTATATTGAGGTTCCGGAGTATAGAAAAGACAATGCCGTAAGCCCTTTGCCTTTTGGCTGGAACACCATTCCTGTCATAAGTTACCGAGGTGAAAGCCTTAGTGTTTTTGGCCCCAATATAAAATTTCACCTATTAAAAGGCCCCATAGCTTTTGATTTATCCTTAAAAGCCTCCGGGGATCGTTATGAATCTAGAGACATTCGTCTTAGAGACACCACTGTGGATGCAGGTTTCAGTTTTCGACTTTATTTTTTGAACTTTGGCTATCACAAAGACATTGCAAGAACCTACAAAGGTGAAAACGCCTCCGTTGGATTAGGATGGAGATTCCAGGTATTAGACAACTTTCTATTCATTCCCTCTTTAACACGAGAGTTTTACAGCAAAGAATTTATCAACTTTTATTATGGTGTTCAGAATTCCGAATCTTCTTATTATTCTGCTTATCAAGTTGATGATATAGGCACGAAAGACGTACTTCACCTAAGCTTTATCTACATCATAGAACAAAGCGGAAGCATCGCCTTTAACCTTACTCAAAACCAACTAGGTGATCGATTTACCTCTTCACCCACCAATGCAAAAGATCAATTTCTTGTTTGGTCTATTTTTTGGTCCCGAGAAATATAAAAAAGGCCTCTGATATTCAGAAGCCTCAATTTAAATTTAAATTTAAAAAACCTTATTGACCGTATGGACGATATTCTAGATTTAAATCCGTAGCCACCGGCTCATACCTAACGTAGCCATCATACACATTCAAACCTTTTAGTAGATTTTCATCATTAGCAATAGCCTCTTCAACTCCCAGACTAGCAATTCTTCTTGCAAAAGGAAGAGTTACATTTGTCAGTGCATAAGTGGAAGTTCTAGAAACCACACCTGGCATATTAGGAACACAATAATGAATCACACCATCTAACTCAAAAGTAGGTTGTTCGTGGTTCGTTGGTTTACATGTAGCAATACATCCACCTTGATCCACAGCCACGTCTACAACTACAGAACCTTTTTGCATACCGCGAACCATTTCTTCCGTTACTAAATGAGGAGCTTTTTTTCCAGGAAGTAAAACAGCACCAATCAACAAGTCTGTTTCAGCAACACAAGACTCGATATTAACCATACTTGAATACAAAGTAGTTACACGTCCATCAAAAATATCATCTAGGTATTCCATGCGACTGTGATTTACCTCTAAAATGGTCACATCAGCACCTAGGCCAACCGCCATTTTTGCAGCATTAATCCCAACAACCCCACCACCAATGATGGTAACTTTTGCTCGCTTAGTTCCTGTCACTCCGCCTAGCAAAATGCCTTTTCCACCTTTGTCTTTTTGCAGATAGAAAGCACCGATTTGTGTAGCCATTCTTCCTGCCACTTCACTCATTGGAACCAACAAAGGTAGGCTTCCATTTTTTGCCTCGATGGTTTCATAGGCAATGGCTTTTACTTTTTTATCACACAAAGCTTTTGTTAGAGCTGGCTCCGCCGCAAGGTGAAGGTAAGTGAAAAGAATTTGCCCTTCTTTTAACAGATCATATTCAGCAGGAAGAGGTTCTTTCACCTTAATAATCATTTCTGCCTTTTGATAAATTTCACCAATGCTATCAAGAAGCTTAGCGCCTGCCTCCTCATAAAGCTCGTTGGAAATTCCAGAGCCTAAACCAGCATCTCTTTGAACATAAACATCATGACCATCGGCAACCAGCTGTTGAACACCTGCCTCTGTTAAACCTACTCGATTTTCACTGATTTTAATTTCTTTTGGTACACCAATAATCATAGTCTATCTCCTTCAAACAAACGGCCGCTATGAGCTAAAATTAGAATAGCTAGTTTTAAAGGAAATTACTGAATGAATGCAAGAATTTAGCGATGACTCAGTGGGTAAATTACACCCACAAAGTCTTTTGAACCACAGCTTGGTCTGTCAAACCAGCTCCCAGCTCCATTTCGACGTAACTATCTTCATTTTCGAGGAGTTTTTGAATTAATTTATTCATCAAATCATGGCCTGCTCGAAACAAAATTATGTGTCCAAGCAAAGGCTTACCAAGAGTGGCAATATCACCAATAGCATCAAGAGCCTTGTGTCTAACAAACTCATTTTGCCAACGTAGCCCCTCTTCATTCATTACACGATCTTCTCCTAAAACCACTGCATTATGGTAGCCACCACCCAGGGCTAAGCCCGCTGCGTGAAGACGATCAACGTCTTTCTGAAAACCAAAGGTTCTAGCTCGGGAAATTTCCTCTCCGAAGCTTTGTGGATTTACATCAAGGTCTATTTTTTGACGACCGATTTCAGGATGATCAAAATCAATTTCACAAGTAACACGAAGTCCATTGTAAGGAACGATATAAGCGTGCTTTTCTCCATCTCCAAAATAGATTGGCTTAGTAACACGTACGTATTTTCTAGGTTGCTCTTGCTCCACAACCCCCACAGCCATTAAGGCATCATAAAAATCTTTTGCACTGCCGTCACAAATAGGGATTTCTGGACCACTAAGTTCGATGATTAAATTATCAATTCGTAATGCCGTAACAGCAGATAAACAATGCTCAACTGTCGAAACACTAAAATAATCAGAGCCTAAAGTGGTGGCTAGCTGAGTTGCTTTTACGAATTGCGCCTTTGGAGAAATCCAAGGCTCACCTTCAATGTCTCTTCTAACAAAATGAATCCCAGTGTCTTCTGGTGCAGGGCAAAAAGTAATGGAAGCAGGCTCCCCTTTATGAAGACCAACGCCCTCAACTTTGACTCTTTCTTTTACTGTGCTTTGTAAATACATGAACTCATTATCTTTGAAACAGCTACTAGAAACAAGACTTTTGGAAGGCTCCGACTCGTCTTATGAATTAATTACGGCGAATTTCTCGCTTTTTTAGCAAAATAAGACATTTTTAGAGCTATCCTATGGTCATGAAGTCAGTCTCACTTCTTCTATTTATTTTATTTCTTATATCTTGTGCCAGTGACGAAAAACACCATGGACCACCTGATATGCCGGTGGGCGAAGACGTGCACTACGGCGCTTATGCCGCAGATGGTTTTACCTTTTATACCCCAAGCCCTGAGCACGAAGATCCCCGTCCTATCATTTTCTACCACAAATATTGTACGCTAGCTGGCTTTGGTGGGGATTTTATTGGGACTCAGTATGATTGTGATGATTTGAATCGCTAATTCTTATTTTAAAACCCGGCCTCTGAAAACTCTAAAACCATTGCTTTTACCTAGTACAAATTAACAGCTATCAATTTTTTTTACAGTACTGCAAAAACTTCTAATCCTATAGCTAAACTGGCAGTTCGTGAGAGACTGCTTTATAATTCAAGCCACTAGAGGCCTGATTTTGAAATTGATATCTATCTTATTTTTCTTTTTATTAAGTTTAAGCGCAATAGCTCAACCAGCTTGGCTTGATATTAAAAAACAAAGTCTGGAACTGCCAAACGAAGTCATGCAAGTCTGGCAGGAAAATGTTTTTAGCTCCGACAAAGAACTTTGGGTTGTGGACAATTCTCTAAAGTTTCATCTCTACTTAAATCAAATAGGATTGAGCCTAAAGCTAAACTCGATCATTGCAAAACAAATGCAAAGGCAAAGCAGTGGCATAGAAACCGGATATTTATTTAGCTTTTATGAGGTTCCCTCGCAAAGCTCACTACGAGCTTACTATTTTTTAGACTTAAACTTGTTAGAAAATTTAGAACTCCAACAGATTCAAAAAATCTACCAATACATGGCCAATACAATTGGACTTCCTCTCGCCATTAACTTCAAAAGTGAAAATGACTTAAGCCAATGGCTAGAAAACTTAGATCTTTCCTCAGAAGGGAAAAACAAATTAAAAGGCCTTGTTGTCCAATCTATCAATCAAAAACTCTTACTACCTGTTACTCGTTTTAATTGGGATTTAATCCCCGACTCCAAAAAATATGAATTGATACAAGAACAGATTTTGAAAAGTCATAATAATTTAGAAGTCTTTTTAAACATCAATACGCAAAATGACATTCGTGAGATCGCCAAACGATTTTCTGGCAGCTTGAGCTTCAAAGAAATTGAGGAGTACTTACTCATAAAATGGCAAGTAAATTCAAAACTCCCTCTGCGAATAAATTTGCTTGAGATTTTACCACAATTCATGCAGTTTTCTTACGCTAAGTTTTCAAAACAAGGTGGCCCAAATTGTTTTAACTGTGCAATGAATTCCAGTCGACAGTCTGCATTTAACGTAGAGTATAGCAGTAAAGAGGAACTCAAAAAACACCTGAGCAGATATTACCGTCCAATGGGTGAGTTTGAAATGCCACAAGTGGGTGATCTTATCATTTATGCAAACAGCAAGAAAAACCCCATCCATGCAGCAAACTATCTCCCCTTTGATTTAACTTTTACGAAAAACGGAATCAATAAGTTTAGCAGCTACCAAATTCAAGATCTGGGAGCCGTGGATGCGCTGTACAGCAGCTTCGCCAAAACCAATGTAAAATATTATCGTTTAAAAAATCCCGCTAGCCTACATCTAAACACACAGGGAAAACAAAACCATTGTTCTAGCTCTGCTTTTATCGATTAGAAAAAGCAAACACCTAGTTAAACTGAAAGTTTTGTAAGCCATGCTTTGACTTTTATAAAGCTATAAAACTAGGTCTTTAGATTCTGATTTCTTCGCCTCAGTCAATAAACCCAAATGCTCAAAAGCGCTATTAGTAGCAACTCGTCCTCGTGGAGTTTTTTGAATTAGACCTTGCTGCAACAGATATGGTTCATAAACTTCCTCAATGGTTCCCCGTTCTTCAGAAAGACTCGCGGCCAGTGTATCAATACCAACAGGTCCACCAGCAAATTTTTCGCAAATTACAGATAGGATTTGTCGATCCATATCATCAAGTCCAACAGAGTCCACCTCTAGTTGTTCTAGTGCAAACTTCGCCACTTCTCTGGTTACCACACCTTCCGATTTAACTTCAGCAAAGTCTCTGACTCTTCTCAAAAGCCTGTTAGCAATTCGTGGAGTCCCGCGACAACGTCCCGCAATCTCAAGTGCGGCCTCTTCTTGCATCTTTACCTCTAAAAGATAAGCCGATCTTTCCACGATTTTCGCAAGGTCTTTTTGGTCATAAAAACTAAGTCTTTCAACAATACCAAAGCGATCTAAAAAAGGTTTATCCATTAAACCAGCTCGAGTGGTTGCACCTACCAAGGTAAAGGGGGCCAAGCTAAACTTCATGGTACGAGCCCCTAAGCCCTCACCTGTGACAATATCAATCGTATAGTCTTCCATGGCAGAATATAAATATTCTTCCACCACTTTGTTTAAACGGTGAATTTCATCAATAAATAATATGCTATTGGGTTGTAAGCTCGTCAAAATAGCAGCTAAATCCCCTTTTTTGTCCAATGCAGGGCCTGAGGTGGTTTTAATAGGAACATCCAACTCTTGCGCTAAAATATAAGAAAGCGTGGTTTTTCCTAAACCAGGAGGCCCACACAATAAAGTATGATCCATGGCCTCAGCACGTTTTTTTGCTGCCTGCACATAAATCTGAATTTTTTCTTTCACCTTATGTTGCCCCGGAAAATCCTCAAATCGCGTTGGACGGAGACTCTTTTCGATTTTGTCTTCTCGTGTACTAAGGTTTTCACCGCTTACAATTCTTGCCATTTATTATAATCCCGCGCTAAGAATCCCTAAACCTTTTCGGATTCCGTTTTCTAAACCACTGAAGTCACCAATTTCTTTAATGGCACCTTCTACTTGTTCTTCATTATAACCTAAGTTCATTAAGGCTGATTTTAAATCTTGCTTCTCAGGGCTAAGCTTTAAAACAGACTGAGCATCTTCTTCCATCACTAGTTTTCCTTTTAACGACAAAACTAGCTGTTCTGCTTTTTTCTTTCCAAGCTTTGGTAATTTCATCAAAGCTTTTACATCCCCTTGGTCAATCCAGGAAATAATCATTTCTGGGCGAGCCCCTGACAGAATCTGCATAGCCATCTTAGGACCAATGCCGTTTACCTTACATAAAGATAAAAACAAGCTCTTCTCGCTACGGTCGATAAAGCCAAATAGCTGCAGCACTTCTTCCCTTACGTGAGTAAAGACTTGAAGATCAACATCGTCTCCCGGTAAAATTTGGTCCATTGTATTCGCGCTGCAAAATAGCTCATAGCCTAATCCTTGCACATCTACTACCAAACTTTCTTCTTCAATACATAATACTTTTCCACGAATTCTTGCAATCATGCTAACTCACCTCTAATCACGAAATACACTATACCAGGAGACATTTTCTTAGCAAGCACGAGCTAATGGAATGCTTTAAAAGCCAGAATTTCTATGCTAACGCGGCATTTTTGACCTTTTTTTGCGCTTTTTAAGACGTTTTTCAATTTCCTTATTTTTTTTACTGGACAAGCTTTTTTCCCTATCTATATGCTGATTTCACTTAAACAAAAAACAGCACAAGGAGTTTGTCATGGCTGCTAAGAAAAAAACTACTAAGAAGAAAACTACTGCAAAGAAAACTGCTAAGACTAAAGAAATGCTTTTAGTTGGTAGCAAAGTAAAATCTGCTCTTAAAGAGTCAGATGTAAACGTATCTGCTGATGCTATTGAAGGTTTGAATGAGTGGGTTTACCTACTTATCGAGCAAGCTACTAAGCGTGCTGAAGCTAACGGACGTAAAACTGTTCGTGCTCACGATTTCATGAGCTAATTTATAGTTTCCTCTGAAACTAGATAAAAGCCACCTTATCGGTGGCTTTTTTTTATTCAGGCACTAAATAAAACTAGACGAGATGCCTAGAACCCACTAAGCTCGAAGGGATCATTGCATTGGTCCTTTAGGGGGAAATATGGAAAGAATTTGGCAGAAAAGTTATCCTGCAGGTGTTGACCTAGAAATCGATTTAAAAAATTTCAAAAACATCAAGCAATTGGTGGAAGAAAAAATGAAAGTCTATGCCGGAAAAGAAGCCTTTCATTGTATGGGTAAAGACCTAAGTTTTTCGGACCTTGATACTAGAAGTAAAGCCTTTGCTTGTTACCTAACAGAAAATCTTGGATTAAAAAAAGGCGACCGAATCGCGATCCAAATGCCTAACGTACTGCAATTTCCTATCGCCCTTTTTGGCGCAGTAAGAGCTGGTTTAGTTGTGGTAAACACAAACCCACTCTATACAGAAAGGGAGATGGAGCATCAATTTAAAGATGCCGGAGTTAAAGCAATCGTAATTCTAGCCAACTTCGCAGATAAGCTAGAAAAAATCTTACCAAAAACATCCATCAAACATGTGATCGTAACCGAACTAGGCGATCAATTAGGTTTCCCTAAATCTTTAATCGTTAATAAAGTTGTAAAGCACCTAAAAAAGATGGTACCTAGTTTTCACCTTCCGCAAGCCATTGACTTTAACCATTGTATCAAATGGGGCCGCGGCAAAAGACTTCGCCCCGTTGAAATGGAATTAGATGACACTGCAATATTACAATACACCGGAGGAACAACGGGTGTGGCCAAAGGCGCAGAGCTTACTCACCGAAATTTACTTTCAAATATGATGCAGATTCGTTGTTGGATGAGAAGCGCCTTGAAAGAAGGCGAAGAAGTTATTTTAACTCCCCTTCCTCTTTATCATGTATTCTCCTTCACCGTAAATCTCCTGGCCTTTACTTACTTAGGTTGTAAGAACGTATTAATCACTAACCCGAGAGACATCCCAGGTTTTATTAAAGAAATGAAAGCACACAAGTTCACTGTTATGACAGGACTAAATACTTTGTTTAATGCTTTGATGAACCACCCAGAGTTTTCAAGTGTAGATTTTAGCTCTCTTAAAATTTCTGTAGCAGGCGGTATGGCTATGCAAAAAGCCGTTATGGAACGATGGTTAGAAAAAACAGGAACCCACATCGCAGAAGGTTATGGCCTAACCGAAACCTCTCCTGTACTTTGCTGTAACCCAATCGATGGCACAGAAAAGGTTGGAAGCATCGGCTTACCACTACCAAGTACTGACATTAAAATATGTGACGACGATGGCAATGAAGTAGCAATGGGCGAAGCTGGTGAGCTATGGGCCAAAGGACCACAAATCATGAAAGCCTACTGGAACCGTCCCGATGAAACTGAAAAAATTCTTACCAAGGATGGATGGTTAAAAACCGGTGACGTAGCCATGGTGGACGAAGAAGGCTATTTTAAAATCGTTGATCGCAAAAAAGATATGATTTTAGTTTCTGGCTTTAATGTTTATCCAAATGAAGTTGAAGATGTTGTTGTGAAAATGGAAAAAGTTTTAGAAGTGGCTGCTATCGGAGTTCCCGACGAAAGATCTGGTGAAGTAGTTAAAGTTTTCGTCGTCAAAAAAGATGACAGCCTTAGCGCAGAAGAGATCTTAAACTTCTGTAAAGAAAACCTCACTGGCTACAAGCGACCAAAGTTTGTTGAATTTAGAGATGAACTACCAAAATCAAATGTTGGTAAAATCTTAAGAAAAGAGCTCAGACCTAAAAAAGAAGCTTCTGCCTAAACAAAAAAAGCCACTATCTCAGTGGCTTTTTTTATTTTTGTTTAAAAACTTTCTAAGGCCGTCGAATTAAGCCCCACACAATAACTATAAGCAATGCCTAAAGCGTCACTTGCATCTACTGGAATTTCTTGATCTCCCAGTGAAAATTCGAACTTTAAAAAACTGGCCACACTTTCTTTACTAGCATTGCCTTTACCTGTGATGGCTTTCTTAACTTTTCGAGCAGCAATATGCTCCACTTTGATTTTGTTTTTTTGCGCTAAATATATAATTGCACCTCGTACTTCAGCCAATCGCAATGCACTTTGGATATTTGCACCAGTGAAAGCTTCTTCTAATACTAAAACATCTGGCTGAAACTCGATGACCGCCTTTTCAATCTCAGTAAGTATTTTAAAAAGCTTTTCATCGAAAGATGCTCCTTTTTTCGTACTATAAATATCTAGAGCCAATAAATCTGGTCGCTGTTCGCCTTGCGAGCTTGTTTTCAAAACCGCAAGACCAGCTAAATTAGAACCAGGATCTACACCAAAAACGATCAAGAGTAAATTCTCTCTAACTCTTCATCAGAAATGTCAAAATTAGCCGAAACATTTTGAACATCATCAAGATCTTCTAACAAATTAATAAGCTTAATCACATCATCAGCCATTTCACCACTACACTCAACGGTGTTAGAAGGAATTTTAGAAACCTCACTACGCTGTGGTTGAAAACCAGCTTCTTCAATCGCCGTACTCAAAGCATCAAAGTCTTCCGTACTTGAGTAAATGGTCACAGAATCACTATCTTCTTCGATATCTTCTGCACCATTTAAAATTGCAATTTCTTGCAGTTTTTCTACATCCAAGCCATCCATTTCATTGAAACCGATCACTCCCTTTGTCTCAAATACCCAGGCAACACTGCCATTCTCTCCCATACTTCCGTTTCCTTTTTTAAAAGCAAAACGAACTTCACTCACAGTACGATTACGGTTATCCGTTAAACAATCCACCATAACAGCTACACCACCAGCGCCATAACCTTCGAATGTGATTTCTTCGAAATCAACATCCCCCATTTCTCCAGTTCCTTTTTTGATCGCTCGATCAATATTGTCTTTCGGCATTGAAACAGCACGAGCACTAGCAATGGCTCGTCTTAGTCTTGGGTTTGCATCAATGTCCCCACCACCTAATCTAGCGGCTACAGTTACCTCTTTTGCAATTTTCGTAAAAACCTTAGCGCGCTTTTGATCCGCGGCGCCTTTTTTATGTTTAATATTCGCCCATTTACTATGACCTGCCATTTAAAACTCCTAAAACAAGCATTATCGATACGAGCACTTTTTTGATTAAAAGACTCGCAAAATTATTCTTCATTCAACCTCCTATTTTTAGCAAGGCTTTTGCTTTTGGGCAAATGAACAACTTCGATAAGTGTAAAGCGTCGAGAATTGCCCCTTTGTTTGCTTTTTTCTTTGGCATAGATACTTGCTACTGCTAAAATTTTTTTATGGATATGAACCCTGGCTTCATCGAGCGTTATCAAATTTTATTTGAAAAAGACAAGAGCACCAAATCTTTTGCCCCTCTGGCTGAGGCATATCGACGTATGCATCTCCTAAAAGAGGCAAAAGAAGTTTGTGAAATTGGTTTAAGTCACCACCCTAATTTCACTAGTGGCCTTGTTGCCTACGCAAAGGTTCTCATCGACCTGGAAAAATTTGAAGAAGCCATAAAAGTTCTTGAAAAAGTAACCAGCCAAAACCCTGACAATATCCTTGCTCACAATTTGCTAGGCAGCTGCTACTCACACCTAAAAAAGCATAATTTAGCATTAAAATCCTTTAAAATGCTGCTTTTTCTAGCTCCTAACCATGTAGGCGCCCAAAAACAAGTCAAAAAACTTGAAAGCCTTAGCGCTCCTGATTTGCATGAAAACAGCTTCAAAATTTTAGATCCCAATTCTCTATTTGAGGAAATCACAGAAAATAATGATGAAAGCCGATCTAAAGAAGACCAAAACAAATTAAATATTGAACGAGTTCTATCTCTAGCCGACGCCTTCTCCATAAGAGGAGATCTAGATAAGGCAATCACCACATTAAAAACAGCCAAAGAACAACTTGGTGATCACCCAGAAATCATAAAACGCCTTAGCGTTCTAGATCAGCAGCCTCCTGAGGTCTCGATCAACGAAGAGAGAATCTCTAGTAGCAAAAAAATCAATCGTCTAGAAAGAGCCCTTCTTCATATTGATCAAAATCGTAGAGATTAATAGCTTATCCTTTAAGCAAAACTTTTCCAACCTCTATTTGTTTGCATCTAAGCCCCTAAAAAGGTAGTTTTAGCCTGATTAAATAGCTACAAACCAGGAGTGACAATGCATTCTACATCTGATTTTCGTAAAGGCTTAAAGTTGTTAATTGATAATGAGCCATATGTAATTACTGATTTCCAACATGTGAAACCAGGAAAAGGAAACCAGTTCACAAGAACAAAAATGAGAAACCTAATTAGTGGTTCCAACCTTGAAAGAACCTTTAAGTCAGGTGAAAAATTTGGTGTTCCTGATGTAGAAGAAAAAGAGATGAGCTATCTTTACCGTGATGATGATTCTTTTAACTTTATGGACCAAACAAGCTACGAAACCATTCCTGTTATGGAACAGGAAGTTGGTGAAGCTGCTCTTTACTTAACAGAAAATATGGTTGTGAGTATTTTGTTTTTTAATGGTCGAGTGATTGGAGTGGAAGTTCCAAACCAGGTTCAATTAAAAGTGACTCAAACAGAACCTGGAGTTAAAGGCGATAGAGTTTCTGGGGCTACAAAACCAGCAACTTTAGAAACTGGATTAAGCGTTAGCGTTCCATTACACATCAATGAGGGCGACGTATTGAAAGTTGATACACGCACCAATGAATACCTAGAAAGAGTTAGCCAAGGGTAATTTTTTAGGCAGTTTTGACACAACAAAACTGCCTTTTGCTTTTTCTTTTTTTTCCCGAATTCGTTAGCCAATTCAATGATTTAAAGCTAAAATAAAATCATGTCATTTTCGGCTATGGAAAGAGAAATTCATAAACTACTACGGGACATTCCAGACCGCAGTCATATCGCAGACGAACTCATTAAAAAATGGCACCGTGGCGTTCTCTCCCCTATGGAGGCCGAAGAAGTTGCTGCCTTTTTATTTCGTTTAGGAATGCACAAATCCCTTGCCGCCGAAATCTACTATCAATTTGGAAAACAAAAACCGATTCCGATTCGAGCCTGCCTCCGACTTTTCAATTTATATTTTAGCAAAGAACAATTAAGCAATGAAACAACTGCTAGTTTATTTTTATGGTCTGACTCAGAAGGCCGCATCCGCGATCTAATTCGTATGAACCAATTGGTTGAAAGTTCGGAAAAGCTCATTGAACTAAAAGACCTCAGTATTCAGGAAGATCTTGGTTTTTCGAAGCGAGACCTTGAAAAACAATCCAGAGCCATTGAAGCGCATTTTGTAAATGAAGATTATGATTTGGCTCAGTCGGCCATTGAAAAACTTCAAGAGTTCTACCCAAAATCCACTGAGCTAAAAGACTACCAAAGCAGGCTTGAGTTTCAGAAGGCACTTTCTGCTCTAAAAAATTCAGAGAGCATAGCCAATACGCCCATCGAGTTTAAACATATAAAAAGCAATGAAGAAAATGACCCCGAGAGCATTAAAGCTCTTCTAGAATTAGGACAGACAAAACCAGAGTGGCAATATGATATTTCCATCGCACTCTATTCTATGGGTGAGTTTTCAAAAGCGATTTCAATTCTTGAAGACCTAGATAGTGCCGAGGCAAAATTATTCCTCATTAAAGTTTTGATTGAAAGCAGACGTTTTTTAGAAAGCATTGAATACATAGAGTCCCTACAGAAAGACTCCAGCTTTTCACAGATGCATGGAATGTATTTACAATACAACCGAGCCATTTGCCTGAAAGAAATTGGCCAAGACAAAATGGCTTTAAGCATTTTAGAAGATATCCTAAATGTGAAGCCTGATTACCTTATGGCTAAAAGTCTTCTCGGAAGATGGGAAAAGGAGATAGATCTATGAAGTCTATCTACCAGTACAGCATTGTTGCCATTTTATCCATGTTAATTGGTTTCGCCTATCGCTTTCACCTACCACAAATTAAAGATTGGATTTTAAACAGCATTCAAGTCTACTCCTATGAAAAACTACCCGTCATGATTAAACCGGAGAGTGTCGAAGTCCAACTTTTACCTCCCAAAATAAGTCTATTAAATACAAAGCTATATCAATCAAAAAATCCCGGTCTAAAACAAATTCGCGAAATGAGTATCGCTAGAATAGAAGCAAGTCCAAGCTTCTCGAGTATATTTTTAGGAGAAGCCGGACTTTCTCACATTAAAGTTTCTGACATCGACCTAGTATATTTTATTAAGAAAAACGACAGCAATATAAAAGCTTCGAAAATTGAAATGCCAAAAATTGATCCCAAAGAAGTTTCAAGCATTCTCAAAGCCTTACCAATTGATGAAATTGAAATGGAAAACATAAACTTATTTGGTCGTCTCGAAGAAGCTGGTTTAAGTAATTTAGTAAAGTCGGCTTCCATAAAAATTGAAAAACAAGATGATATTTTACAAGTCATTATTGACATACCTTCTTTTTCTTTAAAAGAAACAAAAATAAAGAAAAGCCTAGTTAAGCTAAAGGTAGAATCAGAAATAAACCTTTCTCCTGAAAACCTTAAGATTGAAAAGTTAAAAGTTTTCCAAGAAGATAATTTTATCGACTTACAGTTAAGCGCTAAAAGCTGGCATCTCTTCGAAAAAAGCAAATTTAAAGCACGTCTGAATAGTAAGCTAAAACTTGATGAAATTAATTCTTTGGCAAAACGATTTTTACCTAAAAAAGAACTATTGGATGTTTCAGGAAATCTTTCCGCGCAAATGGATTTAAATTCAGACAACCTCAAGCACGTCGAAGCTGAAATTAGTACAGAGAACCTGGTCATTGATTCTTTTAAAATTGGAAACATTCAAAGCAAATTAGATCTTAAACCTAACAACATCAGTATATCCCAGTTTAATTTAAACCGTCTTAAAACCAATTTAAGCATAGGCAAATTAGATCTAGTTAAGTCAGAAGACAAATGGAGTATGACTACAAACTTTCAAGTAAAATCTTTGGAGTTAGGTCAACTACTACAAGATATCCGCGTTGGAGATGTACCACTTCGATTAGACATTGCCAGCAAAGGCATGGATTGCGCCGGTGAAGTACAACCAGAATTAGAGATTAACTGTAGCGGTAGCGTGAACCTACCTTATTTTCGAGTCTACAACTCAAGCAGTAATAAAACCATCACAGCCTTTGAAAACGCGGAAATCACTGGTGGTGTTAAAATCAATAAAGTTGGAGTCTATCCAGAAGGAAAAATCAAACTTGGCGAAAGCAATGGATCAGCGAAAGGATATGTTGAATACGCTAAGGGATTTAAATTTGATTACCAGACGGACAATTTTGATTTTAAAGATTTAAAAAACCTTGCGGACTTAAAAATTGAGTCTGGAGTTAAGCTAACCGGAAGCACTGAGGGCGATTCTAAATCTGCCACCATCGACATGAAGCTTGACACAAAAGACCTAAAATTATTCGACTACTATTTAGGAAATGCCAAAGCAAAATTAAAATACCAAAAAGGCACACTTTACATTAATCAAGTTTCTACAAATGTAAATCAAAGTGAATTCAGAGGTTTCACCCACATCAATCTTTTGAATAGTACGATCCTAGGTAAATTTAGCTCTCAAAAAGCAAAGTTTAAAGACGTGGAAAAAATCATCAAGGCCCATCTCGTCCCTCCTTTAGATTTCGTTGCTGAAGGACCAATGCGTCTTGAGTTTAATGGTCCACTTCAATTTAACAAAATGAGCTATGATTTACGTTATTTTAGTGAAAGATTTTTCGTAAATACGGAAGGCTTTCAAAACTTTAAGATTCGTGCTTCTGCTAAAAATGGTTCTATGAAAACCAAGTACCTAGAAGCCCAAAAGTCCTCAGAAGACTCTCAAATCATCGGTCAGATATCTTTAGACCCTGATTTTAATTTAGACCTAAGACTCAGCTCTGAAAATTTAAAACTATCCGATTTAGATTTCACAAAGAAATTGGCTGGAAATGTAAGTGGAGACTTAGATACAAGCTTCAAAATGTACGGAAAAATTCCTGAGCTAAATTACGAGATGGAAGGGAAAGTATCTAAGTTAAACATCGATCAAACCAACTTAAGTGACTCTTACTTTACCCACAGGTTCAACGGTAAGGTTTATGAAACCAATGCCAGTATGTTTGGTAACACTCTAGCTTTAAAT
Organism: Bdellovibrionaceae bacterium UBA6502; assembly: GCA_002436415.1. GTDB lineage: Bacteria > Bdellovibrionota > Bdellovibrionia > Bdellovibrionales > UBA840 > UBA6502. The sequence goes on along the minus strand of DJMA01000007.1, from coordinate 66,191 downwards.
TGGGTACACCCTTATTTAAAGACTGAAAAATTTCAGTTAAATATGGAAAGTGTGGATTTTAACTTTACAGCCCTGTTTTCTCTTTTGGGTATCAACACAAACCAAGCTGGCTTTAATAGTAAATTAAGTTCTGAAGTAAGACTCGTTGCCGACAATGGAGGGATTTGGAACTCCAGTGGAAGTATAAAGATTGAAGACATTGAAATCAGAAGAGGTACTCGAAACATTTCTAACCAAAATGAATTGAACATTTCGGTGAGAAACGGTCTTTTTCAATCCAAAGAATGGCAACTCACTGGCAGTGAAAGTCAGATTTCTTTGACCGTCAATCCTGGTACAAAAGATCGCTGGGATACCAAACTATCTGGAGCCATCGACCTTTCTCTTGCAAGTTTTGCCGTGCCCTTTGTGGATGATTTGAGTGGAGCCTTGAGCTTTGAAACCCAAATCAATGGTAGCCTTGTAGAACCTGTTTTTACAGGTTCGGCTTACTTAAAAAACTCCTTTTTCCGAATTCCTAATTTTTTACATCCCTTCGAAAATTTACAGGCGGATATTTTATTAAATAATAATAAAATCCTGTTAAACAATCTATCTGGTATTTTAGCTGGTGGAAATCTCAAGGCCTCTGGTAGTATTGAGTTTAATGGTTTAACAAAACTACCTATCAATTTAAACGGTAGCATCACAAACAGTAATTTTAGATTCATTGAAGGCTTGAGCCTTTTAACAGATGCAAACTTTAAATTAGATGGTGATTGGTTCCCTTTCCGTTTAAGCGCTGATGCGGTTGTTAAATCAGGAGTTATCAGTCCAAAGTCATCAGGAACACAAACCAACATACGACCTTCAAGGTACTTACCTGAAGTTTTACTAAAAAATAGTTTTTCTCCGCTAATTTTAAATGTAAACGCTCGCTTGCAGGAACGTCTAAAAATCAAAGTTCCAGAACTGGATGCCAATGTAACTGGAAAAATTAGCATTCAGGGGCCACTTGGCCTGCCCACTTACAATGGAGATATGCGCTTAATTCCTGGGGGAAAAATATTTTTTCGAGACACTCCCTTTAATTTAATTTCTGGTAGAATTAAATTTGAAAACCAAACAGAAATGAATCCTTCGTTTTTCATGAGTGGTAACACTAGTATTATAGAAAAAAGTAGTGAAACTAGTTATGACGTTGAAATTCAACTGCAAGGAAACCTAACCGACTTCACCACTCGCTTACAGTCCCAACCGAGCCTTAATGAAAGTGATCTGATTAGTTTGTTGGCCTTAGGCTTGACCTCCAATCAGTTGGAACAACAAACCCTGGACAGCCAAACGGATCGACCGATTATGGAGATCGGAGCCGCTGTTATTACCAACACTCCTTTGGGCAAAGAAATCGAAGACCGAACTGGTTTCACATTTAAGTTATCTACAGACATTGATGAAACAGACAGTACCCAATACAAAGTTGTGATTAGTAAACAAGTAACTCCAAACATTGGAGCTTCAGCTAGTATTTTAGGGAACAACACCAAAAAAGATGTTAAAGTTGAATACAAACTAAATAAAGAAGTTAGTGTTATCGGTAGCTGGGAGTCCACTACCCTTAACGAAGACGCTGCTAGCTCAGTGAACGAAAACCAAGAAAGCGACATCTTCGGTTTAGATCTAAGGTATAAAGTAGAGTTTAAATGATTAAAATTTTCGCCAGCTATACAAGTTTGCTCTTTCTCCTTTGCTTTAGCCTAAAAGCAAAGGCACAAATTGATGGAATCCCAAAAGACTTGCATAACAAAATTAAAGCGAGCCAGCCTGAATTACTTCAAAAGCCCTACTCCCCAAGAAAATGGGACCAGTTGCTAAAACAAATACAGCTACTCTCTAATGCTGAAAAAGTATTTTTCAACGGCAGCAATGAAAACCCAAGCTTTACGATTCACAGTCGCCCAAAGTTCGGCAGTTTTAAGTTTAGTGGAATCACTCAAGCCACCGAGAGTGAGCTTCGCAATTTAATCGACTTACAAATTGGCGACACTTTTACCCGCAATAAAATCAATGAAGCGGCTAAAAAAATTAAATCCTACTACATCAATCGCGGCTACCTTCAGGCGGAAATCGAAATCCAAACTAACTCCATTAAAGACAAGGAAGGCTTTTTAAGCGTTGATATCAAAATAGATCCAAACGATCCTACCGAAATCAGTAAGATTGAAATCATTAGTTCAAACGAAAGACTAAATAGAGACTTAGAAGACGAACTTTCTTCTTTTGAAGATGAATCCCTCAACGATTTAAACCTAGAGGGAATACAAAAGAAAATTAGTGAATACTTAAAAGAAGAGCGCTACTTGAAAGCTAGTCCGGGAGAAAACCAAGTATCACTTAATGATGACAGAACCGGCGCATTGGTTCGCGTTGAAATTTTGCGCCCACAAAAATATGAGTTAAGCTTTTTTGGCCAGCAAGAAATTTCTAAATCAAAACTTATCGACGGTCTGGATTTAGAAAGTCCCACCAATATATTTAGTGAAAACCTAAGCAGTGAACTTTCTCAAAAGATAAAAGCGACTTATCGTAAAAACGGATTTGAAAGCGCTGAAGTTAAAATCCAGGAAATTCCGCAAAAAAATGCAAACGTCTTACGTTTTCAAATCATCGAAGGAGCTCAGACCCGAATCGTAGAATGGCAAATTAGCGGCAGCTATTCCCGAGAAAAAGACTACTACCTGGATCAAATGGAGTCATTGGGTTCCGATAAAATTCGCGACGAAATTTATGTAAAAGAAGATCTTGAAGAAATGCTCAAGTCCTTAAACGTTTATCTGCAAAACCAAGGCTACCTATCTTCAAAAGTAGAATTAGAAAAAACGGAATTCGTAAAAGAAAATTCTTTAAAGGTAATCGTTCGCATCGACGAAGGCCCTATTAGCATTCTAAAACAAGTGCAATTTTTAGGAGCAGAGGCTTTTAGTAAAGAGGAGCTTCTTGAGGTTATTGAATTAAAAGAAGGGACTCCCTTAAATTTAAATCACATTGAAGATAGTATCAAAAAGTTAAAAAACTTTTATCTCGAGAAAGCACATTTAGATTACGAATTGCTCAATGAAAAATCAGACTTAGTGATATACAGCAATCAAAACAAAGAGGCTAGCCTAAACTTCAAAATTAAAGAAGGCGATAAAATCAAAGTAAAAGAAGTTTTAGTCAGTGGGAACATTATGACTAAAAAAACGGTAATTATAAAAACTTTGGCCTTTGAAAAAGATGATTTTTTAAGTCTCTCTAAAATCAATGAGTCCGAATTTCTTCTACAAAGACTTGGCATTTTCTCCACGGTCGACATTCAGCCACTTCCTGCTAACGATGGCAATCGACCGGTATTGGTTAAAGTCACAGAAAGAAATCCCGGAGTTTTCACTTTAGGTCTCGGTGTGACCGATGAGTTTGACGGAACCCTAAAGGGCTTCACAGGTTTGGTTTATAAAAACCTCGGAGGCTCAGCTAAAGTTGTTCAAGCCAGAGTAGAAATCCAAAACCAAATCAACAATGAAAGCTTCATTGAAAACAAAGTTACACTTAGTTATCTTGAGCCTCTTCTTTTCGGTAGAAAACTAAAAGGTAGAACCAACCTAAGCTTTTCCCAAGACATCGATTTTTTAAGTAGTGATGCTGAAAACACCTACATTAAAGAATCAAAAGAAATCAATTTCGTACTGGAAAAAGACTACGATCAACATACAAAAATTGGTTGGAAGCTATGGGAAATTGAAGGAACCCGCCGTTTTGAAACCAACCAAAAAGCGGACCAAGAAAAACTTCAAATTGGTAGTATTGGTCCTTATATAGAATTAGACTATCGAGACCATTTGTTTTCTCCGCGACAAGGTAGCTACACCCGTTTTGCCATCGAATACGCTTCTCCTGGTTATGAAAGTAGCGAAGACATTCACTTCGGCAGAGCCACAGCTGTGTTTAACCATTATTTACCACTCAACTTAAGTAAACGATTGGTTTTCGCTTATTCATTGCGTGGCGGTTATGTGGAGAATCTAGGAAGAAAAGGCACAGACGCTGTACCACAAGATAGAATGTTTTTCCTTGGTGGAAGATCAACCATTCGTGGTTTTGAACTCGCCGAAATCCCCAATGAAACTGACATCGATAGTCTAAAGCCTAATGGTAGTTCCATTTATTATGTTTCTGACAAGAGTAGCTTTGGTTTGGTAAAGCTAGAACTTCGCTTTCCAATTTATGATGATTTCGGTGCAGCCATTTTCTACGACGGTGGAGCCGTGAACATCCCTGAAATTGATTTACCTAGTGAATATATCTACAGAGACTCCATGGGAATCAGCTTTCGCTTCTACACTCCAGTAGGACCAGTGAGCCTTGAGTATGGTCACAAATTAAATCGTCGTGATGGAGAAAGTCCCGGAAGATTTCACTTTTCCATTGGTGCCTTTTAAACATTCTTTTGTTTGAATCAAAAACTTTTTTCCAATTAAATTCAACAACTTAGACAAAGTCTCTTTATACAAAATTTGACATATCAAATCCTGGCACCATATTATACTAGTGAGGGAATTGGACTTTACAGGGAGGAACTTTGTCACAAAAAACTCAAACTGGTACTCAGAGTGACCGGGCTTTAGATACCCAGATAAAGGAACCTTCTTTTTATAAAGTTTTAATTCACAATGACGATTACACTCCAATGGATTTTGTGGTTCATGTTCTAGAAGACTTTTTTGATCGAACTACAGAAGAAGCCACCAAAATAATGTTAATGGTCCACCATCAAGGAGCTGGAGTCGCTGGAATATATCCCAAGGATATAGCTTTGACGAAAAGTATGATTGTAAACCAATACTCACAAGAAAACGATCATCCATTAAAAACAAGCATAGAAAAGGACGCAGAATGAAACTTAGTCCAGAGTTTGAAATAGAGTTACAAAAAGCCATCCAAAAGGCTCACCAAGAAAACTTTGAGATATTTAGCATTGAACATCTCTTAACAGCTATTTTGTCCACTCCACGAGTGAATGAAATTAGTAAAAACATGGGCATTCCTCGCGAAAGTATCGTGAAGGAATTGAAAACTTATATTGAAGACAATATTCCTAAGCGAAAAAAAGAAAACAACAAAATGCCTCCTGTGATGAGCGTCGGTGCGCAGAGGATGTTACAAACAGCTTGGCACCACAGTATTAATTCTGGTGGATCAGAAGTACGACCAGAAGACCTATTGGTGGCACTTTATGGCGAAGATGAATCCTTCGGTTTATTTCTTTTCAAAGACAAATTTGGAGTAGCACGTTTACAGCTGCTAAACGAAATTTCTCATGGGCGAAGCGCCACCAAAGAGTTTGCTGTAGATGAAATGGGTGCCGAGGCAGAAAACAGTTTTCGAAGTGCAACAGATAGCTTCTGCTCGAAACTTAGTGATCCTGCTTTCAAAGACCAACTTCCTGACTTTGTGGAAAGGGATTACCTGTTAAAACGTTTAGTACAAATCCTATCTAGAAAAAAACGAAACAATCCCCTTTTGATTGGCGATCCTGGAGTGGGCAAAACTACTCTAGCAAGAAACTTCGCTTTACGAATTCAAAAAGCGAATGTTCCTAAGAACTTAAAAAATTTAGACTATTATGAGTTGCATATCACAAAGCTAATGGCTGGGGCAAAATTTAGAGGCGAGTTAGAAGAGCGTATGGCCGCCTTAACCGCAGAACTAACCAAAGAAGGCAAGAAAGTCTTATTTATCGATGACATAGCAAGCTTATTGAACACAGGTAACAGCGGCGGCCAGGGAATCGAAGTAGGCCATCTACTTCGCCCTCTTATGGAGGCAGAAAACATTTTTGTCATCGCTTCTTGCAATCACAAAGAATACAAAAGTATTTTTGAAAAAAACAATGCCGGTGCAAGGTTCTTTCAAAAATTAAACATTGAAGAATGTAGCGTAACAGAGGCTCAAAAAATCATAGCTACCAAAATCAATGAATACGAAAAATTTCATAAAGTAAAAATCCCTGAAACTAGTGTTCATAAGGCGATCGATCTTGGAAAAAGATACCTTTCTGATCGAAAGCTACCCGACAATGCTTTGGATCTCATTGATGAGACCTGTGCTCGACTAAAACTAAAAGAAGACACGGAAAATATTGAGCTGAGCGAAGCTGAATTATCTGCGGTGATAGCGGAAATGACTTCTATCTCGACTGAAAACCTGCAAAGTGCTGAGGGGGCTAAATTAAAAGATTTAAAAAAGAACCTTCTCGATAAGATTTTTGGGCAAGACGAGGCCGTAAATGCCTTGGTCGAAGCTGTCAAATTCAGCTTTGCTGGTTTATCTAGGGAAAACAAGCCCATCGGTAACTATTTGTTTGCCGGTCCAACAGGAGTTGGAAAAACAGAACTAGCCATACAATTATCAAAAAACCTTGGCCTACACTTTGAAAAGTTCGACATGTCCGAATACTTAGAAAAGCACAGCGTAGCAAGACTCGTTGGAGCTCCTCCGGGCTATGTGGGATATGAAGAAGGTGGCTTACTTACAGATGCCATTAGTAAACACCCCTATTCTGTAATTTTAATGGATGAAATTGAAAAAGCTCATCCCGATTTAATTAATATTCTACTGCAAATTATGGACTCCGGTAGCATTACTGACTCCAATGGAAAAACCGTAGATTGCAGAAACATTGTTTTAATTATGACTTCTAATGCTGGCTCGAAGGACAATTCAAAAGGCAGCATTGGTATTGCAGGTGCGCAATTAAAGGCTTTTGACAAGACTCAGTTAAAAAACTTTTTCAGCCCAGAGTTTTTAAACCGATTGGATTCCGTTTTAGAGTTTAAACCTTTATCAAAAGAAATTTTGATCGATGTTACTAAAAAGTTCATTCGCGACATGAACCTACAGCTAGCCAAGAAAAAGGTAGAAGTAGAAGTAACTGACGAAGTGATTCGACATATTGTAGATATAGCTTACGACCCTCTGTATGGAGCAAGACCAATTCACCGTCAAATCGATAAAGAAATCAAGGCCAAATTGGTGGATGAGATTCTTTACGGAAAACTCAGTGAAAACGGTGGAAAAGTATCTATAAGTAAAAAGGATGAAGAACTAGTTTTTACGATTAAATAAACGCAAAAACTCTTATTTCAATTAGCCCCTTACGGAACCGGTCTCAAGTTTTGTAAATAATAATAAGTATTTACAAAAAATCGGTTCCTGCAAATCTTGACAGATTTTTTTTTATCTCCATAATTAAAGCATCTTCAATGTGAAGATTTTTAGGAGGAAACCCCATGAGCCTTTTTAGAAGAGGATTTTTCTTTATACTAGTTAACATCGCGGTGATTGCGACAATATCGATCGTTATCAACCTTTTAGGCATTCGCCCTTACCTTAGCCAAAATGGCATCGACTACACAAGTCTGTTGGTATTTTGTAGCATCTGGGGTTTTGGTGGCGCTTTTATCAGTTTGTTCCTATCCAAATGGATTGCCAAAAAGTCTATGGGCGTTCATCTCATCTCCCCTACACAAGCTAATGGTTATGAGAAAAAGCTTTTAGACATGGTTTACAAAATTGCTGCTATGAATGGAATGAGAAAAATGCCTGAAGTAGGTGTTTATGAGTCTCCTGAGGTAAATGCTTTTGCAACAGGTGCTTCCAAGAATAGTTCGTTAGTAGCAGTTAGTACTGGTTTACTAAATAAAATGGACGAAAAAGAAGTGGAAGGTGTTTTAGCACACGAAGTTGCCCATATCGTTAACGGAGATATGGTAACCATGACCCTCTTGCAAGGGGTGATCAACTCTTTTGTCATGTTCTTATCTCGCGCCATCGCCTTTGGTATTTCACGTGGTGATGACGATGAAAGAAGCCCGTTCTTAGAATTTGGCTTAGTGATCGTACTAGATATTTTATTCTCTATTTTAGGTTCAGTGGTATTAAACTTTTTCTCCCGATGGCGTGAATATAGAGCCGATGCTGGCGCCGCTAGAAGCGTAGGAAAAGATAAGATGATAGCCGCTCTTAAACGCCTTCAAAACAATGTTGATCTGGTTGACCAAAGAGACAAGGCTTTTGCCAGCATGAAAATTTCTGGTGGAAGACCAAGTTTGGCAGCACTTTTTTCAACCCACCCAAGCCTAGAAGACCGTATTAAAAGACTAGAAATGGGTCTTCGATAGTGGAAAAAACTTCGGTCCTTTTTGTTTGTTTGGGAAATATTTGTCGAAGCCCGACGGCGGAGGGAATATTCCACCGCCTACTCAAAGAACGAAATCTTAGTGAGTACTTTGAAGTCGATAGTTGTGGAACCAGCGCATATCACGCTGGTAATCCACCTGATTCTCGATCACAAAAGGAAGCCCAAAAAAGAGGTACTGACCTATCTTTTATTCGATCCAGGCAGTTTCTCTTAGAAGACTATTATCGTTTTCAACACATATTCCCAATGGACGAAAGAAACCTTGCAGACATCATGGATGACTATCCTGATAACTCTGAAGCCAAGGTAGAATTACTTCTCCAATACAATTCCTCAATCAAGGAAAAGTCAGTTCCCGATCCATATTGGGGTGGCTCTAGAGGTTTTGCTCACGTATATGAAATTATTGAAGAAAGCCTAGTCAACTTCTTAGACCAATGGCAAAAAGAGGAACAACTTCCTTAATTCGTCTCAAAATGATGCATTCTTTTTACGAAAATATAAAAATCCTTAATGATTGCTAATTTGCCCAGCCCTCTAGCTTATTCCTCCGATATAGTACTATTAACATAAAACTATAACTTCAAAAGGCTTTACTATGGATCCACTACTTGATTTTGATCACATCGAAATGATCACCGACGGCGATAAAAGTTTCTTGAAGCAACTCGTGGAAATCTACAAGGAAGACTGCGAAAAAAGACTTGTTTCCATCAAACAAGCGATCGAAAGCCAAAATGCCTCCGAGCTTTACAGAGAAGCTCATACTTTTAAAGGAGCATCCTCCAATCTAGGAGCAATTCAAGCCACAAAACTTAGTGCTAATCTTGAGTCTTTAGGGCGTGATGACAGCTTTGATGCTTGTAACAGTATTTTTGTAAAACTTGAAGAAAGCTTTAAGCATACAGTGATCGAATTAGAAAAACTTTTGCAGCAATAGCTAGACACTGAATTCTGCAAAAATTAAGAGATCATGCTTTGGTTCTTAGAATTTTTGCCAAACAGACTATCACTCCATAATCTACCAATCTAGCCCCCTGCGCTCTTACTACAGAAGATGCTCTTCCGAAGATCTTCAAAACTATGAGCTGTTGAAATATCACCCCTACGGGTTTTTATATGCCTTACTCCTCGTGAATCTTCCGCTAAAAACTTTTTGAGGTCTTTAAAAACCTTCAATGCTTCACCGTCTAACATAATTCTACTTATTACTTCGTTTAATCCGATAATAACTACATTCAAAATTACTGTAGCTGAAATGGCTTGCGTCATATCTTTAGAAAATGATAGTGCGGCTGCCGTCAAAATTGCGCTCCACCAAAGGTTAATTTTTTTTGTTAGTTTTTTATGATCTGAGGCCATTTCACTTATAACATTTTTTTCTATAGCTGTTTCCATGGCTCTTACTATTTCTTCTTCCGTATAACCGGAAATAGGCTTAACTAGCTCTAGATGCTCGTTATAAAAATACAACCTTCCATCCTTTTTACCAATTGCTACCATGCCTTTACCTTCTCCGCGTTTTCCTACAAACAATGGTTCTCCGTTTTTAGAAACAAGGCTCTTTTCCTCAAAAGGTCCGTGAAACCTATGAAAAGGCCTAGAGAAAGAGCCTTTATCTAACAATAATCCTGAGTCAAAATGCTTCTCCATGAAACGCTTAAAACCTGCAGCCCACTTTCTATCTAGAGAGCTCGGGATCGTATTGTGGGAGTGGAAAAAACCGAAGTCATTGTAACTTTCAGAAGTAATAGCAATATCAGATTCTAAAGCAATTGGAGGAGTAAACTCAGCAAAGCTAGTTGTATAAAACAAACTTAACAATATAATTTTAATGAATAATGAAACTGTTTTAGTCATTGTAATGCTCCTAGGGCGATATTACTTTTAACTTCGCTCTATTTTTAAATTTATTTTTTCAATGTATCATCACCGGAGCTGATACTAGTCGGTTTTATCTAAAAATAAAATTTATGCAACCTTATGAATAGACTTTGTACAGGGAAAATATTCATATTCGTCAATTGACATTTTCTTTCGTAATTTCATACACTTAAATCACTTCAGTCTTCCACCTTCGCGAGCCTGCTATTGCTTAAGAGCTATGCCCTCAGTTTATCTTCTTAGCTGTTAGACGTGTTAAAGGTTTCAGGTATGAAGCTTGGCAATGCAATTCTTTTACCCAGAGGCAATAATGAGAATTTAAAAGTTTATTTTAGCTCTCTCTTTAAGTTCTGCTATCTCACATGTCAAAAGGCAGCCGCAGAAGATAAATATTTCTTTCGATCTGGGAGATTATATGTGGTTTCAATTGGAGTTTAAAGATTGTCCAATGCTTAGTTTTGTTATAAATATATAATATAAAAGCTTTATTTATTCCTATAGCCACTGGGTATTTATGTTATTAGATCAGGTCAATTTAAATCAATTACGAGTGTTTCAAGAAGTATTCAAAACCAACTCTATGACAATGGCGGCGAAGAACTTACATTTGACCCAATCAGGAGTGAGTCAACACATTCGCAGTCTTGAGGAAACCCTCGATGTCCAGTTATTTGATAGAATTAACCAACGTCTTATCCCCACCAATAAAGGAAAAGAATTATACACAAATATCTCTCGAGGCCTTAGTGGAATTGAAGACGCCTTATGGGGACTAAAAGACGATAAACAAAACTTAAAAGGAACTGTCACAATCGGTATGCCCATTGAATTTGGCAATAACGAAATCATTCCGCTTCTTTGTGAGTTTTCAAAAAACTTTCCTTTCATAAAATATCGTTTGTACCTAGATTTCGCAGAAGTTTTTAACCAAAAACTTCTAAATGGAGATATCGATTTCGCTTTTGTGGACCAATTCAAAATGGATCGAAGAATTCATCTTGAACAAATATATTCAGAAAATTTAGAACTTTGTATTTCACCAGAGCTTTTAGACAATAAAAAAATTAAAAATGAAAAAAAGTTTTATGAAAGCCTTCCCTACGTTGAATACCAACAAGGTCAGCCAGTATTAGGAAGATGGTTTGAACAACACCTAGGAAACAAAAACTTAAACCTAGATGTTAAAGCCACCGTGATGGATGTACAGGGGCTTAGTAAGTTCATCGTTAGAGGAATGGGTGCGGGAATCCTCCCCCATCACCTTTATGACCGCTTAATAAAAAGAGGACATGAAATCATTCGCTTTGAAGGAAGTGGTAAACCCTTGGTAAACCAAATATCTCTGGCCTATATTGAAAACCGTAGTTTCGACACCTCAAGCTCAACTCTACTAAACTGGCTCGTTGATCGCTTAAAACAAAGTGCTACTAATTAAGCCTTACAATGACTAAGCAAAAATAGAATGACGCTCAATTTTTGCCTCTAAAGTTTAAGGCATCGAGATTTCTCTCCCTTATCTCTTTTCAATCTATAAGCTACTAGCCAGCTACAAATGCCTAAAAACTTTTTTAGGCATTTTACCGAATTAATGACATCTAATTGAAACTTTGTTTTTTTAGACTTAAAGATCATAAGATTTTATGCTTTTTGCCTTCTGAATATATTTTCTTAGACTGCAATCAAACATAAAAACCAATGCAAAAGTCACTAGACTTAGTCTTAAAACAAAATCAAGCTGTAAGACTACTTCAAAAAGCTAAACTACTCCTTTTTCATTTTTTATAAGCTAAAGAAACTAAAAGCATAACATTGATCTAAAAAAAGTTTTGTAGACACACAAAACACACCTAGGACTATTGCCTAGATAGAAGGATCAACTACAAGACCAAATGCCTAGTCATCTCTAACCTTGGTCTAATCTTTCTCTACAAAATTGCTTGTTTCCTTTAAGACCAAGAGCCAAATACCGAATGAATTAATGCCTAAAACAATTCTAATACTGCTCTAAAAGGATTTAAAGAACAGTACAAATATCATGGAGGAACAGCTTTAAAGGGGTAAGGCTATGTTCAAACGTGTTATGATTTTCTTCATTCTAAGCCTGCAAGCAGTTGCAAGTTCAGATGGTATCGCCTCAAGTTGTGTTCAAATTAAAACCAGCTTAAACAATCAAAGAATCCCATGGGCCCAGCAAGTACATAATAAAGCCCAGCACAAACCTACAAAAAATGATTTCAACATCATGTGGTCTGGTGCAGAACATTTGCAACTAGGAGATTTAGGATTCCAAAAAGCCTGTGAAAAAAACTCTGTTCAAAACGAAAGCTTTTGTCTATTGAACGGAATCTATAGAAACGATCGAAAAATTGCATTTAGCTACGGAGAACTTTTGGCACTAGGCGATTTCTATTTAAAAGTAGATGATGCCTATTTCGAAAACTCCCGAAAACACTCCATCGGTGAGATTTTTCAGTGCATCGACAAAGAAGGTCGTGTTCATGCCGAACAGAAATCCAATCCTGAACTAAAATACCCAGACTGTACATGGGTAAACGTTTTGTATGGTGGGGACTATCTATCAGTTGTAATGAAAAACTATGATCACTTTGCATGGGACAATGTAAAAGCATATGTAAAACACCACGAGCGCGCATTGTTCTACGCACAAGCAGCTGGAAGAAGCTATCGCAGCGGCAGGACAGAACTTGCCTTAAAGATATTAAACAAGGCCTTGTTCATCAATGCTTTTGCAGATCACTATTTAACCGATTCTTTTCCTGCTGGACATTTGAGAGTACCTCGAAAAGATTTAAAAGACTGGGCAAAAGACAATACCAGTAGACTTCTCGGTTCCTTTATCGGTGATGGCTTAGGTATGCTAATGCACGATTATGAAGGTAAAGATGAGTATGGCAACGAAGTTGGATTGGTCGTCCAAAACTCCCTCGGTGTGAAATGGCGTACCGGCAGTGACACACACCTAAACACTTGTGCTACAGAGGAAGACGCCAAAATCGCCATGCCACTTAGCGCGGTTGAGCTTTCTGTTAATGAAGTATTAAAAGCCTTTTTGTATGATGAAGTTCCTGAGTCGGCTTTTGAAGCCTTATGGTACGTTCCCTACCCTGACAATCGTGGCTTATTAAAAAAATGGCAAGACATACTAGATATGCAAAACTCGAATAGAATCATAGAGGATATGCGCTCTAGCCTGCCATTACCTGTGAGACTTATCTTAAAGAAAAAATACATTCGCAGAATGATTCAACAACTACCAAAAATCATGGATCGCTTTGAAGACCGAATTGCAGAAGAGCTTCGCCAAAGCCCTCAATTGCGAAGAAGAATTCCCGGCTTATTTCAGCAGTCTCTTACCCATTGATCATTCACTAAAAAGCGCAGCTCCTACTCGGGAGCTCGTTGATTTTAATTTTGATAAGTCTCCCAAAAAGCTTTCATCGTAAACCATCACAACCGTTGATCCCATATGGAAACAGCCTAGTTCATCATTTTTCTTAAGAAAAACATCTTCATAGGTCTTAAAAACGGGAGAGCCTCTGCGCCCTTGATTGGTAATCAAATCTGAATCAAAAGCTAGAGTCATTTTTCCCACATTCGTTGCCCCCACCAAAACAGCAAAGGCTTTTTTAGAAGCGATTTCCAACTCAATCACAACTCTTTCATTTACAGAAAACAGCGACTCGATTCGCGTGGTACTCCACTCATTCACCGGCCATAAATCTCCTGGCAAATAGTGTACAGAAAGCACTCTAGCATCAGCTGGACAATGAACACGGTGATAGTCTGTGGGACACAAATAATAAGTGATAAAAAATGGATTCTTCAAAGAATTCACATAATCATCAGCTCCTAAAAATGAGCGTAAACTGTAGGTTTTGTTTTTTGCCTGAATCAACTCCCCTGACTCGATCATAGCCGCTTGGCTAATCTTAGCATCTGCTGGATGCACCAACATAGCTTCAGAAACCGGTCGAGCCTCGGGCTTTAAGCGCCTCACAAAAAAATCACCAATGCTGGAATAGTAGCCAATTGGATACTCAGCTTCATCCACATTAATATTGTAGAAATCTGCAAACAATTTCACCGTAAGACGATTTAGACGAAAAGGAAGTTTTAAGTGCATCAGTTTTCCAACGATGCGAGAAAGTAATCTTCTTGGAATTACATAAAGCAGATACATAAAAAGCGACATTTTTATCCTTACTAGGGTTTTACTTGAAGAAATTTCAATTTATTTAGCAATACGAGACTTTTCAACTAATAATTTTTTTATATCTGACAGATTCATTAATAGGATTAGCAAAATCGAGGAAAAAGGATTATAACAGCTTTAAAAGCGGGCAATTTATATGGATTCTACAAAAGGGGAAAGTATGTCTACTTTAAGAAAGGTACCTGAACTAAGTCTTCGTTCCTACACTCATGGTTCAAAGGAAGAGCAAGAAACTTTTATTTCTAATTTATTTGAAGGAATTAAAGACTATGGATTTATCATTTTAAAAGACCATAATGTTCCAACAGAAAAATTAGACCAAGCCTACAACAAAGTGGAAGAGTTTTTCACTTTACCGGTCGATAAAAAGAACAATTACATTTTAGAAAATGGTAACTTTCAAAGAGGCTACACGCCATTTGGTAAAGAACATGCCAAGAACGCGGAAGTAAGTGACTTAAAAGAGTTTTGGCATGTGGGTCGTGAACTAGATAAAGACCATGCTCTAAACTCTCAATACCCTAAAAACATTTGGCCTGACGAAGACGTTAAAGACTTTAAAAACACATTTAGTGAACTTTATGAAAAACTAGATGAGACTTCTGCTATTTTATTGCAGGCCCTAGGCAAAGCCTTAGAAGTGGAAGAAGACTACTTTGCAAATATGATTAAAGACGGAAACTCCATCTTACGACTTCTTCACTACCCGCCAATTCCAGAAGGTTCTGATCCAAGATGCGTTCGCGCTGCTGAACACGAGGACATTAACTTAATCACCATTCTGGTGGCAGCAACAGCTACTGGTCTTGAATTAAAAGATCGCGATGGAACTTGGTTACCTGTAGAAACCGCAGCCAACAACTTGATTGTAGACGCTGGTGATATGTTACAAAGAATCACTAACGGAAAAATTCCAGCAACCACGCATCGAGTGGTTAATCCAAATGATGGAACAAACGATCATCGTTATAGCATGCCTTACTTTTGCCACCCTCACCCTAATGCAGTTTTAGAGTGCATTCCTTCTTGTGAAGGTGATGGAGTAAAATGGCCACCAATCAATAGCCACGAGTTTTTGATGGAACGATTAAGAGCGATTGGATTATCTTAAAACAAAAAAAAGAGCCGAAAGGCTCTTTTTTTATTCCCAGTATTTAAATTAAAAGACCTCAGGTATATAAGCCGCAGCCTCGCTGGCATGAGTAACATCTTCTCCTGAGCATTCACTATCTTGGCAAACATTTGAAACACTGCAATTCCCTCTTTGAACAAAGTCCGTTTCACCACGAACCAAAACTCCAGCTACTTCTCCAGTAAAGGCATCGATTACCGCAGATCCAGAATTACCTCCATAGGTATCAAGGTTAGCCACAAAATGAGATCCTTTGTCAGAGCGTACATTGGCCCCTCCTGCGATTTTTAATGGTAAGCCAGCAGGATGCCCTAAGACAATCATAGCATCGCCAACTTGAGCCTTGTGCTGCCTTTTAATGGCCAAACTTTTGCGGCCAACTACAGGTCTATCTAAACGAATCACGGCAAAGTCCGCGCCATCGTTCACAAACTCTGTATGAATTACTTCTGCACACTCATAGACATTGTCCTGGTGAGTGCTTAAAGGAACATCCCCTGGTCCTTTCAAATTGTAGTCAAACACAATAGAAGTTGCTCTACAATCATAGCCACCGGTTATGCAATGACCTGCCGTTAAAACCAAATCAGGTCCAACTAAACTCCCCGAACAAAATCCCAATAAATTCTGATCCCCAAATGCTTCGTCATCACAAAGTCGCATAGCCTCTTTGTAATTATCCACTTGAAAAAAGACCTCATCAGCTTTTCTTTCTAAGTTAACACTTCTCACTAAGGTCAAAGTGGAGTCTGCTATATCTTGTAGCTCAGAGTTTACCTCAAAATACTCTACTCGATCGTCCTCGCCATAAATTACTTCTGCGCCAAAATCTTTTTCAATCACAGAAGAAGAACTTTCCTGCCAAGCCAATCTTGCCGCGCTACACATTCCAATTACAAAAGCAGCAAGAAGAAGTTTCTTTTTTCGTTTCACTCCAGTCTCCTTTTTTTAGGTCCTCTATTAGGATACTGATAGGAAATACAACAAACAAAGAATGCGCTCGTGAAGCAAACTAGACAGATTAAATTTAGGAGTTTTTTGCCACAAACCCAACCTAAGGCCTTGGCTCTAGCTTATTTTTTAATAAGCCCAAAGGCTATAGAATAGACTCTTAATTGCCTCAAAGAAGACCTCCGTACTCCAGAAATCTTTAGGTCCATAAATTACGGCCCTATGATAAACCGGAAAGGAGTTTGGTAAACTACTTCGCATCGTTTTCGACGCCCTCTTCATATGATACCAGGAGGTGATTAAAATTATGTCCTTACAGTTCAAAGCATCTATTAAAACTGCTGATTGTTGGGCATTTCCGTATGTGGTTTTAGATCTTTTCTCTAAAAGAATATCTTCCTCAGAAAGGTTTCCATAAAAAACCAGCTGCGGAAAAATTTCGTGCAACTTTGAGTTTGGATTAACACCAGAGATTACTAGTTTCTTGATTCGCTTTTGACTCAATAAAGAAAAGCCTTCACTAATCCTTGCAGCTCCTCCAGTTAAGACCAAACCACAATCCGCCCTTTGGTCTTCCGTCCATGATGTTACAGGGGTATTGATAATTTCTTGGGATTGCCTAAGAATCAAAAAACCAAAAACAAAAACAAAAGCCAAAAATCCAAAGCATAGTTTCCAATTAAACTCTTTAGAATTCTTTTCTTCTTTTCTTGGATCTAGTTCCTCTAAATATTCCATCATAGGTAGGCCGTAGCATCCATTTCTACTTTTACGTTTTTAGGGAGACGACTTACCTCCACACAAAATCTAGCCGGCTTAGTCTTTGAAAAATACTTACTATAAACTCGGTTCACCTCAGAAAAGTCATTCATATCACTTAGGAATATACCTACCTTCAAAACCTTTTCTAAAGAACTCCCCGAAGCCATAAGAACGTTTTTTAAGTTCTCAAGCACTAGTTCGGTTTGCGTTGCTATATCAGCATCTAGCTTCAACTCATTGTCACTGGGATCAATAGCGATTTGCCCAGAGAGATAGATGATCCCATTGTGTTCAACGGCTTGTGAATAAGGGCCAATAGCTTGTGGTGCTTTATCGGTTTGGATGATTTTCATGCTTCAATTCCTTTGCTTTCATTCATATAAAACTTCCTGGCAATGGCCAATTTCAGTTTTAATAAAGGATTCCTTTTACCACCGATTGTATAAGTTTTCACATATTCGTTGGAAAATGCGTCAAAATGCAATGCCCAAGGCGCAGTGTAGAGCTTACCCCTTCCCAACAAAATCTTAACCGCTTCCGTCACAGCAACACCAGAAGCAATTTGGCATCCCATCGGAGATGAAGCAGCCTTCCTCTCTGGATAACTAAAGCCTCCTGTTAAGTCCACAATGTTTTTCCGATGAATCATCTTAGGGCTCAAGCCTATGGCGAAACGTAAAATCATATCTGCGAAATCCTTTGACTCACTCAAGCCAAAATAATCTTCGAAACTCATTTTTCCTGGAATGAAATTCACAAAAGAAGCTCCCATGCCGATCGGTGCTGCCGTAATCCCCGGAATCTGCATCTTCTCACAATGCTTAAAAACCTTTTGCCTCAACTCTAAAACAAAAAAGTCTAAACCATCGATGTAAAGATCTACCCCGTCAAAAAACTCTTCCATATTTTCATCATTAAGACCTTTAGGAAACACCTTTATATTGGCCTCTGGATTTATGTCTTTCGCAATTGATTCCATGACCAGGGCTTTGTCTTTTCCAAAGGTAGACTCAAAAGCACCTGCTTGCCGGTTAATATTAGCCACATCAAACTGATCGAAATCAGCAATGTGGAAGTTTGAAAATCCCATTCTACAAAGAGTAGTAAGGTGTACTCCACCAACCCCTCCCATGCCAGCGATGGCAATTTTTTTCTTTCTAATTTCTTGTTGCTCAGAGCGAGTAACCCAACCGATGTTTCTAGAATACGCAAGATCATAATCGAATTTGTTCATAGCATTTATGGTAGAAGAAATTGTTACGAAGGAAAAGAATATATCTCAAACTAAGCTTTAATTATTTATTAATTTCAAGACCTTACTCTTAACCAAATAACTCATTTTTATTCAATTTCACAAAAAATGGACGCTTCTTGAAGGCCATCGACCAAGAAGTTTACACTTTTAAGTACTTTCCTCAATTTTGTAAGTTCTCGAGAATTTTAACAAAAAGCATCATTTCAACACTAAAGTCTAGTCGAATCTACACCGAATCGTAATAAGTTATACGGAGGAGTCAAATGTACTCGAGTTTGGTAAAAAAAGTGTTACGAAGAAGTTACAAGTTGATCGGTCGCCTACCAGCAAAACTAAGAGTTCCCATCATTCGATCTCAATTGAAATTAAATTATTCCTACATCCCAGGAATTAAAATTAAAGTGGCTGAAAGCAAGGAAGAAATCGAACAAGCCTACAAAATTTTGCACGATACCTATTTAGAGACGAAATTGATTGATGAGGAAACATCAGGATTAAGAGTCACTAAATATCACGCTTTACCTACCACTACGCTTTGTGTTGTAAAACACTTCGACAAAGTAATAGGTACCTTTACCATCATACAAGATAGTATTTTTGGTTTACCAATTGATGCTACTAGTGACATCACCGAACTTAGAAAGAGAAACTCTAAAATCGCAGAAATATCTAGCTTAGCCATCGCCAAAGACTCTGGTCTAAGAAGAGGGAAATTAATGTTCCCTGTAATTAACTTTATTCACTTATATTGCCAAGAAGTTGGAAACATCAACGCATTGGTTGCTGTGGTAAATGATACGGCTAAATTTTTCTATGAAGACATCATTTGCTTTAAACCCCTTAGCGTAAAGGAAGAAGCCAATGAATACTCTTATGTAAAACACAACGGCATCAACCCGCTTGCCTTGGAATTTAAATACGAGAAAAACGAAAATTTTGCCAATGAGATGAAAAACAACTATAGAAACTACCCTATAGAAAAAAATGTTTACCACTATATGTATGTATACCGCGACAGACAGCATGTTGAATTACCAGAACACGACTACCCTCTTTCTTCGCACAATAGCATTGAACCAGAAACAGTGAGAGAGTATTTTAAAAACCGTACAAGTACTTTTGAACAATTAAGTAGTGACGAAAAAAATGCACTCAAAAAGATATACGGAAGTCCAAGTGTAATCAGAGAAACAGGAGTCTGCCACTCAGGCCCTGAAAGCTCTAGAGCAAATATGCGCTTCCCAACCTCCCTACGTTCTGATTTAGTGACTGGAAACTTATTAGAAAAAAATTATTCACAAATCATCGAAGCCTCTATGTTAGGTGCCGCTATTTTCACAGAAAAGAAAATGAATGTTGGTGAATTGGTGATTATAAAAACCGTTTTAAATGGTAAAGAAGTAAAACTAAAAGCGAACGTTATTTGGGAAAACTCTGAGTTTAACCGCTACGGAATACTCTTCAAAGGAGAAATCCCTAAAGAATGGTTAATATACAACGATTACTTAAGACAGGCCTACTACCCAAGCTTGACGACAAACTATATAGAAAATGAAGAAAAAGTTGTTAACCTAAGAATCGCTTAAGCATCCAGCATAAAACGAGAGCACACGGATTCTAAAGACTTCTGTGTGCTAATGTTAAGGCTTCCAAAAAAGTAAAAAGAAGAACGTTCTAGTTCAAAATACTTTTGCAAATATTCTCGCATAGAATCACTATCTACCTTTTGCAAACCTTCAATCAGTTGCTCTACGCTCAAATACTCTCTAGAAAAAATTTCGTCATAGATCAGGCTATTCATTCTAGAATCAATGTCAGTTTCCCCTAGCAAAAGCCCACAACGAATTTGTTCGGCACTGGCATCTATCTCGGATTGCTGCAATGAATTCTCTTTGATCTCTTTTAATAAAGACAAGCTCTCTTCTACCAAGGCAATCAATTTATCTTCTTGGGTTGACGAATATAAAGAAAACATTCCCGCTTGCTGGCTAGGACCATAACTGGCGCTAATTTGGTAACACAGAGCTCGGTCTTCTCGTATTTTTTGAAATAGCAAAGAATTCATTCCACCGCTCAAATGATTGGTCAAAATACTACTTTCAAAAAACCTGCCCTCTCGCAAACTATGGGAAGGATAGCTCATTAAAAAGTGATTGTGATGGGATTTACGTTTTTCAAAATGCAAAAAGGAGTTTCCGCGAAGCGGAGGATATACTCTATTGTCTATAAATTCTGATTTTGACTTTGGTAGAAATTTAGGGAGTATTTTAATTAACTCTTCCCAATCGAAATTCCCGGCAACAGCTAGGACACAGTTCTCTGGACGGTAGTACATTTCTTGAAAAGCTCTCAACTTATCAATATCCATATCTCTAACAGACTCAATGCTGCCAAAGATTGGGTGAGCCATTGGACCACCTTCGAAATACTTTGAAGTAAAGTCATCAAAGAGAAAGTCCTCAGGGTTATCATGACTCACTAATATTTCTTGAGACACTACACTTTGCTCGGCCTTAAAATCTTTCTCACTCCAATTGTTATAAAAAACAATTTGAGTCAAAATATCTAGACCCATTTCTAAATCTTCTTTTAGTCCATAAGCATGAAAACAAGTATACTCTTTTGCCGTAAAAGCATTGAGGTCTCCCCCACGACTTTCCCACTTATTTACTAACTCGAAGGAGTTATATTTTTCTGTCGACTTAAAACACAAATGCTCTAGTAAATGACAAGCACCTTGTAAATCAGCATCTTGCTCATCTCTGGAACCAAGGCTTAAAGCAAAACCTAAACTTACAGCATTCCCGTAAGGATGAATCTCACCAACCACTTTAAGGCCATTTTCTAATTGGATTCGTTTGTATTGAATTTCGTTCGACATATTTTTGAGATAAAAAAAACCGAGTGCAGCTTCTGACAACACTCGGCCATTTGATTTTTAGAAATTAGTTATTTTGTTCAGGCTTTTCTAGTAAAGCTTTACGAGAAAGTTTGATCTTTCCGTACTTATCTACTTCAAGAACCTTAACGTCTAACTCTTCACCTACTTTTAAAACATCACTTACGCTACGAATTCTTTCGTGAGCGATTTCACTGATGTGCAAAAGACCACTTGTGTTAGGAAGAATTTCAACGAAAGCACCAAAATCAGTGATTTTAGCAATTTTACCTTTATAAGTCTTTCCTTCTTCTGCTTCAGCAATAATGTCTTCAATCATAGCGCGAGCTTTTTCACGAGATTCTTTTTGAGTAGAAGCAATATTAACCGTTCCATCATCAAGAATTTCAATCTTAGCACCAGTCTCTTCAACGATACCTTTAATCACTTTACCACCAGCACCAATGATTTCACGGATTTTATCTGGGTGTACTTTCATTGTATCGATACGTGGAGCGTATTCAGAAACTTCACCACGAGATTCTTTAATGGTTTTTTCCATTTCGTCCAAGATATGAATACGTCCATCAAAAGCTTGTGCTAGAGCTGTTTCCATAATCTCAAAAGTCACAGAGTCTATTTTGATATCCATTTGTAAAGAAGTGATCCCTTCACGTGTACCAGCAACTTTAAAGTCCATGTCACCTAGGTGATCTTCATCGCCTAAGATATCTGTTAATACAACGTAGTCATCGCCTTCTTTAATAAGACCCATAGCCACACCGGAAACGTTTCCTTTAATTGGAACACCGGCATCTTGTAAAGCCATTGATCCAGAGCAAACGGTACCCATCGAGCTAGAACCATTACTTTCTAAAACTTCAGAAACCACACGGATAACATACGGGAATTCTTCTTGTGTTGGTAAAACTTGTTTCAAAGCTCTTTCCGCTAAAGATCCATGACCAATTTCACGACGAGACTGACCACCCATGCGACCTGCTTCCCCTACAGAGAAAGGAGGGAAATTGTAGTGCAATAAGAAATGCTTTTTGGAGTTTCCAGAAAGGTTATCTAAAGTTTGTGCGTCATCTCCAGTTCCTAGAGTCACAACACCTAATACTTGAGTTTCACCACGAGTAAATAATCCCGAACCATGAGCACGAGGAAGCATATTTACTTCTGTGTGGATCGGACGTACTTCTGTAAATGAACGTCCATCAATACGTTTTTTCTCTTTTAAAGCCATATCACGAGCTACACGGTATTTAACATCACCAATGATCGCACCTAAATCCTTAGAGAATTCAGCTAAGTTTTCTTCAGCAACATCTGCTAATAAAACTTCTTTCGCCTCTTTTGCAGCGGCATCTACAGCAGCGTAACGAGCCATTTTCTCAGTGATAGAAAGGGCTTCTTTGATTTTAGGAACCAAAAACTCTTCTGCTTTTGTTTTGAAATCAGCATTAAACTCTTTTGGAGCGTAAGGGCGTTTTTCTCTTCCTAAAGTTTCACGCAATTCGTTTTGCATTTCGAAAACTGGTTGTAAAGCTTCGTGAGCAAATTTAAGACCCGCTAAAATGTCGGCTTCTTTTACAAATTTAGTCTCACCTTCCACCATCAAAATACCTTCTGGTGTTGCCGCTACAAAAATTTCCATATCACCAGTTTCTTTTTGCTCTGGAGTTGGGTTAGCGATGAAGTTTCCATCTACGCGACCTACTTCGATATAACCTACAGGCCCTTCAAAAGGAACATCACTGATGTGAAATGCCGTGGAAGCACCGATACCAGCAAGAGATGCTAATGGAAATTCACCATCAGTACTTAAAGCGGTAGCAACTACTTGAGTTTCTTGGTTATAACCTTCTGGAAATTTTGGACGAAGTGGACGGTCAATCAAACGACAAGTTAATACACTGTCAGTACTTGGTTTTCCTTCACGTTTAAAAAATCCACCTGGGATTTTACCAGCAGCATAAAAACGCTCTTGGTATTCAACCGTTAAAGGAAAGAAATCTAAAGTAGATTCTCTTTTAGAAGATACAACAGTTACTAAAACTTTGTTATCTCCACAGCTAACAAGTACTGCACCATCAGCTTGCTTCGCCATCTTTCCTGTTTCGATTGTGATTTCGTGATTTCCGACTTTTCTAGTCACAGTTGTTGGATTCATAGAGTCTTCTCCTTAAAATGAATGAATCATGTTGTCAGGAGCTAGCATCTTGAGATTTGCACTAAATTGCTGGTTTCAACTTTTTAAAAACACCAATTTAGAGCGAATACTCTTACTGCAGCCCCCTTGCATCATTAAAAAAGGTCCGCAGAGACTGCGGACCTTGATATTTTATTTTCTTAAACCTAATTCTTGAATCGTTTTTTGATAACGGTCTAGGTCTTTGCCTTTTAAATACTCAAGAAGTTTTCTTCTTTTGTTTACAAGACCAATCAAACCACGACGAGAATGCTTGTCTTGTTTGTTTGATTTGAAGTGATCATTTAGATCAAGGATTCTCTCAGTCATCAAAGCCACTTGAACTTCTGGACTTCCAGTATCACCTGCTTTTAAACCAAACTTTGCGATGATCTCTTCTTTTCTTTGTTTTGTTACTGCCATTTTTACCTCCGAAGAATAAACCCTCATGTTTTGCCTTATACAAAATAACGTCATGGCGATCGCTATAGAGAGCTGTTAATTTTGCTAACTTTTATCTATTTAAAGCTTGTTTTGCAAGTCTTTTCACTGATTTACTGAGCATTCTCAGGCATGTCTGAATGGCTTACACGGAAAACCCTAGCGATTTTATAGCTAGCTTGGTCTTTAGGCACCATTAAAGCTAAAATTCGCTTGGATTTACAAGACAAAACCTTAATTCCTAGCTTATCTCGATCACTTAGATCAAAACGCCCACATTCCATTCCTTCACGATCTATCCACTGCATTCTTCTTTGTACAGAGTCGGTAATAGCACCGTTCATAAGCATCTTTTCATCACGACCATCAATATAAAGCTCTGGCCATGTTTCAAGGCAGTTTTCTAGTGGAACCAAAGCCTTCGGCTTTACGCCAGCTTGGTAATCCTTGGCAAATTCATCAAAAGTCTGCGCAAGATCTATGGTGTAGGGCTCAGAAAATGAACGTCTTAAAGCAGACAAATTTGCCCCACAGCCGAAACGATCTCCGAAAACCTTAGCCCAAGAACGAATGTAACCACCTTTCTCACATCTAAGCCTTACTCGAAAACTAAAATCTTGTGCATTCATAGATAAAAGTTCGAGCTCTCTAAAGTTCATAGGCCTTATGATCTCTTCGATTTCTTTACCTTCTCTGGCGTATTCATAGAGCTTTTTTCCGTCTTTTTTTACAGCAGAAAATATCGGCAAAGGAAGCTCTAGTTCCCCTTGCATTGTTTTGCAAATTTCTTGAATCTTAGACTCACTCCAATCCACTGCCGCAGTACTCTGAGTCTCCCCAGTGCGATCCCAAGTGTCTGTGATCCTTCCTAAGCTAACTTCCGCCTCATAAGCTTTGTCGCCTCTCAGAATATAATTAGAAAACTTCGTTGCATCACCAACCAAAAGTACCATTAAGCCTGTAGCCATCGGGTCCAAAGTTCCTGCATGACCAATTGTTTTTGTTTGAAGTAGTTTTCTTAGCTTTCCTACTAAGTCATGGCTAGTGATCCCCTCTGGTTTATCCAAAAGAACTAATCCGTGAAATGGTGCTGGCTTGGATTTTTTTGCCATTCTAACTTCCTTAGGCATCTGCCCTATTTTTACATTCATTTAAACTGCAAATTAAAGTTTGGAGCTAAGACACATAAAGCTTCTTTTTTTTTTCAAACTAGGCTGAAAAACAAAAAGACTCTTTACTATCCCTAAAAAGAAGGAGGCTTCATCCAGCAAAAACTAGAGAAGATCCTTCCAATGACTTTTAAATCTTAAGATTCGATAAAATCATCCGCACTAGTTTCATATCCTAAGTCTTTTAATTTTCCCATAATACGAAAGTTTTCAGCTACCGTATCATCTAAGAAAAACTGAAGTTTAGGAATGTACTTAGTTCGAAGATTTTTTGAAAGATGAGCTTGGATATCACGTCTTAGCGACTGAACGATTTGCAATGCCTCATCAGCATCGCCATCTTCACCCAGTACGCTCACGTATACATTTGCGTTTCTTAGATCTTTAGTCACCTTTACCGTAGAAAGGCTTACTAAAGCATCTGTATGAAATGGTATTTCTTTAATGAAATACTGTGAAAGTAGAGCACGAACTTCACGCTCTACCTTATCCATTCGGTTCACACTTTTTTCTGACATTACAACTCCGCTTCTACTTCTTTCTTCACATAGAATTCGAAATTGTCACCTACCTTAATGTCGTTGAAATTCTCGATGCCAATACCGCATTCGTAACCGGATGCGACTTCTTTTGCCTGATCTTTGAAGCGTCTTAGACTGGCGACTTTTCCATCGTAAATCTGTTTTCCATCTCGAACTACTCTTACCAATGCATCATGACGAGCTTTTCCATCTGTCACCATACAACCAGCAATGAAGCCAAGATTTGGAACTTTAAATAAATCACGAACTTCAGCCTGACCAATGTCTTCGTTAACGATGTCTGGATCTAACATACCTTTCATCGCAGCACGAATATCGTCTGCTAGTTCATAAATAATATTGTAACGTTTAATTTGGATACCTTCTTTTTTCGCGGCATTATTCGCAGTACCTTCAGCACCCACGTTAAATCCGATGACCATTGCACCGGAAGTACTTGCCAAAAGAATATCACTTTCCGTAATTCCACCCACTGCAGAGTGAATTACATTAATTTTTACTTTTTCAGACTTCTCTTTATCAAAAAGATTTTTAATCGCCTCGCCACTACCAACAACGTCTGTTTTAAGAACAACAGGAAGCTCTTTCACTTCGTTGTTTACAACTCCAGCAAAAAGATCTTCTAAAGAAACTTTCGGACTCTTCACTTTTTGCTCTTCTGCTTTTTTCTCTTCTAAACGTTGGTTCGCAATTTCTTCAGCCTGACGCTCTTTTGCAGTGGTATTTACTTCGTCCCCTGCAAGTGGAGAATCGTTCAAACCTAAAATTTCAACTGGAACACCAGGACCAGCAGATTTCATCTGCTTACCCTTATCATCCAACATGGCACGAACACGGCCAAAAGCTGTACCAGCAACTAAATAATCTGATTTATTTAGAGTTCCATCTTGTACTAAGATTGTAGCCACAATACCGCGACCTTTCACCATCTTAGACTCAATCACAACCCCTTTCATACTACGCTTAGGATTTGCCTTAAGCTCAAGAAGCTCTGCTTGCAAGTCGATCGCCTCTAAAAGCTCAGGAATCCCCTTGCCTTCAATGGCTACCGTTTCGATAAACATTGTGCTTCCACCCCACTCTTCTGGGATCAATTCAAACTCAGTTAACTGTTGTTTGATTTTGTCTGGATTAGCATTTGGTCTATCCATTTTATTCACTGCTACGATGATTGGTACACCAGCAGCTTTTGCGTGATTAATTGCCTCTTGCGTTTGCGGCATCAATCCATCATCTGCAGCCACAACAATCACTGCGATATCTGTTACGCTAGCACCACGAGCACGCATTTGCGTAAAAGCGGCGTGACCAGGAGTATCTAGAAAAGTAACCATATTACCATTTGGAACCTTCACACGATATGCACCAATATGCTGTGTGATTCCACCAGCTTCGCCTTCAGTTACGTTGGCATTACGAATGGCATCAAGAATAGAAGTTTTACCGTGATCCACGTGACCCATTACCGTTACCACTGGGGCTCTAGGAACAAGGTTCTCGTCTTTCATTTGTACGCTTTCTTCAACTAGTTCTTCTACCGTTTTATATGTATTTACAGCCTCATGATCAAACTCTGGCGCAATCAACGCGATTGTATCAAAATCAACTTCATCATTTTGGCGAGCTTGGATTCCTTGTTTCATTAAGAAAGAAACCAATTGGCCTGTTTTAACTTTCATCTCTTGCGCTAGATCAGCCACTTTCATGGAACCGTGAACTTTAACAATACGCTTTGAAGCTTTTGGTTTTGTAATTTCAGTCTTCATAGCTTCACGTCCCAAGTCTTGCATTTTCTTTTTCGGCTGGAAAACGATCTCACGTTTTCTGAACTCTGTACGATTAAAAGCAGAACCTTCCGACATCAAACGAGTTTGCTCATCTGCTCCCTTAAGGTTGCCTTTCTTTTTAGCCGCTGCTGCAGCCGCTGCCGCTGCCCCACGAGAATCACGGGACATATCTACAGACCTCATACGCGGAGCTGATTTTTTATCTCTTGCTCCAACAGGTCCTGCCGAGGCAGCAGCTTGCTGATCTAGGTTCACGTTTGGACGTGAACCACCACCAGAACCACCTCTTGGTGGGCGATCTGTTTTATTTCTAGCAGATGAAGGTGGCTTAATCTTAGAAAGGTCGACCTTACCTAAAATCTTACCTCTACGCTTTTCCTGCATCGCTTTGCGTTTTTCTTTTTGTTTCTCTTCAATCTTTTCAGAAACTTTCTCAACTTCCGTCAACTCACGTACTGGCTCCACAACTTCTTCTGGAGCTGCCGCTGCTTGAGTTTCGGTTTCTTGGGCAAGCTCTTGAACTGCAGTTGCTTGCTCATCAGCTTCCACTTCTGTATTTTCTTGAGCCGCAGCTGCTTCTAGTGCTGCTGCTTCAGCCGCTTTTGCTTCCGCTTCTTTTTGTGCGGCTAATTCTTTTGATTTTCTCTTCGCTTCGGCTGCTTCGATTGCTTTTTCCGCTTGTTGTGCAGCACCCGCTTTTCTTCGAATTACTTTTCGAGATTTATCGTCGGCAGAGGCAGAGGAGTCAGCCTTTTTCTTCACAACTTTCTTAGAAGCAGTAGCCTTTTTCTTAGCAACTGTTTTCTTCTTTGCCGCGGTTTTCTTTTTCGCTACTTTCTTTTTTGCGCTAGCAGCAGGAGCAACATCGCCACCTTCCGTTTTTAGTTTTTCTTTGATGGTCTCAATTTGCTCAGGGCTTAGAGCCGACATATGACTCTTAATTGGTAGGTCCCACTTACGTAATTTATCCATCAACGTAATGGTTTCCACTCCAATTTCTTTTGCAAATTCATATACTTTAGGTTGTGCCATGTTTCTCCTGATGTCTGCTTAAAACCAAATTGCCTTTAAACAAATCTCAAAAATAAATTAAAAAAATCATTCAATATATAGAGTAGTTCAAAAAGAACTACTCTGCTGTTTCAGTGCTTTCCGCTTCTGAATCTGTTTTTGCTTCGCTAGCACCAGCTAACTCGGCAAGACCTTCTTTAAGTCTCTGCTCCGCAAGGTCACGAGCGTTTCCAGCAGGAACTGCAGCGCTTTCGGCACTTACAGAATTATCATCACTGCTAGTATCTTCAGGACGAGTTGGAACGCTTTCCGCATCGTCAGCATATTTTTCTACAAGCTTTTTCGCTTCCTCAACTAGTTTACCAGCAGAAGACTCATCAAAACCTGGGATGTGAGAAACTTCTTCTGCACTTGCATCCGCGATGGATTGGAAACTTCCAAAACCATGTTGAAAAAGAGAAGTTGCAAGAGTGTCATTCACTCCAGGAACCAACATCAAATTAAATACAGCGTCTGCTGCTTTAGAAGCCGCTTGTGACTCAGAAACGATATCTAGTTTCCATCCAGTAAGTTTGGCAGCCAAACGTACGTTTTGACCTTTTTTACCAATGGCTAAGCTTAATTGGTTATCTGGAACAACCACTTCCATTGCACGACTTACTTCATCGATAAATACTTTTGAAATTTCAGCCGGAGCCAAAGCATTACAAGCAAAGCGAGTTACTTCTTCTTCGTAAATTACAATATCAATTTTCTCACCCTTAAGCTCTTGTACGATATTTTGTACACGACTACCTTTCATACCCACACAAGCACCCACTGGATCAACCGATGGATCGTTGGTACGAACAGCAATTTTTGCACGTTGACCTGGCTCACGAGCCGCAGCAACGATTTCTACAATACCGTCATAAATTTCAGGAACTTCCATTTCGAAAAGCTTCATCAAATAACGCTCATCTGCACGAGACATAATAATCTGTGGTCCACGAGTGGTTTGACGAACTTCACTTAAGAAACCTTGGATACGATCTCCAGACTTAAATTGCTCACCAGGAATTTGTTCACGGTATGGCAGATAAGCTTCCGTACGACCTAGATCAACAACAATGGCCCCGCGCTCTACACGACGAGCAATACCACTGGCGATTTCACCCTCACGTTGCGAGAACTCTTCGTGGATTACATCACGCTCAGCATCTCTTACTTTTTGAATGATAATTTGACGAGCCGTTTGAGCAGCAATTCGCCCTAACTCTTTTGTATCCAATTGGATACCAATGGAGTCACCAATTTGCGCTTCAGAATCAAGCTCTTGAGCTTCTTCTAAAATAATCTCAACTTCTTCATCAATGAAGTCTTCTTTAGAAACAACTTCCTTAAACTCAACCAACTCAACATCGCCGATATCGTCATTGTACATTGCCTCAATATCACGGTAGGAACCATATTTTTTACGAGCCGCTACAAGCATTCCTTGTACCACTGCATCGATTACGATTTGCTTATCGATTCCTTTGTCTTTACCTACCTGCTCGATCATACGATTCAAGTCAGAGAATAAACCTTCTGCCATTTCTTACCTCTCAAAAATCATAGACAAGATGAGCCTTTGTCACTTTATCTAATGGAAGATCATAGGACGCGTTCTCAATTTCTACTTTTAAAGTATCCCCTTCGATGGATATCAACTTACCTTGCAAAGTCTTTGCTCGGTGAATCGACTTTGGTGCCGACTCATGCATCCTTCCTAATGCTTCGAAGAGTTTAAGCTCTATATTTTTTCCTAACACCTTTTCAAAGTGCCATTTCTTTCTTAATTTTCTTTCAACCCCAGGACTGGAAACTTCTAATGTAAAGTCTCCTCCATACACTTCAGCCTCTGTTAAGGCTTCATCCAACTTACGGGCTACTTTTTCACAATCTTCTAATTGGATGCCATTTTCTTTATCGATAAATAGACGTAGGGTTTTGGAGGAGTTCTCGGCTTCAGCATCATATAAAATCAATCCATGCTCTTCAATAAAGGGAGCCGCTAATTCTTCTAATTGATTTACAATGCTTTGTTTTGCCATATTATCCTAAAAAAAAATGGACCTTCTAGGGTCCACTTTTTCAAATCCCCTAGAGGACTGAATTCAAAAGTTTGTCAAACCATAACAATTAATTAGGGAAAACACAAGTAGAATTACTAGTTTCTGGCTTTCTAACGCAAAATACTTGAGGGCCTAGCGCAAAGGCTAAATAAAATATATCACTCAAAAAAACTCAAAACAGCTCAATATACATGCAAAATGAGGCTTCACATGCTTTAGCTCCCGAAAATCTAGCAACAAAAATGATATTGGCCAGAATGAAAACTGAGCCTATTTTTTAATCCAGTGAAAACAATGGGCATCTTGCCCCGAACTATAGTAATTCTTTCTCACCGAAAACTCTTGGAAACCACACTTTTTGTACAAAGACATAGCAGGATAATTTTCCCCGGCCACCTCAAGTAAAACCTTAAAGTCAGAAAAATGCTCACAAAAGGCCTTTAGTAAGCTTTGTCCGTAGCCTTTTTTACGCTGTTCTGGATTTACAATAAATTGATCGATTTCTACTTCCTCAATACCAGATCGAAAAAAAATAGCTCCTAAAATCTCTGAGCCGTCAAATAAAGCAAAGCAATTTCCCATTTGAACATAAGACTCTAAACTCGCATCAGACCAAGCACTTAAATAAGTATCATTTTCTAAGCACTTATGCCATAGATCCAGAATGTTTTTTGAATCAGATTCATCAAGAAGACGTAAAAACACTAAAATACTCGTACTTGGTATTTGTTTCTTAGTAACTCAAACCATTCACGCAACTGCTTCTCTCCCTGCTTATTTCCTAAGTATTGCTTTACTCTGCTTCTTAGTTTTTCTTGGGAAATTAGCTCTTTATCCATTTTATTTTGCTGCATATATTGGTCGATTTCTCTATCCGTCACCAAAACTTGTGCGGCTTCTTTCTTGATGGATATGAACTTTCTAGAGCGAAGCTTTTGCTCAACAAACACATCATACTCATCGGTTTCCACCCCTAGCTCTTTCCAAAGCTTGGAAAAATTAGACTTTAAAATTCTCCCCAATACTTTCGAGCCCTCTCTCTTAACGAGGCTAGCCTCTACCGTAGCCAAACCAAAACTCTTAGCCTCTAAAAAGATAACTCTTTCTAAAATATAGTTTCCCAACTCTCTATTTAAAAACTCATCCTGTTTTACAGATTCAAAGTCTAAGTTTTCACTTTTATACTGATACATCATTTTCTGTAAAATACTGTGAATTTGCACATCTCTCTTAGAAACAAACTCCTTACCCAAGGCAGCCATACTTCGATTACTGAGTGCAAGAATTTGCGTAGAAAATAGAATGGAAAGCATCAAGACCAAAAACTTCATATTAAAAGTATGAAAAGCAATCTTCTAAAAGGCAAGGCACATTTTGTTATAAACTAGCCTCTAGAGTACAAGCTAAGCATTTGCGATTAGCTCAATTTTATCTCTTCCCACTTATTTAAAATTTACCAAACAAAAAAAGACAACAATACTGAAAGTAGTAAGTCTATTAATTGAGAGCTTATTCTAGTCATAAAAAAATGATTCAATCCTTGCGAATGACCTTTATCAGCCACTCAATACCAAAACTTTAAACAAAGTCTTCAAAGACTTAATCTCGCCAGGGAAAACACATCAAAGAACCTCTGGGCTTTAACATTACCCCTTCACTAAAAAAACTCTTTGATTCAATCAAACACTTATCAGAGTCGATATGGATTTAAAGATTGAAAGTCTATCTGAGCTTTAAACGAGAGTTGAAACGCTAGGACATTCAATTTCTCTACAAATAAACCTAAGCACCTAAGATGAGTAAGTAAAAATAAAAAAGCGCAGACTCTATAAGCTGCGCTTTTTAAAAACCTCACTAAGAGATCAATTAGAACTTAAACTTCATACCTACATTAAACAGATAGTAGTCCAAGTCCTCAACAGGAGTTGCATTCGCATAACTGTTGTTGATGAAAGCCGTATTTCCGCCTACAGAATTACGATCTACACGATTCGTTAAATTGAACATATAACGAAAATCAACCGCTACGGACCAAACATCTGAAACGTCCACGTTCACTCCACCCAATAAACCTAGATCCATTGCATAAGATTTAACGTTAGAAGTTCCTGAAGAGTAATAAACCTGCTCATACTCTCTCATCGTTAAAGAAACAACACCACCAACAACCGGTCTCAATCTTCCAGAAGAGTTAAACTGGTACTTAACGTTTGTTCCAACCGAGTATTGCGTTAACTCTAACAAGTTATTTTGATTGTAAGAGTAGTTACAAGAAGATGAACCATAACAGTTATAAAGATCATAACTAGATAAGTTAAAACTACCTTCAACCATCAAACCATTCATATACTCAGCACCTAAATTAATACCAATTGAATAGGCACCTTCTACATTGTCGATTCCAGGATAGTTTCCTAAACCAATGCTAGGCATAAGATAGTAGATCGGTCCGACGTCTAAAGTCTCGAAATCCTCTTCTTCAACATTTTCAACCGACTTCATTTCAGTAATAACTTCTCTTAGATCTTGTTTGAAATCTTCACGAGCCAACTCATCATCAGCGCTTGTATCTACCACAGGAGCTGGTGGAGCAACCACTACTGGAGCTACAGGTTGAACCTGCTGAGGAGCGTACATCTCTTCTTGTTCTTCGTTATCTAACTTTCCACCAAACAAGCGAGCTGCTCTTTTTCTTTCTGATTCGATACGATCTTCTTCCAACTTTTCAACGATACGCATTTCAGTTTCAGCTTCGAAACCTTCGCGTTGGCGTCTCAAACGTGCTGCTTTCGACTCATCTAATGGAGATGATTCAACAACCGCTTTCGGCCTTCTTTCAAAAGAAGGAGCGGATCTGCGCGGAACAACTACAGGAGCCGCTTCCACTGGCTGCGGATAACTTCTTTGTGCGAGCTCTTCACGATCCAAAGCCTCTCCACCTGATTGGCTATATAACTGGCCAACCTCATTACGAAGTTCATCGCGAAGAGAATTTGATCGATCCGATTGCGCGTACGCAATGGAAGATCCAATAAAAACTACAACTAGTCCCAATAATTTTGATGACATCTTTAATACCTCAAAACCCAAAATTAATAATAAAATTGCCACACGGCAGGGGTATAATAATACAAAGCGGCATAATTTGCTGGTCATTGTGGCAAACTTGTAATTCTTACTTGGTTTTTGGTGTCTTTTTGAGTTTTTTTATAGCATTTTCACGATTTTCACTCGATTTTCTTGTCATAAGTAAACTTATCTCATAACAATGTGCGTTCCAATTAATGGGCCCGGGTGGCGGAATCGGTAGACGCAGTGGATTCAAAATCCACCGATCGCAAGATCTTACGAGTTCAAGTCTCGTCTCGGGTACCACTTTTATCTTTATAATAATTCAAAATATTTACTACGTTTAAGTGCATTTTAGTGAACGCCTTATTCGGGTTCGCTAGTCCTTCAGTGAATCACAAGCCGCTTCATCGTTAACTGTCTGGCGAAAAAGCTAACCCCCACTAAAAACCCGCATCTAATTTTTATTTTTATTTTTATTTTTATCTTTATCTTCAACAACGTTAGAACCATCTGAGATGTGTCATTAAAATAAAATTAATTTGCAACAGGCATAAATCGAAGTAAAAATCATCATAGAGGAGAAAAACCAATGAAATCCACTTTGATATTATGCCTAATATTCATCAGTAGCATTAGTTCAGCTGAAAGCTTTGAGTACGAATTAGACAGTTTAGACTCTCGTTCTTTTTACATCGCTCTAGAAGGAGCCCCTTCCAAGCAAGAAAGAATTAATGATATACTTTACTGGGACACCCGTATCCTCAAAAGTACTAACAATGCCTTTTCTATAAAGTGTAAGGCCAAACGACATATTGGCACTAAGAGTCCTCTCGCTGTAAATTGTATCTCTGATTTTGATTTCGAGCTGTCTTCTCAGAATGAAACCCTAGTCTTTTATGGAGATATCGAAGATAGTATTGTAGCGCAATTCCTTGAAATTAAAGACATTGCAAATATTAAGAGTCTTTTACAGCCTAAGACCGAAATAGCAACAGAAGAAAAAGTAAAAGTGCAACTTAAGAATGGCGCAATTTATTATTACCCAAGTTTTCACATTCGATGCAGAGAAAAAGCTATCTCAGGAAAAATAGATTGTTATGCAATGCTTATTCCCAGAAAAATTTAAGAGTTAAAAAGCCTAGTCACGGATGATACCTTTGCTAAAATCTCCAACTAAGACCTTGGGGATTTTAATACATTAAAGTAATGATTCGCCAAATGGATCACTCGATCTTGTGCTTCACTCTCTTTTACCTCATCCAGTTTTAAGATAAATTCTTCCCATAAATTGGCAGGGAGAGACATCTCAAAATATGCGGCGAAACTACATTCTTTGATCTTTGGGTTTTTACTCAAAAGTAGACGGTTTCCCATTCTTGATCCCAACAAAAGGTATTCCATCGCTAATTTTTCTTCGCGAGACTCCACTTGCAAAAGTCTATCTTTAGACAAAGATGCCTTTTCAAATACATTTAACAAATCTGCGTAAAATTCTCTTCCATCAGATTCTTTCTTTAGGTAATCAAAAAACAAATCATGGAAACGGTAAAAAGCCTCATTAGAGCTTTGTTCAATCCCCTCTTCTTTCATCAAATTACAAAAAGGAAAAGACTCCTCTAAGCTTTGGTGAGATTTTTTTGTTTCTTCTCTTAATCGAGCTCTTAAATTTAGAGACACTCTTGCACCACCTGTAACAATTCCGTTAAATTCAATGGTTTCACTATGTGTTTTACGAAACCTGCGCGAATGGATTTCTCCATTGCACTGGTCGTACCATAAGCCGAAAAAGCAATAAAAGGAACATTTTGATATGTATCTATAGATTTTGCTAGCTTAACAAATTCATAACCATCAATCTCAGGAAGACCAATGTCAGAAATTACCAAATCAACCTTTGAAAGTAATTGCATGTCTTTTAAGGCTTCCGGTGCGGAACTAAACCATAAAATTTCGGCACCTTGTTTTTCTAAAAACATTTTAACGAAACGAGCTGATTCAACGGTATCTTCAACCAGCATTATTCGATAGCCTTTCAAAGCACCACTAAGATTAGCCACAGGAGTGGAATTCATCTGTCGATCCGTCTCTGGAGAAATTCGGTAAGAAATTACCGGAAACTTCAAAGTAACCTCAGCACCTAAGCTCGGACCCTCTGAATAAATTTGGATTTGTCCACCGTGTAGGTCTACTAAATTTTTTACCAAAGCCAAACCAAGTCCAAGCCCCGTATTGGCTTTTGAACTAGTTTGATCGATTTGATAAAATGGTTTAAAGATTTTTTCAATTTGGTCTTTTTTAAAACCAACTCCCGAATCTTTGATACGTATTTCAATATCAGAATCTACCTTTTCACAATAGACCCAAATCTCTCCCCTTCGTGGAGTAAATTTGATGGCATTTTGTAAAACATTTCTAAGGATCTGCTGTAGTCTTGTCGCGTCGGCAGAAATCATCAAATCCCCTTCGCCGATCAAAAGATTTGCCTGTATGTTTTTTGTATTTAAACTCGGCTGAAAATAACGAACTACATCTGAAAGTGATTTTCGAAGATCCACCTCTTTTAATTTTAACTCTATCTTACCAGTGCTTACTTTGGACATATCCAGTAAATCATTTACTAACATAAGCTGCTGCTTGGAATTATTGGCCACTACTTCTGAGAACTCCCTTAAGTCTGGATTTAACTCTAGTTGCTCTTTGTATAGCTGATGCCAACCCAGGATATTATTAATCGGTGTTCTCAATTCATGAGATAAATTTGAAATAAAAAGATCTTTTTCACTAGCTTCTTTCTCCAAGGATCGAATGTTCTTCTCGGCAAATTTTAACTGATTCAATAAAATGTTGTTCATATACCAAAAGAATTCAAAGGCAACATCGCTGTCTTGTTCGCTAAAAGAAATGGAACGCTCTTTTCGAACGGAAGTAACTTCCTCAAAGGAACCTCTAGGACTTAAGCGAGGATGGCCTTTGTCATATACAATACTTTTATCGTCCTTTCCTGCCCAGGTAATCTCGTCGATAGTTTCTTTTCTAAACCACATGATTTGGCATCGAAATTCATTCGCAACAAAACCTACCGCCATAACCCCAGCCGTATCTTTAGACAAATCCTCTGAGTTCTGCAGATCTCCACGTAGATGATCACTTACAAAAATATTCTCCGAGCCTGAATCAATTAGTTTTTGTTCGATTTCGCGAATGACAACAGAACTAGGAACTGTTCCAAAGCTTGCCTTTCTCTTTCCTATTTCTAAAAAAACTCCTGAAGCCCCCATAAGAGCCATTAACTTTGTACCTTGAGATTCAAATAAATTTTCAAGAAAATGCTTATCCTCGAAATCTTGTCTCTTATAAACTCTATCCATGACTGAAGAGGCCAAAGAGCTTACTTTCTTTAATCGTCGATTGTAAAGTTGATTGCGCAGTTTACTTAAGGTACTAGAAAAAGAATAGCCGATTAAACGCAATAGAGATCTAGAAGCAAGATCAATAAATTTTGGAGAATAATTGTGACAGGCGATCAAGCCCCAAAGCTTTCCATCCACAACAAGCGCAATCGTTAGACTCGCAACAACGCCCATATTTCTTAAATACTCTAAGTGAACCACGGCAGAATGCCTACAAATGGAATCACTTAAATCAAGTCTATCATCGGTTAAAGATAGTAATTTTACTCTCGGTCCATCAACATCACTAATTAGACGAACTTGATTTCGAATAAACAAAGCCCTTGCTTGTTTTGGGATGTCTGATTCTGGATAATGAAGGTTTAAAAAACTCTCTAGATGCTCTTCCTTTTCCTCAGCAATCACCTCACCATGATCATCCGGGTGAAATCTATAAACCATCACACGGTCGTAGCTAGTAACGTTCTTCACCGTCTTCGCCAAATCCTCAGCCAGTTTTACTTTAGAGTCAGCACTGTAATCGTAATCGTTGATACGAGTAATAGAGTTTAACTTATCTTCATTTTCTAAAATATCGTCTTCTGAATCCGCTAATTCAAGCTCCATCACAAGAAGATTGTTGGTTTTATAACAATAAAATTTTTGCGCCTTATCTTTTCCTAAATTCAAATTTTTAATCTTTGAACCACTTGATTCACCTAAAAAGTCTTGAATGGCCGTTTTTTGACTGTCTGTGAAATGCTCTGAAATATTCTGCCCAAGCTTCACATCCCAAACATCAAAGTTTTCGCTGATCACATTTACAATAAAATCTGAGTCAATAGCGATCAAGCAAGCATAGTCTTGAATGTCCCCTAGCAAATGAATTTCTTCTGTAGCACACTTCTTCAAAAGCTCTTCAATATTGTAATCCATGATTTCCCTCTCTACAGAAAACTAAAGCAGAAAAGTCTAAAAAGACCTTTTTGGATGGCAGTTTAATTTTAATCTTTCTTAATGTTTTAGCATCTCAGCTGCAAAAAAAGCAAACACCCAGTTATGTAAACCTGGCTTTTCATTTGATTTAGCCCAGTCTTTAAGTAAAAATCAGCGCCTGAGAGGTAATAATGAAAAAATTCATACAAGGTTATAAAAAGTTTCTGATTCGCGGCAATTTGATGGATTTAGCAGTGGGTATTATGGTCGGTACAGCTTTCACAGGAATCGTGAAGTCTTTTGTTGCTGATATTTTAACTCCCATCGTCGGATTATTTTTAGGGAAAGCAAAAGTGAGCGAATGGGCTTACAGCATTCAATATGGTGAAGCTAAAGAGCAAATACTAACAA
This sequence comes from Bdellovibrionaceae bacterium UBA6502, assembly GCA_002436415.1. GTDB lineage: Bacteria > Bdellovibrionota > Bdellovibrionia > Bdellovibrionales > UBA840 > UBA6502. The sequence goes on along the minus strand of DJMA01000007.1, from coordinate 27,829 downwards.
TTCCCTACGGTTCTTTTTTACAAGCCAGTATTGATTTTTTCATTTTAGCCTTTGTTGTCTATAGCCTAGTGCAAGTGATGAACAGCCTAAAAGAAAAAGCAGAAGACCCTCAAGATAACTCGGTCCCTACTCCAAAAGACATTGAGCTATTGTCAGAAATTAGAGACCTTTTAAAAAAAGAAAACGAGAAAGCTTAAAAACACCACTACTGCAAGCTCCACTAAAACGCATCAGTTAGACCAATTACATAATCAGAACTTGTTTTACAAAAAGCCAAGGTCTTGCACCCAGCTACGCAGCCTCAGAATATGCGGACTTACAAAAATTTAGGTGTATGAAGCTCACTGGAATTGAGCTTCAGCTAGGCTACTACTACACCATTAAATTTACAGAGAGTCTTTTCTTTAACTTTATAAGCATGCTTGGGCGATCACAATTAAACCAAACACTAAATTACGCCAACTCTGCAGAGTCAAAAAGCTCTGGAGCCAATAATTCCTTTACCGCAGGAATGTCATTTGGGATGAATGCTAAGAAATTTTAAATTAATATCCAAGCACTCACCTTCACTACTGAAAAGGACCTAAACCAATACAAGCTTTCTTCAGATATAAATAATGTCGGTTTCTATATGGTCTACCGCCTGTGACAGCTATAAAGCCCTTAGCTAAAAATATTAAGCCAAGACTGCTAAATCAATATTAAAATATAACACTTCCACTTGCGCTTTGCTTGCCACAATTTTACTAGTAATATTGGTAGCTTAGGATTTTTTTTAGACTAAGCCTTTGAGTTTGTTAGCCCATTGAGCCCTACTATAGATTTTTATTCGAAAAATTTTGTGAGTCCTCAGTCTGAGGTAGGAATACTTTATATGATCGCTGTGCATTTTATTAAAATAGTGATATAGAAGCTGCAAAGAATCAAAAATGCTCGGAGGGCAATTATGAAGAATTTAGTTCGCTTAATGAAATCTCTAATCGCATTTGGTTTATTGCTAAGCTCAAACGCCATGGCAAAAGACCAAAAGTTTTACGAAAGCCTTGATGAGCTTTTAAGTGTAAAAGCTGAGCAAACTGGATTTGTTCAAAAATTAGGTTATTTAGAATACCACCCTGATGATATTTATGAAAACCACTACTTCCTTGAAAACCCATATAATCTACCAGCCCTAGGGTGGAAAGGCGAAATCACCTGTTTTCTTGGGGATGCAAAAAAATTAAAGACAACTCCAAATGTTGGTAGCTCTCTAACGAATCCTCCTCATGAGATGAAATCCTATGTAAAAGTACAGATCTTAGATAAAGACAACATTCGTTTGAGCAATGTGATTGAACGTAGGTACTACAACAAAACAAAGATCGAAGAAACGCCATTTGAAGTATTAGAAAGCGGAGATACAATCGTATCAAGATGCGAAAAATAGTTTCTATAGAAAACTTAATTAAAAAAAGCCAGCGATCAAGCTGGCTTTTTTGTTTTTTAAAACAAGGGATAAAAAACTTTTGAAAAGGCGGTGTAATCTTCAAACTGCGGCATATGCCCCAAGCCTTTTAACTCTATTAACTTAATCCTTTTAGGGTTTAAGGCCTTCACCTCTTTCCCTAAATTTTGATAAAGCCCAAGCTCTTTACTCACCCCTGGTTTTTTCCAAGCTCTCCCTGGACCGGTTCGATCGCGAGTTCCTAAAATCAAATAGGTAGGCACTTTCAAAGAGGAGATTTTACTAATGATTTCATCTCCAAAAATTGGTTCATAAGTTAAAGCATTGTTCCAGGCCACCAACTCCCAATCAGGTCCTTTTTGCCAGCCTTTAAAGGGCTCTAAGAGCTGCTCATAAGAATCATTCCACTTTCCATCGTAATAATTTTTCTTTTGGTAGTTACGAAACATATCCACAGTTTTCACAACTTCCTTTTCATAGAAAAATTCAGGGTCTTGGTACTCAACATACTTTAAGTAATCTTCAAGACCAATGGGGTTTACTAGAACCAGCTGTTTTACTTTATCACTCATGCTTGCTAAGTGAACCGATAGCATTCCTCCCATGGAATGCCCCACCAATATGTATTGATCAATGTTTAAATGAGCGATTAGCTTTCTGGTATTAAGCGCTAATTGCTGAAAACTATATTGGTAGTTTTTAGGTTTGCTACTCTTTCCGAAACCTACCTGATCAGGAACTATCACGCGGTAACCTTTTGCCACGAGTTGTTTTGCGATTTTGTCGAAATAAAATCCGGCAAAGTTTTTACCGTGAAGTAGTACAGCAATTTTATTAGAATCTTTTGAACCGAGGTCTCCATAACGCATGACTAAATTTTGTCTTTGCGAGCTAAATTTGAAAGTCTCTACTTTAAATGGATAGTCATACTCAGAAAGTTCGGCATCGAAGCCTTTGTCCGATTTACAGAAAGTCCCACAAGCTGTAAGACTTAAAACTAGAAAACTAGCAGCCAGAATTTTAAACATAAGATTCCCCTTTGAATTATATCCTTTATCATCTCTTTCAATGCTAGTGCTGTAAAGCTTTAGATACAAAACAAAGGGAATCAAACGATTTGTTTGTTTTTGTTAACTTCAAAATCGAGTGATTTGATTTTCAGGGAAACGAACCACATCATCTTGCCAAAAAACCACTTCAATACTGTTTCCAGAAGGGTCAGTTACATACCAAGAATTGGAAAAGGGGTAATTAACAGGGCTGTTGTAAGAAGTTTTTAACTTATATTCTTTTACTTTTTGGGCAAATAACTCTTCATCCGTCAAACGAAAGGCCATGTGATTTAGCTTATGGTATTTGGGGCCCTCGTACTGAACTCGCTTTTTCTGCTCTGATATAGCCAGCATACATTCGCCACTCTTTAAAATGCCCCACTTGGCCTTATTCGTACCGTAACCTGACTCAACAAGTTCAAATCCAAATACCTTATTGTAAAACTCAAGACTTTCTTGAAAATCATTAACGCTAAAATTTAAATGGTCGATCCTAATGTTCTCCATATTATTCTCCTTTTGTTAAAAACACTATCGCGAAGAATTGACAACTACTCAACGTCATCGCTAATATATTGTCATACGGACAAGATATTAGATGCCACATCGAGACAATTGGCGCAAAACCTTATACAACTGAGAAAATCCCAAAACTTAAGTCAAATGGCTTTGGCTGAGAGGTCGCAAATACCCAGATCTACCATAAGCTACATTGAGTCTGGTGAAGGAAACCCTTCTCTTGCGAATCTGATAAAACTTGCCAGTAGCCTACAGGTAAGCCTTGAAGAACTAATCAAAAAACCACGTCCACAAATTCAATACATTCCAAAAGATCAAGTGCCTTCGCAATGGAAGTCCCAATCCTCCATTGAGATAAAAAAAATTCTCCCCGATCCTATTGAAGGAATGGAAATCGATAAAATGCGCTTCGATGAAAAAGCAATCATGAAAGGAACTCCTCACCTACCAAATACAAAAGAGTACTTTTATGTAGTTTCAGGGAAAATCCGAGTCTACGTGAACAAAGAAAGATTTGATCTTTCTAAGGGAGACGTTCTCGCGTTCCCTGGAAATCTGAAACATGCTTACGAGAATTTAAACGATAAAAAGCAAGCGGAAGCCTTTAGTGTTGTGGTTTTCTCACCGGATTACTACTAGATTAATTTTTGAGCATTTTAGGGAAATGATATGACAGCTTGCTTAGATTCGATATCCTAAAGTGGTTTAAAAAAGGGAGAATCAATGAAAAAACTAATCTGTAGCTTGTTTGCCTTAAGCTTAGCTTTCAGTCTTAATGTAAATGCAGAAACGACGAAAAAAGAAAGCAAAGAAACTCAATCCAAAAAAGAATCAAACAATGCAAAGCCAAAAACGCAAATGGTTTTACTTAAAACGAACAAAGGCAATATTAAACTAAAATTAAATCGAGAAAAAGCACCAAAGACTGTAGAAAACTTTATCCAATACGTTAAAAAAGGCCATTACAAAGGAACTATTTTTCACCGAGTGATTGATGGTTTTATGATTCAAGGTGGTGGCTTCGATAAAAATTTAGTTAAAAAATCGACGAACGAGCCCATAAAAAATGAAGCAAATAATGGCTTAAGAAACACAAAATACAGCATTGCAATGGCTAGAACCTCAGACCCTCACTCTGCCAGTGCGCAGTTTTTTATTAATGTTAACGACAATGCATTTTTAAATTTTACTGATGAGAGCTTAAATGGCTGGGGATACGCCGTTTTTGGAGAAGTAACGGAAGGGAAAGAAGTTGTAGATAAAATTAAATCCGTGAAAACAGCAACACAAAAGGGAATGCAAGATGTTCCAACTGAAAGTGTAGAGATTCAATCCGCAGAACTTCTTTAATAAAAAAACACTGCAAAAGCCCCCTTTCAAACGGGGCTTTACATTTTTACAATAAGAACGTCCAAAAACTACCTACTCAAACCTATATATCTTTGAGCTCAGCTCCGACCATAGAAATCCAACCAGCTAAGCCGTATCCCCTTTACCAAAGCCAGCAAACTCATTATAATTGCTAGGTTTATAAGCAAAAAAAGAGATATCCCTATTCTTGGGATGATTTGAGATGGTTTAAAATCTCGATGTAAATAGGAAGTTAAGTTTGAGAGTTTTAAAAGACATAAAATACTTAATGCTTTTCTTAGCCCTGGGATTGTTGGTTAATCCCAGTAATTCCTATGCTGAAGAATGCTATAACAGCGCTGGAAAAAGAAAACTTCCAAACCTAAGAAAACTAAATCTACAAAGCTCAAAACGATCTTTAAAAACAAAAGGAATCTCGGCTGAATTTCTCATTTCCGAAAATTTAGAGGTTTTAAAAGGACACTTTCCTGACTACAAAATTTTTCCAGGAGTATTGTACGCACAAATGGCGGCCAAACTGATCCAACGACAAGAGAGTGTTTTCGGAGAAAAGGTTTACATCTCTCAAGTTTCAGAATTTAACAATAAAGCGCAAGGTCTCCCTGGCAGCCGGGTTCTGTTAGAGATTCAGTTATCTGAATCAAAATCCAAACAAAAGATATGGAAAGTAAAAGCCAAGAACCCAAACAACGAAAAAGTGATTTTTTCCGAAGGACAAATAATCAGCCAAGCTATTCCAAAAGGATTTTACAAAACTAAGCCTAATCCCGAAGCCGATCACAGCACTGAAGCTTTGTATTCTACGGCAGTGAATCTGGCATTCTTAAAACATGAAAAAGAAATCTTTTTTCCCATCGAAGTTCTCCGCTACCAATTTCCCGAAGAAACTACTCTACTCAAAAATGCAGGTCTGGAAAGCTTAGAACTTTTGAATCACAAAGTATTTACAAGAGTTAATATTGCAAAGTCCCATCTCCTAATGGAGAACATAGATGCAAACAATAGCCACCTACCCATTACAAACTTTTCCGAGCTCGGAGCACAGACAGCACTATTAATTTTAAAACCTCATTTTTCAGGACAGCTTCCTTACGAGGTTTTACTGCGAGGAGTTAAAAATGTAGTTCTCAACAAAGCCATTCATTCCCAGCAGAACTACTATATGGAGTCGGAAGTAATCAAAGCCACCTACAAAAGACGAATGGGCATTCTAAGCGTAGACTTTGTGGTTCAAATATTTGATGCTCAGCAAGATTTAGTTGCTAGCGCAAATATTTCTGGAGTCTTAATGCCTAAGAGTGAAATCGATTAGACTCGCTACATTATTTATCAAGCTTCCTTGAATCATAGAGGTTTATCTTCAAGACTATAGATCTATTTTAGGAGGCTAATTTCTATGACAAATTTCATCAAAGTTTTTTTGTTATTAAGCATTAGCTGCCAACTCAGAGCCAAAACACTCCAAGAATGGCTTCAATACATCGATCAAAGTGAAAGTATAGAAATCTATGGAGATAGACTTCATAGCTTAAAAGAGGATATCGAAAAGAAACATAGTCAGATCACTGCAAAAGACTGCGAGCAACTAAAAACTCAAAGCTATGATGAAATAGGCGCAATCTACCCACTTTCCCTAGAACACCCTGAGCTTTTTCCTGCTTCCTGTAACGACCAAATTCGCTTTAAGGCAATACTAAACCGTCTACACTTTTCTGATATAAAAGAAAATCGAACAAGAATTAAACCAGTACAAATAGATGCTCCACTAATGAACGAATACATTGTCGACTACAGGAAAGGACCTGTGTTAATCGACGCAGCACTGCCAAAGGGCTTTATAGCTCTGACTTTTGATGATGGTCCACACCACAAATTCACAAAAGAAATTTTTGAAATCTTAGAAGCAGAAAAAATCAAAGCCACCTTCTTCAGTGTTGGAATAAAGCTTGAGGCCAAGCCTGAAATTGTAAAGCTAGGAATTGAAAAAGGTCACACCTACGGTTCTCACTCTTACGACCATAGCAATCTCGCAAAGCAATCCCTGCGAAAAGCAAAAAAGAACATTAAAAAAGGAATTGATGTCCTCGAAAATCTAAGCAATCAGGCTCATGTGTTTTTTCGTTTTCCATACGGAAGTAAAAATTCTCGTCTAAAAAAATATGTTAAAAATTATCCCTTAGCCGACTTTTTCTGGAGCATAGATACTGAAGACTGGAAACTTCGAAATCCAGAAGAGCTTTATAACTCGGTAGTAAATCAAATCAACCAGAAACAATCGGGCATCATTTTATTTCATGATATCCAACCACAAACTCGAGCCATTCTCCCTAGCTTAATCGGTAATTTAAAAGCCGCTGGCTACAAATTTGTAATCTTTAAAAAATAAAAAACCTCTCTCAGACACACAAGTCACTTTTTTTAGTAAAAAGTCATTTTAATGCTTATTAAAATAGAGATGTAAATAACAGTAATGAAAAACGAAAACACAAGAATTTTTAAAAAGCTGCTCCATGAAAGCGCAAACCTGGACCTTTTTAAAAAGTATTTCTTTGGCCTAGCCATAAGAAGCTTTAATCAAGAACTTTATCTCCTTCAACACTTTGCATTCTTGTTGAAAGATGGCAAAAGCTTCGCAAAAATTTAACTATGTTCGAAATAAAAAAATACTTACACAGCGGATCGAAGATACAGCATTTGAGTCAAATCAAAGGCATTTTTTTAGAATCAACCGAGCTTATTTTATCTACAGAAGAAGAGAAAAACGAAGCTTTCAAAAAATGGACAGAGTATTACATTGAAAGCCATCCTGAATGGATCTATCTAGCTTTAGAAAACAATATTGTTAAAGCCTATATTTTAGTATGTCCAGACTCGGAAAAGGCCTTAAATCTAAAGAAAGTATTTCGCTCCTATGAGCTATTCTCCGACCAGTTCTCTGATTACCCAGCACACATTCACATAAATGCCTCTGCTAAGTTTAGAGGGCAAGGTTTGGGTAGAAAACTCATCGAAGAAGTATGCACTGAGCTTGAAAAAGAACATAAAAACGGAATCCATATTGTTACTCGACCAGATTCGGACAATGTTCAATTTTATCAAAAACTTGGATTTTCCCACCAGGTACAGAGAAGTTTTGACGACTTCAGACTTTTATTTATGGGAAAAACTTTAACCTAATAGAATAACAATTTAGAATCTGCAAGGATGCGGGGGCTTTAACATGAAAATCTTTTTTAAAACCAGCATGATGCTGGTTCTTAGCTTTACACTTTCAGCACACACGCAAAATGACATTGAAAGCATAAAGTCATTTAAACCACCAGTAAAATTACTTAGCGCAAATCAATGGCCTCGTTTTAGCGACGATCTTCTCGGGCAAGAAATGCAGCTAGCCTTATTTCGACAAATTAGAAAATTTAAATCACTCAACTTGAATCACAGTATCCAATTTGACCAGCATAAATTTTCTAGCAATATCATACCTGCCAGCATCCTTGCTTTTCAAAAGTTCTTTAACGAATGGAAGGATTGCATTACTGAGCCTCAAACTAAAAAAGTCTTATGTAACGACCAATTAAACCAGAGACTAAAAAGAAACTTTAACTTATATCGCCCAAAAGACCAAGACGCCAAAAAAGCTAGTCTCTTTACCGCCTATTACACTCCAACCATAGAAGCGAAGCTTCACCCTGAGGGGGATTATCAATGGGGAATCTATCGCAGACCACAAGAGAGAAAACTTCTTGATTATGATCGAATTGATATCGACTTTAAAAAGAAGCTTCAATTTAGTGCCTATGATTTGGTTTACACAAAAGACCTATTTGATAACTATGTACTACAAATTCAAGGCGGTGGAAGACTCAAAATCATCAATGAAAATGGAGTGCATTATCAGTACATCAGCTACGAAGGAACTAACGGAAAACGCTGGCGATACATTTCAAAGTATATGAAAAAAAAGGGCTATATCAAAAATCTTAGCAATGCCTCTCAAAAACGATTCCTAAATGCAAATCCAAACAAGTGGGAAGAGATTTATTCTTATTGCCCTAGTTATGTTTTCTTCAGGCCTACGGAGCATCCCCCATTGGGAAGTGAGCTAACTCCCCTAACCAACGGTCGAAGCATTGCAACCGATAATGGCCTTTATGCTTTCAAAGGAGGCCTTAGTTTTATTCAAGGAAGTATGCCGTTTAGAGATGAAAATGGCTCTACTAAGTTTAAGAGATTCAATCGATTTTTCATCGACCATGATACTGGTGGATCAATCAAAGGAAATGCTAGGGCCGACTTGTTTATGGGAGAAGATGCAGCGGCAGAGTTTGCCGCCAATAATTTTTATTCTCGAGGTAATATGTTTTTCTTGGTCTTAAAACCGGAGAAAAAGAAAGTTTGGCTAGAGGTTTTAGATCGTTTGAAAACCATTGCCTCTAGCCCAAAAACTAGCTAACGAACATAAAAATCTACAATCCTTTTAAATTCGTCAACGGGAGCTTTTGCCGAATCTAAACTGCTTACAGCTCTAGAGAGAAGAATATCAGCACCATTTGCCTGAACCAATAACTCAACCGCAGCATCCATCTCTGCCTTAAATAGCAATAGATCAATGTAAAATTGTGCCAATTGAGTTAACTGCGCATCACTAATGTAATTTGGTGCTGGCTCTTCTTCTGCCTTTGCCGCAAGAATCAAAGCTTGCAAATCTGTCTTTATATAAGCCGCTTGCACGCCTTCAGGAAAACGAATGTACTGAGATTCCTCTGCACTAGCTCCTTGAATCTTATCATCACTAACAAATTTTATAGATACTTTTTTAGCTTCTTGGCTTTCTAAAAGCTCATTCACTCGTTTTTGAAAACTTGGAACTCCACCATCCACTTGCGCAACAATAATTTTCGCCAATTGATTTACTACCACTTGAAAAGAATCCGTTTGTATTTGCTCATTCTTTTTTAGTAAATTAAACAAGGGCTGAGAAACCAATCCCTTCAAAAGCTTGTAGAAATCATCAGACGATACCAATTCCAAACTAGATTTTAACTCTTCAAAACCTTCAGCTCCTGCAGAAAGTTTTTGGTAGCTTTCTTCTCTTTTAGTTTCCATCAAGGCAATGTCCATTTGTGCTTTTTCAACCAATTGTGGAGCTTCTATCTTGGCTTTTTGCCAACGTTTTACTTCATCAAGAGCAAGCTTCACTTTCTCAAGCATTGGTAAAACAATAGACTTACCATCAATATCATCAAATGCGCAAAGAACTTTGTTCTGAATTTCTACCGCCACGAAACGAGTGTTATTCTTTGCTGCCTCTGACTCACAATTTCCGCGATCAGTATCAACACTAATCTTTCTCTGGAAACTAGAGTCTTGATCGGTGATAAAACTAATTGCCGAGTAAATACTCGCAATGTTTTGGGTGTTTATGTCTTGGGTACTAGCAATTTTCGCTCTTCCAGACTCTCCAGTAAATGTTTTCACATATGGAATTTCCGACATATATTCATCTTTTTGAATCAGCTTTGAAAACATCTCTAAAGCAAAACTTCTTGTGTGGGGATAAATATAAGCATTACCACTAAGGCTAGCGCGATAATACTTAGGAACCGGTAAATATCTAGTACTCAGTAACATCATGGCATAGTATTTTTCAATCAAACTCCCCGTGTTTTGCACTTCGGTTCTTTGAGCATTGCTTTTGACCATTGACTTAAAATACTTTCCGATCCCTATATCAACATTAGTCACATTATAGATATGTTGCGAAACAAAGCTACTTGGAACCAAGTTTCTACTTTGTGCTAAATTTGCTAGCCCCTCTTGAACCTTAGCCACCCAAGTTCCAGTATCTCCTGAATACCTACTGATTGGCCCAGCTCCAGGAATTTGGGTCAAACGCTTCTCACCATCGACGACTTCTTCTAAATAAGCCCCTGGCTCTGGACTACTTAAAATCTCTCGATAAAAGTTTTTCGCCAAAAGAGTAGCTAAGACCAAATCCCCTCTTTGCATTGGAATAAAGTTCTGAATCGATTGATTTAGATTAAGAGCATACTCCGGCGCATCGAGATCTATCGCCTTTTTATCTATTTTATTTTGTATTAAAAAGTTCTCGAGCTGATCCATTTGACAAATATTTACCAAAAACTCACGGTTGGCTACGGAACTAGCGTCAGCCATAGAACTACAACCCAGAGCACTCATTCGCGGAGGGGCAGGAGTTGAATGAATCAGCTGGTAAATGGACTCGTCCATTACACTACGGATAGGTAGCATATAGCGATACATTAAACCTGCAGCTCCTGAGCGAAAAATAGTTCTTCCCTGGCGAAAGTAGGCTTTGTAGTAACGATTTTTGTAAGAGCGGATATGGTTCAAAGTAATTTCCGATAAATTTAAACCACGATCATGACGATTACATAAAAAGTTATCTGCTACATCTTCATCAGAGCAAAATAGATAAGTTTTGTTCTGTGATTTTTCAGGATTATAGGCGTATTGAATGGCCGCTTGATCATAAGGACCTAGTTCATCCAAGTCACTCACGAAGCCGGCATTATAGTCCATCACAGAAGAGAAAGACCATTTTTCTAAGTCATAGGGACTAAAACTTTGATCCCCCGCTTGTAGTTTTTGTTTGATCTCGTGATACTTAGGGTGAAAGTTCTTTTCATCAACACTTGCAATAAAGTTATGCCTTAAACCAAAAGCGTGCCCCATTTCATGTAGTAAAGTGGTATAGAAAACCCTTTTTCCCACTTCCGATTTAATGTGCTCTCGTAGACTAGAGCCTGTACCCAAATCCAATACCAAGGCTTCAACGATTGCTTTTGTTTCCCCAGCCTCAATTCGCTTTCTTAACTCTTTTAAGGTTTCTTCATCTGTTAAATTTGCACCTAAGCTACCTTTAAGGCTTTTTAAAACTTCGTTCTTAATGTAGTGCAGGACACCTTCTTCTACAATTTCCGCACTATGAATTCCCATTTCGGCCATATTTTGTTCTCTAGCCTCGTAGATATTCATATACTCTTTCATAGAGTCACCAAAAAGCTTAGCATGCTTGCCAAGAATTTCATTTTTTCGACCAGCCTGCATAATATCTTGAACTTGCGTTAAACTATTAATTAAAACATTTTTCTGATTTTCACTTAAATACTTTTCTTCTCCGGCAAAATCTAAATCATGCCCAAAGTAAGTTTGGTCTCCGTAAGTTTGTGTTTCTAAATTTTTAATTAAATAGCGATCCTCTGCGCTTTCATCGGAATTAAGAAATTTATGCATAGAAGAATTGTAGTGCCCCGTAGATTCCATCACCTTAAGAGCTTTGTTTAGACCATAGCGATTAGACTGGAGTTGATCTAAATCAATGGCTTTCACTTTTTGCAGAGCCCCTAAACCACTTTCTTTACGAGAATGGGATTGGTCTTGAAGGCTCATCTTCACTTGCTCCACGCCCAGTCTTCCATCAAACAGAAAGTCTAGTAAAGCCGCCGGATTCACAATCAAGGCGTCTAAGCTATGATCAATCGCGCCCTTCATCATCTCAATGCCGTCCTTAAACACAGAAGCTCTGGCTTTAACCGTTTCTCCTGTCATAGGATTTGTTGTGAATTGCGCAACTCCTAGCAAACCTCCACCATTAAAATCATCTTGTACATACGCAATGACATTATGGCGAACCGAACTTAAATCAACCATTTCATCCGACAAGCTAACAACTTCATCCGCTCGGTCCAATGCCTTTTGAAAGACTTTGTTCCACGCAGAAACGGCCTTCTGCGCTAACTCACGATACGCAAAATACTCAGCTTCATCCGTAAAACTATTGGATAAATTCCAAACCACTTTATTTGTGCTACAAGCCCCACCTTGTGATTTGGCGCAAAGATTAAAGACTTGAGCAAACTTCTCTAGATCTTTATCCATTAAATCTCTTTGCATTCCAATTTTGTATTTAAAGGTTCTAAAGATTCCAAACTTATTGAAATCCTCATCCTCATAGTAGCGTGCTTTAAAATCAGTATTTGCTAAAGCTAAAAAAGTAGTCTTAGTGCTCACAGAATAAGAATTTGGATTATAAATTTCTGAAAGCGTGGAAGTCATGTCGATCTCGAAACTGCCATCATCAAAAAGATTCAAAGCCTTTTCTAAATAAGCATTTTCTTCCTGGTAATACTCAGCATAGCCAACGCTACTTGCGATCCTAAAACCTTTTGTCGTAGGTTGTGTCCAATCCACCTTCATGTATTGACGAGCAAACCAAGGTCCATCTTCTAACTCCGTTAAGACATTGGTAGTTTCCCCGTAGTCATTTTTTTCAAAGCCTACATCAAAGTGTTTGGTAATTGGAAAACGTACTATGGGTTCATTTTTCAAAATGATATCTGTAGGAATGTAGGAGTAGCCAAATCTAGAAAATTGAAAATTATTCGAGGGTAAAACATCTAAAAACTTCTCACCAATTCGAAAAACCACCGCACCATAATTGTATTGAAAACCCGGGATCAATCGAAAATTTCCGTTAGCCTTTTGAATAGACCTTACTAATAAGTACTCTTTGCTACCAGTTTCTTGGGTAGACACAAGACTTTGTTGCGTGCCCAAAAGCTGAAGCTTCTCCACTCGACTTCCTTCAATAAAACCATTTTTTTCAGGATCTGTAAGTCCGTCCGTGTTTACAGCTTTGTCCTTGGCACAAGCAGCCAATAAAAACACAGCACTGAATACCAATAACTGAATCGCCTTTAATCCGTTTGTGTTTCTCATAATTTTCCCCTTAATTAAAATATAGATCCTATGCCGACATATGAACTAGGTGCTTTCTCATCAATAAAACGCAACTGATTGGTAGAACCATCCGCTGCTTTGGTTTGAACCCCTACACTGATCAATCCCGCATAGGCGTAAAAGTCTTCAAAAGAATATTTAATTTTATAGTCCGTAGATATTCCGTCTTTCAAAACACCCTGAAAACTGCGATTTAAATCGTACAAAAGAGCCGCTTCTATAGTGAGACTTTTTCCTATTGGAACAATGATTTGATTGGCCAAACGATAGGCCCAAGGATTATTGATGTTTCCATCCTCAGTGATCTCTTTGCTAAAAAAGTTTCTTGTGATTCGTTGGTATTGTGCAAAAGTGAAAAAAGAAATTGGCAATTGATACTGAAACTTTAAAGCCAAGCTCGCTTTTTTATCGATGAGTCTTGATGCAGCCGAGCTACCCAGACTCGCTTGAACACTTAGACTTTGTGATTTTAAAATATTTTCTGGCAGAAGACTTACTGGTGTGCCGGCCTCGAAAATTGGATCTCTAAAATCAGCACGTTTTTCTCCCTGATCAATTTGACTTAACTCTTGGTCAAAATAAAAATAAGACCTCAGAAAATAATCAAAATCATTTTCTAGCTGATCCTCGTAGCTCAAACCAATCATACTTGTAGAAGCATTCACCTCGTTTCCAGCTTCATTTTTTTGCAGACTATAATCCAACTCAATAGTTGCTCCAAAGTTTGAAGCCCCTTCTACTGAATCTGTAAGTTGCAAACGACTAGATTGACCAAAAGCACTTGTTCCTAAAAATAAAAATATTGAAGTAAGAACGAAAAAGTTTTGCATCCCCCCCCCAGGGTCTTTGTGACACCACAAAATTGCCACACAAACATTCATTGCATGGCCCATGCCAAAGTCGAGTCTTTCAGCATAGCTGCGCTAAGAATGCATATTTTTAAGGGATTTTGCAAAGTAAGCCATGAAAGTGTAATGCTTACAGAGGCTTTAGACTTAAGTTTATAAAATAAACTCATCTTTATAGTAGGACTTTTATGTTTTGCATAAACTTAAGGAATACCGATTAGCATTTTATGATACCAAAGGCTGCACAATGGCTTTTTATTAGTTCGAACCTTCGTCCCTAAATGCTTTTGACCAAATCGCTGAAATTAAAAGATTAGCTGAAAAGATTTAAGTTGATAAAAAATGAAGCTGAAAAGACTACTTATTTTTCACCTGAGTCTTCACTCTCTTTAAAAAACCGAAGCCATGCACTTAGTTAGAGCTAAATTTGACATAAAAAAAGCAGGTTTATCACCTGCTCGTTTTCATCTGATTTTAAGTATCCACTTATGCTTGGTTTTCGTAAACCTGCTCGTTGAAAAGCTTTGCTCTTAAATACTCTTCTTGTTGTTTCAAAAGCAAATTAATGATTTCGTCTTTTGGAATCTTATACATTCCAATCAACTTAGGAAGTGTGTCAAAAGACGGTGCACATAAACCTCGCTCAAAGTTACTAATAAACTGAGGTGAAGTGTAACCTAACTCTCTCGCAACATCCCACTGAGTAAGACCGCTGGCCTTACGCTTTTGCTTTAGATACCTACCTAATACTTCAAATCTGTTTGTTTTATCTTCCATTTCCATAATCTCTCACCCGCTTACATACCGCTAAACTACTTTCATTCTATTTTTTACTCGCTATTTGTCAAGTAAACTGCTTTGATATGCCATAATTACAGCTTTAGTCCTGCGCGTAGAAATCAATCTGCTTTAGCCAATCTATACTTTGTATTTATTATGCTCCTCAGTTTCCTTCTCTGCTGCTCTATCTTTGAATAGTAGCTTTTAGGAGAATGGCTCCCACATCGCCCTAGGGCGGCCCATTGAAAAGATTTTCGAATAAAGCGCTTTGCCTTTGCTGGTCCACAGAGATGAAGAACCGACAGACTTTTTCTGGTATTTTTGGGAGAAAGTGCTCTCCACTGCTTTAAATGCTTTAGAAACCAAAAACTGGTTAGCTCAATGGCATGACTCGGTAAAACTCGGTAAGAACCAAACCAGTGATTGCAATACTGGTTTCGGAGACTAGCCTTTGCATTTTGGCAATATTTAATCACTCTATCCCAAGTTGGTTTAGTCACTTGTAACAATCCGGTAGCACTGGATGCAGGGGCATACATATTCCATGGCTCAGTCAAAAAATTAAAATTCCAATAGGTAGTAGCAAGAGGATTTCCCATGGACTCTACTTGAATTAAACTTGTCATAAAATAGGGGTCCAAGTGATTTCCAGAGCTTTCATGAATGGCTCTTTGATAGGAATCATAAGTTTCAAAAACTGTTTTATTAAACAGTCCACTAATCGGTAAAAATAAAATGCTTGGATGGCGATAAATTTGATGAACAAAATTGCTCAATCCCCATAGGCATAATAAAAAAACGAAGACATGGTATTTTGACCACGACTTCGCTTTATTTTTTTTCTTTTTTTTGCTCATTTTTTTTGAGCGTTTTCTCTTTGCCATGCACCAACAAGAATATCAGAGCATTTCAAAAAGAAGTATAAAGCTTGAAAAATACAGCCTTTGGTTTGACTAAGCTTTATTTAGACTTTTAACCGCCTCTAAAACCTCATCTACGTGACCTTTGACTTTTACCTTTCTCCACTCTTTTACCAGCTTACCACTAGCATCTATTAAAAAGGTAGAGCGCTCAACACCGCGAAATTTTCTACCGTAAAGGTTCTTCATTTTCATCACATCAAACATTTCACAGAGCATTTCATCTGGGTCACTTAGTAATTCAAATTTAAAACCTTGCTTGTCGATAAATTTTAAATGGGACTCAATGCTATCTCGAGATACACCTAGTATAATGGTTTCTTGCCTTTTAAATTTTGCCAATGCAGCATTGAAATCTTGCCCCTCGGTGGTACAGCCCGGAGTACTGTCTTTAGGGTAAAAATAAATCACAACATTCTTTCCTTTAAAATCAGAGAGTTTTCTCGTATCACCACTAGAACTTTCTAATTTAAATGCTGGAACCTTCTTTCCTAAAACCGCTTGCTTTGCTGCCATTTGAATCTCCTTGTTTTTATAGCCTTAGAAAAACAAGTTTATACAAAAAAGTAAACCAAAAGCTTTCCCCTGCTATCTTGTCCTACAAATAAACAAAAGTAGGCCCAGTTAACAAAAAACGATACTCTAAAATACTTGGCTTATACTTGCATCTGGGTATTTTGAAAGTCTTGAGCTTTCTCTGCCAAAATACATCTTTTAAAGCTGAAGCCTTAATTATAGAAACTGAGAACTGGCACAGTTTGTTGCCGACGGATTGAGGCAAGCAAAGTTAAATCTTGTTTTTTCCAGCGTTCCTTATTTCGTCCCTGGAATATTTGAAGCTCAGAATTTCAGAAAATTTAAAAACTGGCCCACTTAATTGCGGATGAAAATACACAATACCAAGATATAATGAGTTTATTTAAATTTGTCCGAATCAAGTTTTAATTTGCATAAACTGGCCCCTTTAATTGCGTATGAACGAGTGTTAAAGGCTTGAAATTCTTTTCTGTATTCATTGCAAGGAAAATCAAAACTCGGACAAGCTCATTTAAACAAATCTTTTTCAGTAG
>DJMA01000007.1:0-10753 GCA_002436415.1 Bdellovibrionaceae bacterium UBA6502 | reverse complement strand
ATTTAAACAAATCTTTTTCAGTAGCTATTAAAGCCTATCCGCAACTAAAGGGGCCAGTTTATAATTAGCAATACCTCTTCTCAGAAAACTTCCTTAACTGTCCCCTATAATTGAGTCTCTTTTAAAAACTCCTTAGAGCGGCAAAAGACTTAAAATAATCTCTCTTTGATGGGAGGCATTTCGGTGCTCGAACAAATAAACACCCTGCCATGTCCCTAAGGCCATCTTTCCATTGATGATTGGAATATTGAGACTAGTCTGAGTGAGTGCAGCCTTTAAATGAGAAGTCGTATCATCTGGCCCTTCTAAGGTATGTCGATGCCAGGATTGATGTTCGGGAGCTAGGCGATCAAAAAACTCCTCGAGATCTGCCCTAGCTGTTGGATCGGCATTCTCTTGAATTAATAAGGAACAGGAGGTGTGCGTAATAAATAGATTCAATAAGCCATTCCCAGAAAAAGCTTCTAATTGCTGGTTTAATTCATTTGTAATAAGTATTAAGCCTTTGCCATTGGTTTGAATACGAATTGCTTTTTGCATAGCCAAAATCCCTCTTTCTTTAATATTCTGCACTGCATCTAGTAGTAGAATCTAGTTCTAGCCTTGAAATAATTTGTGATCAGGATAAATATAAATGAAAACAAAATGAAAGCCCAAAAATTTTTTAATTTTTGATATTCGTAATTAACTACTTATTTAAGGAGAGACAAAATGGCTATCACATTACCTGAATTGCCTTGGTCAAAAGACGCTTTGGCGCCACACATTTCTGCAGAAACAATCGATTTTCACTATGGTAAACACCACAATGCATATGTAACTAAATTAAACGCTGCCATCGAAGGCACTGAGTTTGCTGAAATGTCTTTAGAAGACATCATCATGAAAAGCTCTGGCGGTATGTTTAATAATGCTGCTCAGGTTTGGAACCACACTTTTTACTGGAATTGCTTAAGCCCAAATGGTGGCGGAGCAGCGACCGGTGCCGTTGCTGAAAAAATCAATGCAAAATGGGGAAGCTTCGACAAATTTGCTGAAGAATTCACTAACTCTGCTGCTACTAACTTTGGTTCTGGTTGGACTTGGCTAGTTGCTAACAAAGATGGTGATTTAGAAATTTACAACTCTTCAAATGCTGGAACTCCAATGACTGAAGGTTTAAAAGCTTTGATGACAATTGATGTATGGGAACATGCTTACTATGTGGACTACAGAAATGCTCGCCCAAAATACATCGAGTCATTCTGGAAATTAATTAACTGGGATTTTGTAAACTCTCAGCTATAATTAACACCTATATTCAGAATGCTATCGAGGCCGTGGTATTCCATGGCCTTTTTTATTTTAATCAATTGAGGGAGTAAGATTATGAAAAAGTCAGAAATTTTAGTGAAGTGTGCCATTGCGGGATTAGTTGCTGGTAGTTTTGGAGTTAGTCCAAGTACAGCTTCTGCAGATACAAAAGTTAAGTGCTACGGGTCTAATGGCTGTAGTGGTCAAGGCGCCTGTGGCGGCAAAACCTTAGACGGCAAAAGCTACTCTTGTCATGGCAACAATGAATGTAAAGGCCAAGGTTGGGAACATAAAGCCTCTAAAGCAGAGTGTGAAAAAGCTGGCGGAGTTACCGATAAAGCAAAGTTCCAAGCTAGAATGGAAAAATTAAAAGAAGAAAAAGCTAAAAAGAAAAAAGATTCTATGTAAGAAGCTTTATAGCTAAAAACAAAAAAGTTCCTTGGGCTAAGCTGAAGGAACTTTTTTTTATCGATGTTCTATTTCACATAATTCAAAGGGAATCTTCCACATCGAATATAGTCAAAATACTCTGCACCTGAAAACCATTTGCCAGGATCATATACTGAAAACACACTTTCTCCCTCTTCAGAATCACTCGTAGAATACTCTATCAATTTCCCCCCAAACCAGGATTGAGCAGAATCATATTCAATCAAATAAGGATGAGTTTGTGAAACTTCACAAATACTCGCTGCTCTTTGTTCAATAATTTTTCGTGCTTCCGAAGTTTTTGATTCTTCTTTTGTAAGAGACAGCACAGTATAAACTTCTCCGTCATTCATTTCCATCTTCATATTATTAATTTGAATAAAATCAGGTATATGGGAACTTGATATTACTTTCGATAAAGATACGTGGATACCTTTTGGCCAAGAACCATTAATTTCATCCTTGTTGCTTGACCTAGTAACCATAGTTCCATTAGGCCCCCTCACTATTGTGGTACCTCCAGTTTGGGTAATTCTAATGTCACCTATTTTTTGATCTGAATAGACTACCCCTTCAGCTTGAAGGTTTGAACAAAATAGAAAGAATAAAAGCATTGTATATTTCATAAACTAAAACTCCTGAATTGTGTTTCCTGAGATATACAAAATAATGTAATGAATTTCTACAGCCAAAGCTTACTCAAATCCTTTTTACAGGCTATTTTGTAAGTTTCGCCTCTGCAAAATTCGAAGGATAAAATCAGTTAACTTACTCATTCTCGCAATAATATATTTTCTTCAAACTTCTACTAAATAAAGTCCTGGAATGCCTTGAAGTTTATGGAGAGTTTCTTGTAAATGACTAAGATCTAATTCCACTTCTACGCAAAGACCAACAGCCTCAGAAAGCCTAAGGCCACTTAAAAGAGCCTTTACCAAATACATTTCGCTCTCATTGAAAGGCATTACTTTTAACAGATTATTGGCTTTATAGACTAGAACTCCTTGATCAAGACTTTTGATTTCTTCAAAACCTTTATCATCAGAAAGGTCTGACCAAAGCTGAAAAATATTAAATCCTGACTCTAACCAAATAAAAGCATTTTGCTGAGTTCGTAAGTCTAAGTCTTTAGACTGCGGACTAATCTTTGAGCTTTTATGCTCCACTTGAGCCCTTCGAAATTGCAAAAACACCGCTCGATCCAAACTCGCCAAGTCCGCTAAATAAGGAATCTCCTGATGCCATTTACTATTAACGATAAACTCTGGAAACTCTAAGCCCAAGTCATCTACATTGTAAGATTTAGACAAATGCTTTTCACGAAAAGAATCACAAAGCTTTAAGAAATCATCGTCTCCCATGAGCTTCCAAACACTCTCAAAATTTGCGCCGAGGACTTCAAAAAAAGTAGCTCTATATGCCTTTTGATAAATTTCCAGACTTGCAAGAGGGCTTTTTAACTTACTAGGAAAAACAAGCCCTTCTGGCAATTTTTGTGAGCGTCCAGTGATAAAATCTAAAATTTCTTTTTGCCGAAGCTTCATAAACGCTCCCATAGGCTTTTTAATTTAAAGACTTCATTCTCCACCTCTGGTAGTCCTGGAATGTCTTGGTCCCATTCCATCAAGACTTTTGGTGATTTTAAATTAGGTGCGATTTTTTTAAAAATCTCAATTAAATCGGGGTAAATTCCTCCTGAATGAGTATCGTAAAGGTATTGCCCTTTATCGCTATAACTTGCTATATGCAATTGCACCACATGTTTAAAATCTATTTGCCGAAAATACTCCATCGGATCGGTAGAAAAATTCTTTGCGTTTACAAACACATTGTTTATATCCAATAGCATTTTGCTTCCTGTTCGTTCACAGATTTCATTAATAAACTGAGCTTCCGTAAATTCAGCTTCTTCAAAATCGAAATAGGCACTTAAGTTTTCAAACGCAAACTCTCTCCCCATAAATTCTTGCAATTTTTCTATTTTTTCACAGATGTACTGCAAAAATTCTTTGGTCCTAGGAAACGGAAGAAGATCATGACTTTGGTGAGCGTTGAAACCAGTCCAACACATATGATCCGAAACGACAAATGGATCAATAATTTGATATAAGCTTTTAAGTTTTTCTAAATATTGAAAGTCAAGATTATCACTGCTAGCTATATTTAAACTCACCCCATGCAAAGCGATAGGAAAATCTTGCCGAAGTTTTTCTAAAATTCTAAATGGCCGACCTCTCGTATCTATGAAGTTTTCAGAAATGGCTTCGAACCAATCAACTCTAATTCTTCCTCTATTTTCTATATGCGGAAAATGTTGTGTTCGTAAACCAATTCCAGCTGAAAATTCATTCATTTTATTAACCTCACCTAGCATCTTCATCTTTCCTAAACAGTTTGCCTGGACCTATTTCAAATCGCTATCCTTAACGCATCATATATGTCCAGCTTTGGATTTTTTCATGACCTAAAGAAAAAGCTCTTATAGACTATTCCCTGTAAATCAGTGAACCAGGAAGGCAGAATGTTACTAGAAAAATCACT
Source organism: Bdellovibrionaceae bacterium UBA6502 (assembly GCA_002436415.1). Lineage (GTDB taxonomy): Bacteria > Bdellovibrionota > Bdellovibrionia > Bdellovibrionales > UBA840 > UBA6502. The sequence goes on along the minus strand of DJMA01000007.1, from coordinate 6,490 downwards.
AATCGAAAACACAATCTCTTACGCCTTAGAAAAAGGCGCAGACTTCGCAGAAATCTTTGTAGAAAAAAAGTTTTCTCAAAGCATTAAGTTTTTGGACAAACAAGTAGACGGCATAAGCTCCGACCTTGATTACGGTCTAGGCCTGAGACTATTTCTTGGTGAAGAAATCCTCTACGCAACCACCAGTAGACCAACTGAAAACTCTTTACGTGATTTGGTAGATCAACTCATTTACCGAAAAACAAATTCTAATCTTAAGCCGCAAAGCTTTTTAGCGCAGCCTGAGAGTAATTCTTTGATCAGCTTAAACATAAAACCTTGGGACCAAAGCCTGAAAGAAAAAATCAACTACCTATCTGACTTAGATAGCTTCGGTAGATCCGTGAGTGATAAAGTTTCACAACTACAACTTAGTATGAACCAACAAGTACAAGAGGTTTTAATTGCAAACTCTGAAGGAGTCTTTGTTGAAGACGTCCGCCCTTACTCCCAGGTAATCATTAATGCTGTAGCTACAGATGGCGGGGCGAAAAGCCAAGGCCTAGAAAGAAAAGGTTTTATGATGGGCAGTGAGCTTTTCAAAAACCTAGACGCAAAACAAATGACAAAAGACGCCGTGGAACAAGCAATTAGGCTTTTAAGCGCCAAAAACGCTCCTGCCGGAAAACTTCCTGTTATTTTAAATAATGGATTCGGTGGTGTGATTTTTCACGAAGCTTGTGGTCATGGTCTAGAGACAACCTCAGTTGCCACTGGCGCTAGTGTGTTCAGTGGAAAAATGGGTGAAAAAATCGCACACGAAGAAGTGACTGCCATTGACAATGGTCAGATGCAATACGAATGGGGAAGCTTAGAATTTGATGATGAAGGCATGAGAACTCAAAACACCACTCTGATTGAAAATGGAGTTTTAAAAAATTATATCGTTGATAAAATGGGCGCTATCAAAACTGGCTACCCAAGAAGCGGTAGTGGTCGTCGCCAATCTTACCACTATGCTCCGGCCTCTAGAATGAGAAACACCTACATAGCTCCAGGTCCTCATGAATTAGAAGACATGATTAAAGACGTTGACTATGGTTTGTTTGCGCAAAAACTAGGTGGCGGCTCTGTAGACACTGGCACAGGCGCCTATAACTTTGCGGTTACAGAAGGACGTATCATTCGTAAAGGACAATTAGAAGAAACGGTAAAAGGAGCTAGTTTGATTGGAACTGGCTTTGATACTTTAAGTAAAATAACTAAAGTTGGAAAAGATTTAAAACTATCACCTGGAACCTGTGGATCCGTGAGTGGTTGGGTTCCCGTGACTGTAGGTCAACCCCCTCTTTTGGTTTCCGAGATCACTGTAGGAGGAGCTGCAAATGACTAATAATGAATCCATCGAGTTTTTATATGACCTAGCAAAGAAGAACTCCATCGAAATCGAAGTAATTCAAATCAGCGGAAAATCAAACTCCGTTAGTTTTTTAGAAAAAAAATTAGAAGAGATTTCTATCGGCGAAGATTTTAGCCTTGGAGTACGATTAGTAAAGGATCAAAAAGAAGTTTTCTTTTCCTCTGAAACTAGTAAAAAAGAGGACTTAGAAAAACTTTTTAACCAACAGGCAGAAGCTCTGCAATTTGCAAAGGCCAATGAAAACATCCTACTCAATGATAAAATTGAATCTAGTGGCGATATCGAAGCTTATTTTCCAGAGCAAATAAACTCGGACCAAAAAGTAGAAAGGACCAAAGAGCTTGAAGAGCTTTTATGGGCTTGTGATGAAAACCTGAAAAAAGTTAGAAATACGAGTTTTAGTGAATCCTACTCTAACGTAAGCCTTTACAATAAACTTGGAGATTCTAATTCTTACCAAAAATCTTACTACTCTCTTTCTAGCGAACTATTAGGAGAAAAGGATGGAAAAAGAGCCAGTGGACACTTTAGCTTCACGACTCACGATTACGATGACATGATCACCAATGAAATGTTTGTCGATCGTATCAAAAAACACAGCCTTGGCCTACTCGGTGCAAAATCACCTGAAACTGGCGACTACCCGATCGTTTTTGAAAGGAAAGCCTTTGCTAGCTTGCTTAGTCTACTTCTGCCAATGTTAAATGCCGATACGGTGGACCAAGGCTTTTCTTTGTTTGATAAAAAACAGGGAGAAAAAATCGCCTCAGGCTTATTGCATATTGAAAATGACCCTAGTTATTACAAAGGCCTGGGACGCAAGCCTTTTGACGGCGAAGGAAACCCAACCAAAAAACATTGCATCATTCAGGATGGAGTTCTAAATAGTTTTTTTAGCAACAATGAGTACTCTAAAAAACTTGGCATTGAAAACACCCACACTGCCTCACGTTCAGGAAACGGAAGAGTGGGAATTTCACCAAGCAATATTATTGTACGCTCAGGTACTCTTGCTACCACAGCCATCAAAGCAATGAAACCAAGCCTGATTGAAATCGTAAGACTCAATGGTCTACACGCTGGTTTTAATTCTGTTACGGGAGATTTTTCATTCCAAGCAGAAGGCTTTTTGTATGACTTTGGAAATCTAGTAAATCCCCTACAGGACTTTCTCGTTGCTGGTAATATAAAAGACATATTAATGGGAATCGAAGACTTAGGCGCAAACGTAATCGATAATGGTGGAAGCATCATTTGCCCTGACGTTTTAATTTCTTCCCTAAAGATCATTGGCTCCTAAAGAACAAAGCTTGGTGTTATGCACCAAGCTTTTTACCACCTATCTTATAGTAATTTTTAAAGCTCCTCTAACAGCTATCAAAATCATTCTTTTAAAGAATCCCTGCATTAAACTGTAAAAATATGACAAAAATCGGCTTCTTGATGACGTTTTTTGCCTCTCACTTTTGAATTTTTTGGCCAAAGGCATTTAACAAGCTTTTAAAAGCCCTTAGAGTCTGGCGTGGGCCTTGCTTTCATAATAGTCGGAGGAATATTATTATGAAATTTAAAAGCCTTAGTTTAATCGTAGGATTTAGCATTTTGAGCCTAGTTGCCTGTAATAAAGGTGGATCAGGTGGGAATAGCCCTGCTCCTGCTGAGCAAACGGCAACCACCACTCCTGCCAACACAGAAAACCCAGCTACACCGGCTCCTGAAGTTGCACAAACCGATAGAGAAGATCAAGAAAAAGAAAACCTAGCGAAAGCTTCTAAAGAAGTACGTGAAAAATACGCCAAGCTAGATCAACAGCTGATCAAGCTAACGATGAAAGATGATGAAAAGGACTTAATCGAAGTACTGAGTTTTTCTAAACTATTAGCTGAAAACTACGAGTACCTAGATGAAGTGGATGAGCGCGCCATCTTTATTGCAAGACTTAAAGCCGACTCAACGGCAATTTTTGAAGTAGATGGCGGAGAAATTCAAACATTCCACGCCCCAAGAAAAGAAACTAGAATCATCACTCTTGTTGGCAATGAAGTTAGGCTGAAGTCTGCTTATCTGAGAGCAGAAGCCTACGGTTCAGTATCCACTGAAGAGATTCCTATGATTTACGTTTCTTCAAGCCATAATGTTGATTCTATAGATATCATTCAAGTGAATACCGCGAAGAACGATCCCGTTGAAAAATTAGATCCTGCTTATGAAGACCAAGAATTAAAACAAAGACTAGAGCAACATTTACAAGAAGCCCTGGCGGCCGACAACAGTGACGACTTGGATCAGAAAAAGTATGTAGAAAACAATTGTGCTTCTACGACTGAAACATGTAGCGCGGAAGCTGTCGAGAAGCAAAGCGCTGATCAAGCAGTTCATGGCCTTGACTATTACTATTGGTATGAAATGAGCAGCTTAGATGTTGATCGTCAATTGGATGTAAGTTGCCATAAGTATGGTTTTGAAATCATCGAAGAAATCATGGAAAGACAATTGAATAATTCTTTTGTGAACGCACAAATGAAAAAGTCTGGGCTTATCGCGATGAAATGTATGGCGAGAACCTATCCAAAAGAAACAGCTAAGACAATCGCTCGAGTTTTGAATGGAAGAAAAAGCATCGACTCTTACTTAAGAGAAATCAACTCTCCAGTATTAGCAGTTGCTGCTGGTCAATTGGCTTTACTAAAAGATGGTAAATCTGACTTAACAGAAGACTTGTTAGATGATCTAGAAATAGACCAACACAATCTTCGCAGAGATGTTAGCATCGCTATGAGCATTGCAAATGATGACCAAATTATTTTAAGTCTCCTTAGACATTTAACAAAGTACAAAGCGGAAAGCGATCAAAAGTACATTTATCGCCCTGCTGCTGAAGCTTTGGTTCGCTTAAACGCTAACAAAAATAAATTAGAAAAAGCAATGCTGGCTTTGATGAAAAAAGACCGAGGTGCTAGAAAATACCGTGAAAAAATGCAGACATTACGTAGATCCATCAAGTCTATCGCATTTGTATCCGGTGAAAAAGTTTGCGATGAAATTAGATTGAATGACAATCAAAATAAAGCTTTAGGTGGCGCCTTACAAGAATACATTTTAAGATACATCAATAGAGGTAAATCCAAAGTTGTAGATGAAACCACAATGAATAAACTTTATGATGAAATTTTAACAGTAGATAATACCGACTACCACATTTTGGAAAGAGTTGTTGGTAAAGACAAAGCCTCAGCAAATCACCTGAGCTGTGTAGTTATAGATTAATTAAAAAATAATAAACATAAAAAAAAGCTAGTTAGATCTCTAACTAGCTTTTTATTTTTTATCCCGTCGAAAAATCTTCATATGATTGTCTACCCCCATTAACTCCCCATTTTCCAACTCCAGCCACACATTTTCTCCACTAAGAGGTTCTGAGCTAAATATCATATGGTTAACTTGACCATCTTCCGACTCAGCTTCACAGCTTTGGGAAAAACTAGAACAAGTATCACGATCGGAGCATCGATTTTTATAAGTGGAATAATAAAGTTTTTTTCCACCTTGATGAGCTAAAATCACATCCCCATTGGTTATGACAAAAGTTAAATAATTGCATTCTAAGGAGCTAGTATCTTCTTCAGAGAAATCACCGATTAGATTACAGATTCTCTCCAAGGCGAGGTCTAACACCTTAGACATTTGACTGACACTAGGGCGATCCAATATAGAGTAATGAGTGTAAAGCTCGCTTAAGATTACGTAAAAGATAAGTTCGGAGTCAGTTTCCCCTAAAACAAACCTTCGTAAATTCGGAGCTACTAAATTTAAAAGATCTTCTTTGTATTTTTCAAATTCATGGATATGACCATTATGAGCAAAAACCCAAGGACCATATTGAAAAGGATGAGTGTTTACGATGGAATTTACCCCAAGCGTAGCTTTACGAATATGTGCTACCACTGTATTTGAAGAAACCACACCCGAAACTCTTTTGAACAAATTGGATTCTACGGCAGAGTCGACATTTTTAATTAAGTGAGGAGCACCAGCAACATAATAAGCCACACCCCAACCATGAGGATGCTCTTTACTTTGGATTGCCAAAGCATTTTCAGATTCAGTCAAACTAGTATGAACCTGACTTGATATTACGGATTTAAAACCAAACACTCTACACATATTAATCTATCGGAAAAATCCATTAAGGATATTAGTCTCCAAGCAGCTATTCATAACTTTAAATGCAAATAAGGGCCAGAAGAGATCGGAAACTTGGAAATTTTGTAATAAACAAGGCTTTTCACCTGCCTTTTCTCGCCCAGAAATTTTTGATATAATGGAATTAAGGAAAAAGCCTATGAAATGCCTTTAAAAAACAAATGCGAGTGGATCTCAAATTAGGGAGAATCAATGGGAATTTCAAGTAAACAAAGAAAAAATTGGCAGCAGTTTAAGCCGCAAGTCAAAGAGCGAATCATCCGTATGGCATGGGAAGACCGCAGCGGTTTTGAAAGCATAGAAAAACAATTTTCATTAAGCCCAAACGATATTGAGAGATTTATGCGAACTCAATTGGATACCAACAGCTACAAACGATGGAGAAAACGTGCAAGCGAACGTGGCCATTTAAAACACGAAAAGCTTCGTCCCCAAACAGTATCTCGTTTTAAATGTAGTCGCCAACGTTTGGATGGAAGCACTAAAGGTTGGAAATGAAAGCCAAAGAAAATAAAATTTGTCAAAACTGCAATCTTCCCATGGAATACAGAAAAAAATGGCGAAACAATTGGTCAGAAGTAAAGTTCTGCAGTAAACGCTGCCAAAAAGAAAACAAATCAAAAAAACAAAAACAACTGTAAACACCCCTCCCCCACAAACAGCCACCGGCGGCAAAGCCGCCCCACACCCCTGCGCCAGCAAAATCAAAAAGTAAACGACGAGATTTAGAATCAAAGAAGTGAGAAAGAGGCCGTATGAGAAATGTGTTTTTTCAGAGTTTTGAATCCCATGGATGGGATTCAACAAGCCCCAAGGATGGTAGGGAGCAGCGAAGGCTGCGACCGGAATAGCGCCTCTGAAAAAATACATTTCTCAGAAGGCCGGCTC
>DJMA01000016.1 GCA_002436415.1 Bdellovibrionaceae bacterium UBA6502 | reverse complement strand
GTCCAGAATTTGGGGTACAGATCACTGAAAAGATGGGGTTTTTGATTTTAAATACTTCGTAGATTTTTACTAATCATCATTCATTTTAAGGTAATTCTTTAAAACTCGATTTCGAGGTCCTAGGCGCCGTGGTGCTGGTTTGTCTTTGTATTTATCTATCATTTCCTGCCAGGCATTTTCGTATTTTTCTCGATGCATTTCGTTAGTTTCATCATAAACAACCCAAACCTCTTTGTCCATTTTTGCAAATCGATCTTTAACTTTAGGGCCGTAGTCTTTGGCGAAGGCCGAAAATAAGCCGCCATACCAGTTTGAGCGATCTACCTTTATGTCAAAGTTTGGATCACAAGGGCTGCGTTTATCTTCATCATTAATGAAATCAGCCTCTGTCTTTGGTGAGCCAGAAACCGCAAATCGATAAGGGATACCCATGTCGAAATATGTGGTTGAGCTCAGAAATTGACCTTCAAAGCGGCTACGCATTGGACCATCCATATAACCATTTTTAAAATTTACGCTTAAATCTTTGATGGTGCTTCCGCTTATGCACATTTTGCCTTTGTAGGGCAGGCTTGATTGGTAAATGTTGTTTACGTTTCTATATTTATAAAGTCCGTCGCGAATCGGAAGTAGCTTTTCTCTGTCTTCAAACTCATAGTCTGCTTTGGTCAAACTAGAGAAAGCGAAAACATCGTAATCCACGTTGATGGCGCTATCTAAACCAGTTAGACGTCTCGTATTAATTCCAATTACTTTTCCTTCTGAGTTCGTAATTGGGCCGCCTGACATACCACCACCGCCAAGGCCTTCAGGGCAATAAAGATAGTCATTAATATCATAGCGCATAATAACGCTTCCTGCTTTGTTAAACACAGGTTTCGAGTGAATGTCATAAAACTTACCCATATAGACACAGGAAACACGGGTACCCCAAGTCAATCCTCCAACAAGAGGAATATTGTAGCCCTTGTAACCTTCCATATAGACTATATCTCCTCTCTGAGGAAGTCTGTCTGCCATTTCAAAGGCATTATCTTTGCCAAAGTCTTCCGCCTTTTCCTCTGGAATGGCAGTCAAAATGGTATCGGTAATATAACTATATTCTTTGTGATAAGCTCCAGAGATATTGATTCCCTTTGCCAGGTAGTTTTGCACACCCATGATGGAGTTTCCTGATGTAGCGTAGTCCGAGTATTTTTCTGGCTCGCTACCAAAAACACAGTGAGTGGCAGTGGCCATCATGAGTTGTTTGGTAAAAGGATGAATCAAGGGAAAACTTGTGCATGACATTGGAAGGATGAAGGGGATTCCACTAGTAATAGAAAAAACTTTCCCAGAGCCAGGTTCACGGCCCAATTTTTCTGGATCAATTTTTGATAAGACCTCTTGCCAATTTAGGTATTCTGGCATTTTTAAATGGAGATCTAAAGCGGATTCTTGATCTAAAGTAAAACCAATTTCTGGGTTGTTATATCTATAAAAATCAACACGATCTTCTTGCAAGCCTTCGTTAGCCATTAATGCTAAACTAAACAGTGAAATACTTTGTATTAAAATACAAAAACTTCTGATTAACAAAATTTCCTCCTAGTTCCCCGATATAGTATTTATACCAAATAACTAATCTTTATAAAAAGAATAGGGCTTAACTTTAGTTTTCTAGGACGGCTTTGTAGAATCTTCTAAGATTGTAAATAGAATGAATAGATTGGCATTAGGAAAAAGCGTGGTAGCCATAAAAAAACCTAAGTCTAAATGACTTAGGTTTTTACATTTATGAATTTTTTTTCAGTCTTACTTCTTCTCTTCTTTAACGATATCAAGAAGTTCTACTTCAAAAATAAGTACTGAATTTGGTGGAATGCTAGGGCGACCTTGAGGACCGTAAGCTAAATCACTTGGAATGAAGAATTGGTATTTTGAACCAACTTTCATAAGTTGTAAGCCTTCAACCCAACCGCGGATCACTTGACCTACACCAAATTCAGCAGGTTCATTTCGTGAGTAAGAGCTGTCGAACTCAGTGCCGTCAATCAAAGTTCCTTTATAATGAACTTTTACTGTATCAGATTCTTTTGGTTGTGCGCCTTCGCCTTCTTTTAAAACTTTATATTGAAGACCAGACTCAGTAACTTTAACCCCTTCTTTGGCTTTGTTCTCTTCTAAGTACTTTGCTCCAGAAGTTTTGTTTTCTTCGGCTTTTTGCTTACGCTCTTCCACCATTTTTTTACGCATATTCATCATCGCTTCCTGCATTTCCTCAGGCTTTAAGCGAGACTCTTTTCCAGCAAGAGCGTCGTTAATAGACATTCTTAAAACGTCAACATCCACATTGATGCCTTGGGCTTTCATTCCACGGCCAATTTCTTGTCCAATGGCATAAGAAACTTTTTGTTCTTCTGTTTTGATCTCAACGTCGCCTGCTTTTTTGTTACAAGCACTGAAAGCTACTACGCAGCTTGCTAAGATTAGTATGTTTTTTTGTTTCATAATTTCTCCGCTTAAATTAAGTTAATCATCGATGCTTATTTTTATTTGCACCATACTATGAAAAGTCTTTTTCCTAGTGAAATCAAGGCTTTCTATACAGAAAATTTAGAAAGGATAAATCATGTCTAACATTTCAGCAAAGCACATACTAGTTGATCAAGAATTTCAGATCGATGACGTTAAAAAGAAAATTGACGAAGGAATGACTTTTGAGGAGGCAGCAAAGGCTTTCAGCAATTGTCCATCAAAAGCCAGTGGGGGAGACTTGGGGCCTTTTACAAAAGGACAAATGGTTGCTCCTTTTGAGGAAGCAGCTTTCGCATTAAATGTAGGTGAAGTTTCAGCTCCTGTGAAAACTCAATTTGGTTACCACTTAATTTATCGCTATGCTTAAGTTTTTGGTTTTAAATTTAGCGCTGTTAGCCTCTGTAGCACTCTTTGCTGGCGATCCAGCACCAGGAATTTCTTGTCAGTCTTTGAAGGCTTGTGGGGCCTCTGGTGAGGATACAAGTCAGTCCTGTGGAGCAGGAGAGAGCTGTGTTTCTTTGAGTGAGTGTGACGAGCCAAAGTGTATTAGTGAAACTAAGGCATGTATAAAAGAATGTCTTAAGTCTACTTGCAAGATTCTTGAGTCTTTTCCTGCACAAGTTTCCTGTGATTAATTAGGCAAAAAAAATAGCCACAATTTCTTGTGGCTATTTTTCTTTGGCATGTATTGATTTAAAGCTTATTTAAAAGTTTTAATTCCGCCAGGTAGAGAACCTAAGCCAATATCGTAGCTTGTGTTCATTGTGTTTGTGCCAGTACTTTGGTTTGCGTTACCAGCTATCAAATCATTTTGAGATCCACCTGCAATTCTCATCTCTACAGATCCAGCTGTAACGCCAGGGTTTGTAGATTCGTTCTTTGCCTCTTCTTCTTCTTGAATGCGAAGGTGAGGTAAGCACCAAACGATCAGTTGTGATCTAGATTTAATACTCATTTTTTTGTAAATGTTAGTTAGGTGAAATTTTACTGTTTTTTCCGTTACGAATAATTGATCCGCCACTTCTTTATTGGCTAGTCCTTTTGAAACTAACTCAGCTACTTCAACCTCACGATTTGATAAACCCTTTTGTAAAAGAAAATCTCTAAGCATCCTTGCTTCCCCCTCGCTTATAATTAATTAAATTTTTTGCTTCCCTGAAAAAATCGGATGATGTGTTATCCCTGATGTCATCCTTAAGACCATTGTCCAAAGGAAAAAGGTTAATGTAAAAGAAAAAAAAGAAGGAAAAAGAAAAAATAACCTAAAGTATAGCTTTAAGTTACGCGTTATACCATAGTATTATTAGCTACTTAGCGACTAGACCTAAATTGGAGTGTTAAAATAAAAAATATTGCATCCCGCATTATTATTTTGAGTGAGCCTATATTATTGCTTTTCTATGAAGCTTTTTAATTCTTTTAAAACCTCTAATGGGATTTCATGCCCACCTTGAAAAAACTTCGAGTAAACATTGTGCCCATTTTCTGTAAGGCTTGCGCTTAAGTCCTCAGCGTCTTTTGGGTTAAGTAGTGCATCCTGATAGCCATGGGAAAGAAAAACACTCATTTTTTCTTTGGCTTGCATTTTTTGCGTCCAATAAGTTCTATCAAGAAAGCTTCCGCTGAGTTGAACGAGGGCTTTATATTTATAAGGAGAGTTTAGTACCAAGTTCATTGCCATCATAGCGCCCTGACTGAAACCGCCAATAATGCTTTTAGCGGGATCTAGTTTTAATTCATTAATTAATGAGTCTTCGATTTTTTGACATAGGCTATGTATTTCATCTGGAATTGGGCGATCAAAATTACGATGAGAACCAGTCATCATGGCTTGTTCTAGTGCTTCTACATCAATTGGAAACCAAGCGCGTCCCATGGGCATTCCTGGGGCATTAATAACGCCATTAGGATAGTAAAAGTTTTTAGTTTTGGAGGACTGTAGATAATTGGTCAAAGGAAACAAGTCAGACATATCTGCACCAAAGCCATGAAAAAGAACCAAATCTAGGCCATCGATCTTTTCAGAGTTTAAGCTCATGTATTGAAAATTTTTAGTTTGGTAGGGTCCATAATTTGCCATAAGTTCCTCGTTTTAAAAAGTCGCGCTAGTATTTCAGAGCTTTAGTCTTCAATCAAGCCACTGTGCTATGAAGAATCAAAAAAAATCTTTTTTGAAACCTTTTGTTACAATCTCTTTCCTAAAAATATGGCATGATTAAAACAAATATTAAGGTTTTTCTCGGGAGAGCTAGAACTTTTATTTGTAGCTGATACAATTTTGTTAAAAATATTGTGAGTCCATTAGTTTGAATCGCCGTATTTTGTTGCAGTCTTGTGAAAATGAATAATTTAATTAAATTTGAGGTTTTGTATTGAAAGATCTATTCCCCATTGATTGGAAGCAGTTTGCATTCTTATTGTCTTTAAGTTGCTTGGTTTTAAGTGGTTTTGCAAAAAATGCTGAGAAAAAAACTCCTGTAATCAGTGAGGCAAAAAGCATTTTATTTTTAGGGGACTCTTTGACGGCTGGCTATGGAGTGGCTGATGGAGATTCTTTCGTGGATCTATTTAAAGAAAAAATAAAGTCTAACGAGAAATTAAAGCATTTAAAAGTGATCAATGGAGCAGTGAGTGGCTCAACCACTGCAAGTTGTAGTCAAAGGCTGAAGTGGCAATTAAAAAGCAAACTAAACGTCGTATTTATTGCATTAGGTGCTAATGATGGACTTCGAGGCCTTCCTGTTAAAGAGAGTAAAAAGAATCTGGAAGATTGTATAAAGATGGCAAAAAAATCTAAGGTAGAAGTCTTAATGGCCGGAATGCTTTTGCCAAAAAACTATGGTGAAAAGTATCGTAAAGAATTTTCTCAGATGTATTCTGAGTTGGTCAAAAAATATAAAGTTAAATTTTATCCTTTTCTATTAAAAGACGTTGGTGGTGTCTCAAATCTAAATCAAGCCGATGGCATTCACCCTAATGAAAAGGGCCACAAAATTATTTTCAAAAACATTTATCCATTTTTAGAAGGATCTTTATGAGTTATTCATGCCATTCCATTAAAAAGTCATACCACCAAGGGGAAAAAGAAATTTCTATTTTAAAAGGCATAGATTTCGATTGGCGAGACGAAAAAATCGTGGGAATCATTGGAGAAAGTGGCAGTGGAAAAAGTACTCTGTTGAGCATTTTTTCTGGATTGCTTCGCCCCGATGAGGGGGAAGTGATCATTGATGACACAAGTTTGTATCAACTAGACAAAAAAAAGCTTTCTGAGTTTCGCGCGAAAAACATAGGCATTATTTTTCAACAGTATCATTTGATTCCTGATCTGACTTTGACGGAAAATATCCTTCTTCCTCTAGAGTTAAATGATATTCCAGTGGATTTAAAAGAATTAGATTGGTGGTTGGAGCGCTTAGGACTTAGTCATCGTCGTGAACATTTTCCTTATCAATTGAGTGGAGGGGAGCAGCAGAGGGTTGCCATAGCGAGAGCCTTTATTCATAAACCCAAAATAGTATTTGCTGATGAGCCTTCTGGGAGTTTAGACGAATCCACTGGTTCTCAAATTATGAGTTTACTCTTTGATATCGTAAGAGAGCGGAATGCAAAGATGTTCTTAGTAACTCATAGTCCGTCTCTAGCTGAACTTTGTGATCGAGTGTATCGTGTTGAAGAAGGGCAGCTCAATGAAGTTTTATAAGTTCGCTCTTAAAAACCTAAAACGTAAAACTTCTTACTCGTTTTTCTTTGGGTTTAATTTTTGTATTTCTTTAAGCGCAATTTTTATTTTAAGCTTCTTTCAATCTGGTATAGAAAACTACATTCGTCAAAATGCCAAACAGTTACTGACAGGTGAAATAAGTATCAGTGCTAGGCGTGATTTATCGGATACAGAAAAACAAATTTTAGAAAAAAACTACTCAAACCAGATCATTCGAAGTTCTGAAAACATCAATACCTATTCAATGCTTTATAAAGAAGATAGCTCTAGATTGGTGTTGATTAAGGCTGTGGATGAGAACTTTCCTCTTTTCGGAGATGTGCTCTTAGGTGAAAGTGAAGAGACAGCGAGGATTGCGAATTTTAAAGATTTGACTAAAAAACCGATTCTATGGGTTTATCCCGAAATTTTGGTACAGCTCAATTTAAAAATTGGGGATCAGGTAAGTCTAGGGCAAAAGAGTTTTGAAGTAAAAGAACAGGTAGTGAAGGATGTTGGTTTGGGTGGTTTTGGAAGCGCTCTTGCACCGGCTGTCTACATGAGTTTAGATCAACTTCGAGAAACTGGTTTGGTCGGTTTTGGAGCTACAGCCTGGTACACTAGGTACTATGATTTGCGAGAGGATCAAAAACTAGAGGAAATTAAAAATTCAATGAATGATGATTTCTCCGATCCCGCACTTCGAATTAGCAGCTATGACAATGCTAACGAACAAATTGGTCGATTACAAAATTATCTAGGTGATTATTTAGGCTTGGTTGCTTTAGTAAGCTTATTGTTAACCATTGTGGGCGCATATTATTTGTTTCGTAGTCATTTGGTAGAGCAGGCTAAAAGTATTTCTTTAATGGAAATTAATGGGGCGAGTAGCTCTTTTTTGACCAAGGTTTTTCTGTTTCAAATCGTCTTTTTGAGTCTTTTGTCTTCAGGCTTTTCTTTAGTATTAAGTGGCTTACTAAGTAAGATTTGGTTTGGTTCTTTAAGTCTAGGCATAGATACATCAAAAATTGAACTGCAATATTTAAATGTCATCTATCTCTTTTTGGCAATTTTAGGTTTTGTCCTGCTTTGTATGTATCCATTTTTACGACAATTTCTAAAGGCAGATAAGACTCAGAGTCTTTTTGAATCCAAAAACATTTCATGGAACTGGAAATTTAAAGACTTACTTATGTTTTTACCAGCGCTTCTGTTTTTTAGCTTCCTATCTTTTTTAACAGCAAAAAGCGTATTGGTGGCTGGGATATTTTTAAGTGTTTTGATATTAAGTTTGCTAGCAACAGCCTTATCCTTTTGGATATTGTATTTTATTAGTAGGAAGTGGAAACCTAAGAGTCTGCCTTTACGATATAGCCTACGATTTCTTTCTCGTGATAAATTTGGTGCCATTTCTATATTATTTGCTATGGGACTAAGTTTTTTATTGATGATACTTGTGCCACAAATCAAAGACTCTCTAGAAAAAGAGCTGCTTTTTCCTAAAAAGGCATTGCTACCGGACCTATTTTTATTTGATATTCAAGACGAACAAATAGAAAGCTTGAAGGCGGTTCTACAAGAAAATGACACTCAATTGGAATACCTTTCGCCAATGGTTCGAGCTCGACTTAGCACGGTGAATGGACAAGCTTTTACGAAACCAAAAAATTCCGAAAGGGCAATTACTCGTGAAGAAGAAAGGGAATTGCGTTTTAGAAACCGTGGTTTTAATTTAAGTTATCGCTCTGAACTTTCTTCTTCAGAAAAGATAATAGAGGGTAAGTTTTTCGGAGAAAATTATGTTTCATTACGAGACGAACATCCAGCGATTTCTGTTGAGAAGCGTTTTGCTGAGCGTTTGGATTTAAATTTAGGTGATGTTTTGAGTTTTGATATTCAAGGAGTAGAGGTAAAGGGTGAAATTAAGAGTATACGTACTGTAAAATGGACCTCTTTTCAGCCAAACTTCTTTCTGCAATTTCAACCAGGAGTTTTAGAAGATGCTCCCAAAATCTTTTTAGCAGCCATTGGTTCTTTAGACTTTGATAAAAAGCAATTGATTCAGCAAAAGCTTGTAGAGAAATTACCTAATGTTTCAATTGTTGATGTGGAGTATGTAGTAAGGCGAATTTTAGATTTGTTCGAAAAGATGGCTAATGCAGTGTCCTTGTTAGCAATGTTTAGCTTCTTGTCAGGTTTGTTTTTAGTCTTTGTTATTGCTAACTCTAGATCCAAAGAAAGAAAAAAAGACTTCCTTTATCTTAAACTATTTGGCGCGAACGAAGCTTTAATTAACAAAATGTTTTTAACTGAATTTATGTTTGTGTTTGTTATGGCTAGTCTTACAAGCTTTGTAATCAATGCTTTTGTGTCTTATTTTTTAGTGAGTTATGTTTTTGATTCTGAGCTGGATTTAAACTTCCAGTATCCAATTTTAGTCTTTGTACTGAGTTTTGTGTTTTTGGTCTTATTAAGTCTGGTGGCTTCTAAAAAAAGAATAGCATCAGAAGAATATACTGATTTAATGGCTATGTAGAAGGTTTACTAAAAGGAGAGAAAAGGTTTTTAAAAAATCCTTTTCTCTTTTTATAACTAAGACCAAACTCGAATGAGTCTTCCTTTCTTATATTTACTCTAGAATTAAACATACTATCCCAGAATGAAAAAATATTTCCATAATTATTGTCGTGGATGGAGCGAAGTGGGTGGTGGTGCAATCGATGGTGTCTCGGTGTCACAAAAACTTTGTTGAGTTTCTTTTCTGTCTTGAAAGGGATTTGAATTCTTGAGTGTGCAAAAAAATTAAAAAACATGTATGTGACTTCAAAGACTAGATAAGATAAAAGAGAAACTGGTAAAAACCAAAATATAAAAACCCTCATTATATAACTTAATGCAATTTCTCCAGCATGAAAACGAATTGCACTCAATGAATGAAGGCTTTCATCCAGGTGATGAACTTCGTGAAAGCGCCATAAGAAATTACATCGGTGATTTAAACGATGCCAAAGATAGGTCCAAAGATCTAATAATAGCAAGATGCATAGGGATTCTAATAATATTGAGAGTAAAAAGTTTTCTTCATTTTTTAGAAGTAAATTGCGTTCTATAAATGTTTGAAATACAAAAACCACAAGGGCAGTGTTTAAAATCCCTAAGCATATAGCAGTAATGCTGCTGTAGGTGTTTTGCAGCAAGTGTTTGCGGCTATTCCTTAGCGCTAACTCTGTAAAGAGAAAGATCGCAGCAATGCTAAAAAACATTGAAGATTTAATAGAAAGAAATTGTTCGACGTTAATCATGTAACATAATCGTTAAATTTTGCATTTTACTTTAGTCTAGGCCATGGAAAAGGAGTAATCAAATACATTCATATTCGTTAAACTATATTTAAGAAGTATATAATAACCAATAAGTGAGGGACGGATGTTGCGACTTTTAATCAGTTTTTGTCTAATTTTGGGACTAGGTGCCTGTGGTAGTTCTGAGAAAAAAGAAGAGATTGTACAAGAACCAATGAAAAAAGAGGAAGCTTCAAAAAAAGACAATGCTGAAGCAAAACCAGAGATGAAAAAAGAGCCTGTAGAGAAGGCAACTCACTGGAGCTACAAAGGTGCGTTTGGCCCACAGTTTTGGGGGAATTTAGACACTAAATACGAATTGTGTAAATCAGGAAAGCAACAGTCTCCTATTGACCTTGTTTGGAAGAGACCAAAGAAATCAGGGAGTTTAGTTGAAATAGCTTATAAAGAAACAGCTCTAAAAACTATGGATTCTGGACACAGCATAGTCTATCCAGTAGATCCAGGTAGTATGTTAATGCATAACGGGAAAGCCTATGATTTAAAAATGTTTCACTTTCATAGCCCTTCCGAGCATTCATTAAGTGGTAAAAACTTTCCACTAGAAATGCAGTTGGTACATATCGCTCAAGATGGTCAGTTCAGTATCGTTTCTGTGTTTTTTAAAGTAGGAGCTGAAAATGCAATGCTTGCTAAAATGTGGGCAAACATTCCAGCGGAAAAAAAGCAGGTAAAAGTAGACAACGACTTTTTATACACACCAAGTGTATTGTTGCCTAATGCGAAAACTCATTACAATTACATTGGAAGTCTTACAGCTCCACCTTGCAGTGAAAATGTGAACTGGATTGTGATGAACACTCCTTTGGAGGCTTCTAAAGCGCAAATTGATGCTTATAAAGCTCTGTATAAAGATAATAACAGACCGGCTCAGAGTTTAGGTGGCCGTGATTATAACAACTACTAAGACTTGTTTAGGTAAATAACCGGATAAGAAGAGGTCTTAAGTGATCTGTCCCCCTAAAAATGG
>DJMA01000035.1 GCA_002436415.1 Bdellovibrionaceae bacterium UBA6502 | reverse complement strand
CCCCTCGAATCGAGTAGAGCCGATTATTATAATTAGATGAATTAAAAGCACTAATAGTACCAATATTCAAAAAGCTAGAGACTTTACCTAACAAGCGAGGTTGCGAAAAGAGAGTGAATACCAAAGTTCGAAAACAAAAATCCCCAGCTCTATAACTTATTAATTTTATTTGGAAAAAATTTGGCGGGGTGGACGGGACTCGAACCCGCGGCCTCCGGCGTGACAGGCCGGCGTTATAACCAACTTAACTACCACCCCGCGGTGATTAGAACGACTTTTTGTTGTCGTGTTGATGAAGAGCAATCTAATGGGCTTTGGGGTTTCTGGCAAGAAAAAAAATTAACTTTTTTAAAAAACTTAATAATTATCTGTATTTGCATCGAATAATGGCAATTATTAGAAAAATACTAGGGAAGAAAAACTTAGTAAAACTATTTATATTTTTAAATATTGCTCCGATAGGTCTTCTGCGTAAGAGAGGTAGCGTATGAAAAAGGAAATTAGCCCCAAAGATGGACTTCGTTATATAACGAATTTGGAGTTAAATTTAATTAGGGGTTCAAATTTAGCAACAACCCTAAAAGGTCAAGAGACTTGGACAAGTGTTAAATTGGCTGAGTTCCTTCAAAGCCAAGGCTACATAAGAATAAAATACTGCAATCGTGGAAATCCCTACACCTATTTCTGTCTTAAAGGTATAGATCAAGATAAACTTCATAATCTAATAAATGGGAATACGAATCTTGATCAAAACCACTACAAAAACAAAGTCTCTTCTTAAAAAAAATCTCGTCAAAGCAATCAAACAAGGTGAGCCATGGCTCTATGTTGATGCCCTAGAAGTGAATTCTGAGAAAGCAGTGGCATTAAGTCATATTCTATATAAGAAAAAAACAGTAGCTTGGGGGATTTACGATCCAAACTCCCCATTAAGGGTACGCATTTTATCCGATCAGGAAAAATTTAGCTTCAAAGAGTTTGAAAAAAGTTTTCGTCGCTTGATCAAACAAAAACAAGATAGAAACTTAAGCGAAAGTACCAATACATATCGTCTTGTTAATGGTGAGGGAGATTTTTTTCCAGGACTAATTATTGATATATATGCCAATATTGCTGTTTTGCAATTTGATGGTGAAGGTCCTTATCAGTTTTATGATGAACAAAAAATCTCAGAAATCCTTGTGGAAGAAAAAATCGCTGAAGCTTGTTACTTTAAAGCAAGAAACAAACATGATGCCCAATCAAAGTGGATTATTGGTCAGGCAGATTCAGAAGTTGTGGTCTTAGAAAACAATATGAAGATTTTGGTAGACATTAAAGACGGTCAAAAAACAGGTTTTTTCATCGACCAAAAAGTAAATCGTGACTACCTAAAAAGCATCTGCAAAGACAAGTCTGTGCTAAATCTTTTTAGCTACACGGGAGGCTTCAGTGTTGCTGCCGGTCAGGGCGGCGCTAAGAGGGTCGTAAGCGTAGATATTGCTAAGCCTGCCATAGCCTTTGCAAATAAAAACTGGCTCTTAAATGGCTTCGCTGAGAGCAAGCACCAAGGCCTAGCGGTAAATGTTTTTGATTATTTAGATGATGATGACGAAAAATTTGATGTTGTTATCTGTGACCCACCTAGCTTCTCAAGCCGAGAAGAAGGAAAGCATAAAGCGGTTCACTCCTATATCGAGGTTTTTACCAAAGCCGCCAAAAAGTTAAAACCAGGGGGAGCGCTTGTTTTGAGTAGCTGCTCTAGTCATATACGTTATGAAGAGTTTTTTGAAATAGCTAGAGAATCGGTATCTGCAGCTCGTAAAAAAGGAAAATTAGTTTATATGGGATCGCAAGCTCCTTGTCACAGCTATCCACTTGCTTTTTTACAGATGCAATACTTAAAGTTTCTGCACATTGATATGGTTTTATAGTAGGGTAGTGTCATGCATATTCCATTTAATTTAAGCACTAAGTTTGGACCGGATTTAAAAGAACTTCCGGTAGATAAAGATCAATTTGTTTTGGCTCGTAAATTTATCCTAGATGAAATGTCTGCTAAAGACTCTATGGATGCTCATGAACTGAGAGACCGTTACAGTTTACTAGGTTATATTTGTCGAATATTAGGCCTAAGTAAAGAAAGTATCGACTACGCAAATAAAGCGTTTAAAATTTCATTAAAGCTAAATATGGTGCTTTTAATTGCCATTGACCAAATTCGCTTAGCGACAAGTTATCACCATGATGATCAAATAGAGAAAGCAGAAGATCTGTTTTTAGACTCCATTAATATTTGCGAACAATTTCAACCCCTCGATGAAGTCATCGATTTTGCTTATCAACATTATGCAAAACTTTTGTTTGATCAAAACAAATTGCAGCAAAGCAAAGAGAACTTTGAGAAAGCTCTACATTTTCGTAAGAAAAAAGGAATTGATGATCTAACTCAATCCACTGAGTTTGCTTTGGATCTAGTGAATAAAAAGATTCAATACCATTAAAAGTATTCTTGCAGTTAAAAATAAATCCAGATTAAGCAGTCTAGGGGACTTGTTTGCTCTGTATATTATTTTGAAGCAACTAAATAATTTGCCTATATAGCTTTAATTAATATTGATTTAGTAGTTTCCAGGAAAGCAGGGAAAATCGTATAATTTGTCTCTTTTTGTATCATTATGATTCGCAATTTTAAGAAAACTGTAAATATCCACTTAGGTCTAGCCGATAAGTTTTCATGGCTTTAGAGAACTATAGTGTAGATGAAATGGTGGAAGTGAGTATTAAGGAGTTTGTTTCAGGTTTGGCAATGCCGGTAGATGTGTACCTGCAAATGGCGCCTGATAAATACATCTTAATCGCTCAGAAGGGCGATCAGTCGCAGCTCCAAGGTCTTACTGTTGTAAAATCCAATTCTGTCAAAACTGTGTTTATTCGAAGAGATGATTTTAAAAGCTTCTCGGAAAGTGCCGTGAACATTGTGGCTGCAGTGGCGGGAAGTGATAAGTTTCAAATGTCCCATAAAGCCAAGTTTTTAAAGGCGGCGACCAATGCTGTTTTTACTGAGCTTCATCAATTTGGTCCCAAAGCGGCAACCATTGATATGGCAAAGTCTGTGGCCAATAGTACCTTACAAATGATCGCGCCCAATACAACGATCACAAATATTTTAAAAAGCCTTCAACAAGAACATATTCTTAATCAAAGTATTGCGGTGAGCGCTTTTTCTTTAATGATCGCCAATAAACTCGGCTGGCAAAGCAGTGTTACCTTAGAGAAATTATCAATGGGCGCATTGTTAGCAGAAGTAGGATTAAAAGAAATTCCACCAGAATTAATTTTAAAGCCTAGGTCAGAGATGGATCATGATGAAATTCGAATTTATGAAGAGCATCCATATAGAGGACTAAAACTTCTAGAGACCGCAGGTACTTTACCAGATGATGTAAAGTCAGTTGTTTACGAACACCATGAAAACGCCATAGGCTTTGGTTACCCACGTAAGCTTAGAGACATTCGTATGAATCCACTGGCTAAGGTGGTCGCTTTGTCTACGCAATTTTGTGAGTTGATCATTCCTGGTCCATGGCAACCAAGTCCTATGACGCCAATTGATGCCGCCACTTACATTAAAGACATTATGGGGCAGCCTTATAACAAAGAAGCCTTCAAGGCTTTGTGTAAATTAATTGAAGAAGATTTTAAGAACATTCAAGCTAGTTAATGCTAGTGCTAGAATTAATTTGTGCAATTCTTGTTTTGCTGTCTGAGTAGTTATGAATTCTTTTGAAGTTCCATGTGACTGAGTTTCCATTACAATCTTTTAAAGAAGGATTTTTGTCTATATCCATGGATAATTTTTTGTTTTTAATTCGAAGCTGAAGGACCTGGGTTTCACCGGATTTACCAACCAATCTTTTTGGTGAAAAATAACAATTCCCATACTTTTTAGCTTCTCCAAATGACATAGAGACTTTACCCTGTCCAAGACTATGTACGCTAATATCTTGAATGTAAGCGCATTTAGAATCGATTCTGCGAAAGAAGTATGACTTATTGTCCTTGATGATCAATTGCATCTTTAAACGGGTCTCAGGGTCGATAGAGTAGACCTTATCGCTGTCCATACAAGATTTGGTATCCATGATATAGATCCCTGAACGTGCTGGAAAGCCTCCCAGATTCATTGCTGGGAAGGGACGGCTCTGCCCTAGGTTTTCAGTAAAGGTAACCAAGCTAAAACCAATTAAAAATGTGTTTATCGCAATTGACTTACTCATGGAATCTGGGCTTGTACCAGTCTGTGCACAATAGTCAAGCAATGGCCGGGAAATAGCTTGGTAAAATCAGGGAATATATTACATAAAACAAAATGCTTTAAGTAAAACCTGTAAACACCTAAAGTTATTGATCTAATTCAATTCCAACAAGGCAAAGGAATGAGCTTTATTATTTAATGTAACGGTGCGTTATCTTGGCGGCTAAGCGGGAAGTTCTTTGGTCAACGTCCAAATTCGGTGCGCACTCATAAATCCCAAGCTGCATGACATCCCATTTTTTTAAGAGGATTTGATAGATCTTCCAGAAACTCTCAAAATCCAATCCACTTGGCCAGGATTGACTACAGCCCGGAGCGATTGCGCTAGAGAAAACATCAAGATCGATACTTAAAAAACAAGGATGCCTTTCTTTGAGTTTATCGGCTAAAAACCTTTGCATGCTTTCGAATGCATTCTTTGAATCCAATAGGTCCTCTAGCCATAGACTTTTTAATCCTCTATCTATCGCCCATTGGTAATGAGAGCGAGAATTGCATTGTTTCTGCAAACCAATTTCAAAAAAGATAAAATCCTCAGGGTGCTCCGATAAGAGGCGATAAAAAGGCGTCCCAGAGTTTATATCGCCATCTACAGGACGGCAATCTAAGTGAGCGTCAAAGTTAATGATGATTGGCTTTAAGGAAGAATGTTTTTTTCTTTGCAAGAAAAACTTTCCATCCGGGTAGGCAAAGTCATGGCCACCGCCTAGGGCGATCATTTTTTTTAAAGGCTCATCAAAGTTCTGCATTAGATAATCAATGGCCTTATTATGATCTTTTAATATGTCATCACCAATCTCTAAGTCTCCTAAATCTGAAATACTTGGAGGCTTTTCGATGAGGGGAGAAAAAGTCATTTTATACAAAATTTTACGAATGGCATCAGGGCCTAAAGCCGCTCCAACACGACCTCCATTGTTTTTAACTCCACGGTCATCTGAGTAGCCATAAAGAATATAATCTGATGCATTCTCGGTATCAATAAGATCTCCGTATCGAGGGTCATGTACTTTATCTCTAGATTGAAAAATAGAGGATCTGTCGATCTTTTTAAAGCTCATGAATAATTCCTTTGTAGCGCTCTTTTAGATAATCAAGGTATAGTCTCTCTAATTCTGCACCATGTTCTTTTGATGCTAAGCCAGGGTTAGAACTCATTCTACCGTCTGGGTAGTATTTTTTAAGTTCACTCGCACTAAGAGGATGGTGTTTTGGTCGATTCGAATCAATCTTAAATTGTGTGTTTTCAATTTTCTCAAAAGCTTTTTCGGCAATATGCTGAGTAAGACTAACTTCCCCGCAGGTTGCATGAAAACCATTTGCTTCTCCAAAATGCTCTTGCTGGTAGTTTTCTAATGAGGGAGACTTCCACCAATTTTCCAGATAAGTTTCAAAGCTTGAATCTTTGTTATCATATTTTATCTGGCTAACAGCGGCTTGAACAAAAGGCACATTGCCACCATGGCCATTGATGATTAAGACTTTTTCGAAGCCCGTGTAAATCATGGAATTAAAAATATCGATCAAGGCTTTGGTGTATGTCTCAGGGCTTAGAGATATTGTTCCCGGAAAGCCTAAGTGATGACCGGCCATCCCGTAGTTGAAACTTGGCGCCATGATAATTCTATGCTCGTCACAATACTTTTCTGCCAAGGCCTCTGCCGTCATAAAGTCAGTACCAATTAAGCCAGTGGGACCGTGTTGCTCGCAGCTACCTATTGGTAAAACAATGGATTTCGAATGTTTCAAATATTCTTCTACCATTGGCCAAGTGAGATTTTTTAGTTGAGACATTGATGCACCTCGTTTACTTTAATATTAAGTTAAAGATCAACATAAAACCCCTGGGCTTTCAAGGAGATATTTTATGGCAAACATCACAGAAAAAAGTATTTTACCTGGAAGCCTTGAAGCTAGGTGGGAGCAATGTTTAGACCCTGCCAACCTCATGGATGGTTTTGCTGCTTTTTATGGATTTTATTACGACAGCCTGCCAATATCTTTTAAAGACGTTAGTGAGTTAAACTTTGAGATTTCTAGGTGGATGATAGGGCAAGAATGGAAATTGGCCGTTGATGTCCGTGAGGATATTCATCAAATCATCTTAACCCAGCTATATGGGCCATTTAAAAGATGGCGATACATCATCAAACTTGAAAAACATGACGAAGAACAAAGCCTTATCGTAGAGAGTTTAAGCTACAAAATGAAGTTTAGTATTTTGGGGGGATTGATCGATGACTTGTTTTTAAAAGCAGATTTGCGAGAGCAAATTCGCTCTCGCCAAGACTCTTTACTTACTAAAATTTAAATTTTTGATTGCTCTTTTAAAACTGCTTTGAGCGCATTTAGGTATTCTAATGGATACCTTCCTACTTTGTCGATCATAAGCTTTTTGATTGCCTCTTTTGCGTCCATTTCTTCGAAGGTAACTAATCTGTCATAATCATTCGCTACTCCGCAAAGTAAGGACAAGCGATCAATTTTTTTATCAACTAAACCTAATGGATAACCACTACCATCTAGAGCCTCATGGTGTTGCATAACGATAGTGATGATTTGCTGATCAAAGTGTTTTTTGTCTTTAACAGCTTCTGCGCCAAGAGTAGGGTGCTCCTTATATTTTGTGAGTTCTTCTGCACTAAATTGCTCCAAGGCTCGGCGAAACTCCACAGGGTGGCGAAGGTGGCCCATGTCATGTAATATACAACCTAAAGAAAGCATTTGCTTTTGAGTGGCGTCTGTTATTCCTACTTTATCACACATCGCTACAGCTAGGGTGGCAACTGTAACTCCGTGGTGCCCTACGTCTTTGTCTGTGTTTTCGATATCTAGAACCGCTTTGAGGCCATCGGTATTGTTCACCAAAAAATCAACGTACTTTGCAGCACCATCTTTGGCCTTGCTGTATGCCTTCGCATCGCCTGGGTCTTCCATAACCGCTTCAGCATTGGCTTGTTGGTCACCTTGAACAATGGCGGCACGGTCTTCAATGCTTGAGCTGGAATTATTGTCATAAGCTTTTTGCAAATTTGTATCAATATACCTTCTGTAGCTTTCTTCCGACTCTGCAGTGATATACATTTTTCTTAATTTTTTTGCTTTTAATCGATCGAGTCGATCTCCTTCGAAACTGTCACCTTGACGTATGTATAGTACATATCTCTCTCTGAGATGAATAAATAGGTCGAAATCAATTTTTTGTTCTCCTCGCAGTGTACTAACTCTGACTGGTACATATTCCATTTGGCAACACCCTCTTTCTAAAGTAAAATTGAAGCATGGATGAAATATTACTAGAATTTAAAGAAGAGTCCAAGGGTTTGGTAGAAGAACTGCTCGACATTCTAGACTCGGCCGAAGTTGGTTTTGATCATAAAGATGAACTGGAAAATTATGGTCAAATTGTAGATCGAATTATGGGTGGTGCTAAGTCAGTTGCTATGGCTTCTGATTCGCCAATGCCTGAACAGATAGGCTCTTATGCAGAACTGTGTAAAATCGTTGGTTACAAGGGTTCACAGATTTCTGAGGATGGCCCCTTCTATACCGTGGTAATCGCCTTTTTGCAGGATGCTACTGAGATGCTTGAAGTAATGATTGATGTTACAGGCACAAAAAAAGAGCAAAGCATTAAGGAAATATTAAGCGCTACTTTCTTAGATCGTTTAAAATGGATATCGGAACGTTTTGAAGAGGGCTTGAGAGCATCAGTTGCAACAAAAACAGATGACGCTCCCAAAAAAGAAAATGAACAAGCTGATATTGATTCAATCTTAAAACAGTTAGGATTAGGCTAAGGAAACTTAGCCTTTTTTGATGCATGGAAATATTGAAAAAAAGCCCTCTGTGGCCAAAAGCAAAATACATATGTGACCAGTTAAAAGAAAATGGTTACACCGCCTTGATTGCCGGTGGCGCAGTCAGGGATGCTTTGCTGGGTATTCCTGCAAAAGACATCGACATCGCTACAGATGCACCTCCTGAAAGCATTGAAAAAATATTTCCTAATACCATAAGTGTTGGAAAGCTATTTGGAACAATCGTTGTGGTGGTGGATGACCAAAACTTTGAAGTCACTCGCTTTCGAAAAGACGGTGAGTACAAAGATGGTCGACGCCCAGAGAAGGTCGAATATTCAAACCCAGAAGAAGACGCTAAGAGAAGGGATTTTACGGTAAACGCTCTTTTTTACGATATAACTAATGATCAAATCATTGATTATGTGGATGGAATTGCTGATATCGAGCAAGGCCGATTGCGTTTTGTAGGAGATGCTTTATCTAGAATACGTGAGGATAAGCTTCGAATCATGCGAGGGATTCGCTTTGTTGGGCAACTTGGTTTTGAACTGGAACAAAGTGCTTTTGATGCTATTAAAAGTTATTCCTACGCTCTCCCGCAGGTTTCTCAAGAGCGTATCACTGATGAGTTTAAAAAAATTCTATTTTCAAAAAAACCAATCCAAGCTTTATCCGTTTTTGAAAGCGCGGGCTTGTTTTCGGTGGTTTTTACTGAACTTAATCAAATCTGGGAAAAGAGCGTTGCGGGTGGTAATGAAACCATCTATCGCGACCCATTTACCATGTCTAAATTAATGGTTAATGCGGCAAAGCCTTTTGGAAATCATATTTTTAGTATGGCGAGCTTCTTTACTCCTTTTGCGTTTTGGCTAAAAGAAATGAAGCAGATGAAGAGCTGGAATAGTTATTTTATGTCATTAAAGTATTCCAAAGCAGAAGCGGCTAGAATGGAAAACTTTATGAGGCATCTTAACTCTCTGACGGAGCCCTTGGATTTTAGTACGATCAAGCGAATGTTTGCGGAACGAGGCGGGGAGTTGACGAGATTAAGTTTACATTGTCATGATGGTATTTTTCCTCTTGATCCTGAAAATGTTTTGAAGGCAAAAAACTACGAAGAACGCTTCTCCCCAGGCTTGATCGACTTACCAAGGGCCTTTATCACTGGTAAGGACTTGCTTGCAATGGGATTAATGAAGGGGAAAATCGTTGGTAATCTTCTAGATGAAGCCTTTGATTTACAGCTCAATGCCAAGCTCTCTAATCGACAAGATGCCTTACAGTGGCTTGAAAAGCGCATCGAAGAGATAAAGGCTATTGATGAGGGTAAAGAGGCTACTGACGCCAATCAGTTAGAGTTCAAAGTAGATTAATTTCACTACTTAAACTGCTCGATTCAGTTACTTTAGGTCTTGAGTGTTTCTAGAAAATTATGATCTGCCGCTGTCTGTTTCATCGGGTACGCCGATGAATTCAATACTAATTTGGTCTTCAAATTTGTCAGAAGCAAGTTGTTCATTGTGCTGTTGAAGCTCAAGGGAGTCTTGGAAACTACCGTGAATTGAGATTTCAGTGATGGTTTTTTCTTTGCTTTGAAAGCCAGGCCTTGGAGAGTTAACTTGTATCTCTCTAAACTTTATTTGCAGGCCTCCAATTTCTAAATTTAAGGCTTCCGAGATAGGTGCTTTTTTGACCTTTTTACCGTTTACAAAAACGCCATTAGCACTGTCTAGGTCTTTAAATATAAGTTGATCACCCTCTTTTTCGAAAGAGATGTGTTGTCGAGATAAAAAATCTAGTTTTTCTAAGGGAATATCACAAGACTTGCTTCTGCCGAGACTAAGGGGTGTTTTCTCAATAATGCCTCGAAAAACAACTTTTCCTTGAAGTTTGGCCTCAATGGCAAATTTCTTATCACTGCTCATAGGTTTATTCTATTAAAAGCTGTGCTTAAAGGAAATAAATAAAATCAGCTTGAGGGGCTAAGGTCTAGTTAGTGATTACATAATGCTTTGCCACTCACAAACAAAGAGCCCGGCTTTTGCCATCTAGCTCCTCTAGCTGAGGATTATTTTCAAGACCCCTAAATTTCTATCTCAGCTATTAATGCACATAGAATTTAGATCGGCACATTCTAAATCTATTTATAGAAAGCTATATCGCGATTTTTAGACTGTTTTTTTGCTTCTAAGAGCTTGTGCGAGGTATTTCACAGTAATAGCTTCTTAAGCTCTTCTTGAGAGTAGACATAATCGGCATATATCATTGTATTGGCGATATTTCTATGTCCAAGGGCGAACTGCACAAGCCTTATATCTTTGTTTTTCTTGTAAAGCCTGATGGCGAAAGTGTGTCTTAGACTATGAAATTTTTTATGGCAAGGGCGGTAATGCTCCCAAATCTGATGCAGTCGAATGTATGTGATTGGGAAAATCCGTTGGCTTCTATCAGGATACTGCCCATCTTTATTGGCAAACTTAGAATCAATATAGTTTTTTAGCTTTTTAAATAACTTATCGTTAATAGGGATTTCTCGATCGTTGGAGTTTTTTATTCCTTTTATAAATATGCTTTGATCATAAAAGTTTATATCTGCGATTTCGATATTGAGAATCTCAGTAGCTCTCGCTCCCGTATTTAGCGCAATGGCTAAAAGTAAACAGTCTCTAGGATTCTTTAGCATATAGGTTTTAATGATTTTTTCTAGGTGATCATACTCATAGTCCAAAAGATATTTGTTCTTATTAAGCTGATAGTTGACTGTGTTTTTACGCATTGCATCTACCTCGAACTTTGTTAAGCGTTTTGCTTTAGAAGCGGCGCTTCCAGGGTTTTTAATCAGATTTCTACTAATCCTAGCATATTTTAATCAATAAAAACAAGTATTTAACACTATAACTTATAACTAAAAGCTATAGTTTATTTTGAAATTAGGGGTACCTAGGCAAGGCTTTGAATAAAAATTGATAAACGGCATGTAAAAATAAGTACTTAACGCGATGCGAATGAAGTTGAGATGTAATTAATCAATGCTATATTTGATTAAATCAATAAAGGATTGATTATATCAACTAAAACACAGGGCTATTTGAGTGGAAAAACAGACTTACGAAGAAAAAGAAGTTCAAAAGAGAAAGTCTCTCGAGAGTGCAATTGAAAGCACTGAAATAAGGGATATATCCAATGTGGTTTTTGACAAGGCTCCTTTAGGAGATTCTTTAAGTCAGATTTTAGATTTCGATCTGTCCGATATTGAAAAAGACTTTGCTGAAAAAAATCCCCATAAAAATGAATCAAAATATGCACCGAAAAGCCCGGTTTTTGATGCAAATTTAAAGCAAAAAAATAATGATTTTAAAGAGACTGACTCAGACTCACTAAAAAGTTCAGAAAACTCCAAAAGTCCGAAAAGTTCTAGAAAGATGCAAATGGATTCAAAGGCCAAAAGCATTGAAAAGCGAATCGGTCATATTGAGTCTTTACGAATTAATTTAGGAATGAATAAAAAAGAACTTTCAGACCTTTTAATGGTAGATCCAAGTGCTATGAATCGATGGTGTAAAGGGGAGTCCAATGCTCCTGGTTATATTTATCAAGCACTGGAGTGGTATTTGATGGCCACCGAAAAACACCCTCTCTTAGGAAAATCTCTTTGGATTAAAAACTCAGATTTAGTGAACTCTTTAAAAGAAGAAGATCTTGAGTTGATTGCAAAAAAAATCGGAGTGAAAACCGCACAAAGTTCCGAGCAGACTTTTTCTCTAAAAGCTTATAAGTGGACGAGCTTTTTCTTTATGTTTATGTTTGTTCTAGTCTTTGTTAAATTGCTTTGGGCTGATTTTTAGATTGATTGTTAACTTTTGTTTTAAATCGAGACAGAGTATTAAAGCCCATTCACATTGATTAAAGCAAATCTTAGCTTTGCTAAAATATATTGTTTTTTATCATTCATATTTCCGATAAGTCATTAGGCTAGGAGGGAGTATGAAGCTATACTTTATGAGGCATTCAGAGAGTGTTTCCCACACTGAATTTAAAGACGCTGATCATTTAAGACCTTTGAGTCGTGAAGGACAAGAGCTTTTAAAAAAAATTGCACCTAAACTAGTTAGACAGCTTCACTCTGTAGATTATCTTATCAGTTCTCCCTACCTTAGAGCTAGACAGAGCTTAGAAATTTTAAAGGCTCAATTCAAAAAACAACCAGAGAGCATAGAGATTGATTTGTTGTCGCCAGGCTACACTGATCATAAACATCTTTTGGGTTATTTGATCAGCCTTGAGGTGGATGAGATTTTTATGTTAGGGCATGAGCCGCAGATTCGAGGTTTTATACAATACTTAATAGGCACTGAAGAGAGTCTAAGGCTACAGGTTTCTTTGGCTAGTTTTCATGTGGTTGAGATTCCACCAAGTACTGAATACACACCTGGGTTGGGTGTTCTTTGTTGTAGTGTTCCGCCTGAGATTTGGTTGTAGAAAAGGGGAGTTTATGTATTTTAAGGTTTTATTGCTTTGTCTTGTGTCGTTCGCCTACTCAAATTCTGCTTATTCAGACAATGTTTATGTAGTGATTCAAAAGCAACAAGAAAAGAAAAAGCAAAGTAGATGGAGTCTTGGAGAGTGGATGATTCAAGAACGAAAAATTCGTTTGATGGATCAATGGCTAGCTTTAAATACTAATGAAATTGGCGCTGAGTGGAAGCTCTTTTACAGTAATTTAAATTTTGAACGCGATGATTCGAATGATACTTTAAATGGATCTAAATACGGCCTAGAGTTGTTTTATGGCTTTTTAGGCGTTAAGTACGAAGAGATTAATATGAATGAAGAACGCCTTTTGAAAAACACCAGTATACAATTAAAGCTCTTAGGTAGTAGTCAGCAAAGTACTCACTTCAATGTTCACTACGGCATTTCAAGTTCATCCAAGGACTCAAATCCTAAAGCTAGTTTTTATGGATACTCAGGAGACCTCTATTTTTATGGAGGCTTTGGTTATAGTTTTTTGTATGAAGAATACAGTGCGGATTCAAAGACAGAGTCTGTATATTATGACGCCCTTAGAAGGGAAAATTCTTTATTTATTGAATCGGGCTTCATTCGTTTGAAGTACTCCTTATTCGAAATAAATTACAAAGGCCAGCCAGCTGGGCACAGAGATGTTGGTAATTATTTTGGAGTAGATCTAAACTTTTGATTCGTTTCATTCTAGGACTATTAAAAATTCTTATTAAATTTAAAGTATAAGTCTAAATGTACTTTTAAATAGCTTATTTTAGAAAAGGAAGTGTCCTAAATAGGTCTTATTACTTAAAGTTTTCTTCTTAAAACCAATATAGTTTAAACAAAATTCTTTTCTTTACCGATAAAAATCATGAGAAATCGGGATATAAATGGAAGATCAAAATATACTATCGAGCAATCATCATCTTGGCTTAATGACTACGGGCTTTACTGTTACGACTAGCTTGCAGTTACTATATATGCTTAGATACATATACACTAATCCAAGTGTTTTTGGATTGGTGCTGCTTAGTGTTTTGATTTTGATTCAATGCTTTATATTGTTTCGATTTCCCAAAGACCAAAATCGCAAACAACTTATTTTTATTTGGTGTTCAAGTTCCTTTTTCTATTGTTCTTTTTTAATCGCGGTGTCAGGGGGCTTCAATGCTCCTGGTTACTACTGGATTTATAGCTTTCCCATTTTTGTAGGTCTTTTGCTAGACGATAGATACGCTCGATATAGTTTAATTCCAATTTTTATAGTGATGCTTGGTTTCTACTTTTTTGTTGACGATCTTCCTATTCCTGAGAAATTTCAAGATCCTCAAATTATGCTGCAAAAACGTTTGTCCAATTCTATTTTTTTCTGCATTACCATGGCAGCTCTAATGACTTTCTTTTACAGGGCTCTGAGGAAAACTCAAGATGAACTAAACACGAAATCGAATCAATTAAATACCTTGGTGAGGGTCATGTGCCATGATTTAAAAAATGACATTTTTGTTGCTGAGTTTCACACCGACAAGCTTATGAGCGAGATAAGTTTTGCGGACCCAAAAGGGAGATTAGGTAAAATAAAAAGAGCCAGCGTGAACATTAAAAACATGATTGTAAAAGTGAGCGACTGGAGTCTATTTAATACCGATGATATGGCCAATCGAGATGTCGGTTCTTATGATGCTGAAGGCATTATACTAGATAGTTTTTCTACTTTTGAAGTACCCTTAAATGATAAAGAAATTGATCTAATTCATAGCTTAAACACAAGAGGAGCTAAAATTAAAATCGATCCAACTGTTTTTAAATTTCAAATTTTAAACAATTTAATTTCAAACTCAGTCAAGTTCACGCCAAAGGGTGGAAAAATTCATGTCGAAGCTTCCGTGGATAAATCTAAACTTTGTCTAAGAATTACAGATAGTGGAATTGGAATACCTGAAGAGGTAAGAGAGAATATCTTTACCTTTCGCAAAAGAGGATCGAGAGACGGGACAGAAGGTGAAAAAGGAACTGGCTTTGGACTTCCTCTGGTAAAAGAATTTATTACTGTATATGGTGGAAGTATTGAAATTCACTCCCCAGCTAAAAACAACCCAACAAACTCTGAAGACTACCCTGGTACTGAGTTTGAAATCATTTTTCCAATCAGTAATGGTTAACTAGCAAGCAAACCTAGACCGAACTACGTCTTAATTTGAAATCAAACTAAAAAACTTGTATTTTTTGGCTATGAAATGCTCGGGATTTTATTTTGACTCAGACAATGATCCTAAAAAGGCTGCCGTAGACATCGAGTTTACAGCTCAGCAAGTGAAGTTATCTGTAAAAGGCAGAAGTCAGGTAATTGTATGGGATCAAAGTAAGTTAAGCTCCTATAGTGGTGGGAGTAATGAGCATCTTTATTTTTTCCACAAAACAAACTCGAGTAATCCTAGCTTTTACATAGAAAGAAATAAAGATCTAGATCAGTTTCTTCTCAAAAACAGTAATCCCGAGCTGCAGCAAATGGTTAAAAAAAGAAAAAACAAAAGTAAGTTAAACTGGAGTTTTGCCGCAATAGGCATATCTATGTTGATCGCATTTTTTGTCTTTTTGTTTTCTTTAAAAGATCAGGTTGTTGATTTTGCGGTAGCGAATATTCCTTATAAGATTGAGAAGCAACTGGGTGACGCTCTATTTAATAATTTGAAAGCACAATTTAAATTTGTGGAAGATAAAGAGCTGTTGGATCAATATAAAAAAATCGCAGAAAATTCCCTTGTAAACCTAGAGCCTCCTTATAATGACATCCAGTTATACATCGTTAAAAGCGATGAGACCAATGCCTTTGCGATGCCTGGGGGACATATTGTATTTTTCGAGGGAGCTTTAAAAGAGTTTAAAAACTACTCTGAGTTTGCAGGTGTGCTACAACACGAAATAAGCCACGTGAAACTTCGCCATAGCTTGAAGAATATTTTATCCAGCGTATCAACTTATTTACTGGTCTCAGTTTTTTTAGGAGATGCATCAGGCCTTATTGCTGTTTTAGCGGATCAGGGGAGCTTTTTACTTCGGCAAAGCTATTCAAGGGAATACGAACTAGATGCTGATAACGCTGCCTTTGAGGCCTTAGTGAAGTCTAAGGTAGATCCAAGGGGATTGGTTGGTTTTTTTCAAAGTCTCTTAGATAAGAGTAACTCAAAATTAGAAAAAAATTTAGAATGGATTAGTACCCATCCCGCGACTCAGCACAGAATAGACAATATTTTAAAGCGCTACGAAAAAGAAATAAGCCAAGAACTGAGAGCTAGTTTAGTTATGAACAATCCTGAGTTCAAGAATTGGAAAAGCAAGTATTACAGCAAAGGAAAACAAACACAATGAAAGTAGAACGATTAGGAGGCAAGGCATTCTCTTACATAGAGTTTGATCTAGGCCCGGGAGAGGGAGTTAGGACTGAACCAGGTGCCATGGCGAGCATGGACTCTGGGATAGATGTAATGGCAAGTTTTAATGGTGGAGTGTTTACTGCTATATTAATGTTTCTATTTGGAAAAGAATCATTTTTTATAAATACCTTTAAAAACCTAAGTCAGAAACCGCAAAAACTAGTGGTATCAAAAAGCTCTCCAGGGGAAATCATAGAACACAAACTAAATGGCGAAACTCTTTTTCTTCAGCCAGGTGCTTTTGTGGCGGGCTCTGCTGGCATAAAATATAAATTGAGCTGGGCAGGAATATCAAGCTGGCTTGCAAGAGAAGGCCTGTTTAGGATTCGCTGTTATGGTACGGGAACGGTTTGGTATGGCGCTTACGGTGCTGTGGTAGAGCGTGAAGTCAACGGAGAGTATATTGTAGACTCAGGACACCTCCTTAGTTATGGCGATGAAATGAGCTATAAAATTAAAATGTCTGGCGGAATATTTTCTAGCTTTTTTGGCGGAGAGGGCTTGGTTTTAAAAATGCAAGGCAAAGGTACTATTCGTTTGCAAACCAGAAGCGTAGGCGGATTAGCGGGTTGGCTAAACCCACGCTTCCCACGCTCTGGTGGAAAATTAAGTAATTTATTAGATGTATTTGGTTCTAATTAAAGGATATATAGATGCAGTTTGATTTTATTCATAAACCTTGTAATACAGCCGTAAAAGTGATTCTTCAAGCCGGAGAGACTTGTACTGCAGAGGCTGGCTCAATGATAGCAATGGATTCACACTTAGACGTTGAAACCTCTACTTACAAGCGAGGAAAAAGGGGCTTACTAAAATCCCTAAAAAGAATGTTCGCTGGAGAAAGCTTTTTCTTAAATCACTACACGGCCAATGCCGAGTCTGAGCTTTGGCTCTCTACTCCGCACCCAGGAGATATGACTAAAGTAGATCTTCAGGGAGATAAATTAATAGTTCAGTCGGGAAGTTTTGTGGCCTGTGATGAAGGCATTGATATCGACACCGGATGGCAGGGCTTTAAAGCACTTTTGAGCGGGGAAAGTTTT
The DNA here is from genome assembly GCA_002436415.1 of Bdellovibrionaceae bacterium UBA6502. Classification (GTDB taxonomy): domain Bacteria; phylum Bdellovibrionota; class Bdellovibrionia; order Bdellovibrionales; family UBA840; genus UBA6502. Next base: position 8,277 of record DJMA01000035.1, on the reverse strand, counting down.
TTTTGGCTTAGCTTATCTGGTAGTGGGCAGGCAATTCTCAATTCCTTTGGAGCTATTTATGAGGTTGATGTAGATGGAGAGTACATCGTCGACACTGGTCATATAGTAGCTTTTGATGAAGGTTTGTCTTTTAGCTTATCTAAAGCAGGTAGTTCTTGGATACAATCTTGGTTAGGTGGTGAGGGAATAATCTGTAAATTTAAAGGCAAAGGAAAGTTGTATTGCCAAAGCCATAATCTAACAGCCTTTGGTCGTTCACTCACCCCTCATTTGGCACCGAAAGTGAGAAATTAAAATGGAACATAAAATTGAAGCAAACCCAGACTATTCAATCTTAAGTGTAAAAGTACCTGCTGGCGAAAAATTAATGGTCGAAGCTAGTTCAATGGCGTCAATGAGCAGTAATATGCAAATGAAGACCAAACTAGCAGGTGGCTTAAGCCGTTTTTTAACTCAAGAGTCTATTTTTATTAACGAGTTTACAGCTGGTGAATCTAGAGAAGCCGAAATCAGCATTGCTCCTGGCCTTAATGGTGATATTCAACACCATGTTTTAAACGGCAATGAGAAATTTTATCTAACGGGCTCTTGTTTTTTAGCTTCAGAGTCTAGTGTCACTTACAACACAAAATTTCAAGGCCTAGCAAAGGGATTTTTTAGTGGGGAGAATTTCTTTTTAATGGAAATGTCGGGCGTGGGAAGTTTATGGTTTAACTACTATGGCGGGATTTTCTCTGTAGATGTTGTAGGCGAGTATGTTGTTGATACTGGACATATCGTAGCTTTCACAGAGGGATTAGATTATAGCATCTCTAGAATCGGCGGATATAAATCTTTGTTTTTCTCAGGTGAAGGCTTTGTCTGTAAGTTTACAGGTCAAGGGAAGGTCTGGATTCAGACGAAAAACAGTATGGCCCTTGTTAGTTGGGCCGATAGTTTCCGTCGAATCGAGAAAAAATCAAAAGTTAATTTTGATTAAAATTTTGGATGAGTCATTTCTTTTAATGGAACTGGCTCATCTGCAGCGAAGAGGATTTCAGGCGCAATGTGTTTTGTCAGTAACGCCTGTTCTCTATAAAGTTCTAGGTAGCTTTTTCTTGCTTCTTCCACGGCGTAATAATTTGTTCTGGTATTTTCATTTACCGTTTGTGAGTCGATAAAGTGGTGTCCCGTAAAGCGTAGTCTTTTTGCCACTGCGATCATCGCTACTTTTCCTGCACCACTGTATTTGTATTCAATTTTTGTATCACCTGTACGTTGATTTATTTTTTCAGTATATTCTGATTTATTGAAAAACAAACTCTCTGGACTGTACATTCCATTTTGGTAAATACCGTAGGTGCCGCCAATTAAAACTCCATCCTTATCCCAAACTTCTACACTAAAAGCCTTTCCTTCTTCGTGTAGTTTTATAAAGGCATCTCTCACTTGGTCTGTAAGCCACACGTGAGAATAGTGTTCTGGATTCCTTTCATGATTTTTACAAGCCTCTATGACCTCTTTATAAGCTCTGTTAAAACTAATCTTCCAACCTTCACGCACGCCACGATTCCAAGCTTCATGAAGTTTTCTAGATCTTTTTTTGGAGTGATTTACTAGAGGATCGAGATTGATAACACCGTGTTTAGGCATATTAAACCAAGCAACGGTTCCATCTTGTTTAGGATTCCAAGGGAAGATGCCATTGGCGTAGGCTTCTAATAAGTTTTTAGAAGTTAAAGGAACCTGATTTATGTCAGTAATGAAGCCTTGTTCTTTATGAAATGGCTTTGGAAAATAAGTTGTAAACTCACTATCTTTAGGTGGGTGAAAATGCTTCGGTAAAAGGCTGTTTATGCAGAGACTTTTTAAGCCTGCATGACTAGAAACAGAAAAACTTAGGAATAGAAATGTAAGAAATATAAAACTACGCATTTTCAAGGCTCCTTTAAGTAAAAGCGGCGAGCCTTATAGCAATGGAAAATAAACTTTGGCTAGTTCAAATTGCTCAAATTATTTTATCATGAAAATCTTCTACGCAATGCTTGTTTCGTCAACTTGTTTTCTTAGTTTTAATTTTAAGTGAAATCAATAATTGTAAAGCCTGGTCATTTTCTAAAATGGAAAGTAATGGGAGGCATAAATAAAAAGGCGACAACCAATAATGACTATCGCCTCAATATTATTTAATCAACTTTTGCAATTACCCAAACAGCATGGATGATACCTGGCAAGAAACCAAGCAAGGTAAGTAATATATTAATCCAAAATTGTTTGCCGATACCTACTTGAAGAAATACACCAAGTGGGGGAAATAAAATTGCACATAAAATTCTTAAAAAATCCATATTAGTTTACCATATACCTTTCTACTTTTGCTTTGTTTAAAGCTTCGATGCTTGGATCTTCTTTGTTTTCATTAACATCAAAGCCTAAGATTACCTTACCTTCTACCAAATGTTGATCTATCGCCTTAGCTTCATGCTCTGATAAACCAACGCCAATCAAACTCCCAACTAGACCTCCTGCGCCAGCTGCGGCTCCAACGCCTAATAAACTTACCGCAAGCGGTCCTGCCGCCAAAATACCTGCGCCACTAACTACTGTGAGCGCTCCTAGGCTTGTTAAACCAGTTAATCCAGCACCAATGGCGGCTCCAACTTTTGCGCCCTTGTACGCGCTCTCAGGGCCGTGTTTCGCCTCTAATGATTTTATATCTACTTCGTTCATTTTATCTTCCTCTAAAAGAAGAACTGAAAAATCGGCATCTCCGTAGCCTAGATCTTTTAAATAATAGATAGCCTCACAAGCTCTGTGCTCGTCATTAAATATTGCTGAGATTCGTTTGGACATATTTCCTCCTCGTTGAATTCAAATCCAGCATACCTAAAGGCTTATTGCGTTTCATGAACTGGACTTGGAAGAAATGTGTAGTTATCTACAAAAGTTTTAAACGCTTTAGAGAACAACTATTATTTAGAATGAGATAGCTTTGATCCAACAATACAAGGGATCAAAATGTTAATAAGATACATTCAACTAATACTTTTTCAAGCTGCATTAATTTATTTATGCAACAGTGGATTAGCTAACGCAATGCCAAGGCAAGGAATCCAATGCATTAACTCAATGAAGACTGATCTAATTCAAAGAATCTCAAACACTGAGAATCTCTCTCTGGAGGAATGGAATGAAAACTCTTTGTTCTTTAAAGAAGATGCCAATGTTCTCCTTCATCATCTTTTTAAAAGGTACGACAAAGACAAAAAACCTGGATTAAGAAATATTCCCCCTGAACTTCGACTAAAGGCCATTCAATTGATGGTTTACCTTCAAGCAGAAAAAGATATTTTTGATTTACGAGATTTGATTCAAAAAATACCAGATAAAACAGATAACGATATACTTTTTATCGACAGACTATCTAGCAGTATTTTACAAATGATTGACGAAAAACATCGCTTAGACCTTGATACAAAGCAGACTGCTATATTGGAACAACTTTACCTAGATACACTAATGCAAAATAAAAACTACCGACTCTTTTTTAACGAGTTAGGAGATAGAATCATCCAAATTGAAACTCAAATGCCGTCGATTACGGGAGGACATTTTTTTATTGGCAGTTTAAGTTTAAAACACACTGAGCTATTAGAGCGAAGAATTCACATACTTAAAAACTCCCCGAAACTAGAAAAATATTTTATCAGTTCGAAAGAAGAACTCTTAGATTTTTTGAAAGAGATGAAAGAATTTGTTTCTCTTCACATTGTTCCTACAGAACGTTCGTCGAGGATGCGCATTTTGAATGAAAGCATTAGACAAGTTTTAGAATTAAAGGGTATCTCTTAAAATAAAAATTAAAAGTATACACAAAGAACAAGTTGGTCGATTTTTTAGGACTCAATATAATGAGCCCTAATAGAACTATAAATTACTTACTATAGCTACGTTTGTGTAAAACGATTAATGCAATTACACATATTATACCCACGATCACGCCTGTTGGCTTGCTTGCAGACTGCGCAAAGCCAAGACCTATTGGCGCTGTAACGATATAAGAGACTGTAACGGCAGTACCTATGGCCGCTGGAAGACTAGCAATCCAATGAAAACTTTTTCTAGAAAATAAATATTTAGTCGCTAGCCAAAGAACACTGGTTGAAAGCAGCATGTTTGAAAATGCGAAATATCTCCAAATTAATGAAAAATCAATCTTCGTCATAAAGTAGGCGATGGTTAAAATTGGAATAGATACCATCAGTCTATTTTTGATACTTTGTTTAATGCTAAAAGCGTCGATAATAGTTAAGCGAAGAGATCGAAATGCAGTATCTCCCGAAGTTATTGGAAAAACTGCCACCGCTAAAATTGCCATTAAGCCACCTAAACTACCTAAGTAACTGGTCGCAATTTTATTAACAACAAGTCCTGGACCACCTAAATCGATGATGCTTTTTAACTCTGCATATCCTCCAGGGAAAGCGGCAATTCCTGCTACAGCCCAGACACAAGCTACAACACCTTCAGCCAGCATGGCGCCATAAAACACAGGGCGTGCGTATTTTTCGTTGGTAAGGCACCTTGCAATGATGGGAGCTTGGGTTGAGTGGAAGCCACTGATGGCACCACAGGTGATAGTCACAAAAAGTAACGGCCATACAGGAGGGCCATCAGGAACTCTGTTAAGTAGTTCGTGGCTTAAGTGATTGTGACTAAAAAAAGCAAAGATATTTTCAATGGCAGGCAAATTTGGTGCATGCCACAAAATGGCTACAATGATTGAAAGTGTCATTACAATCATAAGGCCACCAAAGACTGGGTAAAATTTTGTGATCACTTTATCGATTGGCAAAAGAGTCGCCAGTAAATAATAGGATAAAATAATCAAAACCCAAAGGCCATTGTCTGCAAACATAGTGCCTTGAAGACTATCCAAATTACTGATTAAGCCAGCCGGGCTCATAATAAAAACAACGCCTACAAAAAACAAAAGCATTGCAGTGAATAGAAGCATAATGGCTTTAAAATAAATATTAAAGTAATGACCAGCGATCTCTGGCAAGCTTTTACCGTCTTCTTTAATGCTCATTACTCCTGAGAAGAAATCATGTACTGAGCCGCCGATTATATTTCCTAGCACAATCCACACTAAAGCTATTGGTCCATACAATGCTCCTAATATTGGGCCAAATATTGGGCCGACTCCGGCGATATTTAAAAATTGAATTAAGAAAGCTTTTACGGGATGGACGCCCACATAATCAACACCATCATTAAATCTTTGAGAAGGCGTAGGGGAGTCTGGATCGATTCCAGCCTGCTTAGCAACAAAGGGACTATAAAATTTGTACGCGAGGCCAAGGCCAAATAAGCAAATAAAAAAGAGAATCATAGGATGCATCCACTGTTAGAAGTTTATTAGCTCTACTATGGTATTAGGATTTCACAGGACTCAGAGAAATACAAAGTTTAATTGAAGGACGCTTTCCTATTTTGATTGATTTTATTGCATGAAACTAAGCTTTAAAAAATAATACTGCAAAGAAACATAATATTATCTTAAAATTAAAAACTCTTAAAGACACGGATTAGGTACCACTACGACGGCATTAAATCATATACAAAAAAACTCATGAACAAAGACTTGAGCACTAAAGACTATTATAAATTGCTTTGCAAAACCCAAAGCTGTAAAATTATAGCAAAGATAACTAACTCCAGCTCCTCAGAACAAAAAATCAATATAGATGTATTAGAAAAAGACTGCACAGATCCAGGTAAAGATAATTAGCTAACTAAGATGCGTCTTTTGATTTAATTCAACGAAATCGAAAAACGCATCAGATAGAAGATTTAAACTTACAATTCCTTGGCTTTTATTGGTATTTAAAACGCTTCTACAGTAGTACGAGTAAGGAGCTATTTTAAATAAAACTTAGACTCACCATAGGAGTCTACCTACACAACAGCTCTTGGTTGACCTGGACCTCTTCAATGCTAATAAGTTTGGGTAGATCATTATCTTTTAAATGTGCATTCATTGTGACATTGTTAAAATATAATATAAGGCGATCATCAATAGCACCACTAACACCTGTTAATAGTATTTTTGAATCAACGCGATCTACTTGCCAGTCTGTTAATCTACTTGAACTTATATATTCTCTTTGACTGGCCTTGATACTGTCATCCCAGCCATCCTGAAAATGATTTCCTAAAAAATGTAATTTTCCAGATTCAAGATTGATGTTTAGCCAATATGTTTTTTGATAGAAAATTCCATCTTTTGATTCTTCAAAGTAAAACTTTAGACTTGGAATTAGCTCAGCAGTTTGTTTTTCACAATCATAAAAGCCACTAAATTTTTTAAATGTGGGTAGCATTAGACTAGGGAAAGTATTTAAATCGAAAGTTCTCGAGGAAATAATTCTATGGGGGATTAAATTTAAATTAGAATTGCTTTGATTATCATTTAGCCTTTGTTCGGTGCCAAACCTAACTTGTAGCTGCTGATCAGAATTTTTATCAATAGAGATATGGCCATTTAAGATCTCTCCATCTATCTTAAATACTTTTCCAAAGCTTTCTATCTCATAGACTTCATTCAAAGTGCCGGTTTCTAAACAATGATCATCCAGGTAACTTTGCAATTCTAAAAGGTTTTTCTTAACAACAATCTGAGAATATTCTTTGTGCCCAGGATTGATACCTAAATCTTCAAGACCTGATGGAGAAATGCATTTGGATTGGTATGTTAAATCAGAGAACTCAATATCAGTCGGTGAGTTTGTACTTTTTGAACTACATCCAAATAAAGATAAAATAGAAAGTGTAATAACAATTTGTCTCATTAATTTCTCCCAGATTAAGTCAACGTAGTTTAGAGGAAGGCTCTTTATTCCACAATATTGATATGCAGGAATATAAATTATTCGTAATTTTTAGGCTAATGTAGTCAAGGTTGACACCCATATATTGCTAGGGGAGTCTTGAGATTGTAATTTATGGATGCTAATAAATATAGTCCCTATCTTAAATTGCAGTTTTAATCGTCTTCGTAGAATGGGCGAATAGTAGTTTAATCAAATTTAAATACAGTAAAAGGATGTTATAAAGGAACTTTGTCTCTATCTTATTTTCCAGCTAATAATGATGAGAGACATGAATCTTGAGGCTTATATTTTGCAGGCGGTTAGTAACCAGTTATATATAAGTATTGTCGTTCTCTGAAAAATGCATCATAAATAGATCCCTAAGGAGAGGAAGTAAATTATGAAATTTTTAATAATATTTTTATCTGTAATCAGTATCAAAACTTACGCTAATAACGGTCTAGATAAGATACAAAACATCGATTCAAAATACCTTCTCGTAATAATGAATAACACTGCTACTAAGTGTTTTAAGATAAATCCTGATTCTATGAAAGCTCTTAAAACTTATAAAAACTGTGATTTAACTCCAAGCGGACGTCAATCGCCATTAGAAGAACTTAAAGCAGAGTGTTCTAGAGGTGGGAATACACTGGCTTACTTTTTTGATAGTAAAAAATCATGTGAATCAGCAAAATTAGATTTGGTTAACAATGGTATTTAATAGTGCTGATAACTGTTGGGGGATTTTAAATTGTCATTTTATTAGAAGTAAAAAAGCTAATTTCACTTTCTCTCTATGTAACATAATTTAGTAGCAAACTAGAATTATCTCTCAAAGCTCAGAATTTGTTATAAATTTATGAACAAATATAAGTTCTAAAAAAAATTATCTATAACTTTTTAAAACAAAAAAATGAATTAAATCTGCATGAATTTAATCAATCAGAATGTTTGTTACTGAACTTTGATTTAACTCTTTCAGATCAAATTATAGAAACCAATTCACAAAGAAATTATGAATAAGTATGTATCTTGATCGAGATATTTTCACGTACTTTTAAAAATACATAGCCACACAAAAAGCATGAATTCTTAGTCTGAAAAAATCACCCAAAATATGCATCAAAATACCTATAAAAACGCACATATTTTGTAGCTTTTTATTGGCTATTTATCTGATACGGATCTCGCCAGATAAATTGATGATTAAAAGCTGTATTGAACTAAATGAACAAGTATTTTGATATTAGCATTCGAAGCAAATTATAATAAAATACCTAAAGAGGGAAAAATACTGAACCAATCTAAATAGATTCAGGGGAGTTGCTCCAGCTAAATAATAAACCTTCCGCAATATGGGTGTTCTTAAGGCTAAAAGTACAGCTAAGGCCTATAGACTAAGATACAGTGATATGATATT
>DJMA01000008.1:3673-58750 GCA_002436415.1 Bdellovibrionaceae bacterium UBA6502 | reverse complement strand
TAAGTATTAAGTATTAAGTATTAAAACTTCTTCCTTCTGGATAATCATGGCAAGGAAAATTAATTTTTTATTACTATTTTTTCACCCCGTAGATTTCATTGAGAACATTCGCTAAGCGAATACCTGCCTGCGCTATCCTCCCTAAAACAATCCTTTTATTTTGTTTAAAATAGGCCTCTCCGAGCAGGGGAAGTTTTTCTTTTGCTACTTTTCTACCTTTGGTTTTTAAATATTTATTATGAACGCTCAAAGGAGCAAGCGCCTTGACATCTCTCAACTCAACTCCCTCGATCATATCATAAGGATACTTCCTAAATTGCACGGATTCAGTAGCCCAATCCTCTGGAGTACCAGAAAAACCAAATTCATATCTGTCCATTTTAGGAATCGCTTCAAACAATTCCTTACTTAAAAACTTTGAACGGATCTCTTTTAATAAAACGGTTTCTCTCGCAGAAATTTTTCTCAAAATTTGACTATCCCACAAACGGTGTAGATTTGTATTATCTCCATACCAAGATACAATTATTTTATTTCCACCTTTGTCGCCAGGTCGTCCCACATGAAGAGGCTGATGCAAATCACCCACGAGATGAACAACCCAGGCTAAAGTTTCTCTCTTACTAAACCCAGGTAAAGAATCTAACTTCTTTAGCCGTTCAACAGCAGAGTTTAGCTGGACCACGATACTTCCCCCCACCTCCGAGCGGGAATAAGATTCGCCATCTTTAACTGTACAATAATGCCAAGAAGAATATTTTCGATATTCCTTTTTACTTTTAATTCTATCTGGCCAATTAGAAATATCAGCTAAAGTATCACTCATTAACAATCGAGAAATCCCCTCTCTTGCTTCTTTGGTCAAATGCTCTGTGGCAATATCAGCAATCAGTCTATGACCTTGCTTGCCCCATGCAAAAACCGAAACGGAAAAAAACAAGCTCAAAATGCAAACAATAAAATTAAAACGAAACATCGATTTCCTCTTTTTTAATAGCTATATGATACAGAACTTCGTGATTCTAACAAGCCTAGGAATATCCTAATATGAGTAAGTCTACCTTAACTAAGCCTAAAACCAAATCAATCCAGCGCTCGATACTAATCCTTTGCTATAGAAGTCAAAAGTTTTTGACCAAAAGATCACCTATAGCTAACCCAACACTCCGGAAACCAAGGCTTAAATTCTTTCACAGGTAAATCTAGAAAAAATAAGCTATGGATAACTAAAATTAGTGCATTTAATTTAGACCTTACAAATTCAAAAACCTACCTGTAAAAAAAGATCGTAAAAACCTACCCACCCTAAGAATCTACAAATACATTGTTAATAAAATTTCTTAAATTAAAATAAAGAATATTAAAATCTAGCCCTCGCAACCCTTCACATCTTCCTAAGTAAGTTCTAAAAATCTGCATTAAACCCACTAGATTTTTAGAAAAAAAATGGTTAGAATTCACTCTGGAGATAAAAATGAATTGGAAAAAAGCTAGTATTGCAGCCGTTATTACCGCCATTTTAAGCTATGGTGTTTGGGAACTATTCAAAGATTTCATCAACATTAAAAACCATGAAGCCAGCTACGTTGGTAAAATCAATAGCCTAACCGGTGAGGGATTTCCAGACAGAACAATCAACTCTAAATTAAATCTTTCAGAGATAGAAAGTAAAATTACATTTGTTCATTTTTGGGCCTCTTGGTGCTCCCCTTGCATTGATGAATTCCCCTCCTTGGTTAAGCTCGCTAAAGATTTTCCTGAAAACTTAAGTATTGTTGCCATATCCCTAGACGAGAATAAAAATGAATTTGATGCTTTTTTACAAAGCCTTGAAATAAAGCCAATGAATAATTTTTTAATCATTCGAGATGACAACTACGAATACGCAGATAAAGTAGGAACCGAAAAATTACCCGAGACTTTCATTTTAGATAAAAATAAAAAGCTAATCCGAAAAGTTCCCACAGCGGAAAATTGGGATTCTCCAAACGTAAGAGATTTCCTCAAATACTTGATATCCAAGTAGCATATATAAACTGGTCCATTCGATTGCGGATGGATTTAGTCCGCAAAACCACGGTTAAAATCCCTTGCTACTTTCCAGTAAAATTTTAATTTTTAGCTATTTTAAATAAACTAGTTCGTTCTCAGCAATTTGTATTTCCATCCACAACTAAATGAACTTGTTCATTCTCAATGATACATCTAGGTCTCTTTACTGAGCACTGAATAAGTAAAACTCTTAGTTGGCCATAATTTAGTTTAAAAACGGAATTTCCAAAAACTTAAAGCCACCATCCAACCACCTTCAAATTAATCTGTTGCGATGAAATACATTAAAAATAAAAAGCCATAAACTTGGACAGCTTCCTAAGTTAAAAAAAATAAATTTTAATATCAAAAAGATTATAGGCTTTTATATTTTTTCGTTACTAAGTGGCACAGTCATCAGACATCTATTGATTATTTTTTTACGGATCTAATTTCCAAACCTCAAAATTGATCAGTAAAATAAGTCTTGTATTCATAAAATGAATAATAAGTACAAAAAAATAGAAAGTGAAAAAAGAAATTTCCGAATATAGCAATTTCCAGCCATCCCTAAACTTTCGTGCTGCAAAATCTTTTATCATTTTTTTTCGGTAGAATGACAATTAATAAAAAATCAAACTCAGGAAAAATCGGCTAAGAAAGCAAATAGGAAAAACAATGAACCTAAGCAGATCTAAATTAAAAAAATAAACCGATTGATTCCACACAAAAACACTTAATAAGACCTAACTTCAAAATATATATTCACCATTATTTACCAAAAACTAAAACTGGTCTTTAAAAAGTCAAAAAAAAAGCCCAGACATAGTCTGAGCTTTCACTTTAATCTTCAGAAAATTACTTAGAAGCTTTCTTCTTAGCAGTTTTCTTCTTCGCTGCTGTCTTTTTAGCAGCTGTTTTCTTTGCCGCTTTTTTCTTAGCAGTTTTCTTTTTAGCAGCAGTCTTTTTCTTTGCTACTGATTTTTTCTTGTTTGCTGTTGCAGCTTTCTTTTTGGCTGTTTTTTTCTTCGCAGCTTGCTTTGCCGCAGTTTTCTTAGCAGCTTTAACTTCTTCTTCCTTTTTTTCTTCTACAACTTCAGGAAGAGTGAAATCTACAAACTCAATGATTGCCATTTCAGCAGCATCACCAGGACGCTCACCTAGTTTCAAAATACGAGTGTATCCGCCTGGACGCTCTTTGAAACGAGGAGACAAATCACTTACGATTTTCTTAACAGTATCTTTATTTGGATATTTAGCCAACAAAGTACGAATCGTTGCAACATCTTCTTTTTTACCAGCAGTAATAGCGCGCTCAACGTGACGACGTAATTCTTTCGCTTTTGGCAAAGTCGTAGTGATACGCTCATGCTCTACCAAAGAAGTTACTAAATTACGAATCAAGGCTTTACGATGACCGTTACTTCTACCGAATCTTTTGTTCTGAACTCTATGTCTCATTTTTAACCTCTAATTACTGCCCAGCACGTGCGTCTGGATTCCAATCTGCTGGTGGCCATCCGTCAATCTTCATACCAAGAGACAGACCCATTTCACCTAATAATTCTTTAATCTCATTCAAAGACTTACGACCGAAGTTTTTAGTTTTAAGCATTTCGCCTTCTGAACGAGTAACCAATTCACCTATGTAACGAATATTTGCGTTCTTCAAACAGTTCGCACTACGAACTGAAAGCTCAAGATCATCAACAGAACGGAAAAGATTTTCGTTAAGCGTAGGCTTAGATTCTTTAACTTCTTCTTCTGTCTTTTCAAGAGCTTCATCAAAATTGATGAAAACCTGAAGTTGCTCTTTTAAAATTTTAGAACCAATAGAAATCGCTTCATCTGGACGAATGGAACCATCTGTCCAAACTTCTAGAACTAAAGCATCGTAGTCTGTTCTTTGACCAACACGAGCCTGAGAAACTGTATAGTTTACTCTACGAACAGGGCTAAAAATAGTATCTACTGGAATGTAATTTACTGGAAGATCAATACCATGCTCATCAGATTGAACGTAACCTCTGTAAAAGCGAGTCAATAACTCAGCTGTAAAGTTAGCATTGTTACCTAATGTACAAATATGTTGATCTTTGTTAATTACTTCGATTCCTTCAGGCAAGATAATGTCAGCTGCTGTTACTACACCTGGGCCTTGCTTAGAGATTCTAAGAGTTTTTACATCTGAATCATACTGACGAAAACGAACTTCTTTTAGGTTAAGGATGATATCTTGAACATCTTCCATAACTTCTGGGATAGTACTAAACTCGTGTAATACTCCATCGAAGTGAACAGCATGAATACCTGTTCCCATCATTGATGATAGCATCACTCTTCTCAAAGAGTTACCTAGAGTTACACCATAACCTCTTTCAAGAGGTTTGATTGAAAACTTACCGTAACTGTCTTTAAGAGTATCCTTATCAGCCTCATAAGATTTCGGTTTGATAAGATCACGCCATGTTTTAAAATATTGCTCTTGCATTCTAACTCCTTAAAATTAACGAGAGTAGTACTCAACAATCATATTCTCTTCAACTTGCAAGCTGATTTGCTCACGAGTTGGAAGATCCTTGATCGTACCCTTGTTTCCATCTACTTCAACCCAAGCAGGAACTTCACGAGTCTTAGCTAACTCTTTACCAGCCATGATTGGGGTTTTCTCAGTACTTTTTTCTAAAACTTCGATTACATCACCTAGTTTTAGAGCCATAGATGGAATACTAACGCGTTTTCCATTAACTGCAAAATGTTTATGTGCAATTAATTGTTTTGCCTGTCTTCTGCTCTCGGCAAAGCCCATATTATAAACAACGCTATCAAGACGTAGTTCTAAAGCTTGTAACAAGTTAAAACCAGTCTCACCTTTACGGCCATCAGCAATTTTAAACATCTTACGGAATTGTTTTTCAAACACACCGTAATAACGTCTAACTTTTTGTTTTTCACGCAATTGAAGAGCAAACTCAGAGAACTTCATACGGCTTTGACCGTGTTGTCCTGGTGGGTATGATCTACGATCGAAAGAACATTTATCAGTAAAACAACGACTTCCTTTAAGGAAAAGCTTCGTGTGTTCACGACGACATAATTTACAAACACTACCAATAATTTTACTCACGACCTACTCCTTACACTCTTCTTCTTTTTGGAGGACGACATCCATTATGTGGAATTGGAGTTACATCTCTCATTGAAGTTACTTTTAATCCAGCAGCAGCAATTGCACGAACTGCAGGCTCACGACCTGCCCCTGGTCCTTTCAAATATACAGACACAGTCTTCATTCCATGTTCCATTGCTTTTTTAGCAGCGTCTTCAGCAGCCATTTGTGCAGCAAAAGGAGTACCTTTACGACTTCCTTTAAAACCTAAGTGCCCTGCACTTGACCAAGAAACAGCTCCACCATCCGCATCTGTCATAGTTACGATAGTGTTACCGAATCCACATTGAATATAACAATTCCCAACCGGGATGTTCTTTTTAACTTTCTTTTTTGTGCTAGTTCTTTTTCCAGCCATTACAATCTACCTCGACCTATTTTTTCTTGTTAGCAACAGTCTTTTTAGGACCTTTACGAGTTCTTGAGTTGTTACGTGTGTTTTGACCATTTGCTGGTAAACCACGACGATGACGTAATCCACGGTAACAACCTAAATCCATCAAACGCTTGATATTCATCGAAACTTCACGACGAAGATCACCTTCAACAGTGTAGTCTCCCTCTAAAGCTTGACGTAAATCGTTTACGTGAGCATCAGTTAGCTCATGAGCTTTCATTCCACGATCAATTTTTAGATCGTCACAGATTTTTCTCGCTGTCACTTGACCGATTCCATATACATAGGTCAAAGCAATTTCCATTCTTTTGTTTTTTGGTAAATCAACACCTGCAATACGAGCCATAACTTACTACCCCTGACGCTGTTTGTGTTTTGGGTTTTCACAAATTACGCGAACAATACCTTTACGTTTAATTACTTTGCATTTATTGCAAATCTTCTTTACGGAAGCACGAACCTTCATTTTTAACTCCTAAGGACTTAACGCCTCATAGCAATAGACAATTTATAGACGCCGGACTCTAACACCCACGAATATAGCTGTCCACTAATTTCAACCAATTTTTTACTTTTTTTATTCCCAGCAAAACTCCGTCCAGGAGTTGGTGAAAAATGCCAGAAACTAAGCTAGTTCCGCTGCGATTCGCTTGTAAACATCCTCTGTTTCACCAAGCCCATCAACCTCAACGTACTTTCCAGCCTCTTTGTAGTACTCAAGTACCGGTAGTGTATTTTCTTCATAAGCTTTTAATCTCGTAGAGATAACTGACTCATGATCGTCTTTACGTTGCTTCAACTCTCCGCCGCAATTATCACAAACACCTTCTTTTTTAGGAGGCATTGCATCTACGTGAAAAGTAGCACCGCAATCAGAACACACTCGGCGACCTGTTAAACGTTTCACTAGGTAGTCGTGTGACACATCCATAAAGATTGCCTTACCAAGATCCATGTTATTTGTTGCCAGCAGCCTATCTAAAGCTTCCGCCTGTGCAACTGTTCGCGGAAAGCCATCTAAAATAAAACTTTGACCAGACATCTTTTGAAACTCTTGCTCCACCATTCCAATGGTAATTTCATCAGGAACAAGGTCTCCTCTATCAATAATTGCTTTAGCTTTTAAGCCTAGCTCTGTCTGACCTTTAATATTAGCTCTGAACAAGTCGCCAGTGCTAATATGTAACATATTTAAGCGCTCCTTAAGAAGCGCTGATTGAGTACCTTTACCTGCCCCTGGAGGACCAAAAAGCAATATATTCATTAGAACTGTACCCTTCTGCTTTTCATTTTAACCTTAGGGCCTCGTGAAAAAGCATCATACTTTTGGTTCAACATATGAGATTGAATTTGTTGAGTTGTATCAAGAGCAACACCAACTAAAATCAACAAGCTAGTTCCACCGAAATAAAATGGAACACCAAGGGTAGCAATTAACAAACCTGGTAAAATACAGATGGCACTTAAATAAATCGCACCACCAACATTAATTCTATCTAAAATTCTCATTATATAATCGGAAGTAGCTTTACCAGCACGAATACCTGGCACAAAGCCACCCGATTTTTTAAGGTTCTCAGCAACTTCAGAAGGATTAAATACAATCTGAGTATAGAAAAAACAGAAAAACACAATTAAACCAACAAACAATACATTATACAAAGTACCATTTGGAGCTAAAGAATCTTGGATACTTTGTAGCCAAGGCGCTTGTACGAACTGAGTAATAGTTGCTGGAAACAACAATAAACTTGAAGCAAAAATCGGAGGAATTACACCCGAAAAATTAATCTTCAAAGGAAGATGAGATTGCGGTGCAGACATAGCCTGGCGACCTTGACCTCTAGCAGAATATTGAATTGGGATTCTTCTCTGCCCTACTTCTAGGAAAATAACCAAACCAATTGTAATAATCATGAAAGCTGCAAGAACCAACGCCATTAGAGGATTGATTGTAGAGTCAGCTACAAGATTATATGTTTGACTAATTCCTGCTGGAATATTTGCAGCGATACCAGCAAAAATGATAAGACTGGCACCATTACCGATACCACGCTCAGTAATTTGCTCACCCAGCCACATCAAGAAACAAGTTCCTGCTGTCAGAGTAATTATCGTCATCAACTCAAACGGAAGAAATCCCACAGAATTAGAAAGAACTAAAGCCTCTCCACCCGGTGGGTTTTTCAAAAATGTACTAATTCCGTAACCCTGTACAATTGCTAGTACAATGGTTCCGTAACGAGTGTATTGATTGATTTTTTTACGACCTGACTCCCCTTCTTTCTTCAACTGCTCGAGCTGAGGAATTACTGAAGTCAGTAACTGAAAAATAATTGAACTAGAGATATAAGGCATGATCCCTAGAGCTAGAACAGAGAATCGTTCTAAAGCGCCACCAGAAAAAAGGTTAAAAACATTGAAGAATCCGCCTTGTGATTGGAAGAAGTTCATAACAGCGTTTCCATCCACACCAGGTGTTGGAATATGAACCCCTAATCTATAAATAACCAATACAAATAAGGTAAAACCTATGCGTTTTCTTAACTCTTCGTTCTTTGCGATACCCTCAACTGCTGACACTCTTTGATCCCCTGTTGCAAAAAAATATTAATCTAGAACGGATGCAGACCCACCAGCTTTTTCAATCGCCTCTTTAGCAGAAGCACTGAACTTGTGAGCTTTCACGTTGATTGCTTTTGTGATTTCTCCGTCGCCTAAGATTTTAAGCTTTTCGCCCTTCTTTAGCCAACCTTTTTCTAAAAGACTCTCTGGAGTAACCTCACCATCAAGTGCTGTCAATCTAGACAAATTGATGATTGTGTAACGGTTTCTGCTACCTGGAGTGAATCCAAACTTAGGAATACGACGGATTAAAGGCATTTGACCACCTTCGAAACCCGGAACATTTTTTCCACCAGAACGAGCTTTTTGTCCTTTATGACCCTTCGCAGCTTGTTTTCCCCAGCCAGAACCCTGACCGCGACCAACACGTTTACGATTTTTTGTCGAACCTTCTTTAATTTCTAAGTTACTTAACAAGCTCATATTATTTCTCCACAGTAACATCTAGAAGATGCTGAATTTTAAAAATCTGTCCACGAACAGCTGGATTATCAGCAAAAACTTTTTCTTGACCAATTTTACGAAGCCCTAGGCAACGAACTGTTTCTTTTTGAGTTTCAGTACAGCCAATAGTGCTCTTTTTTAACTTAACACGAAAACTTTTAGCCATTTTGGCCTCCTACGACTTTAATCTCTCATCAACCATTGCTTGACTTTGTAACTGACGAAGACCGTCCAAAGTAGCACGAACTGCATTATGAGGGTTACGAGTTCCAACACACTTTGTAAGTACGTTTTTAACTCCAACTGCCTCTAGTACGGCACGAACCGCACCACCAGCGATAACACCTGTACCAGGTGATGCTGGACGAAGAACTACTTCTGCAGCTCCGAAGCGACCGATTACTTCATGAGAAATCGTTCCATCTTCGATATATACTTTTTCACAATCTCTTTTAGCTACACGACCAGCTTTACCAATTGCAGCAGGAACTTCGTTCGCTTTACCACAACCAAAACCAATTTGGCCGCTTCCATCACCGATAACCACTAGAGCTGAGAAGGAGAATCTACGTCCACCCTTTACCACTTTAGCTACACGGTTAATTGCAACTACTCTTTCTTCAAATTCAGGTACTTGTTGTTGTTCGCTCATCCAATTCCCCTAGAAATTAAGCCCAGCTTCACGGGCAGCTTCAGCCACGGCCTTAATTTTTCCGTGGAAGATAAATCCATTACGATCAAATACTACGTTTTTGATGTTTTTCGCTTGTGCAGCTTCAGCTACCGCTTTACCAACAGCTTTAGCTTTATCCACACCACTCATTTTCTCAGTGAATTTCAAACTGGAAGCACTAGCTAAAGTTGCATTCCCTTGGTCATCAATGATTTGAGCGTATACATGGTTCAAACTTTTGTATACTGACAAACGAGGACGCTCAGGCGTACCATCAATTTTTCTACGAATACGAGCCTTTACTTTTAAACGACTCTTTACTTTCGGGCTTGTTGTTTTCTTGAATTTAATTTTCATAATAAACCCCTATTACTTACCAGCTGACTTACCGGCTTTACGGCGGATATGTTCATCAGAGTAACGAATTCCTTTACCAAGATATGGTTCAGGTGGACGAAACTCTCTAATTTCTGCAGCAGTTTGACCAACCAAAGCTTTATCAGCTCCTTTAACGTGAACTGTAGTTGCTTTTTCCACTTCAATTTCAATTCCAGTTGGAATATCGAAATTGATTGGGTGAGAGTAACCAAGGTTCATTTCAAGAACTTTACCTTTAACAGCTGATCTGTAACCTACACCATTTAATACCAATGTTTTTTGAAAACCATCAGAAACACCTGTTACAGCATTTTGAACTAATGATCTATATAATCCATGAAGGCTACGAGTAGACTTACTGTCATCATTACGAGTCAATACTACTTGTCCGTCTTCTACTTTAACGTTGATCTCTGTGCGAACAGGAACTTGCAAAGTATATTTTGGACCTTTTACTTCTACAACGTTCTCAGGAGATACACTCACTTGAACTTTGTCTTTAATAACTACGGGCGCTTTTCCAATACGTGACATATTACACCTACCAAACTTTCGCTAAGTACTCACCACCAAGACTTTTTTCAGTAGCAGTAGAACCGCTCATTACACCTTGGGAAGTGCTTAAGATTGCTAAACCATAACCAGAACGAACTTTTGGAATCGCTTTGGCTTTAACATATACACGACGACCAGGACGACTCACACGCATAAGCTTTTGAATCACTGGTTCACCAGTTTTTGTTGTTTTCAAATATACACGCATCATACCTTGGCGACCGTCTTCAACAACTTTGAAGTTACGAATATAACCTTCGCCTTTAAGTACTTCTGCAATTCCTTTTCTCAATTTAGAGCTAGGAATATCTACTTTTTCATGTCCTGCATTACCTGCATTTCTTATTCTTGTTAGAAAATCTGCAACTGTATCCATTTTCTTTTATCCTCTAGTTTTTACGGAATGGGAAACCAAGTCCAGTTAACAAAGCGCGACTTTGCTCATCAGTTTCAGCACTAGTACAAATAGTAATATTCATACCACGAAGCTTATCTACTTTGTCATAGTTAATCTCAGGAAAAACAATTTGCTCTTTAAGACCCATATTGTAGTTTCCACGTCCATCGAAACCTTTAGGAGAAACTCCTTTAAAGTCTCTAACTCGAGGCATACCTACGTTGATCAGACGATCTAAGAAAGCCCACATGCGCTCTTGTCTAAGAGTAACAGCACAACCAAGCGGCATACCTTCACGTAATTTGAAGTTGGCGATTGCTTTTTTAGCACGAGTGATTACTGGCTTTTGACCTGAAATCGTGGCTAATTCTTCAACCGCAGTGTTAACAACTTTAGAGTTCGCGGTAGCCTCGCGACCACAGCAAATATTTACTGTGATTTTCTCTAGTTTTGGTAACTTCATTGGATTCTCAATT
Source organism: Bdellovibrionaceae bacterium UBA6502 (assembly GCA_002436415.1). Lineage (GTDB taxonomy): Bacteria > Bdellovibrionota > Bdellovibrionia > Bdellovibrionales > UBA840 > UBA6502. The sequence continues at coordinate 47,605 of DJMA01000008.1, read as the reverse complement.
CCTAATTCTTTCATTAGGCTAGGAATCACATCTTCTTTATATTTTTTCTCTAAACGGTTCACTATCTACCTCTTAATAAACGTTCTAATTAAAGAACTTCCGGTGCTAGGGAAATGATTTTTGTAAAACTTTTCGCTCTTAATTCACGCGCAACTGGTCCAAAAATACGTGTTCCAACTGGCTCTTTATCACCTTTAACCAAAACTGCAGAGTTTTCGTCAAAGCGAATGTAACTTCCATCTGGACGACGAACTTTTTGTGTAGTTCTCACGATCACAGCTTTTGCAACATCACCCTTCTTTACTTTAGAGTTTGGAAGAGCTTCTTTAATAGAAACTACGATAATGTCACCTACAGAAGCTGTTCTACGCTTAGATCCACCAAGAACCTTGATACATTGAACTAGTTTCGCTCCGGAGTTATCAGCAACTTTTAATTTCGTTTGCATTTGAATCATTTGATATCTCCTAAAGTACTTTCGCCTTCTCAATCACTTGAGACAATTTCCAAGACTTGGTTTTGCTCAAAGGACGAGATTCAGTGATTAAAACTTTATCGCCCGCTTTTGCAGAATTCTGCTCATCGTGCGCTTTAAAAACAGTACTACGACGAATGTATTTACCGTAACGCTTGTGCTTCACCATACGAGAAACTTTAACAGCGATGGTTTTATCCATTTTGTCGCTTACTACAACACCTGTTACCTGATTCGGTTTTCCTCTTTCATTAGTAGCCATCTTTCAATCCTCTATTGTTTCGCCGTTTTTTGGCTGATAGCTGTTTTTACTCTCGCGATATCTCTTCTAGTGAAGCGAATCTCTAATGGGTTAGCTAATTGACCCAAAGAGTTTTTCATTTTCATTTCAAAAAGATTTCTACGAAGCTCGACATCTTTTTTCTTAAGTTCATCTACAGACAATCCAGAAACATCTTCAAATTTCATGTCTTACTCCTTTTCCAAGAAACGAGTTTTTACAGGTAGCTTGTGACTTGCAAGACGAAGAGCTTCTTTTGCAACTTCACGGCTAACACCTTCAATTTCAAACAATACTCTTCCTGGCTTGATAATAGATACCCAATATTCTGGCGAACCTTTACCTTTACCCATACGAGTCTCAGCAGGCTTTTTAGTGATAGAACGGTCTGGAAAAATACGAATCCAAACTTTACCACCACGTTTGATATAACGGTTAATGGCAATACGAGAAGCTTCAATCTGACGAGATGTAATCCATCCGTTTGTTGTAGCTTGAAGAGCGTACTCACCAAAACTTACGTCACTTCCACGATAAGCGAAACCTTTACGGTTCAACTTAAACGGCTTTCTCCATTTTACTCTTTTAGGACTAAGCACGAGGGCCCTCCTCTCTCAAATCTTGTTTAGCTACCAAGTCACCTTTGTAGATCCAAACTTTGATTCCAATAATTCCGTAAGTAGTTGCTGCTTCAGCTGTACCGTAATCGATATCAGCACGAAGAGTGTGAAGAGGAACTGATTTCTCAGTGTACCATTCAGAACGAGCGATCTCAGCACCATCTAAACGTCCACTTACTTGAACTTTAATACCTTGAACACCAGCACGAAGTGAAGACTGAAGAGATTTTTTAAGAACTCGTCTCCAAGACATACGACGCTCAAGCTGAGAAGCGATGTTTTGCGCAACCAAAGAAGCATAAGCATCTGGCTTTCTAACCTCTTGAATATTGATGAAAACTTCACTACCAGTAATTTTTTGAACATCCGCTTTCAAAGCATCGATACCAGCACCTTTTTTACCGATAACAACACCTGGTCTAGCAGTGTTAATAATAATTTTAACTTTTTTATCGTCAGAGCGCTCAATTTCAACTGCGGCAACACCAGCGTGCTTCAACTTCTTCTCTACGAATTCACGTAATTTGAAATCTTCATGAAGAAATTTTGCATACTGAGGACCTTTGGCAAACCAGCGAGAGGCCCAAGTTTTATTAATTCCTACTCTAAGTCCAATTGGATTTACTTTCTGTCCCACGATCTTACCTCTCGTCCAAAACTAAGTTGATGTGACTAGTTTTTTTGTTAAATGGAGTAGCTCGCCCTTGTGCTCTTGGCTTGTAGCGCTTAAGCAAAGGCCCCTGATCCACTGTGATAAATTTAACAAACAAACGATCGATATCGATTGTTTTCTTTTGGTCTGCATTAGCAACCGCTGACTCAAGAAGCTTTTTAACTAAAAAAGAAGTCTTTCTGTTAGTAACAGTAAGGATTCTTAGAGCTTCATCAACGTTTTTGCCTCTCACCAAGTCTGCAACTTGACGAGCTTTTTGTGCTCCAACTCTTGCGTATTTTAAACTCGCTTTTACTTCCATCGTTTAATCCTTATTTCTTCTTCTTCTTGTCACCGTGACCGTAATAAGTTCTTGTTGGAGCGAACTCACCAAACTTATGTCCAATCATGTTTTCAGTTACATATACAGGAACAAATTTCTTTCCGTTGTGTACTGCTACAGTCAATCCAACTGCGTCCGGGAAAATCACAGAACGACGAGACCAAGTTTTGATAACTTTGTTATCACCAGCCTCTTTAGCAGCGAATATCTTTTTTGCTAAATGGTCGTCTACAAACGGACCCTTTTTTAAAGATCTAGCCATTGATTACCTCTACTTCTTACCTTTACGTCTGCGAACGATCATTTTATCAGTACGCTTGTTGTTTCTAGTTTTATAACCTTTACAAGGTTTACCCCAAGGAGTCGTAGGATGGTTACCCTTACCACGACCTTCACCACCACCCATTGGGTGATCAACAGGGTTCATTGCCATACCACGAACAGTAGGACGAACACCCATCCAACGTTTTCTACCAGCTTTACCAATTTTTTGGTTTTCATGACTAGTATTTCCAACCTGACCGATTGTTGCACGACAGTTTGAAAGAACATAGCGAACTTCACCAGAAGGAAGACGTACTTGACAGTATTTACCTTCTTTAGAAACCAGAGTAGCCGATACACCTGCTCCACGAGCCAAAACAGCTCCAGCACCAGGGTTAATTTCTACGTTATGAATAATTGTACCAGTCGGAATGCTGTTAAGCGGAAGACAGTTACCAGGTTTGATATCTGCACTATCGCTCGCGATTACAGTATCGCCAACAGTTAGACCAAGAGGAGCAATGATATAAGTCTTAAGACCATTTGCATAAGTTAATAGAGCGATATTCGCAGAACGGTTTGGATCATACTCAATAGCTACTACTTTTGCAGGAATATCTAAAGTCAAACGCTTGAAGTCAATAACACGATATTTACGCTTATGACCACCACCTTGGTGACGAACAGTAATGCGACCGTGGTTGTTTCTCGCGCCAGTCTTATTTAAACTAACTAATAAAGATTTTTCCGGAGTTGACTTCGTAATTTCTGCGAAATCGTTACTCGTCATATTTCTTCTACTAGGAGATGTCGGTTTATATGTTTTAATACCCATGACTATTACGCTCCCTCAAAAATCGCGATGCTCTCACCTGGTTGAAGCTTAACAAGAGCTTTTTTCCAGTAACGAACTTTACTGAAGTTTCTTCCAACACGCTTAACTTTGCCACGACAAACCATTGTCTTAACAGAGTCAACTTTAACGTCAAAAGACTTTTCAATCGCATCTTTGATATCTGTTTTTGTTGCCTTACGATCTACTTCAAAAGCATATACACCAGCAGCAGAATGAATTGTGTTTTTCTCAGTTACTAAAGGTTTCTTAACTACAGACCACATATTAATTCACCCCGCACTTTGCATTGATCTCGCTAAGTGTTTCTTGGCTAATGATAGCCGCGTCATACTTAAGAAGATCGTATACGTTAATACCTTCAGACTGAAGGAAACGGAAAGACTTAAGGTTACGAGCCGCACGACCCATCATCTCATCTTTTTTACTTCCAACAATCACCGCTTTGTTTAAACCGAAAGTAGAAAGCTTAGAAGCCAACTCTTTAGTTTTCCCAGAAGCATCCATACTATCAACTACAAACAATTTATCGTTAGCCAACAAGTAAGAAAGAGCTGTTTTTAAACCAGCTTGTCTCACTTTACGTGGCAAGTTGTAACTGTAATCTCTTGGAGTTGGCCCAAAAATGATACCACCACCTGGATTTAAAGGAGATCTAGTAGAACCCTGACGAGCATTACCAGTACCTTTTTGACGGAAAGGCTTTTTACCACCACCACTCACAAGACCTTTAGTCTTTGTAGAGTGAGTACCAGCACGACGACAAGCCAACTGCCATTTTACAACTGTTTGTAGGATGTCTTTACGAACAGGCTTTGCATAAACTTCATCTAGAAGCTCAACATCACCAACTTTTTCTTTATTCCAATTTAATACTGCAACCTTAGCCATCTTACACCTTCATTAATTTCACTAGGTTGTTTCTTCCACCCGGAACAGGCCCTTTTACAAGGATCACGTTCTCTTCAGGAATCACATCAACGATGTTTACGTTTTTAACCGTGATGTTTTCATCACCGTAGTGACCAGCCATTCTCTTACCTTTAATTACACGACCTGGCCAAGTTCTGTTACCGATTGAACCCGGACGTCTTTTAAAACCAGAACCGTGAGAAGCAGGACCACCACCGAAATCGTGACGTTTCATTGTACCAGCGAAACCACGACCTTTAGATTTTGAAGTCAACTGAACTTTGTCACCAGCAGCCACTGAATCAATAGCAACTTTTTGACCAAGCTCAACTCCCTCAGGAATGTCTTGACGAATTTCACGAACAAACTTTGCACCATTCTCAAAACCAGCTTTAGAGAAATGTCCTTTTTCAGACTTCAAAGTATTCTTCGCTTTCTTGATTCCGCTAGCGATTTGGATAGCAGAATAACCATCTTTTTCTACAGTTTTGATCTGGCTTACGAACCATGGCTCGTATTTCAAAACCGTTACAGGAATAGCCACAGCATCAGCGTCGTATACTGTTGACATCCCAAGTTTGTAAGCAAATACACCGCTAAGCTTAAGACCTGTGTCTTCCGCTTTCACTTCTGGCGCTTGCTCCTCTGTGTTTACTTGTTCTTCACTCACCTGTATTCTCCTTAAATAGCTGACAGCTTAATGTCTACGTGGACACCTGCGGACAGGTCTAGCTTCATCAGCTGATCTACCGTTTGTTGGGTAGGCTCAAAAATATCTAACATACGCTTGTGCGTACGAATCTCGAACTGCTCTCGGGATTTTTTATCTACGTGTGGAGAACGTAGAACCGTATATTTATTGATGCGCGTCGGAAGAGGAATTGGTCCTGCGATTCTAGCGCCAGTTCTTCTAGCTGCATCCACGATTTCACGTGTAGATTGATCCAATAATTTGTAGTCAAATGCTTTTAATCGGATTCTAATTTTTTGACTTTGCATAAAACAATTTCCTCAACAAAAATAAATACTTACATTAATAAACGCTTTTCTTTTAAAACAACAAATTTTGCTAAAAAAGATGCCTATAAAACTCACGAAGCGCCGAGTATGCATCACTGATGCACTTTCAGTCAATCCATTTATAAAAATTCTTCTATATATAAAACTCGCTAATGAGTAATTACAAACATGTGTAAAAAAGATAGAAACCTCAGTCTCTGTCTTTTCAAGCGGGGCTAATAAACCTAAACAAAATTGATTAAAAATCCAATTTTCAAACCAATAAATTATGCGGGGAAGCTTCCTTAGTTTGGGATCACTAATTCACTAGCTTCCGGGCATTTTTATTGTCTATAGATCCCGGTCGAAACTTTGTATGATAGGAAGAGGTGCAAAGCAAGGCTTTTATTGGAAAATGGAAAAATATAATATTCTACGTAAGAATTTCGACAATAATTGCTGCTAGCAAGCTTAAAATTGATGGCTTTGAAACAAGGCGACTTTATAAGCTATCATTGGGGCTTTAGCGAATGAACTTACAGAGGCAGGGTTTATTAACTAGCACTAGCAGAGCAAGTATATTTCTGCCTTTGATGATGAAGGCGAATCCTTTTCAAAGCCTCACCTACACCTGGTATCATTTCTGTATAGACACGTCCGGTTGGCGAGCCTTTCAACTCTTCTAGGGAGTATTTGATGCTAAGTAAGGACTTAATCTTTGCTTTTCTCTCAGGACTCTTATGAAGCTGAACAAAAGCACCTACAACAATCGCCGCTATCCATGAAGATAGATCCGTAAGGTTCATTAGTATCATTGAATTTAGTAAATAAGCTCCAAGTCCATAGGTAAAAAAAGCACTATTGCGCCTTAAGAAGCCCATATCAGCCAATTTTTGCTCTAAGGAATCAATGTGTACTTGAATTTGCTCTAATGGATAACCATTAAGCTCCCCTATTTGCATTTGATTTTTAAAAAGGAAAACTCGGTCATTATAGAATCCCAATACAAAATAATCTTTTGCTCTTTCATCTGTTAAAATTAAACTTGTAGGAAAAGACTTCTCAAGACTTTTATGGAGACTTTCCACTGAATCGGCGTGACCTATTTTCATTTCAGGCAAATACATAGGCGCGCCAAAGCTCTGCGCCAGCATTGGCATGCTGTAAGATAAAAACACTAGAAAACTAAAAACATACTTCAATTTCATCTCCGCGACTCTTCAGCTTATTATAATACAAAATATTGAAATAGGTTTTTCCAATTGAGTTTTTAAAATAAAGATAAGAAGGCAGCAAAAAACGTCACTGAGCCAGCCATGAATCATGCAATATGCCAGTTTTATTAGGAAATGATCACACAAGCTATGCAAATTGAGCTTAATCCAATAAGATCCTCTACGTGAGGCCGATTATAAGTAAATGAATTAGGGGGCTTTCTATATCTGGTGGTTTTAAGATTTAGCTATTAACTGGCCAATATAATTGTGGGTGAAAGCCACTTAAAGCTTTAGAATCTAAGCATTTAATCATCAAACTTGAGACAAAACACGGGCTGATAGGGAAAACCAATACTTATCAATGCTAGCCGGACCTCATTCGTAATTAAGTGGCTCAGCTTTAATTAGCCATCAACTGGTCTCAATAATTGCGGGTGAAAGTCACTTTGAGCTTTGAGATTCTAAGTATTTAATCATGAAGCTCGAGACGAAACGTGGGCAGATGGGGGATGCTAGCCAAAAATCATCTAAATCTAAGTGGAACAGTTTTATTCAGCTTTAAATAAGCTTATCCAAAGTCTAATGTTGTTTCCATGAATTACAGGGAGGGTTTCCAAAAAAATCAAATCACCAGCATTAGCCTTTAAAGGTATCAACTCTAAGAATCCACCATCCGTGAGCAAGGGGCTTACTTCTGAACTCCTGATAATTTCACTTAAATGTTCAACAACTATCCCCGTAAATTGCGGATGAATAATAGATAGATCCTTGAAAGCACCTACACAATTCCTATTACTACAGCTTAAAATTCATAGACTTAAATGTCAGTTCGCGAATTTGGAAGCTTAGTCAGTTTCATTCGCAATTAAGGGAAGTGTTTAAAGTTCATCTAAACTATAAACACTTCAAAAAGCTTTAATTTGTGCGAACATTTGCTGAACGAGAGCAGGCTTTAGCAATTTTTGAAATTCCTGTTTTAGTAAATTCACGATAGGACTTCACAATTGCAATTCCTTGATCCACGCCATTTTTACCATCATGGTAAACTAATTTTGCACTCTTTCCGTCTTGACTTAGAACAACCTCAGGTCTTAAAAAATGAAGTTTCGTTGCTTGTTTTTTTGCTTCTGCGTACTGCTTCAAGCTCATTCCATAGGAACGTTGTTCATCGTTGTAATACGACCATCTACTTAGATAATCCCCAGCTTCAGACTCCAAAGACAAGCTAACTATCTTTTGCACTTCAAACCAAATTTCCCCCAGAGCCTCTCTAAGTCTTTGAAAGTCTTTGATATGAACCACCGGAAGCTCAAAGTCACGAAGCTGTTTTTCGCCATTGATCTCTACAGTCTCCGAAAACTTGTTCCTGTGGATTTCGATGATGCCTTTTTCAAGCATATAGTTCATCTGCACTTGGTTGGCCATTCTATGCGCCTGAGAAATCGAAGTTTTATCACTGATCGTTCCCCAATATTTAAGCTGTTTGGTAAAGAAATTCACCGTTGCAGCTCTTGAAAATGATCGTGCATCCTCTAAACTCATTTCTGGTGGAAAGATTTTACTTTCATACAAAAAATCCACATCAAGAACATGGTAAACCGCAGCCGTCTCAGCTCGTAACTCTTCAATTGGATTAAACAAAGAACCCAAGTCCACTCTCGGATCACCTTCTAAAATCTCACCAGAACCATGTCCTGCCACTTCATGAAAATTAACATGAAGTGGATAAGTTTTTTCAATACTATATGCCTCGACATCTTTTGCGTGTTTGCTCGAGAAAAAGCTCTTAGCTCTTTTTTGTGCCTGCTCAGGAGTTTCATTACTTCCAATATCTAAACCCACATTAGATAGGGAATGACTCTTACTTCCCACCTTTTGGGTCACATCTTTAAAATTAGATAAATTATAGCCGCCCATCGGCTTAGCTCCAGCCGCTCCTCCTGAAAAGGCAAGATTTACGGTTTCAGCCGAAGGAATGATAAACTCCCCTTTCTTCTTAAAACGCTCTTCCACAGGCATTTTTTCTTCGAGTTTGTAGATGATATTTCGAATGGCTTCCTGCTGGCGAACGGTTTCTGGATCAATTTTTTTAAGAGTTAACATTCCTTCATGGTAAGCTTTGTGCCCTAAAGGATCGAGGTACTGCTCTACAAAATCCAATCGGTAATCAATGTCATTAGAGTTGTATTGAACCCACTCAATTTCATAAGCCTTGTAGTCTTCTACATCACCTGTTCTTAAAACTTTGCGATGTAGGCGAATCAAATTCTTTTCTGTTTCATTGGCGTAGGATGAAGCTTGCTCTAAATAGTAATCAATGAGGGCTAAATAGTCTTTAAATGGACCACTAGTGATGCTGTGCCTAGTTTCAACCACCTCTCCCCTAGTGTTTCTCTCGAGATAAGTGAGAATAGATTTAGAAAAGTTTTTTGCTTCCTCTTCCGTGATTCCAGGAGCATAAAAAGAAGAAGGACTTCCTAAAAGCCTGTCACCGTCTTTAACATCCTTGTATTTCGGAAAGTAATCCGCACTAAAAATGGCTTTTCTTAGACGACGTACTTCCTGTCGCATTTGCTGCGCTTTATCCTTAGGTAAACGAAGTGATTTTTGAGCAAAGTCTATCAGGCGCAAAAGATCTAGGCTGTTCCAATCCTTAGGTAGTATCTTTGAGTTTTTGATATAGTCATAGTTTCCACGAAAGGTGGAGAGCTCCAGAAGATATAATTTAATTTGCTCTATTGGAAATCGATTTGCTATTTTATCAGCATTGGTCCAATACCTTTTTTCTTCATTCGCTTCAAAGTCTTTCAACTCGAAATCTTTTAAAACGGCGAAAAGGTCTTCGAACTCCAAAATGTCTAACAATAAATCCCGAATCGCAAGACCGTGACGGCTGTATTGACGCCAGTAGATTTCGTCGGAAACCTTCATTGCCTGCGCAAGATAATAAAAATAGACTTTTCTCTCTGGAGCAAGCTCATCAAATCCAGGCGTAACCAATTGCCTAAGCTTCACATCACCAAATTGTCCAATAACAGACTTTGCCTGAGCAAATAAAGCCTGCGTCCCCATACAAAATGCTAAAATAAAAAACAAAGATTTCATGTCCGGTATTTAGCACATTTCTAATATCTAACCTATAGCTTAGAAATAAATATATGTTCCCAAAGAGCTTAAATGCCAGAATCCAGGCATTTGAAAATTTTAGTGACTTCAAAAAATACAAATGATTAAGTCATCATGTAAAACTCTTTATTAGGAAGGTATTTATGAAAGTAATAAATTCAAAATCAAGTCTATTAATCCTTTTGGCCGTTTTGTTCGGGCTAAATCTTTCTGCTAGAAACGATCGTCTTCGCTTCGAAATAAAAGATGCCCTAGAAACTCCAGACGCTAAAGCCAAAGTTGTAGATGAAGTTAAACTTTATTGGGGAAAAGAAACAAAAGTTAAATTTAAAGAGAAAGTAGCTTCTGTTAAAACCAATAAAAAAACAAACGCATTTAACAAATCTGATTTGCAGGCTTGTCAGTGGGTTTTTCTATCAGCTGTTATTGCACTACAAGATCGCGCAAGAGAGCTTGGTGGTGATGCTGTAATAAACATTAGAAGCAATTACCAAAATATCCCTTACGACAGCACAGAAAAATTCGAATGTGGAGCTGGAAACATTATTGCTGGTGTAGCTTTAATGGGTGATGTTGTAAAAACAAAATAAAAGCACTTAAAATCCTAACTTAATAAATAGGCTTTGGAGTTTCCAAAGCCTTTTTCTTTTTAAGTCCCATTTTTTATAAAAGTAAATAGGCCAGTTATTACTCTTTTGAGTAGTTTTTAATCCCCCCTAAATACAAATGCCTTTTCGTTTTTGCTTAGCCTTATCATTTAAAGAAATACCAATTAGAAATAAATTAAGCCTCTTCTCTTCACAACGAAAACTCTTGTTTCGCTGATCTAAAGTTAAGCTTTGGTCCTCAAAAAAATACAATGGAACGGCTGAAGGAAAGCTTTGATACTCTTCAAAGTCTAAGTGTTTTTTTTCAATTTTCTGGTTTTTCGATGTTTCAGCTACAGTTTCTTTGCGTTTTACAGAGACACAAGAAGTAATTAAAAGGATAAAGACGAAAAGCTTCATCACTCCCCCTATGATTTAAAACGTTCTTTTTTGACTTGCCACGGAGCTCAAAAGATAAATTAGGTAATCATTGATTTGAAACTCAGTACAAAGTGGCATTGCCAAATCATCGCCCTGGATGGAGTTTCTTTTATCACATTTGTATTTTTCAGAAGCTAGTTCTGGGCCTTGCAGTTTTTGCCAGTCGCTGTAATTTCCTTGAGTTGATGGTATAAATTTAGGCTCTGCTTTCGCAGTTTCTTCTGGTTTTGAGCCAATAGCACTACAGCCCAACAAAACTAAAACCAGAAGAACGTATCTAAAGCAGTTTAACACTTAAAGCCTTCCATACATTTCAAGAATTTCCTTCGCCTGCTTGTCCGGTAAAATCTCATAGCGATCAAACTCTAGGCTAAAGGTAGCTCTTCCTTGGCTCAAACTACGAATATCTGTAGCGTAACCAAACATACTAGCCAGAGGAACTTCAGCATCTATTACTTGTAGGTTTCCTTTTGGCTTCATTGAATGAACTCGTCCACGACGAGAGTTTAAATCACCGATTACACTTCCCATAAACTCTTCAGGAGTTAAGATTTCAAGACTAAAAAGTGGCTCTAAAACTTTGGCCTCTGCCTTTTTGTAAGCTTCTCGAAAGGCAATCGAACTAGCCACTTTAAAGGCTGTTTCTGTGGATGTCTCCTGAACATATTCAGCACTCTCTAGTGTACATCTCACTCCCAAAACCTGACTACCAATCAAACCACCAATTTCCATGGAGTCTTTACAACCCTTTTCGATGGCGCCAAAAAAGTTTTGCGGGAAGCCTTTTTGCTCTACTTTATTTACAAATTCAAAACCTGTAGCATGGTCAATTGGCTCTAGCTTTATCTTACATTTAGCAAATTGTTCTTGGCCCTGAATTTCTCTTTGAAATACAGCCTCTGCATTAGCTGAAGATGTGATTGCCTCGCGATAAGAAACTTGAGGCTTACCAACATTGGCCTCAACCTTAAACTCTCTCTTTAATCGGTCTACGATAATATCTAGATGCAATTCACCCATTCCAGAGATTAAAGTTTGCCCTGTTTCTTCGTCTTTTCGTACACGGAAGCTTGGGTCTTCAAGCTGTAGTCGCTCTAAACTCTGATCCAATTTTTTTTGATCAGCGGTAGATTTAGCTTCGATCACAATTGAAATCACAGGCTCTGGAAATTTAATGCTCTCTAAAACAACTGGTTTATTACTAGTACAAAGAGTATCTCCTGTAGCACTAAACTTTAACCCAATCACAGCAGCTATATCACCAGCGTACAACTCACTAATCTCTTCACGGCTATTTGCGTGCATTCTAAGAATCTTAGAAATACGTTCTTTCTTTTCAGTACGAGGATTTAATAACTGGTCTCCAATTTTTAAAACTCCCGAATACAAACGTATATATGTCATTGTTCCTGCGAAAGAGTCAGAGGCTATTTTAAAAGCCAAAGCAGCCACTGGCTCATCAAAATCTGTTTTACGAGGAATTTTCTTCTCAGGATTATTTACATCAGTTCCTTCAACCGCTGGAACCTCTAAAGGACTTGGTAGGAAATCCACTACAGCATCCAGTAAAAGCTGAACGCATTTATTAGTAAACGCGGACCCACACAAAACTGCTGTGCACTGATTTGATAATATTCCTTTTCTCAAGGCCTTTTTCAATGCCTCTTGACTTGGCTCATTACCCTCTAAATACTGCTCCATAAGTTCGTCATCAAACTCAACAATGCTTTCAATCATTTCGTTGCGTTTTTCTGCAACCTCATTGGCCATATGCTCCGGCACATCTTCTACACGAAATTCTTGGCCAAGGTCACTACCTGACCACAAATAGGCTTTATTAGAAATTAAATCCACCGCTCCCTGAAATTCAGATTCAGAACCAATAGGATAATGAATTGCCAGTGGATTTGCTCCTAATTTTTCTCGAATGGTATCGATCGACATATAGTAATCCGCACCCATGCGATCCATTTTATTTACAAAACAAATTCTAGGAACTTTGTAGCGATCTGCTTGGCGCCAAACGGTTTCAGATTGTGGTTCAACTCCACTTACAGCATCAAAAACTGCAACAGCACCATCTAAAACACGTAAAGACCTTTCAACTTCAATGGTAAAATCAACGTGGCCCGGAGTATCGATAATATTGATAGTTGTCTCATTCCATTGGCAAGTAGTAGCTGCAGAGGTAATTGTGATCCCTCGCTCTTGCTCCTGCTCCATCCAATCCATCGTAGCATCACCATCATGAACCTCACCAATTTTATAGTTCTTACCTGTATAAAATAAGATCCTTTCGGTCGTGGTTGTTTTACCGGCATCGATATGTGCCATGATTCCAATATTTCTTACTTTGTAGAGCGATTCTAAATCCATAGATTTACTAGCCATTATGATATTCCGCCTTATTTTTATTCTAACTTATACAAGGCCTAAGATAGACTCATCTGGTGAATTTTCAACTGAATTTTCTGTCAACGAGGCCTTGCTCTCAAAAACTCGTTCCGTTTTTTGGATTTTTTTTGCTGTATCTTTGACATTGGATCAAAGCTAGGTATTGCGCACTTTTAACGCATTCGAATCGAGCAAATATGTCCTTTAAAAGCAAAGGAATCTAAATAAGGATTTTGTAACTAAACTGATTTTCTTCAGAAAATACCTATCGCAATAAACTCTCAGGCAAAACACCAAAAAAAAGAGGAGCATACGCCCCTCTTACACTTTCTTCGAAAAGAAAGCCCCCCTGTATTTTTGAAATTCCCTATTGGATCACTTTTAGACCCGATTTAACTTCTTCATTCCCCGCAATTACTTTAAGAGAATGCACCCCGTTTTTCCCCTTTTTGGGAATTTCATATAGTTCAGCCACCTTCTCTTGAAGGCATTTGAAATCTTCTTTTCCAACGATTGGTCCTTTAATTTGACATGCGAATAAATTACTTGAAACAGTCAACATGATCGCTACCGCGATGATTTGCAATCCTTGCATACTTCCCCCTGGCTCTAGAGCCCTCGATGGCCCTATGTTTATTAGACGAACTACCAGGGCAAATGGGTTAAAAAATACTAGTTTTTTTCTGTCAAAAGTCTACACAGAGGCTGAAAATGCTACTTAAGAGTTTGAAATTGCCGGCTTTTTTCGATTCTACGCCTAATAATTGATATAATCTAAAACATGCAAATATGGAGTTTAATCCTCTTCTTTCTCGCAATACATCTGCCTGGTCTAGCTGATCAGATCGACAGCGAAATTTGTACTGCCAAAGTAATTGATTACGCATTTACAAACTACGATAAAGAAAATCGAGCTTTAATTACCGAAATTGACAAACGACTCCGTGTAAGTCCGTGTTTACGTCTATTAAATCCTGATTCTTTGCACTTCAAAAAATCCCTGCAAATACTGGAATTTCTCGGCGGTAAAATTTATGACTTAGAAAGTTTGAAAGAAAGCATCCATGAAAAAGAAGTAGCAATACTCGCTGACAAAATATCCAATCTGATTTTTATGGATGCCTTTGGCATCAATCCTCACTTTGAATATGATATCTACTTTACTGTAAACAATGGCAGAATACAGGAACTAAGAAAACAAAAACTCTGGCAAGCAAGAGAAGAATCAGAGCTCCTTTACTCCACTCATGGAGCTTTGATGTCCCTTTCCATTAGCCCAGATGCTAATTACCTACTCTTTCAAGATCGTACAAATGAAAACGAAGGCAGTGAATTAACAATCTATGACCATAACAAAAAGCGTTTTGGAAAAATTCGTTTTACAGATGCTATGATTCATTCAAGAGCGAGTTTTCATCCAAACTGCGACTTACTCAGTTTCTCCTACCGTAGAAAAAATCAAGTTCGAAATTTAGAACAAGGCATTTACCAATTGGACTTCAAGTCCAATCAAAAAATTCCAGTAGAACTCTTTGATGAAGTTGGAATTGACATGGAGCCAGAATATTCACCGAACGGCATTCTTTATTTTATCTCTGACCACTACAATGACCATCGCTGGAGCCCTCATGTTAAAATGATTGAAAATTTCTCAAGAGTGGCAAACGACTTGTTAGGAAAAGAGTTTTACGAACAAAGAGCTCCTAGAGTTTCTGTGGACGGTCAATTTTTAGCTGTAAATCAACCTGTGTCATTATTAAAAGAGGGAAAAGTAACTAAACTTTCTAGTATCGGAATTTTTGATATTGAAACAAATGAAGCCCTTGAACTTCCGGAGAAAACTTTGTTTCTATTCAAAGACTCACAAGATCTGCAATGGTTAGATGCAACAAACATTTCTTTTTTGAAAAGCGAGAACTTCGAAAACGCTTACGCAAGTTACAATCTTGAAAGTGGTCAGCATTTTCAATGGAAATCACTTCAGAACATTCGCAAAGCTACACGTATGTTTCCGATCAATAAAGAAGCCAACTGCGACTTGGAAACCTATTTTAAACAATAGCTCCCTACAAGCTTTGCGTAAATTCAATTAAATTATCATTCAACTCAAGCCATGAGGCTGAGAGGCTTAAATAACTAAGCAAGTACTCCTGGTACTGATATTGATAGGTCGCTAAATCTTTTTTACGTTCTATCAATGTATCTAAATCAATTTTTCCGTAGGAATAACGATTGTTCTCAGCTTTGTAAATGCTTTTTGCTAAGGCCAACTTTTTATCCAATAGTTCTATATTTTTAGAATAAAACTTTAGTTGCTGCTTAAACTCAAGAATCTGTCGATCAATGCTTCTTTCTGCCAAATCTCTTGAAACTTTTAATTTCTCCTCGTCGAGCCTTGCAATACCAATGTTCGCAGCACTTTGTTTGTCGGAAAAAGGCATACTGAAACTAAGACCTACATAATTCTCTTTTTGATTTACTGAATTCGAGTAACGAACTGACTCTTCCTCAGAGTATCCTGCTACCAAATTCAATTCTGCCCAATTATCTCTTTTCAAAATCTCAAGCTCTTTTTTTGCAATACTTAGTTTTCCATCAGCGATCAATTTTTCACGAATAAGGTTTTTATCTAAGCTTTTAGATTCCCATTCTAACAACTTTGAAAAGAGCTTCTTCATCTCGCCCGGCATATGGGCTACTTCTTTTAAACCAGTTCGCTCAGTGACCTTTGCCTTCATTAGATTAAGATCCTTCTCCATTGCCAAAAAATCTTCCTCAGCGGTAAGAAGCTCCAATTGAGATTTCTGATAATCAGTACTTGTTGCGATTTGTTTCTTATATTTTTGAGAGACCTGTCGATTCAACTTTTTGGTATCAGCAAGAGTATCTTTAGCCAACAAATACTTACTGTATGTTATTTGATAATCAAAAAAAGCAGCGATGCTTTCTAGCAAATAGTCCTCATAGGCTTCGTCTTGCTCCTTGTTTGCAAGCTCTGCCTCTTCTTCTAATTTAGCTTCGAGCAATCGAGTGTCTCTCCCAAAAGAGTTTTTCAATAAAGATTGCTCAACGCTTACATCAAACTCCTCAAATTCAATATTGGGTTGATTCGATCTAGACTTACTTACACTAATACTTGTACCCGACTTGGAAAAATCTTTGCTTAAACGAATCGTACTAGACTGATTCGTATCATCAGAATCTAACACATAAGCTTTTTCATGATCCAATGTTAAGCTAATTGCATCAGCTGGCATAGACTGATCTTTGATATATTTGTTCTTTTCCTTTTCCAGGTGCAATTCTTGGTATTTTTGGTCTTTCTCAATACTAAGGCGGATAAAGTCTTTTAGTTCGAAACTTTCCGAATAAGCCGAAGAAGAAAAAACCAAAATAATAAATAGTTTTATACAAGTACTCATTGTCCTAACTCCTGTAACTTCAATCTTGCCTGATAGTAATAACTGTAAAGAACGGGAACAAAAACTAGCGTTACAAACATTCCAAACAATAATCCCCATGCCATCGCCAACATCATCTCCGACAACATAGAATCGTATCCACCTACACCATAAGCCGTTGGGAAAAGTCCTGCCACCGTGGTAAAAGTTGTAATTATAATCGCTCTTAACCTAGTAGCAGATAAATTTGCTATCTTTGAAAGTATAGTCTCTCTTTCCCTCAATTGGTCTCCAGAAAAGTCTTCTTCAAACTTGTTCACTAAAACAATGGAATCATTGATCACAACACCAAGCATCCCCAAGGCACCAATCACTGAGAAAAATCCAAATTGTAAAATTCCATGAATCCAAAACATATAAATAACTCCCATCAACCCAAAAGGAAGAATGGAAGCAATCAACAAAGGAGTAACTAGTGAGTTAAATAAAATTACAAGCAACAAATAAATCAAGCCTACAACTAAACCTCCAGCCAGTTGAAAATCCCCAGCAGACTCTCTGGAGTTTTCTACTTCTTCTCGCCAAACCATATTTACTGTTGGATACTCTCTATATATTTCTGGAAAAATTTTATCTTCCACCAAACTAGCAACTTCAAGAGGAGTGGTCATCGCCTCTGGTTTTAAATCAGCATAAATCATTGCGGCTCTTTTAAAACTCACCCGTTTGATACTGGAAGCCTTTTCTCTTTTATTTACCTCTACTACATTTTTTATAGGTAAAAGATAGCCTGCCGAATTAGAGACACTCAGATCCAAAAGCTTATCAATTTCTTTAATGTTAGAGTCTACGGTTGAAAAACGAAGATCCACCTCTTCATCCCCGGAATTAATCGTATATAAAACATCCCCTTGAATGTAGGTTCGAAGAGCGCTACCAATGTCACTTAAAGAAACACCAAGACTTGCAGCCTCTTCCGCTTTTAATTTGAACTGATATTCGTTTTTAACAATTGGTTTCTCCACCTCAACATTCACTAAAGGCCCTAATTCACTCATCTTCTTCTTAAGACTCGACAAAACTTCGGCCCGAACTTTATCGTTATTCTCTTGCACCTCAATAGCAATTGGGCTTCCACTACTGCTTCCAAATCGAAACTGTTGTAGCTCAATTTTCTCAAAACCTTCAAGTTGATCAAATTGCTTTTGCCAACCGGCCATTAATTGCTTAAAAGACAATTCTCTTTCACTAGCTGGTGTAATTTCCACCCGAATACTGGCTTCGTTATCTAAGACTTCCCCGCCACGGCGATTTTGTGCAACATCTGAGCTAATATTGAGTACAATTCCCCGATCGTCTTCGAGAAATATTTTTTCTACTTCTAAAAGTTTTTCTGCCATTTCATATTTATTTAGGCCTTTTTCACCAACTACTTTTAATCGAAAATTTCTCGATTCTTCGCGAGGGAACATTACGTAACGCATTTGAGAACTAGCTAACAAGCCTGATCCAATTAAAGCCAGCAAAAAGAAACTAATTACAAATTTCCTATGGTGAAGTAAGAAGGCAAGCTGCTTTTCATACCAGTTTTCTAATTTATGGGTAAGCCTCTTGCGCGTCTCCGCAAAAGAAAACTTTAATCGAGACTTCAGAAATTCTTGCCCCAAAAGTGGGTGAATCATATGACTTGGTAAAATTAAAAAAGACTCAAAAAGACTGGCAAAGAGCATGAAAAAAATGATCGCAGGTATCACTTTCACGAAAAGTCCAAATATACCTGAAAAGAAAAAAAGTGGAATAAAGGCCGCACAGGTAGTAAGTAAACTAGCAATAACCGGCGCTCCTACGTCGCCAACCGCTTCCAAAGCTTCTTTCTCTCCGCCACCTTTCTGCATCTTTCTCTGAATATTTTCGGCAACAATAATCGCGTCATCTACAACGATTCCCAGAACAATGATAATAGCCGCCAAAGTCATATTATTAAGGGTATAGCCCGCCAATGTGGCTAAGATTAAGGTAATGCTCAAAGAAAAAGGAATCCCCATGCCTACCCAAAGCCCTGACTTGAAATCCAAAAATAAAAACAAGACCAAAACAATAAGGATAAAACCTAATAAACCATTTTCGAATATCAAACTTAATCGGTTTCTAATGTCGTAGCTTTCATCATCACTTGGAATAATTCTTATTGCTTTATCTTTATTGATTTCATTAAAATCATTCACAAACTTAATGATAGACTTCTGCGCAGTGATAATATCAACGTTGGTACTTTTCTTAATACTTAACTTAACACCTTCGTTTCCTTGAATTTTAGTAATACTCGATGGCGTACTAAAACCATGCTTAATCTTTGCAATTTCTTTTAGTCTTAAATTTTGCCCTTCAAATCCGCTAGTTAAAATGACTTTCTCAAGGGCATCAAGCGTTTCAAGAGGCGCATTCACCGCCACCTCGGATTCTTGTTTGTCTTTCATATTCCCGACAGGTTGTCGTACATTTTGCGCTGTGATTTGTTCTTTTACATTCGCAAGTGTTAGCTCATATTTTTTCAGCTGTTCTGGATAAACTTGAACTTGCAGTTCCGGAGCGAGATATCCGCTTTCGTCCACTCCACTTACTTCGGGCAAAGATAAAAGACGGTTTTTAATAGACAGTACGTAGCTTTGCAGTAATTGTCGCTTCTCTATATCTAAAAGGCTTACACCATCTAAATAAATCCCTAGGTCAATAATTGCTTTTTCTGAGTTTTTAAATTGTCGATAACTTGGGTTTTCTACATCACTAGGAAAAGATACCGAATCGACTGCGTCCTTAACCTCTTGCACCTTTTCAGAAAGATTAAGAACATGAGGCTCAAACTCTACTCGAATGCTGGCACTTCCGAAACTAGAAGTGACATTTACACTTTTCAAAGAAGTAATGCCCTTTAGCTCTTCTTCAACAGGTTTGCTAATAAAACTCTCAACATTTTCGGCCGCAGCCCCTGGGTAACTAATACTTATTCTTAAGAAATTTAACTGATGTTCAGGTAGTTCTTCTTTTCCAATAATGTCCCAGCACATAACTGCTACAAACATTATTCCGAACATAATCATATTGGCTACTACAGGACGTCTATTAAAATACAGCATTAAGTTTTTCATTTAGCATTCACCTAGAATTAAGAGCTTTATTCTATTATGAGATAATATCTCTCCTACTTCTATAGTTTTTCATAAAATCATGGAAACTTTGTGGAAAAAGAATGGAAAGCAAAAAGTTTTTTTCCACCTATTGGTAGTTTTCAGTATTGATACTTTGTTACATTTCTCCGTATTAGAATTGTTCAATGAGAGTCTAGGCTTAAGCAGCAGTTCATTAAAACACAAAAATTAGAGAGCTTAGCAGGACGAAAAAGCCTTAAAAAAAATCAGTACACTTTCATTTAGCATCGACTTATTTGTTCTTTTTCTAGAACAATGTAAGCCTAAAAATGCAACGGTCGGTATAGTGTTTCACAAAAAGTCTTCGGGAACTTTCACACTCGGAGTTAATACCCCCATTTGTGCCATACGAATTTTCCAACCAATCGCTCTCTCCATTGGATTACATCGAGTGGGAGTCATCAAAAAGCCAATGTCGGTCTTAGAATTTTTTCTTATTTTGTTAAAGACTAAATAGCCTTCCAAAAGATCTAAAATTTGTGGTGTTGATGAACTTGTAAAAAACAAAGGACATTCCAACAGAATCTTTCTAGTCTTGGCGTCTAATTTTTTATAGCGCAACTTATTTTTCTTCTTAGCCTCGAACAAGACAGAGTCCGATGGGTCCATAGCTTGCTTTTTCGTAATTTCAACTTCACTAACTGTGTTGGATATAGCAATTCCATGTTTTTCTAAAAATTGTTTTTTTTGAGAAACATTCATATTTATAGAAGGCTTTTTAGGTTCAAATACCATCTGTAAAATACGCCAAAAATGATTGGTTTTGTGATGATAGAAAAATGCATCCTCAGCCTCCTCTTTCTCGCCAACTTTTCGTGCTGC
The DNA here is from genome assembly GCA_002436415.1 of Bdellovibrionaceae bacterium UBA6502. Lineage (GTDB taxonomy): Bacteria > Bdellovibrionota > Bdellovibrionia > Bdellovibrionales > UBA840 > UBA6502. Next base: position 27,013 of record DJMA01000008.1, on the reverse strand, counting down.
CACAGAAGCCATGGTTCCTAAAATAACCAACTTACATTTTGATTTGGGAATATAACTAGGGATCGCGTCTTTTGATATCATTGAAATAAGATAGCCTTTGAAAATTTTGTGTCAAGTAAGCCATGCCTTCTCTTAAGCAAATTTATCAAGAAGTTTTTTTCGAACTTACTAGTTAATAGAGTTCTCTTTTTCCTCAGCTTAAACCCACTAAACTGGTCCCTTTAATTGCGGATAGATTTTTTCAACTACTGGAAAACAAATATTTAAAAGAAGCTGTCCCAATATTAGCTTTCCTCGCAGAGAACATCATAAAGAAATACAGGCCTTTAAAATACTTTTATCCGCAATTAAAGGGGCCAGTTCATAAATCTCAAAAACATTAGATCAACTTAGCACTTCCTGTTCCTTATAAATTAAGATCAAGACCAGGCCTTATTAAGAAGTTTCGTAAATTCTTGATATTGAAGATCTAAATTACCGAGCCCTGCATTCACTAAAAAAATCTAAGCTAGCTCGAACTAGACACAAAAAAACCCAGCTACAAGAGCTGGGTTTATAAAATCTAATTTTTTGAAAAATCCTACCAACGGTAGTGAGCGAAAGCTTTGTTCGCATCTGCCATACGGTGAGTTTCTTCTTTTTTCTTAATCGCGTTACCACGGTTGTTGTAAGCATCAGCTAATTCGTTAGCTAAACGGCTAGCCATGTCTTTTTCACCACGTTTACGAGAAAACTCAACAACCCAACGGATTGCAAGAGCTGTTCTACGAACTGGGCGTACATCAACTGGAACTTGATAAACAGATCCACCAACACGACGAGAACGAACCTCAAGAGCTGGCTTTACGTTTTCGATTGCTTTTTTGAAAGTAGTTAAAGGCTCTTCACCGTTAACTTTTTCTTTCAACTGATCTAAAGCACCATAAAATATTGTTTGTGCGATACTTTTTTTACCGTCTTTCATTAGCGAGTTAACAAACTTCGCTACTAAAATATCGTTGAATTCTGGATCTGGAATAATCTCTCTTTTATAACTTTTTCTACGTCTAGACATTTTCTACCTGCTCTACTTCTTAGGTTTTTTAACACCGTATTTAGAACGGCTCTGATTACGATTAGCAACACCTTGAGTATCTAAGTTACCACGAACGATGTGGTAACGAACCCCTGGTAAATCCTTAACACGACCACCACGAATCAAAACAACACTGTGTTCTTGAAGGTTGTGACCAATACCTGGAATATAAGAAGTAACCTCGAAACCACTAGTTAAGCGCACACGAGCTACTTTTCTTAAAGCAGAGTTCGGTTTTTTAGGAGTAGTTGTGTAAACACGAGTACAAACTCCACGTCTTTGAGGACAAGCCTTTAGAGCTGGAGAAGTAGTTTTCGTCTTCTGCTCTTTTCTCTCATTACGAATCAATTGGTTAATTGTAGCCATTAAAATAATACCTCTATCAATAATTTTGTTAGGCAAATCAGCACGCCGAGCTGGTATTTTTAGCCGTTCTGAGCCTGATGGTCAAGTTTTAAACTCTTGTTTCTCGAGCTTTTTATGCCAATTTACTCATAGAATCAAGTGGATCAAAAAAATGCTTATTATAGCCCAAAAAGATTACAATAAAACCTAGTATATACAGGTACTTACGGGATGTTTTTATCTTGATGTATTTTTGAAGCATTCAAAGCCAATGAATCATTTACAAAAAAGATGGCAGCTTTGGGGCGACAAAGCAGTATTCATTAAGAAAGCGTTCCGCCTTAATCAGTCATCTGGAAATACCCTAATGGATTCTCACCACAAAAATTTAGAGCTTCAGAAGATAGAGTTTTTCTGGCTCTTTTAAATAGGAATTAACGAGTTCAGGTGTAAATCACTTCAAATTCCTCACAAATCACTAAGTCTTCTTCATGAAAACCTTCATATTGAGAGAAAAACTCAATATGAGCTTTACGCCAATACTCATAGGAAAGATCCCCCTCTCCTTCTAAGCGAGCAAACTCGGGACTAATATCATCAAACTTTTCTAAACTGCACTTTTTCAAAAGGATGACTGCCTTAGGGCTATTATCGCCATCACAAAGAAGACTATATAAACCAACTCGAGGTAGCTCATCTTCTTCCCCTTTGTAGGCTCGTAAAAGACTACAAGTCGCTGTTTTTTTACCTTCTAACACTAAATCACATAAAGAATCCGCTAATTCTTTCGTGTTTCCAAAGGACCATGCGTAGTAATTAAATCTCTTCCAATAACTTGGTTCCTCCATTGTTTCTGAAAAAGCTTTCCAAAAACGATCCATATCTGGTGTATGACTTAATCCCATTACTCTTTTCCCTTAAATAGATGTGGTTTCGTAGTATTTTCTCGCAAAGAAATGACTTAATCAATGAGCGAACACATATATCCCTCAAAACTAGGTCTATTACCAAATGCCAGTCAATTGGATGATCAATACATTAAAGCTGGCTCTATCAAGTGTGGGTGGATTCATAATAGGCCGATGAAATGTCTATTTGTATTCCTAGTATATTGAAACTGAATTCGGAGGAATTAAAAAACATAAAATGGCCCCTTTAATTACGGATGACCGAGTGTTAAGGGCATGAAAATCTTTTCAGTCTTCATTGCAAGAAAGAGCAAAGCTCGGACAACTTCATTTAAACATTTTTTTCGGTAGCTATTAAAACTTATCCGCAATTAAATAGGCCAATTTTCAAAGTTTTGAACAGCTAAGAGATTCAGAGTTAGGTAAGAAAAAACAAAATAGATAGACATAAATAGGAATATCTAAAATTACGTCTCATTTTAAGACAAAGCCTTTATCTCTAGATGAGATTTGCCGAATAGAATTTATGAAAATCACAGCTCTAGTTTCGGTTTATCTATTCCTTACTACTTTTAACACTGCCCTGGCTTTTAATATGCATGAGGTCTGTAAAGACTATGCCGTGGTTAACAAATCAGTGGGAAAAAGCTTTTGGTCTAACAATAGAAAATGTAACCATGCAATTGCCAATGAATGTAAAAAAACTTCTTTTTTAAATTCACACAAAGCCTTTTGTGAGGTCGCTGTTTCTTTTGGACCAAATGAATTCTGTAACCAAGATCTAAAAAGGCTTTGCTCAGACAATAAAATCGCTATCAAAAATGGTGATTCTCATATTGTAGTTCAGGAAAAAGAGTTTGAAGAGAACATAAAGGCATTGTGTAACATTGAAGGCTCTCAAGTACAGTTGAGAAACCAACGAGAAAGAAGTCTTGAAAAACTCAGTAGCTCAAACAAATGTGAACACCTAAACTACAATTCAGTTTGGCTAGGCTATTCAGATTCTGCGGAATTAAAAAGATTAAAAGGCCCCATTAACGAAACTTCTGTTTGTGGAAAGAAAACCTCTGGAAATCATGTGGTTTCAAGCATTAGCACAGGTTCCGACACTATGAGCTTTATAACACGTAATGTGGAGTCTCCATGGGCACAAAGAAGTCAAAGATGTTTTGCCAGCTCTCGACAAGGAGAAAGCTCTGAGAACATTAGTCTAAACTTCATGGAGTTTGATTCCTTGGGTAACTTGAAGAAAGATGGCTTCAGCAGTTTCTGCCAGTCTTCAAAAGTATCGACAGGAGTTTTTTCTTCTAAAAACATTATCTATTGCAAAGAGGTTTCGGAAAACTCATGCAAGGAAAACAATATCACCTCCAACAACGAAACCTACCTAAAAAAGCAAATTGCTAAAATAAAAGAGTTAAAAGAGTACCCCTACTTTCAATCCGATTTATTGAAAGCCAATAGCAAATTATCTCAAAACGAATTAAAGAAAGCCCTAAAGTCGAAGGTTTCAAAAGAAAAAGCCCTAGATCGACTTTTTAGAGAAAACGATTTTTCATTCGTTAGTAGTTTGGAGCAATGGGAAAAATTCGAAAAAGAAAAGCCTACCGAATTCAAGGCCTACAACCAGGAATTTATAAAAAAATGTGAGTCTATCTTTCCTCCACCTAGAGGCGGTAGAAACTTAAAAAATACCAACTCGAGCCGAGGCTCTCGAGGAGAGAGATAAGTTTTATCAAAAACAAAAAAAGCGAGCTATCTCTAGCTCGCTTTCTAAATCCTTAAGTAATTAAAAATTTTAAAGACCTTGATTAACTAAACCTACTGCAAATACCAACTTTGCTACAGCTAAACTTTGGGCATTAGCAAGTTGCTCAGGAAGAACTTTAACTAAAGAAGAAGTGATTTGCTCTTCACTTAAATCACTTTGATTATAAGCCTCTAAGGAGTCTTGAGCTAGTTGATCAATTGCTATAACAGTTGATTTTACCAAGCTTTCTCTTTGCTCTGCTGATTCGCAATTTTGTCCACACAAAAATGAAGCAAAAACCTGACCAGAACTCTCATCAACTACTGAATAAGGGCTTTTCGCTACTCGTACAAGTGAACGATGTTCAGCAGCTCTCAACAAAGCTACTTCGTTATCTTTTGTTAAATCTGAAACCAAATCTAAAGCAAAAATACCAACTCCAAATCCACCGATAGTTACTCCGATGGATGGGATGATTCCATCTAAAATATCAGATCCTGTTGCGAATAATGCTCCAGCTGGGTCTCGAGCTTCTGGAATATGGGATTTTTGACTACCAGCTACTACCAACCCAACAATTCCCATAGCCATCATTCCATAACTAATGGTCTTGGAACTACTGAACCAATTAATCTCTCCCGCAAATGCTGCCGGTGACGATAAAAAGCTAACGCAAACTAAACTAGTTATCATTTTTTTAAAATTCATTGAAACCTCTTTTCAAAAACCATCATTACAATGGTGTGGGTAAAACGTAAAAACAAATTACTCTCATAGATACCCCAGCCCCCAAATCAATCAAAGTTTTAATCAGCCATAGGACTATGTTTTCTAAATTTTTCAAATTTACTTTGTTTTTTGACAGTTATCTTGAACATTTTTCAACCATAAAAATCAGCCCCTGTGACCAAACTTCCATAGGAACTTGTAATAATCCAAAACTGAAAACCTCTCTCTATCGCAGCAAAATAGAATTCAAGAACACCTGGGTTCTATAGGGACAGAGCGCTGTCATTGGTTATTCATTTAACTTTGAGTCTTCTATAAACTGTAAAAGTAAGTCTGATCTATAGTTCTGCTTTTCGAGCTCTTTCAAGTGTTCATATCTTGAATTGGCAGCAGCATTTTCAACGAGTCTTTGCATAATCACGGAATCATTTGGTGGAAGCCCATCTTCAAAACTTAGTTCTCTACTAAAATATATCATTCCATTTGAAAACTGAGCTAAGCCATCAAGACAAAATAGTAATATTAGTCTAGCTTGGAGTTTAGTGATTTTATTAAACAAAACCACCAAAGGAACCTTAGGACTAATAGCTAAACGACGAAGAATATCATTTTCTTCTCGCAAATTATAAACCCCTCCAGCAAGCAAAGACACATATTTTCGAAGGACTCTATAAAACCTAATCAGAAAATTTCTTTTAAAGCTCAAATCACTTTCAATCACTAAAAGAGAGTTACGAAGAACCTGTGAATAGAACTTTCTCAAACTAGCCATGGCTAAAACTTTAGAAGGAGACCAATTTAATTGACTACGAAAAAACAAGGCTGATTGAACTGCAAATAAAGAACTCTGGATGCTACTGTATAAATCTGCCTCGCTCAAAATAAGTGGTTCTCTGTATTGTATAATAAACCTTTGTTCTAAGCTCTCACTCATTTTCTCTTTCGGCAAACCAACCAGAGACTGGTATTTTCTATGCTGAGGATTAAAATTTTTACTCCACCATTCTCCATATTTCCAAAATGAAATCCTAAAGCCCCCCTTAAACTGGGGAACAACAGCTTTGAAAGCTTCTATAGGTTTCTTGTAGAAAGGAGAATCACTAACATAAACCTCCATTAGTCGGTCTTCCCTTTCTACAAACTCACTGTTAAAAATCTGTTTTGAATTATCCTCATTAAGAAGTTCTAGGATTTCATTGGATTTTTCAAGGCCAGTATTGTGTACAATGTTTTGTAGAATACTAAGCATTGATTTTCTAGAAAGTCTCTTCCCTTTTATTTCTCCAAATAAGCTTTGCATATCAATTCTAGACTCTTTGACAAAAGTCTTCTTATAGGTTTTGACCGAACTAGATCTACAAGCTTCAGACGCCTGTGCTTTTTCCCAGCTAAAACCACTCAATAATAGAACTGAAACTAGAATCAAAGCTCTCACCCTAGTTCCTCCGAAAATTCATTTTCAATTTTAATCTTATCTTTTGTTTTATCCGCTTTGAGATACCATAAAAAGATCATATTACTAAAAGAGTCTTGCTTCAGACATCGTTTTTTTATTCCTTTAAACAGTTTAAACATTGGCTCGTCATAGAGAAATGAATCTTCTAAAATTAAATGCTCCATTAAATCTATAAACTCAGAATTCATAGAACAGTCCTTATCCACGCTTTCAATACTTCTATAAAAAGCCATGGTAAGTTCAATTTCTTGAACATATTGGGGAAGAATTTTTTGTACATCCATAACAGCTGGATGTTTTGCTAATTTCGGAGCTAAGGTAAACGGTGCATTGTTTGCAAAAAGAAGCTCTCCACTAACAAAACGTTTAAATCCAGAAAAAGCCTCCTCAACATTGAAAAATTCAATCGCTGGGAAATTGTTTTTCAGTAAATATGGATTTATGATTTTTAACATTTCAGTGAGGCAGCTTTTCATAAAAACATTATAGTCATAAAGTGCAATTCCCTCGCGACGTTTCTTTTCCTTTGATAATTCAGATTTCAAAGACAAAATGTCTTCTTGATCTAAATCTAAAAAATAATAAAACACTGAGCGATTTTCTAAACGATATTGTAATGTTTTAATCCCAACCAAATACTCTCTAAGATAAAGGCGATGTCCTTCCCCTAAAAATCGCCGAATAGGACTGGCATCTTCTTCTAAAATACTATCGTTTCGATCCATGTTAAATTCATAAACAGTGCCTTCTTCCAATAATGTTTTATCCTCACCAAAATAGATGAACAAATGCCCCATAAAATCTGGACCAGATCCTGGAGTTGCAATTCCCAATGCCACTCTATACAGCGGGTCAATTTTCTGTTGGGAATAAATGGATTGGCTCAACAAAAACATTAGTCCAATAAGAAGAAACCTGATTATTGACATAAACACATTTTAGCAGGATTAAGTTTCAGTTAAAAACCAAGAATTGCTGTTAGAAATTTTGAATCAGAACGTAAATAGAGTGATCACACTTCAGTCTCTTTATTCTAAATATTGTCAAAACTATCGACAGGTAAAATGGAATAAATTCATAAAATTACATATTGTTAGAACTTAAATTAGAAAAGCTCAAAAAATTGTGATTCGGTTGGGTTATTTTAAAGGCAAGCCTTAACTTGTGCCTTTCCAGCCTATCAAAAAGATTTCCGATAAAATTAGAACTAATTCTTTAGAGAATGATCAATCCATCTCAATTTCAAAAAAAAAAGCGAGCTATCTCTAGCTCGCTTTCTAAGTTCTTGAATACAATTTTAGATCTTACTGACCTGGATGAGTCGAAGTGCCCATTGCATCTCCAAAAGGAAGTGCAGAAGCAGTTTCTTGACCAGCGTGCTCGTCTACGATCATCTTCCAACGTTTGTAAGAAGGTAATCCAGTACCAGCTGGGATCAAGCGACCCATGATGATGTTCTCTTTTAAACCACGAAGCATATCTACTTTAGAGTTGATCGCTGCTTCTGTTAGAACCTTCGTCGTTTCCTGGAAGGAAGCTGCAGAAATCCAAGACTCAGTACTTAGGGATGCTTTCGTGATACCTAATAACATAGAGTTGTAAGTTGCAGGTTCTCTACCCTCTTGAGATAGACGCTCGTTTTCTTCAAGAAGCTCGTATTTTTCAACTTGCTCGCCTGGTAAGAAAAGTGTGTCCCCTGGATTCACAACTTCTACACGACGTAACATCTGACGTACGATTACTTCAATGTGCTTATCATTGATTCCCACACCCTGTAGACGGTAAACGTCTTGAATCTCATTTACTAAGTATTCAGCCAAAGCTTTGATACCTAATACTCTTAAGATGTCATGAGGATTTGTAGAACCATCCATTAATGCTTCACCACGAGTAACAAACTCACCTTCACGAACCAATACGTGCTTACCTTTAGGGATTAGAATCTCTTTCGGCTCACCTACGTCTGGAGTTAAGATTACGCGAGTTTTACCTTTTACGTCTTTACCGAAGCTTACGTAACCATCGATATCTGCAACAATGGCAGCTTCTTTAGGTTTACGTGCTTCAAATAATTCAGCAACTCGAGGTAGACCACCTGTAATATCTTTTGTTTTCGAAGCTTCACGGTGAATCTTAGCAATAATATCACCGGCGTGAACTTCTTGACCATTACTTGCAAGTAACTGTGCACCAACTGGTAAGATGTATTTTGCAGGAGTATCTCTTCCTGGAACTCTTACTAATTCACCGTCCTCACCAACGATTGTTAAAGTTGGTTTCACTTCTGCTTTCTTCGTCTCAGCAATTACTTTTGTTGAGAAACCAGAAACCGGGTCAACCTGCTCATTCAATGTTAAACCTTCAGTAATATCAACGAACGCGATTTTACCAGAAGTTTCAGCAATGATTGGTGCAGAGTATGGATCCCACTCAGCTAGTTTTTCACCTTTTGCTACTTTTTGACCGTCTTTCACTTTTAATACAGTACCGTAAACTAAGTTATAGCGATCTCTCTCACGACCATTCTCATCAGAAAGAACGATTTCACCACTACGATTCATAACAGTCTGTGTACCTTGTTTGTTTTCCACGAACTGCATGTTTTCAAATCGAACTGTACCAGCATGTCTTGCTTCATGAACTGATCTCTCAACCGTACGAGTTGCTGTACCACCTAAGTGGAACGTTCTCATTGTAAGCTGAGTACCCGGCTCACCAATTGATTGTGCAGCGATAATTCCAACTGCTTCACCAAGGTTAACCACAGATCCACGAGCCAAGTCACGACCGTAACAACGGCTACATACACCACGTTTTGTCTTACAAGTAAGAACAGAACGGATCTTAATCACTTCGATACCAAGGTCTTCGATTCTCTCGATGTGCTCCTCAGTAACTTCTTGATCCTTAGCCACGATCACTTGATCGGTAGTTGGATCAACAACATCTTCCTGAACATAACGACCTAGGATTCTCTCACCTACGTTACGAACGATTTCACCCGCTTCGATTAGTGGACGAATTTCGATGTACCCATCAGTTCCACAATCTCTTTCTAGAATCACTGCATCTTGAGCAACGTCAACTAGACGACGAGTTAAGTAACCAGAGTTTGCTGTCTTCAATGCTGTATCGGCAAGACCCTTACGAGCACCATGCGTAGATGTAAAGTATTGAAGTGCTGACAAACCTTCACGGAAGTTTGCAGTAATTGGAGTCTCAATGATCTCACCACTTGGTTTAGCCATTAGACCACGCATACCAGCTAGCTGACGAATCTGAGCGGCACTACCACGAGCACCAGAGTTAGCCATTACGAAAACAGAGTTGAAAGAATCTGATTTGATCTTTTCACCGTTTACGTCGAACTCTTGAGTCTCAATACGCGCCATCATTTTCTTCGTCACGTTATCTAGAGTCTGTGCCCATAAATCCACAACTTTGTTGTAGCGCTCACCGTCTGTAATTAAACCTTCATCATACTGACGTTGGTACTCGGCAACTTTGTTAGCAGACTCTTCGATTAGAGTATATTTTTCGTCAGGAATAATCATATCGTCTACACAGATAGAGATCCCTGCTTTTGTTGAATATTTGAATCCATACTGCATCATTTTATCAGCAAGGATACATGTGGCTTTACCACCAGCTACACGGAAAGATGTATCGATCCATGAAGCCAATTCTTTCTTCGTAAGTACACGGTTAATTACAGAGAAAGGAACTCCGGCAGGAAGAATATCGCTAAGGATCGCACGTCCAGCTGTAGTTTGCTCTAATTTTCCGTTGATACGAACTTTACACTCAGCTTGTAAGTTGATGTGACCATTTTCATAAGCAAAAATTACTTCTGAAACGTTCGCAAAAACTTTACCGGCGCCAGTCGCACCTGGACGAACACGAGTCATCCAGTAAAGACCTAACACGATATCCTGTGTTGGGTTAATGATCGGCTTACCATTTGCTGGAGAAAGAATGTTATTTGTAGACATCATTAGTACACGAGCCTCTACCTGTGCTTCGATAGAAAGAGGTACGTGAACTGCCATTTGGTCACCATCAAAGTCAGCGTTAAAAGCCACACAAACTAGTGGATGAAGCTGGATAGATTTTCCTTCAAGCAATGTCGGTTCGAAAGCCTGGATACCAAGACGGTGAAGTGTAGGTGCACGGTTTAACATAACCGGATGCTCTTTAACTACTTCAGCTAGGATATCCCATACTTCAGTAACTTCTTGCTCAACCAATCTCTTAGACTGTTTGATTGTAGAAGATAAACCACGCTCTTCCAATTTGCTGTAAACAAATGGTTTGAAAAGCTCAAGAGCCATTTTCTTTGGAAGACCACATTGGTGTAATTTTAATTGAGGACCAACGGTAATAACAGAACGACCTGAGTAGTCCACACGTTTACCTAAAAGGTTTTGACGGAAACGACCTTGCTTACCTTTCAACATATCGGAAAGTGAGCGAAGAGGACGTTTGTTTGGACCAGTAAAAGTCTTACCACGACGACCGTTATCAAGTAGAGCATCAACAGACTCTTGCAACATACGTTTTTCGTTACGAATGATGATGTCTGGAGCACTTAACTCTTGAAGACGGTTCAAACGGTTGTTTCTGTTAATCACACGACGGTATAGATCGTTCAAGTCAGAAGTTGCAAATCGACCACCATCTAGAGGTACTAGAGGACGAAGATCTGGTGGAATAACAGGAAGTACATCCATCATCATCCACTCTGGCTTGTTGATTGAGCCTTTGAAAGCTTCAACCACTTTCAAACGCTTTGTTAATTTCTTCGTTGCTGCTTCAGAAGTAGCTTCGCGAAGAGCTTTACGAAGTTTACGAGATAAATACTCGATATCAATTTTACGAAGAAGGTCTAAGATCGCATCTCCACCCATTCCGTATTTAAAGTTAGGACCAAACTCTTCAAAGGCTTTGTTTAAAGCTTCTTCAGAAAGAATTTGTCCTTCTTCAAGAGGAGTTTCCATGGCGTCTGTTACACAATAAGACTCACAATATAGAACACGTTCTACATCTTTAAGAGTCATATCAAGTAAGTTACCAATACGAGATGGAAGAGATCTTAAGAACCAAATGTGTGCTACAGGAGAAGCAAGGTCAATGTGACCCATACGTTCACGACGCACTTTAGATTGAGTTACCTCAACTCCACACTTCTCACATACCACACCACGGTATTTCATTCTTTTGTATTTTCCACACAAACATTCGTAGTCTTTAATCGGACCGAAAATCTTTGCACAGAACAAACCGTCTCTTTCTGGCTTGAAAGTACGGTAGTTAATCGTTTCAGGTTTTTTCACTTCACCGCGAGACCATCCACGAATCATGGACGGACTTGCTAATGAGATTCGAACCGAATTAAACGCTAATGGATCTTTTGGTTTATCGAAAAAATTCAATAAGTCTTTCAACGGCCACTCCTTTAATGTTGTCCGTAATTATTTTCAGTAACTTCAGTTGCTTCTGCTTCGATCGCATCGTCATCATCTTCAACAACAGGATCTGTCAGAACGCTACTTTCAACCAACTCAACATTAAGAGCCAATGATTGAAGCTCTTTAATAAGAACGTTGAAAGATTCTGGTAGACCTGGCTCAAGAGTGTTTTCACCCTTAACGATCGATTCGTACATACGGTTACGACCAGCAACATCATCCGATTTAACAGTTAAGAACTCTTGAAGTGCATAAGATGCTCCATATGCCTCAATTGCCCAAACCTCCATCTCTCCAAGACGCTGACCACCAAACTGAGCTTTACCACCCAATGGTTGCTGCGAAACTAAAGAGTATGGTCCAATCGAACGTGCGTGAATCTTTTCTTCTACCAAGTGGTGAAGTTTCAGCATGTACATTACACCAACAGTTACCGTGTTCTCGAACGGCTCACCCGTACGACCGTCAAACAATACTGTCTGACCACGTTGAGGTAACTGGGCCTTATCTAGAAGAGCTTTGATTTCAGATTCTTTAGCACCATCAAAAACTGGAGTTGCAATATGAACACCACGTTTTAGGTATGGAAGCATACGCTTTAAAGAATCTTCATCTGCGTTTTCAATTCGATCTACTAACTCAGGGTTTTCGTAGATGTCTTTCAAACGATTACGAACTTCTTCCGCTTTAAACTCTTCGATGTATTCTTCAAGTTGCTGCCCTAAATGTTGAGCTGCCCAACCTAAGTGAATCTCTAGTACCTGACCGATGTTCATACGAGATGGTACACCAAGTGGGTTCAACACCATTTCTACCGGAGAACCATCTGGTAGATACGGCATGTCTTCCACAGCCATAATTCTTGAGATCACACCTTTGTTACCGTGACGTCCAGCAAGCTTATCCCCTACTTGAAGAGTACGCTTGATTGCCACGTATACTTTAACCATTTTAATTACGCCTGGAGGAAGCTCATCACCCTTACGTAAACGGTCAATCTTCTCATTGAAGATCATTCTTACAGCATCCAACTGGTTACGAGCGCCATCAACAATACGAGTTGCTTGGTACTCTAACTCTTGTGGAAGAGGGATGTAAGATAGCAATTCGAATGGAATTGACTCGATATCCTCTTCGCTGATTACCTGATCTTTTTCTAGTAATTTTTTGGAACCGTCTTCGTTTAAAAGAACGCCTGTAGTTGTTTTACCAACCAATAGGTTCTTCAACTTATCAATAGCGTTATTTTTAATAACGTTTTGCTCAACGGATAAATCTTTTTCTAGTTTGCTTTCTTTTTCTTTGATGATGCTCATCAAACGCTCGTCACGTTCTGCACCTTCACGGCTATATACTTGCGCATCAATAACCGTTCCAGAAACACCAGAAGAAGCACGAAGTGATGTATCACGTACGTCACCAGCTTTTTCACCAAAGATCGCGCGAAGAAGTTTTTCCTCAGGAGAAAGTTGAGTTTCACCTTTTGGAGTTACTTTACCAACCAAAATTGTACCTGGCTTAACTTTCGCACCTACACGAATGATACCAGAACTATCTAGGTCTTTAAGGGCCTCTTCACCTACGTTAGAGATATCACGAGTGATTTCTTCTTTACCTAACTTAGTATCACGAGCCACACACTCAAACTCTTCAATATGTACAGATGTGAAAGCATCTTCACGGATCAATCTTTCAGAAATTAAGATAGAATCCTCAAAGTTGTAACCCATCCAAGGAGTGAAGGCCACTAGGATATTTTGCCCTAGAGCTAACTCACCCAACTCAGTAGATGGACCATCAGCAATTACATCCCCACGACCAACAACGTCTCCAACGCGAACGATTGGACGTTGGTTGAAAGAAGTGTTTTGGTTAGTACGTTGGTATTTCGTTAAGTTGTAAATATCAACGTTGGCACCAAGCTCACCTTGACGAGCAAAACGACGAATCACGATACGAGAAGCATCCACTTCCTCAACGATACCGGCGTTTTTAGCAACCATTGAAGTACCAGAGTCAGCCGCTACCAATCTTTCCACACCTGTTCCTACTAGAGGAGCACGAGCTTTAATCAAAGGTACCGCCTGACGTTGCATGTTCGCACCCATCAAGGCACGGTTGGCATCATCATGCTCTAGGAAAGGAACCAAAGAAGCTGCAATTGACACTAACTGATTCGGTGACACATCTTGAAGAGAAACATTTTCTCTCTCAATGATCTGGTAATCACCATCCCAACGAGCAACCAAAGTTTCATCGTCGATTTTTTGTCCAGCCAAAGTCGCTGCTTGCGCAATTCTGTGACCTTTTTCTTCTAATGCTGAGTAATATCTGTAATCTTCACTCACGGTACCTTCAGCAACCTGACGGTAAGGAGTTTCGATAAATCCGTATTTATTAATACGTGCATAAGTAGCCAAGGAAGCGATCAAACCAATGTTTGGTCCCTCTGGAGTCTCAATCGGACAAATACGACCGTAGTGAGTTGGATGTACGTCACGTACTTCGAAACCGGCACGATCACGAGTCAAACCACCGGGTCCTAATGCTGATAAACGACGCTTGTGCGTAATCTCAGAAAGAGGGTTCGTCTGATCCATAAACTGTGACAACTGAGAAGAACCAAAAAATTCTTTAACTACAGCGTTTACTGGTTTTGCATTTACAAGATCATGCGGCATCATAGTTTCGATATCTTGTAGGCTCATTCTTTCACGAATAGCACGTTCCATACGAACCAAACCGATACGGTATTGGTTTTCAAGAAGCTCACCCACAGAACGAACACGACGGTTACCAAGATGGTCAATATCGTCTACTTTACCTTCACCGTTACGAAGGTCCACAAGAGTTTTTACTGTAGAAATGATATCTTTCTTAGTAAGAGTTTTGTGGTCCACAGGACACTCATCTTCAGGAATGTCAAAACGGTGGTTAATTTTAATACGACCAACTTCACTTAAATCATAAGTTTCAGGGTCGAAGAATAGTTTGTTAAAGAAGTTTCCTGCAGCCTCAGGAGTTGGTGGCTCACCAGGACGCAATCTTTTATAAATGTCGATCAAAGCTTCTTCTTCAGTAGCAACTTTATCTACTAATAAAGTGTTACGGATGTAAGGCCCCGCAGAAACACCGTCGAAGAAAATTAGATCTAATTCAGTAACACCCGAGTTACGCATAGCTTCGATAGAATCTAAAGTTAACTCTTCGTTTACGTCTGCTAAAATCTCACCAGTATCTTCGTTGATTACTGGCTTAGCGATTACCTTACCTACAAGATCATCACTAATGATTTCTAGCTTTTCGATCTTTTGCTCGATCATCTTTTTAACGATGGCACGAGTCACGCGACGACCTGCTTTTACAAGCACTTCACCGTTTGCTGGATCGACAATATCAGAAAGGGCACGTTGACCCTGCATTTTTTCAACATTGATGAATCGATAGTTTTTTCCGTCAGATTCAAGACTAACTTTGTCGGCATCGTAGAAGTAATCTAAGATTGCTTCTTCATCAAAACCCAAAGCTTTTAATAAAACAGTAGCTGGGAATTTACGACGACGGTCGATTCTTACATATACTAAATCTTTTTGGTCAAATTCGAAGTCCAACCAAGATCCACGGTATGGGATCAATCTAGCATTAAAAAGGATTTTACCACTTGAGTGGCTTTCCCCATTATCATGGTCAAAGAATACACCAGGAGAACGGTGTAACTGAGAAACCACAACACGCTCAGTACCGTTAACAATGAAAGAACCATTTTCAGTCATTAAAGGAATTTCCCCTAAGTAAACTTCTTGTTCTTTAGCATCACGAATACTACGAGCTTCGGTCTCTTCGTCCACATCAAAAACAACCAGACGCAAAGTCACCTTCACAGGAGCTGCGAAAGTCATTCCACGTTGACGACATTCTTCAACATCGTATTTTGGAGGCTCTAGATGGTAGGATACGAACTCCAAACTAGACGTGTTATTAAAATCAGAGATAGGAAATACAGATGTAAATACACCATTTAGTCCTAGTTCCCCTCTTCTATCCGGGTCTACTTCTCTTTGGATGAAGGTTTCATAAGAAGCCTTTTGTAGCTGGATAAGATTTGGAATCTGTACCGCAGAACTATACTTTGCGAAACTTCTTCTCAAACGCAAGTTAGATGCTGTAAGCGGAGTGTTGCCCATTCGCTCTCCTTTTGATGTGGCAATTTCAAACTACGAAATCGGTGAGAACCAAACGTTCCCACCGATGATTAATTAATTAGCTAATATAATGTAATTACTTAAGTTCAACAGTTGCACCAGCTTTTTCTAGTGCTTCTTTGATCTTTTCAGCTTCGTCCTTAGCTACGCCTTCTTTGATAGCTTTTGGAGCGCTTTCTACTAATTCTTTAGCTTCTTTCAAGCCAAGACCAGTTAGACCACGAACTTCTTTAATTACGTTGATTTTAGAAGAACCAGCTGAAGCAAGAACTACGTCAAACTCAGTTTTTTCTTCAGCAGCAGCAGCTGGACCAGCAGCAACAGCTACAGCAGCAGGAGCAGCAGCAGAAACGCCCCACTTCTCTTCTAATTCTTCGATCATTTTCGCCAATTCGATTACTGGCATGTTAGACAAAAACTCGATTACTTGTTCTTTATCTAGTGACATTTTAATACCTCTTTTAAGTCGTTTAGTTTGTTAAAAAAATTCTTAACTTGTTAATCTTGTGTCTTAAAAATTAAGACTGTTTCTCTTTGTAAGCATTAAGCGCTCTTACAAAACCACCTGGAACAGCCGACATAGTACGAACAAACTTGCTCGCTGGGGCCGCCAAAACTCCAAGGAATTGTGCACGTAAAACTTCCATAGGCGGTAGATCTGCAAGGTACTTGATTTTTGCTTCATCAAGTCTTTCACCTTCCATCACACCAGATTTAACCTGTAGTTGTTCAACGTCTTTTGCAAATTCGCTAAGAGCTTTTGCAGGGGCACTAGCATCTCCATAAGCAAAAACAACTGCATTCGTTCCGATAAAATCAGAGCTAATTGCATCAGATTCGCTTGGGAAATCTGCCAGGGCGCGCTTTGCAAGTGTATTACGAACAACCTTCATCTCAGCATCCACACCTACCAATTGCTTACGCAAAGTAGTAACCTGCTCAACGTTCATACCCTTGAAATCAACAAGGAACGCTGCAGAGGATCTGGAGAAGCGGTCTTTAAGCCCGTCAATCACCTGCGCTTTTTGCGCTCTATCCATCATGATAAACTCCCGTTCAAAAACTCTACTCAAATTCAGTAAAAGTAATAAGTTAAGCTTTTCTTAGCAAACTATACCACTTATCTCTGAAGGCCGATTTCCTTATCCCTAAATCATCAATTAAACCCTTGCGGGCACCTTCTGTCTCTGACCTGTGAGCAGTAGCTAATTATGTCAGTCCACAAAATTGCTTCCTGACGGTCATTCTTTCACTTGATAAACTCTTGATCGAAGGAGCTGATTACTAGTTTTTTGGGTGACTCAAGTGACTAGCCAAACCGTCACCCGCAAAACCATAATGTCTAATCAAGAGATATAAACAAAGCTCAGTCTTACAAAGAAGACTGAACGTTATTTACGTCTAAACGTACACCAGCACCCATAGTTGAGCTAATGCTGATATTTTTAAGGTAAGTACCTTTACTAGTTGCAGGCTTTGCCTTAACTAGTGCGCTTAGCAAGCTTTTAAAGTTATCTTTAATTTTTGCCTCACCCATTGATTTCTTACCAATAGAAGTGTGAATGATACCTGCTTTATCTACACGATAAGAACACTTACCTTTTTTCTCACCTTCAACAGCTTTTGTAACATCCATAGTAACTGTACCCACTTTTGGGTTAGGCATTAGACCACGGGGCCCAAGAACCTTAGCTACACGTGATACGATTGGCATCATATCTGGAGTTGCAATTGCTTTATCGAAATCTAACCATCCACCTTGGATTTTCTCTACTAGATCCTCAGCACCAACAAAATCAGCACCAGCTTCTTTTGCTTCTACTTCTTTAGGACCACGAGCGAAAACAACAACGCGAACTTCTTTACCCAATCCGTGAGGAAGAGCAACAGCACCACGAACCTGTTGGTCAGATTGCTTTGCATCTACACCAAGGTTTACAGCAACTTCGATGCTTTCGTCGAATTTGGCAGTAGCATTATCGATAACAAACTTCAAACCTTCATCTAAAGCAAGACGAGTGTTTCTATCTACATTTGTTTTGATTGCTTTTAATCTTTTACCTAGTTTAGCCATTAGTTTCTCCCCTCTACATTAAGGCCCATGCTTACAGCAGAACCTTCTACCTGAGCCATAGCAGCCTCGATAGTTGTACAGTTAAGATCTGGAAGCTTCACTTCAGCAACTTTTCTAATGATGTCCTGAGACACAGTTCCCACTTTTTCACGAGATGGGTTAGAAGAACCACTTTTCAACTTCATTTCTTTTTTCAGCATTACAGACACTGGAGGTGTTTTTACGATGAAAGAAAAAGATCTATCAGCGTAAACTGTAATAATCACTGGAGCAACTGTGTCACCCATGGGCTGTGTTTTAGCATTAAACTGCTTACAAAAGTCCATGATGTTAACCCCATGTTGTCCGAGCGCCGGTCCAACGGGAGGTGCTGGATTTGCCTTCCCTGCCGGTATTTGTAACTTAATATAGCCTGTTACTTTTTTAGCCATATACCCGCTCCTATAAAAGGGTTTATAATATTAAACGCAAGAAAGAGTAATTACTCTCCTGCTTTTTCAACCTGAATATAATCCAACTCAACCGGAGTCGGACGACCGAAAATACTAACAAGAACCTTTAATTTACCCTTATCAGCATCAACGTATTCTACAGAACCATTAAAATTACTAAACGGACCGTCTACAACTTTAACTTCCTCACCCACTTCAAAAGTAAATTTAGGACGAGGCTTCTCAGCTCCTGTAGCCATTTGATTCGTTACTCTCTTAACCTCTTCCTCGGTAACAGGGCTTGGGGTAGATCCGTTACCAACGAAACCAGAGATGTAAGTTGTATCCTTAACAACGTGCCAAGTTTCTTGAGTCATATTCATTTGAATGAACATATAACCCGGAAAGAAACGACGAGAGCTTTGCTTTTTAGCTCCGTTTTTCAACTCAACAACGTCTTCCTTAGGAATTAAGATTTCTCCGAAGTCTTCTTCTTTAGATGCATTACGAATACGCTCTTCAAGACCTTTTTTGGCTTTCTCTTCGTATCCTGAATGTGCATTTACGATATACCACTTCATATCACTCATATCTTAAGTCCTTCGTTTTATTTAACCATTAAGCCAACAACGTAGTTTGACATCATATCCATCAAACCCAGTGCTACACCTGCAAAAAGCAGCATAATACTAACTACGATTGTCATTGCGGAAGTATCTTTATAAGAAGGCCAAACCACTTTATCGATTTCAGAAACCACTTCCTCAGCCCAAACAAGGACTTTTTTGTTAAACTGTAAAGCAGCAAAAGTAGCCAAACCTAAAACAATCGGCACACCATGCTTTACTGCATCTACGGTCATTAACCTTGCAACAGAACCAAAAGCTGCTGATGCCGTTTCCATTAAAACATTCGCCACAAAAGCTACTAAAAAGCCTGCGATGACAAAACTAAGCGTGATAATCTTTTTGTAGTTGTTGTTCTTATTCATACTTCCCCAAGCGCAAATAAAGTTGTGGCAGGGCTACAAGGATTCGAACCTTGAACCTACGGATTTGGAATCCGCCGCTCTACCAATTGGAGCTACAGCCCTGCATTCATATATAAAACCACCTAAAAAAAGGCGGAAATACATACACTTCTCCTATGAGCCGCATAGTTCTACCTAATTTTAAGTTCTTCATCAAGCATTGATTCTAAATTGTGGTAAATTTTTTGCAAGTGGAAAATACAAGTAAAAATAACAACTTAGGATAATAGTTTTGAGTAATATATAAGCATTATTGCTTTTTAACACTTATTTCTTCAAGCCCGAACGAATAGCCCGAAGAACTTGCATAAAATAAATCCAGGTCTAACAAATGCAACGAAATTAAAGTAATTTAAGGACAACTCCAGGAAAGTAAAAAAGCATTAGCCTCCCCCCGAGCAATGCCTACAGCTTTACCCGAGGCCAAACAGCTATAAGCCACCCTCTTTAATTGCGGATGAAACCAGCTTAACCCCTTAACATTCACTTCTGTAATCCTTGCAAGAAAAACAAAAATTCAGACAAACCAGTTTTAAGGAGAACTTTCCGACGAGTAGAATCGCCTATCCGCAACTACAGGAACCGGTTTAAATTTAATACAGCCAGCCTGGTTTAATCCAAAACCGCCGGAAATCCCTCTTGAATCAAGGTCTTAAGGTATTGCAGCCTAACATAATCGATCGCCTGAATCTTCCTATCAGCTTCGTTTAGCGAAGCCTTCTTTAGCTCTTGTGAAAAATCTTTGAAGTTTCCGAGTATCGCTGAATACTTTAGGAAAGTCCCTAACTTATTCCCACTCATTACACGATAGAAAAATACAAAGTGCTCTGGCAATTCATAGTAACCTGAATTAGTTTTAGCCTCACAAGACTCAGCCCCAACTATAGAAAGACCGCCGAAAAGTACGTAGTTGTCATCCCCTCTACGAACTGGAAAACTCTGCTCATTCATTTCATTTTTAGAATATTCAATATTCCCAGATCTAGTTCTAAACCTATATTTAAAAATTGGATTTCCAGATTTATCTTTAAATAAAATCGAATGGTCCGCATTGGCTCCCCAATAGTGGTCAGTAAACATAAGGGTATCCAAGAAAACCACAGAAGAGGAGTCCTCCACTTGAACACAACCAACACTACTCCTTGAAACAACACCCTTAAACAGAGCGGGACTTTCCTCCAAATCTTTTACAACTGAATCAACAAACTTTTTTAAACCCAAGACAGAAACAGGCTGTTTTTCTTCGTAAGCAAGTATCGCAGCGGTCAATGAAGAATAAACCGGTTTCAATTCTTGCGACAAATCATGAGCAAATTGAAGCACTTGCTCCTCTTGAAGCCCTTGAACATTAACTTGATCAGAACTTGAGTCCTCATCCCTACCACAAGCAGCCAACAAACTTAATACACAAAATAATAATAACTTTTTCATTACGTCTCCCTTGTTTTCCAACGAAATCAACTACAGCAAAATTAGTACCAAGTACAAAGCCCTTATCTTCGAGCTAAGATGAAAAAACAAATTAAAAATTCCAGCTTCTAAGAATTAAGAATTAAGAATTAAGAATTATCAATCCACCTATTCCAAGGTAGCCCCGGCATCTAAACTTTAATTTCATCCTCAAGCATTAAAAAAGCCTCCAATAAAGATTGGAGGCTAATAAAGTTTTGGGTTTCTACAATTTTTTTATTTTTTCACACAACTTGTTGGATGAAAAAATAAAGTCCCTTATCGAGATCTTGAGCGAGACTCATTGGCCTTTCTTTTTTTCTTCTGACCAGGAGTGAAAAAGCTAGAACCCTTCTGTCCTGACTTAGCTTTTGGCTTAGAAGATTTTCTAGAGTCTCCTTTAGGCTTCGAAGAAGAAAAAGAAGCAGAGTCTTTGCGCTCCCCTCTTTCCCTACGCTCGCTGCGATCTGAAGATTTAGCACCTCTTTCAGATCGAGAACGAGAAGGTCTTGAATCCCTGTCTCTCTCACGGCCACCGTCTCTATCGCGTGCGCCATCACGAGATCTACCGCGACTACGACGACGATCACGATCTCTGCCTCGTCCGCCGCCATCACGACCACGAGTTGAACGACTGCTTCTACGATTTTCATCAGCAACGTCTAACTCAATATCAGACAACTCATCCATTCTACGAAGATCGTTCTTGAACAAGCTATTGAAAATCATTTTTAAAGTATCTTCTTTCGAGAAAGAATCAAAGCGTTGGTTAAACTGCTCAAAGACTTCGTCTACTGTGTAGTTTTCTTGCTCTTGCATCAACTGATACGCAAGAGAATCAAATTTCTTTGTCTTTTTCTCAATAAAGATTTTTTTGCGCTCACGTATCTCAGGAAATTTTTCTCTCTTGATAGAGGCTTTTTGCAAGCTTTCGATTCTCTTTAAACGATGAATGTCTTCACGATTTAAAATAGAGATTGCGAAACCTTTATTTCCAGCACGACCGGTACGACCGATTCTGTGCACATAACTTTCTTTATCACGCGGTAAACCGAAGTTAATCACATGAGTAAGGTTATTTACATCAATACCGCGAGCGGCAACATCTGTACAAATTAAAACTTTCGTCTTTCCTTTTTTAAAGTCTCTCATGGCACTAGAACGTTCTGCTTGAGATAAATCTCCATGTAAAACAGATACATTGTAGTTTTGGTCCATCAAAGTATAACCAAGGTCTTTAGTCTCTTGACGAGTTTGACAGAAGATCACTCCATAGAAGTTATCAATCATGTCTAAAACTTGCGTTAGAGCATTTAATTTGTATTTGTCTTTTACTAAGTAGTAGCTTTGCTCAATATCGGCATTACTAACTTCTTTTGATTTTGTGTTTACAAAAACAGGGTTACGGAAAGACTTTTCAATCAATCCTTTAATCTGTTTTGGCATAGTAGCGGAAAACATCCAAAGATTACGATTTGGATTTGCTCCCTCGATAATTCTTTGAACATCTTCAAAGAATCCCATGTTTAACATTTCATCTGCTTCATCCAATACTAAGTATTGTAACTCAGACAAATCTAAAGCCCCACGATCCAATAGATCGATCACACGCCCAGGTGTACCAATAACCAATTGAATGTCTCCAGAGCGCAAGGCCTGAAGCTGAGGTCGGTAGTTCATTCCACCGCAAACTTCTACTTTATTGTAGTTTTCATATTTTGAGAATTTGCCAAACTCTGTACTAATTTGTAAGGCCAATTCCCTTGTCGGGGCTAACACTAAAGCTTGCGGCTTATCTGATTGCTCTTTTAGTTTCATTAATAGAGGCAATCCAAAGGCAGCGGTTTTTCCCGTTCCTGTCTGTGCCTGTCCAACGAAATCACATTCATTTTCAATCAATACCGGAATACTTTTTTGCTGAATCTCCGACGGAGTTTCAAAGCCCAAATTAGCAACTGCTTTCAATAATGACTTTGACAATCCTAAGTCTTCAAACAAAATATCTTGATCCATATACTTCCCAAGTTAGAGGAAGCGCCAAGGTAACACACAAAAGCGAGTAGACGGCCCATTTAATACGGAATGCATCATAGTTTTGAAAAGAATGCATGGAGTACAAAGGATTTTAGACATAAATCCATAAAATTACTTGGGTTTCGATGGAATACTTTCTGACAAATAACAAAGAAATAAAATTTACCAAACCTGTCTTCGCAAGAGTTTTTCTAGACTAAACCAATTCAAAAGAGCAAAGTTTTCTCTACGGGGCACAGCCGATCATTGCCTCCGTCCTCTGACAATAGTTAGTTTGTTAAACCAAAAGTTAATAAAAAGGTGTATTATTAAGGCTTTAGCAGAAGTTCACCCCTCCCAAAAAACAACTCTTTTTGAAAACTAATTTTTAGATTTAGATTTAGATTTAG